>JAFZZY010000059.1 GCA_017615545.1 Lachnospiraceae bacterium
CTCCCCACCGTCGACTTCGCCCGGTTTTTCATCCGCGTCGGAGAAAATGATATCCGTTATACCCGCCGCTTCCGCCTTCACATCGACATACAGACTGTATCCGACGTAGGATGCGAAGTTATCATACTGAAGCCCGGAGTCGGGATTCTTTCTGTTTTTTACTTTAAAATACGAACCGATGCTGACGGTTACGCTTTTCGTCCCGGGTTTGATGTTGATGCTGAAAGATCCGGAATCGACCGCGCCGAAGCTGGCCAGATCTTTGGTCTCCTCCTTTTCATCGATCACCTCTCCGTCCTTATCATAGTAGCGGATAGCCGTCACGACATATGCCTGGAAATCATAGGTCCCCACATCCATGTCGGACTCCTTAAACGGACCTTTTGTCGGATCCCGGTCGTCATACATCCAGCTCCAACAGGTCGCCACGACCATATCTACCGTGGGCATGGAAGCCTCATAGTTCAATGTGACATTTTCCCCTGCGGAAGCGGTGACATCCGAAGTCCAGGAATTCCCGAGCCACGAACTGTCGTTATAATGAAACGTAAAATCCCGGCCACCGGACACATGATATTTGATGTAGAAGGGGGAATTCGTCTTTCTGCTTCCGTCTACCACCTGGACGGCCTTTCCCTCACGGGGAGCCTCCGCCTTCGTTTCTTCTTCGGCACGGACCACATCCGGGGAGAGGCAAAGGAGCGGCGCCGCAACGAACAGAACGCCGATCAGGATCGCTGTCCAAAAACGAATTGCTCTTTGAAGTCTGCGAGTTTTCTTCATACGACCGCCTCCTTTCTACTGTCCGAAGATCATCCGGGCCGCTTTTTGCCACTGCTCATCGGTCCATTTGCTTACGGTTTCCGCCAGTGTATCTTCAAACTGCACGGTCAATGCTTCTGTATACGTTTCCCCTGTCTTGGAGTCGGTATGTTGATACGGGATAAACAGGAACCAATTCTCCACCGCACCTCTGTAATCCGATGTATAAGTTTCGTGACCTTTAAAGATCTCACGGGTGCCTCCGGCCACGTATCCCAACGACGTTCGTTCCAAGACATAGTCCGGATAGTCTGCCTCCATCTTTCCGTTTAAGCCTTTTTTCGTATTGTCTCCAATGCACCATACGGAGTATCCGACATCCGCGTCACTGTCTAGAATATAATCGATATTCGAGGGACGGGAATCCTCCCGATCCAGCGAGAAACCATTCAGTGGCGAGACCATGCAGACGAAGTTCTTACCCAGATCGTAAAATGCGACCCGGCCATCCTCCGCTACATAGAGGTCCGACTCTTTGCCATTTCCATAGGAAGCGCCCTTCGGCTCGACCGGCTTGGTTCCCGTCTTTGCGGACTGCGGTTTCTTCTCCTGCTCCACGGGCTCCACGAAACGGGAACCGAAGAAGCCGATCACTGCGATCAGCGCGGCTCCGAAGAAGATGAACCAAAGTGTGGCCGGGCTGAAGTCCTTCCATGCTGCCACGATCAATGCGAGCAGTACGAGGGCAATGCCGAGGATCATGTGCAGGTGCATCCAGATCTCATCGTCCGCGATGGGAAGGGCGGACAGCGGGACCGCCGCGGCAAATCCGGCCGTGATGCCGGCCATCAACCGCTTCGTTCCGGCCTCGTTCAGCTTCCGGATCCCCTCGGTCTTCTTCGCGGTAAATGCCTGTGCCATGGTGCGGATCCACCCGTTTTTCTTACCCAGGGCAGCCACGGCGACGAAGGCGCCGGAGATGCCGGCCATGGATTTCGTAAGCGAAGGCGCGCCGGTGAAGAATTCATACAGCATGAGCGAAAGCCCCACGCCCATAATGAACCACGTGAGGTTTCCGCTCTTCTTGATATCCTTTGCTTTATTTACTTCATTCTTAGCTTTTGCGACCGCCTGATCCACGTTCTGCTTCGCCTGGTCCACGGTCTGTTTCGCCTGCATGGAAGCTGCGCGCACGGAAGATACGCCATCCTTCAGCTCCTGCGGGACCAGACCGATGGCGGTCTCTGAGATCTTCTTCGAGAACATCTGCTTCAGGCCGTTGGCAAACTGCTTCGGTCCCCCCTGAAACAGGGAAATGATCATGGTCGCGACCACGCTACGGCCGGCGATATTGCCCAGGATCCCGAGCGCGGTACGATCGCCTACGCTGCCTCCGAAGGTGGCCCAGGACAGGATCTTTACCGGTGCGGGGTCGATCCCCTTACTCTCCAGGATCGATAGCACGATCCAGTTGATGACGAGCACCACCGCCGCGATGAATGCCTTCTTGCTTTTGAACATGCCGAGGAAGCCGCCCAGAAAGCTCTTCACGCCTTGCATGAGCGCCGCAAACGGCCCTTTGATCGCTTCGACCGATGGATTGCTGATGAACGCCTGTACGGTCGTCTGCGCCACATTCTTCGGCAGTGTCACCTCCTTCGGAAGTGCCTGTTCCATGACCTGCCGAATGTTTTCGGTTACATCAAATTCAAGTTCTGCTGCCATATCATTTACCTCCCGGTGTAAGATAGGGGGAAGGTTTGCAAGCAAACCGTTGTTTTATTTTCTTGTGATCGCCGCGAACTTCGCTCCTGCCGCTTTCGCCAGATCGTCGGGTTTGAGGTTGATCTGGGCGCCGATGCGGCCCGCGCTCACGTACATGTCGGGCAGCGCCTGCGCACTCTCATCGATCACGGTCGGATAGTTCTTCTTCATGCCGATCGAGGTGCATCCGCCGCGCACATAGCCGGTGATGTCCTTTATCTCCCTCACGTGGATCATCTCCACGCTCTTCACGCCCACGCAGGCCGCCGCGGCCTTCAGGTCCAACTCCGCCTCGATGGG
Organism: Lachnospiraceae bacterium; assembly: GCA_017615545.1. GTDB lineage: Bacteria > Bacillota > Clostridia > Lachnospirales > Lachnospiraceae > UBA1201. The sequence goes on from JAFZZY010000059.1 coordinate 2,827, forward strand.
GATGACGAACACGAAGAAGTCCTTCGCGCTGCTTCGGCAGACCAGCGTTTTGTATACTTTTTCGTGCGGCAGGCCGAGCATATCCGCGGTGTGGATGCCATCCTCAAACTCTCCCTCGGGCTCGTAGGAGAGCTCGGTAAATGCGATCTTCATCCGCTCCAGGATGCGCATCGCGTTCGTTTTGATCTCTTTTTGTTTTCCCATTGTAAAAGTCCCTATAAAAAAGCAAGGTGAATAAAGGTCCCAACCTCTTCTCACCTTGCTGAGTATTCATTGTGTGTTACTTGTATGCTTTTAATGTGTCGACCATGTCGAGGCGCTCCCAGGGAAGATCCAGATCGTCTCTTCCGAAGTGTCCGTACGCTGCCGTCTGCTTGTAGATCGGGCGGCGCAGATCCAGCATCTTGATGATGCCGGCCGGGCGCAGGTCGAAGTGCTTGCGGATGATCTCGACGAGCTTCTCATCGGAGATCACGCCGGTCTCGAATGTATTGACCGTGATGGACGTCGGACGAGCCACGCCGATCGCGTAGGAGAGCTGGATCTCGCAACGCTTCGCCAGGCCTGCCGCTACGATGTTTTTCGCTACGTAACGTGCCGCGTACGCTGCGGAACGGTCTACCTTCGTCGGATCCTTACCGGAAAATGCGCCGCCGCCGTGGCGAGCGTATCCGCCGTAGGTATCAACGATGATCTTACGGCCGGTCAGGCCGCTGTCTCCGTGCGGTCCGCCGATAACGAAACGGCCCGTCGGGTTGATGAAAAACTTCGTGTTCGCATCGACCATATTCTGCGGAAGCACCACGTCGAAGACTTCGCGCTTGATGTCCTCGTGGATCTGCTCCTGCTCGATGTTCTCGTCGTGCTGGGTCGAAAGAACGATCGCATCCAGGCGAACCGGATGGTTGTTCTCGTCATATTCGACCGTCACCTGGGTCTTACCGTCCGGACGCAGGTACGGGAGAATGCCCGCCTTACGCACGTAGGTCAGACGACGTGCCAATTTATGTGCCAGATAGATCGGGTACGGCATGTAGGTCTCGGTCTCGTCGGTCGCATAACCGAACATCAGGCCCTGGTCGCCGGCGCCGATCGCTTCGATCTCGTCGTCGCTCATCTCATGATTTCTCGCCTCAAGCGCCTGATTTACGCCCATGGCGATGTCTCCGGACTGCTCGTCGATCGCGGTAAGAACGCCGCAGGTCTCAGCATCAAATCCGAACTTCGCGCGTGTGTAACCGATCTCGGTGACTGTATCGCGCACGATCTTCTGAATATCCACGTATGCGGATGTTGTGATCTCACCCATGACCATGACCAAACCGGTCGTACAGCAAGTCTCACATGCTACACGTCCCATCGGATCCTGCTCCAGGATCGCATCAAGGATCGCATCGGAGATCTGGTCGCACATCTTATCGGGATGTCCTTCCGTTACTGACTCCGAAGTAAATAAATAACGTTCCATTGTTTTTTACCCCTTCATATTATGACGAAAATTACGGACAGGGTCCGCTCATTTCGAATCCTGCCCGTATATGATCAGCTGACGCGCATACGGAACTTCGTCTTAGCGCGTGTATCATTCTCCGCTACCCGTTCGATCACGGCTCCGAGCGACTGAAGTTTCTCGAGGAAATCTTCATAACCACGCTCGATATGCTCGATATCGCAAACGGTCGTATAACCCTCTGCGCACAGTCCGGCGATCACCAAAGCGGCGCCCGCGCGAAGATCCGATGCATTGACGGTCGCGCCGGTAAGTCGCTGCGGTCCGACGATGATCGCGTTATCGCGCTCAACGGAAATGCAGGCTCCCATGCGGTTCAACTCGTTTACATAACGGAAACGTGCGTCAAAAACGGTTTCTGAGATTATGCTGGTGCCGGTCGCGAGAGCGAGCGTAGCCGCGATCTGCGGCTGCATGTCTGTCGGGAAACCGGGATAAGGCAGTGTTTTGATGTTCGTCGCCTGAATGGTGTTGGTGCCGACTACGCGGACCTCCTCCTCACCCTCCACCACTTCGCATCCGATCTCGCGGAGCTTGGAGCTGATGGACTCCAGGTGTTTCGGGATGACATTTCGTACGACTACGTCCCCGCGCGTCGCGGCTGCAGCCACCATGAAGGTGCCAGCCTCGATCTGGTCGGGGATAATGGAATAATCGGTGCCGTGAAGTCTCGGAACGCCTTCGATACGGATCAGGTCCGTACCTGCGCCTTTGATCTTCGCGCCCATGCTGTTTAAGAAGTTTGCCACGTCAACGACGTGCGGTTCTTTTGCTGCATTGTCCAAAATGGTCTTACCTTCCGCGCGGGAAGCGGCGAGCATCACGTTGATGGTCGCTCCGACCGATGAAACATCGAAATAAACATGATTTCCGACTAAGCGGTCGCACTCGGCATAAACCTTGCCGTTGCGGATCTCAACCTTCGCGCCGAGGGCACGGAAGCCCTTCAGGTGCTGGTCGATCGGACGTGCGCCGAGGTTACAACCACCCGGCATAACGACCTCTGCTTTATGACATTTTCCCAGGAGGGCACCGATCAAATAGTACCCGCCACGTATCTTTTGTAATTCGCCCGACTCAACGGTAACGGAGTGAAGCGTGCTGCCGTTGATCATCCAGCGATGTTTATTTTCTTCAACTACGGAGGCTCCGGTTTCCTTCACGCCTGCGATCAAAGCTTGGATATCGCCGATCGCGGGAATATTATCTACATGTACCGGTTCGTCCGCCATAATGGCAGCCGCCACGATACCGAGAGCAGCGTTTTTAGCTCCGGCGATAAACACCTCACCGGACAGAGGAACCTGACCCTTCATGATGTATTGATCCATATAACACCTCATTGTTTCAGTTTTTACACCTACTTAGGCATATTATAGCACAATAATACGATTTGTAAAGGGGCATTTCCTTGTTAGCGCCTTCTCATACCGGTTATATGCGTATTTTTTCGTTATTTTTCGTCAGGCTCATCCCCGCCACTCTTCACAAGCGGCTCAAAATGCGCGCGCAGTTCGTCGACCGTCGGCCCGATATCGTACTGCGTCGCCACGACCGTCAGGTCCGCGTACTGTTCATACAGCGGCTCCCTCTCCTTCAGCACGTCCGCGAGCGTCTTTCCCTCTTTACACACCACGCCGCGCGCCTTCAGATCCCCCAGTCGTTTCTTCAGTTCCCGCAGGCTCACCTTCAGGTATACCACCGTCGATATCTCCCGGAAGTGCTCCATCGCCTCGCGTCCGTAGACGGCGCTGCCGCCCGGCGCGATGATCGTATTCTCGACCTGAAGCGAAGCATTGACCTCGTTCTCGATCTCCAGGAAGCGGTCGATGCCCTCCCGGGCAATGATTTCCGGCAGCCGCCGTTTCTCCCGCTTCTGGATCAGGAGGTCCGTGTCGACAAACTCCATCCCCAGCCGTTTCGCCAAAAGGACGCCGATGGTACTCTTTCCTGACCCCGGCATCCCGATCAAAGTGATATTCATTCTGTTATTTCTTCTTTCTCACACTGTATCCGAAGGTTCCGAGTTTCTCGCCCAGGTTGAAGTACTCGCCGTGGGAATATGCGAGAAGATCGGAGTCGTTCAGGTGGAACTTTCCGTTTTCATCGAGGTAGTTCTCGTCGATATCAACGCCGAGCACCTTTGCGATGAACATGTCGTGACTGCCCAGTTCGAGCACCTGCTCGACGCGGCATTCCAGGTTCACCGGCGACTCCATGATCAGCGGAGCATCGATCTTCGACGCCTCGCCCTTCGTCAGGTGCGCCAGTTCGAATTTATCAAAATCGTGGCCGGACTTTACGCCGCAGATGTCCGTGGCAAATGCGAGTTCCTTCGTCGTCAGGTTGATGACGAACTCTTTTGCCGCCATCAGCATCGGGTGGCTGAAACGCTCTTTCCGCACGGAAATGGAAACCATCGGCGGATCCGAGCAGATCGTGCCTGCCCAGGCCAATGTGATGATGTTATCCTTACGGGTCTGCGGGTCGCGGACCGATACCATGATCACCGGAAGCGGGTAGAGCATATTGCCCCCGTCCCAGTTTTGTCTCTTACCAAACTCTCCCATTCTCTAATCCTTTCATAAACGCAAGCAAAGCAGACAAATGTGCTATTCTCTTGCAACATTTGCCTGCTTCCTTATGTATCAATCGCTATAGCGCCTCACGATCCCGATCAGCCGTCAGTTATTTAACCAACTGGATGATGCTCAGGATGATCAGGGTAACGATGGTGATGATGTTCAACCATACCAGAATACCCATAACGCTCTTGTGGCTCTGAATTACTGTCGTAAACTCATCGTAGTTTGCGTGCAACTCTTCAATACGCTCCTCTGAATACTTCATGGAACGATAAAGCTCGGTGATCGTACGATCGTTGTTGCTGCGCTCACGGTTGAGCTGCTTACGAAGCTGATCCATGGTCTGGCTGCAGAGCTCGATCGACTGCTTGAATTCCGATACGTTCTGCTGGAAAGCCGTAGGATCCAAAGCTGTGGATTCGGTTCCTGCGAGGCGAAGGCTGGTCTCTGCCTGCTGATCGAGACGACTCTGCACATCGTTCATCTTCTCCATCATTTCCTTCTGCTTCTCGATCTGACCGGATACCTCAGCGTAGATCTTATCTACCTGTTCCTTAACGCCGGAGTCCTGTCCGCCTTCGGGCATCTTGGAGACAAATTCGCGCATTGCGTCACGAACTGCCTGTGATACCGCCTCTTGAATTTGTTCCTGTTGAATCTTCTGCTCGTCCACGATATTCCTCCATTTTCCTCATCTCATTCTCAAAGCCGACAACTCTGCAAATGACGATGACCTATTTTGCTTATGATCTCAGTCTACTCCGTCTCGGATACATCCTCCGGAGCTGTGGCCGCTGCAACTTCTGCGTAATTACCCAGGATAAACGACTCTGATTTGTAATCGTAATCCGGAACAACCGTGTGGTAACGACCATATATCATAAAACCGATCATAAACACAAGCGCCAGCGAGGCGATCGTGATAATGCCGGTAAAAGCAACCTCAGCAATTTTCTTCTTTCTCTTTTCTCTTGCGATGATCTGCTTACGGTTCTTTTTGTACTCTATGTATTTGTCAACTTTCGCCTGACTCATACCTTCCCTTTCCGCCAGACCCTTAACGATATTAGAAACCGATTTTCGTCGATTATCTTCCGAAGGGTCTCTGACACATGTACATTATAGCATAAAATCTCATAAATTAGTACATTAAATTCGAATTTTTTATCTTTTTTTTATTTTTTTGGTTTCTCTCTGCCGCCCAATGCATTTCAGTGCATTTCTCGGGGCAAATGCACCTTAATTATTTCGAAATCGTGCACTTTTGTGCATTTTAGATTACCAAGCGAGCCGCCCCGTAAATTCCTGCATCATTTCCCAGGGTTGCGAGGGCAAATTGCGCCTTCGTTTTGAGCAGAGGGGTGTATTTTTCGAAATATTTGCCGATTCCGTCGGTGAGGATCGCTCCTGCGCGGGAAACGCCGCCGCCGATCACGAAAACTTCGGGATCGACCGTCATCGCACAGTTTGCTGTCGCGAAGCCCAGGTATTTGCACAGGATCTCGACCGCTTCGAGGGCGATCGCATCTCCGGCTTTTGCTGCGTCGAATACATCCTTCGCGGAATAATTCTCGATGCTGCGAAGCGTGCTGGCCTGCTCCGGTTTCGATGCCAGGATGCGGCCTGCCACACGTACCACGCCCGTCGCCGAAGCATACTGCTCCAGGCAGCCGTAGTTTCCGCAGTTGCAGCGCAGGGTCTCGTCGGGATTTACCACGATGTGGCCCAGCTCACCGCCGGCTCCGTGTGCGCCGTCAATGACCTTACCATTCAGGATGACACCGCCGCCGACGCCTGTGCCGAGGGTCAGGAGCACTACGCTCTTGCAACCCTGTGCGCCGCCACGCCAGAACTCGCCCAGCGCCGCTACGGTCGCATCATTGCCCGCGCGAACGGGAACGCCGCCCAGCAGTTCGGACAGCTCGCGTCCGGGATTGCGCTCCTTCCAGCCCAGATTTACGCAGATGGAAACATCGCCGTCCGGGGTGACCGGTCCGGGAATGCCCATGCCGACGCCGCAGATGTCATCCGCAGCGATCTTGCGCTCTGCGATCTTATCTTTTACCGACGCCGCGATATCCGGCAGGATCGCCTCGCCGTCGTTCTCCTTACGTGTCGGGATCTCCCACTTTTCGAGGAGATTGCCCTCCGTATCAAACAGGCCCATCTTTACGCTGGTGCCGCCGATGTCAATTCCGAAACAATATTTCATGGTCTTCTCCTAATCGTTATACCCGTTCGGGTTTTTGCTCTGCCAGTTCCAGGAGTCGCGACACATCTCGTCGAGATCCATGGTCGCCTCCCAGCCAAGTTCTTTTTTCGCCAGGGATGCGTCTGCGTAGTTCGTCGCGATATCTCCGGGGCGGCGCTCCTTGATCTGATATGGGATCGTCTTGCCGCAAGCCTTCTCGTATGCGTGCAGCACTTCGAGAACGCTGTAGCCGCGTCCGGTTCCGAGGTTGTAGATACGCACCTTCGGCTCTTCTTCGAATTTCTTTAGTGCCATCACATGGCCGCGCGCCAGGTCCACCACGTGGATGTAGTCGCGCACACCCGTGCCGTCCGGCGTATCGTAATCGTTTCCGAAGACCGCGAGGTACTCTCTGCGTCCGACTGCCACCTGGGAAATGTAAGGCACGAGGTTGTTCGGGATGCCCTGCGGATCCTCGCCGATGAGGCCGCTCTTATGCGCGCCGATCGGATTGAAGTAGCGAAGCAGTATGATGCTCCACTCCGGATCCGAAACGCAAACGTCCATCAGGATCTGCTCGAGCATGCTCTTCGTCCAGCCGTACGGGTTCGTCGCGCTCTGCTTCGGGCACTGCTCATTGACCGGAACGGTCAGCGGGTCGCCGTAGACCGTCGCAGACGAACTGAAGATGAAGTTCTTCACGCCGAATGCGCGGCAGACTCTCAGCAACGTCAATGTGCCGCCGATGTTGTTTGTGTAATACTCGATGGGCTTCCGGACGGACTCACCGACCGCCTTCAGTCCCGCGAAATGGATGACTGCGTAGATCTTTTCTTTTTCAAAGATCGCGGTCAATGCGGCTTCGTCCTGAATGTCCGCGTTGTAGAATGTCACTTTCTTTCCTGTGATCTGCTCGACTCTGTCGAGGCTCTTCTCGCAGGAATTACTCAGGTTGTCGACTACGACCACATCGTAGCCTGCGTCCAGAAGCTCCACGCAGGTGTGGCTTCCGATAAATCCGGCTCCGCCGGTAACTAAGATCTTCATATTCCCTCTTTTCCTTCCGTATATGGGGAGTCTGGTCCTCCCCTCGTATTTAGTTTTTCAGTTTTACCCGCATGAGTTTGGTATCACTCAGGATCAGGAAGGCATTGTCCTTCCCGAGGTTGACGATCGAACGTACATTGACCCTGAAATTACCCTGGAAGCGCAGCTTCATCTTACCCAGGACCTTACCGTATACGACCAGGGAACTGCTGTCGTGGAAATACAGGGTGCCGTTCTTCATGCCGACGAAATCGGGCAGGAACGTCGAGCGGTACGCGTATTTCGCCGTGCCGTCCTTCGCATAGCAGGTCACGAGCCAGGTGTTGTTTTCGGGCTGCGATGTCACCACATACACGCCCTCGTCGTCGTAGAAAACGCGCTCGATCGTGTCGGAAAACTTCACCTCCGCCGTCTCCTCCGGCTTCAGTCGGTTCTTCAGTGAGAAGAAAACGATGCGGCCGTCGCCGAACGCCACCGCGCGCCGGTCGTCCAGAAATGCCACGCGGGCGAACAGCGTGTCGCCGTACTTCTGGAAGCCGCCGACGGTCTGGTTTGCGCCGGCCTGGCTGTCATGGTAATCGTAGAAGATCAGCTTGTTGTTCATCATGCCCTGCTCCATGTAGACGTAGGACACCATGAGCATCTTGCCGTCGGGCGAGAGCGCCGCCGACATCGGGTAGCCGGTCTTATTCATCAGCGTCTGGAAGTTCGAGTCGCTCTTCGCGCCGGTCTTGTCGAAGAACAGGATGCGGTTCGCCATGTCGTCCTCGACCACCGCTGCTACGCGGCCTTCGCGGGAAATGCTGACCGAGCTGATGGGCAGCGGACTGTACGCGCTTCCCTGGAAACCATCACGGTTACAGATCACCAGGTTGTTGTAGCCGATGTCCGCCATCACGATGTATTCACCGCAGACCGAAGGCTTCGGCTTACGCATCTCATACGTTTTCGTCCACTTCAGTTCGCCGTCTTCGTTGTAAAAACTCATACCGTCGTTGTTGTATTTCACGACGCCGTTCGCGTAAGGCAGGGACGTAAACAGCGTCATCTCCGACGCCGGTTTCTCCCAAACCGTAGTGATATCGTTGTATTTCAATGTCAAGCGGATGCCGAAGTACACGGCAACGACTACGATAAGAATCAGAACCAGGCACAACCCGAGCGTCCTTCGAAACGAAGCGTGCGCTTTGATATCCTCGCGCAAACGTTCATCCAGGTACTCATCGCTGTGCCCTCTTTTGCGGTTCTCTTCTTTCGTCGCCAGTCGCTCTCCCCGCGTCTGTCGTACTTCATCGAGCGAAATGACTTTTTTCTCGTCATCCGAAAAGCGATCTCTGTCATCAGCCATGCCGCTCTTTCCTCCGTTGATTTATCTCAAATTATGCTTTTTTCGTCTGGAAGACGGTGACCGCCTCCGTGATGCTCGCGGCCTGACCGCTGCGCATCAGTTCGATGAGCTGGTCAATGTTGGACTGATCCATGCACTCCCTGGGCAGGTATCCGCCATACCGGTCGGTGAACCGGATGGAGCTGCTCTTATAGGTTTCCTCGGTCTGCGCAAGCGCGCTCGCATTGGCCGCCTGCTCTGCGCGAAGTTCGTTCAAACGTTCGCGTCCGGTCTCCGTGATCTCGTCGCAGATCACCTGGCGCGTTACCGCTTCAAACGTGGACAATGCGTCCTTCTTCCGCTGTGCTACGTCTTCGACCTCCGCCTCGGTCTTCGCGATCTCGTAGTTGAAGTCACCCAGATCGTAACGGTCGTCATCGTCATCTTTCTTAATGTCCCTCGTGATCATGCGGATCTCTTTCTTATTCCGCGCGATCTGCGCGCGGTCCGCCAGGATCAGTTTCAGCGTATCGTAGTAGCGATACTTCACCTTCACGTTGATCACGAAATACGCCGACATGGTCGCGGCAAAAAAGACCAGATGCAGGAGAGTCAGCAAAAGCGGAGTCTCACTGCCGCTGAAAATATAGATCATGTAGGGAATGGCAAACATCCATGCCACACAGGCTGCAGATACGATGACCCACTGCAGCGCCGTACTGGTCAAAAAGAACATATAAAACCAACCGGATCCGCAGAAGGCGGGCAACCGGTTCTGTTTGACCAGCGTTTGAATATGTGATTTTAATTCCGTGTTTTTCGAAGTCAGGTCGGCCGTTTCTTCCTTAATGCGCTCTTTCATACCGGCGCTACGGGCCTGTTCTTTCTTGGATTTCACTTTCTTGAGGCGTTCCTGGATCCCGGTGATCTCTTTGTCGTATCCGGCCACGACCTCCTCACGGCGTTTCTTTACGGTTCGATTGATCTCATCCTCGATCGAGCGCTGCTCTGCCGCGATCAGTTTTTCGATCCTCTTTTCATTTGCCGCCAGATCGATCTTCTGGCTGCGGATCTGTTCCAGGGAAGACAGGGCCGACTTAGCTTGTTCCAGAAACCGGATATTATCGTCTATCGTTGTTTCCACAGCAAACCTCCTGATATCAGCCTGTTGTTCCAAACATTCCTTTTCTCTACAAGTCACACCACTAGAAGTATACGTTTTTTTCCCGAAAAAGTCAACCTACCGAGGTCCGTTTCGGGGCTTTGTTAACAAAAGATTAACAATTGCGATTCCCGCATTTTCGGGAAATGCGCATCAGGCGGCGGCCCATCGCGGGCGCCAGCGCAGCGAGGAATACCACGTTCGAGATCACGTAGGTGACCATGCTGAACAGGCCGGTGGATACGGCAGCCAGCCACAGCTGCGTTGTCGGCGTTTTGTTGTACCAAAGCACCATCCAGGTGTCCATGAACAGGGAGTAATACACTCCGGCGAATGCTCCCCAGATGTATAGCAGGACGGGGAAACGACGCAACGGACGCCAAAACAGGCCCGACAACAGGCCGATGCTGCCCCAGGCCAGCATCTGGAAGGGCGTCCACGGTCCCTGCATAAAGTAGATGTTGGAGACCAGGGCAGCCAGGGCTCCGGTCGCAAGGCCGCTGCCTGCGCCGAAATACACGCCGGTCAGGATCACGATGGCAGTGACGGGCTTAAAGCCCGGAAGCGCAGCAAACAGAACGCGCCCCATGACGGCGAGAGTCGTCATGACCGCGATCATGCAGAGTTTTCGCGCCTGCAGCCGGGACGAGCCCCGACCCTGTCGCACGATATTCAGTTCTGCGGTGTTCTGCATTGCCTGCATCTTCGTTCCCTTTCGTTATACGTTCAGTGCGCGGTTCTTATGCGTTGTGTAGAATACATTGTCCGCGAAGAAGCGGTCGGCCCGCTCTTTCGAGAGGATCTCGCCGCGGAACAGCATGGCCGCATAGTCGGCACATAGTTCCGCAAAATCGAGGTCGTGTGTGACTAAAATGACGGTCATGCCGTCGGCTTTTTTCTTAGCGATCAGGGCCGCGAGTTGCTCCTTCGCGACCGCATCCATGCCCTTCGTCGGCTCGTCCAGAAGGAGGATCTGCGGGTCGCGGAGCAAAAGCTTCGTGAGGCCCAGCATCTGCTGCTCGCCGCCGCTTAGGTCATACGGGTGCTGCTTGAAATGGTCCGTGAGCGCGGCAAATCCGTTCTCGCGGAGGAAGTTCTCGACGAAGCCCTCGCCGCCGGCGGCGACCTTCTCCTTCACGCCGGACACGATCTCTTCGTAGACCGTCTCCTCGGTGAACAGAGTCGAAACATCCTGCATCAAAAACGAGATCTTTTGGCGTGCGCCCGCCGTTTTATCTTTCTTCTTTTTGCCGGTCACTGCCCGTGTCTCGCCGAGGATCTTCACCTTCCCGGCGCCATACTTTTTATCGGGGACGACACCTGCGATGACCTTCAGAAGGGTCGACTTTCCGCTGCCGTTGCCGCCGACGATCGCCGTGCAGGCACCCGCCGGAATGTCGAGCGAAAGTTTATTCAGAACGGCCGGCGAGTACTCGTCGTAGCCGAAGTTGACGTTGGAAAGCGAAACCGCCGTACCTGCATCCGCCGGTGCGGAAGCCTGCTCCCGGCCCGTGATCTTTGCCTTCGCGGCAGCGACCAGGGTTTCGTGATCCGGCGCCGCTTTCGCCTCGCGCAGTGAAACGAAGGGATCGCGCCCGGACTTGCTGTCGAAGAACAGGCGGCTCACCGTCGGAAGCGCCGCGGTAAATGCGTCCCCGCCCAAGAGCAGGTCATGGGCCACCTGGGCAGGCTTGCCCTGCGCCTTGATGCGTCCATTGTCCATATAGATCACGCGGTCGGCCTCCCCGAAGATCTCTTCGAGGTGGTGTTCCGCCAAAACGATCGTGATGCCGAACTCGCGCCGTAGCTGCTCCAGCCACAGGAAGAAGCGGTTCGCCGCGATCGGGTCCAGCTGCGAGGTCGGCTCATCCAGAAGCAGGACCTTGCAACCCATGATCATCGTCGAAGCCACGACGAGCTGTTGTTTCTCTCCTCCGGACAGGGCGTTCGTGTCCTTTTCGAAGCTTTTCTCCAGGTCGAAATAGGCCGCGATCTCCGCGCTCCGGCGACGGATCACGTCCGACGTCACGCCGAGGTTCTCCAGGCCGAAGGCCAGCTCATGCCAAACCCGGTCCGTGACCACCTGCTGCTCCGGCATCTGCATCACGAAACCGATCTCGGGCAGACGATCCTCCGTCCCGATCTCGCGATCTTTATACACGACGCGACCGGTCCGCGTGCCCGCGGGCGTCAGCTCCGGCTTCAGCATCCGTAGCAGAGTGGATTTTCCGCATCCGGTCGGCCCGCACAGCAGCACGAACTCGCCCGGCGCGATCTTCAGGGATATATCGGAAAGGCTCGGACGGGCCGCTCCGGAATATGTAAAACTCATATTTTCAACTTGTATCATGACCGCATCCTCCTTTCCTCTCGTATTACTTTATATGAGATCATCGGCAAATGACACAGCAGGAAGAACGCTGCAAAACCGAGGATATCGAAGCCTCCGTCCATGTGGATGCGCACGTACGGATAGATCTGCGCTTCCAGTCCGCCGCTTGCGGCGGCGGTGATGACCGCGGCAAATGCGGCGGCAATCGCCAGGGCGATCCCGATGCTCGTCGCCCCGTAGTTTTCGCGGTTGAAGAAGGTCCGGCGCGCTGCGCCGTAACCCCGCGCCAGCATCGCATCGGCTGTAACAAAACCGTGCTCGAGCGACCAGGTCAGCATGCAGAGCAGTTCCCGCTTCGTCATGCGGAAGGTCTCTTTCAGCCCGACCGGGCTGCCGCCCTCCAGCGCCTCCTGACCCTCACGGATCTTCTGCCATTGCTTCGTAAACAGCGGGAAGAAACGGAACACCATGGTCAGGACCAGGCCGGTCCTCCAGAAGCGCCGTCCGCAGACGTTCAGCCAGCGGTCCGTCGTCATGACGTCGCTCAGGATCACGCACCACAGCAAGGTGCAGACCAGGACCGACGCGAAGAGGAAACCGTAGGCCAGGGCCTCCGTCGTGATCGCGCGCCCGTTCAGATAGAACAGGATCGTTGCGCCGTTGGACGAGATCAGCGGGTTCGCCACGGTGAGAAGGCCGATGATGGCGAGCGCGGCAAATATGTGGCCGGCGGTCAGCCGGCGCCCCAGGATGCGCCACCACAACAGCCCACTCTCCAGGCTGATCAGCAGCAATATCGGGTGCCAAAACGTCATCAAGATCACGATGACCATTATGAAATACAAAAACCAGGTCCGGGAATGAAGGTAAACTCTCATGGGCTCACATCCTTTCCCAGATCGAGCGTGTACGCCCAGCGGACTACGTCGCCCGCGGATAGCTTCACGCTGCCTGCGTCGGTCGTCGCCAGCGCATCATTGACCAGGAAGACCCAGCCCGAGCCGGCGCCACGGTCGAACTCCGCATGCCCGCCGATCGCGCGGACGTAGACGGTGCCGACCATACTCTTTGTGTAATCGATGGCGATGCCGTAGGCCATGGCCACGCGTTGCAGGATGTCAAATACCGTGTCATCCTCGCTGACCGTCACCAGGCGCGACGTCAGCAGCATCTCCTCGCCTTCGACTCTCTGGTCAATGCAGATCTCGATGCGGAACTCGCCCTGCGCGGGCAGACGCTCCAGATAGGTCTGCTGTTGTTTTTGGGTCGCGTGCTCCGGCAGGGTGATCTTCGACATCCAGACGAAGATCAGGGCCGCCGCGCCCAGCACGAGGATGGCTACGTAGGTCACCTTCGAGCGGCGCTTGGAGCATGTATTGGCCAGCAGGCCCAGCAGGATCAGGCCGGCCACGACTGCCGTCATGATCCACCGTACCGTGCCCGCCGAAGTGGAGGAACTGTCCTCCGATTTTTCTATATCTGAACCTTCTGTGGGTGTAGAAGGTGTAGTTTCGTTCGAATCTTCTTTTGTTGTGGTTTCGGCAAAACTGCTTTCCGTTGAATCCGTGCTTGTAGTGGTTTCTTCGGGAAGAACGGTCGTTTCCTCTGTAGAACTCTCCCGCGTCTCTTCTGTAGAGGCCTCGGTTGATGTTTCGGTCGTATCCTCCGTCGACACCTCCGCGGTCTCTTCGGTCGTTTCTTCGGCAGAAACTTCCGTCCCCTTCGCTGTGGTCTCCTGTGCGGAGGCCTCGGTCCCCTTCTTTGTCGTCTCCTCTGCGGAGGCTTCCGTTCCCTTCTTCGTTGTCTCCTCTGTCGAGGCTTCTGTCTTTTTCGCTGTCGTCTCTTCCGTGGAAGCTTCGGTCGGTTTCTGCGTCGGTTTTTGTGTCGTCGGTTCCACCGGGGCAGCCGCCGCCTTCACCGGGTAGAGTCTGCCGGACGCTCCCTTCAGGTAGGATGCATAGGCTGCATACGCGCACATCACCTGCGCCGTGGCCAGGTCATTTTCCATGGAGGCAACTCCGTCCGACAGGGCGTGCGCGTAGCCGCCTTTCGCCGTCTGGAAGCGATCCGTCGCCGCGATCAGCGCGCTCGCATTGACCGAGTTTCGTACTTCCGCCGCGATATCCTTATCGGAAAATGCTGCGAGGGCCAGCAGGACCATCGCTCCGCTCTCGGCATTCGCCGTGCCGAACGATGCATAGCCGCCGTCCGCCGACTGACGCTTCCCGAGCACCGCAAAAGCATCGCTGACTGCCGTCGCCAGCTCCGCGCCCGCCGCATTCTTACCCTGCGCGCCGAGAAGGGCACCGTACGCCTGCAAAACGAAGGCCGTCACATCGACATCGGAGGTCTCACCCATCAGGGCGTAGCCGCCGTCCGCCAGTTTCAGCGCGATGAGGGCGCTCTGCGTCTCACCATAGACAAACGAACTCGAAGCGCGTCCGGCCGCCACGGCATAGCCGCGGTAGATCGCGCTCATGATACCCTTATCCTTCAGTTTCTCGGGCGCTGTCCCGGGGATGTCCTCGTAGCCCATCGCGCGCGCCGTCAGGTAGCGCCGGTACTGCTCCACATCCGTCGGCTCGGGATCTTTACACACCTCGAACAGGGCGTTCGCATACTTCGTGTAATCGAGCTTCAGGCCCATCTTCGCCATCGCGAGGACGTACCAGTCCTCCGGACTCCGACCCGCGCGCGCCGCCATCGCATCCAGCAACTCCTGCTCCGACGCCACGCCGGCGGCCTTCATTTTCCAAGAAAGCGCCTCCCGGCACTTCGTGAGCAGCTGCTCCGCCGTCGACGTGCGCTCCGCGGTCGTGTCCGCAAACACACGCCGGACCGGGCCGACGCTGCTAAAAGCATCAAAAAAAGAAGTCAGAAGCAAAACAACTGCCAGCGACCACAAAATCAGATTGTGTCGACGCCTACGCATTTTGTTCTGCATTCCGACTCCCTCTCTATCTCGCCCGGCGGTCCCCCGCGGAGCGATGTATATTATCTAACCTGTTCTTTCTTACGGGTTGCAACCGCAAGTACTGCTGCGCCTGCTGCCACAACGAACAGCCATGCTACCGGTGTTGTGTCGCCGGCCTTTGTTGCAGGAGCATCCACTTTGGTTCCCGGTGCGTAACGAAGTACGAGCGGGCATCCGTTCTCGGCATACTTGCTGATCGAGATCTCTGCGGGCAATGCTTTCATCGCTGCGTCAGACAGTGTGATCTCGCCGTTTGCATCGGTCTTGAAGGTCTCGCCTGCGATGGTAACGGTCATATCCGCAACCTTAACTTCCTGTGTGGAAGCCTTACCCTCTGCATCGTAGGTCGTCTTCGTGGAAGTAAACGAAAGCACCTTATCAGCCAGTTTCTCGGTGTTCATTACCGGGTAATCCATGCCGATGCCGTACTCATCCGAGTAATACAGAACGATGCTGTCGCCTGCTGCGATCTCGTAAGCATCAATACCTACCGGAGCCGCAACGCCGTTTACCTGATACATCCAGCCGTCCCAGCCGCCGTAGGTAGCAGCCTTCACGCCGTTGACCTCAGTGATATAGTTAGCATCTGCGCCAACGATGGTAAGCTCGTCGGACTGCTCATCCGCTGCCATAAGAACGGACTTCGCGGTAGCCTTCTCGCCTTCCTTAACCTTAACCGTTACATCGCTGTTGTACAGCATCTTATCGATACCCTCGACACGAACATGTGCGGTAAGGTCGGTCGTAGCAACATCAGCGCCATCGCCTTCACCGGTTGCGGGAGCGGGTGCGCCCACCACATCGGAGCCGTCGCCTTCTTCCGTGTCACCGGTCGTTCCTGTGGTCGTCGTGCTACCTGCAGGATCCGCTTCGCCTTCTGTATCGTCTGCGGACTTCGTCTCAGCGTCAACGTCCTGAGTTGCGCCTGCAGCAGGATCCTGCTCGTCAGAACCGCTCGAGGAAGCCTCAGAAGCTTCCGATGCAACCGTTGTAGGTTCGTCATCGGCAAATGCCGTAAGCGGTGCAGAAAGAACCAGACCTGCGGCCAATGCACTCGCCATAAAACGAGTTATTCTCTTCTTCATAATCATAATCTATACCTCCTATCATACCTTGGGTCTATACCCCACACGCTATGATATCACATTTTCCAATTTGTTTCAAGTCTGCCTTATTTTGTCAGCGAGTTGCGAAGGACCTTTACGACCACGCCGACCACGATCGTTCCGACAGCCGTGCAGAGCACCATGAAGCCGGTCGATTTGAACTGGTCGAACACCACCTTATCCAGCATGTCCAGCGCACCCTGGCCGAGTTTTCCCGCCACCGTCCTATCGATCGCGTAACGGCCGAACTTGATGCCGAAGTAAACGACGCCGCCCACGCATACGCCGGTCAGGCCAATGCGGATCAGGGCGCTGTCGATATAGCGGCCGAACACCAGAATGATCATCAGCGCGAAGAACGCGGTGATGCCGGCGGCAACGTAGAACATGGTGTCGGACATGAAGAATTTCAGAACCTTCATACCGACTCCAATACCATCATTTTTGATACCGGGCGTTTCCTTGAGTTCCGTTTCATTGAATTCCTCGATCGCATCGCGGATGGAAGTCAGGTCCTCCGTATCAAGCTTCTTACCTGTGTACTTCTCGATCGCGTCGGAGTTTTCTTCGAGCGCCTGAATGACCTGCTCGGAATCGATGGAAAACTCCTCCTTCTCGCCGGCCAGATAGTCGATCAAGTCGCCGAGCGGTACTGCGAGCACTTCCTGAGCCGCTTCATCACTCAAAAACTGATTGATGCTGTCCTCCGTCAGTTCGGGGAACTTCTCCTTCTGTTCTTCGGGGATCTGCTCCAGGATGTAGCCGGAGATCGTCTTTCCCTTGTCCTCGTCGCGGCCGGTCAGATCGCTGACCTCGATGGACGTGATCGCCGATGCGTCGGTGAGCGCCGCCGTCAGATTTTCCACGGATACGGTCTCCTTCACGCAGTACAGGGACAATGTAACCAGTCCGGAGAAAAACAGGAAGATGCCCAGGAAGAAGGCCGCAACCTTGCGTCCCGCGCCGGGGCCTTTCTTTTTCTTCACCGGTTGCGGAGCATTCGGATCCGGGGCTGCATACATATTCGGATAATTCGAGTAATCCGGGATCGTTCCCTGCTTAACGTAGGGTTCGTAAGATTCGTAGTTCTGCGGAGGCATCGCCTGGGACGCGCCGGGCGCCGCGCCTACCTGCGCTCCCGGAACTGTTCCAACCTGTGCACCGGGTGCCGCAGTTATCTTCGGTGCAGCCGTCGCTGCCGCAGCTGAAACACCCGCCGCAGCCGCCTGGGCAATGCTGCCCGGATCGGCCGACGTTGCCTGCGTTGCTGCCGCCTGCACGGTCTGCGCCGCCTGCGAAGCATTGGCCCCACCGATCTCACTTCGGCAATTCATGCAAAACTTATATCCGCCTTCGGTCTCTTTCCCGCACACCGGGCAAATGATCAACATATCCGCCAACCTCCTTATTTACGCGATTATATTCGCGCCCCACCAATTGAAATTTAGCATATTTTTACTGCTAACGCAATAGATTTAATGCAGTTCGATCCCGGAAGATCTATTTCATCTAAAATAACAATTCCCTGAGAATAAATAGCTCTCAGGGAATTGTTATTTAATTCATTTTCCAGTTGACGAACTCTTCCTTGAGATATATAATACAAGTACTTATTTGGAGGGTACTCGTATCCTCAGATAACTCCGTCGAGTGTTGGTAGCGCTCGGCGGATTTTTTTACCAATCCGTCCATTCCACCTCTTTCTCAATCTGTCGAAAATTCAAACCATCCCAAATTGGAGCTGCCAAGAATGCCTCGGCGCATTCTCTCATTTTCTTCGAACGTATTTCCCAGAGATAACCGGAAAACGGAGCTTCTGACACCTCTTCAAGAGCCATAACAGCCTCGTCACCTTCTTTATTGAACCAGCCTTGAATGAAAAACTTCTTTCCCTTGTACAAGAACAATAACTCCTGCCCGTAATACAACTGGTCAATAAAATCAGCAACTTTCCCATTTATCATAATTCTACCCCCTTAAAATACTTACTGAACCGTTTTATCGCCTTCTCTGTAAGCCTTTTCGCCTTACTACGATTGAACTGCCTATCATACTTATGAAAGTGTAAGACCGGTTTTCTTGAAGGATCAAGGCTTGGTTCGGGATGATACGCGATCTCATACCTCAGGTAATGATCTTTATCATAAAATCGAATCTCATGGAATGTTCCATCAGGCTTTAACTTGATATAGGCCCGACTTGAATGTGCCTCTTCGGGCAACCCATGCTTCCCGTCCATCCCTGCTAAAACCTTTACTCCTTCAATTTTATCTACGGTCTCATATGTGTATGCTACTGTTCTTCCTGATGCAAATGTTCCTCTACCTCCCATCTCGCACCACCTTTCTGGACGAAATATAATCAACCGCGATAACATTTCCCGTCATTTCCGGATAGGGTGCACCAAAACAGATGATTGCTTCGGGTTCAATTGCCTCCATCATGGCTTCGTAACCTCTCATAAAAGGGAAGCGTTCCAGTTTGCATCCAATCATTCCTATGGCAACAATGCTGTGTTTTTCAATTGCATCAAAACAAAACCGATAACTTGATGGCCGTGACCAACTGATCGTGGGAATAACCGTGCATCCCTGACTCTGCCAAAATGCTCCTACCCATCTCGCTTTCCCTATTGATTCAATTTGTCTCCAAGGTTCCATCTCTGAGTACAAAGAGAAATCAGGTGTCATAAGGAAGCGATACTTCTTGAGTCTATTCAGGACTGGTTCGGGCTTATTATATGTGGACTCAAAACGATAATCATCCACAAAGAAATGAACACCCTTATACAAGTTATTCGTATCATGTGCACTCGTATCAGAAAAAGCGATCAACTCAAGCTTACTAAGATCCAGTGCTTGCTTCCTGACCAACGGGAATCCCCACTCTCCTACTGATTCGAACTCATTTCTCAAAAACGTGTTTGAATTTCTAAAAAAATATGATGTCATATTTTGGGGCCTCCTTTGCCCCCATATTTTGTTTGTATGGGGGTGCGAAAGCCAATACTTATTTGGAGGGCACTCGTATCCCCAGTTGAGTTATGTGATTTGAGTATTGGTAGTAAACAAATCACTTCTGTTCCTATCATTTTTGTTGTCTGCATTCTCCTCCTTTCGCTTTATTATATCCTTAACCGGAACTCCGCAAAAGCCCGAGAACAGCAATAGTATCGTATCATTGTCTCCACGGACATACCTATACTTTCTTTGTAAGGAATCATTACCTCTGAACACAATGCCTTGGCTTGCCATTCCATACTGCAATATGCGGGAAGGGTGTTGTTGGGAAAAGCAATTTCAAATATCGGTTTGTATCCTTTGAGCAGCAAATAAAGGTGGCACACCTCATGCATGATAAAACCCAAATATGCTCCTATTCGTCTTTTGTACGCACCATCATAAACCGCCTGTTTGATTTCGATAGTATATCCTCCTGACTCATTAGGAACACATCTGGCCATCATTTTATTCGGCAGTTGCTCATCCATGACAACACTATAGCTACATTGGGGGAAGAAATCTTCAATCCTATCCAATACTTCTAATACAGGAAACGGCCCCGTTAACGGGATCCCAAAAAGGATTCTCATGTTAACTGAAAATTGACGAATTCGCCGTCGTTTCAATGGCTTAGTTAAATAATCCACTAGTTTAGTTCCTCCTTCTTCTCGAGTATTGCCATAATCTTCAGCGCTGTTTCGTCGTCCATCTCCTCAAATGATCGAGCAAACTGTATTGCCGCCCGTCGTTGATTAACGCCTGCATTTCCTAAGATAATCTTATATTGAAGTTTTGATTCTTCAACCGCCTTTGTCAAATCCTTTGTTTCCTCTTCGTTCAATCCATAAAGACGTACTATTTTTTGTACCCATTCTGCAGGTACATTTTTCTTTCCATTTTCTACCGCAGAAAGGAACGGGGTGGATGTTCCTAACTGTTTTGCCATATCGCCCATTACTTGATGATTTTTAATTCTGAGAATTCTAACGTATTCTCCAAATGATGTGTATCCCATACGCAACCTCCATATAGCATTCATGTTTGTCCTTTATCATAATAACACGGGGATTACCCGATGTCAAGTAATAATTTTAACCTTTTTTAGGTTATATTTATTCACCTGACTATTCTTTTGATTTCCGGCAAAAAAGGGGCGGACATACGTCCGCCCCTGAAACTGCTATTCAGTTTTTCAGATCATCAAGATCCTTCTTAATTCGATCAGCGAAGTCTTCCGCCGCACCATACGCAGTGATCCGGTTCATGACTCCAACGGCTGGGAAATCCCATGTAGTATTTATTGCAATACGGGCAGCGAATACACTTAAAGATGCGGACGAGGATCAGAAAGATCACCAACTCTGCGAATTCGAAATCCACTATCAAGTCTTCCCGGTTCACCATGTAACAAATGAACGTCGTTGTAAGCATGGCCACGATCAAAGCGAACGCGAACACTCCTTGAAACACTTTCCTGTCATGGAATACCGTCATCTTCTCTCTGGTATCCTCCGCGCTCTCCCGCATCATCTCCTGCTCACATTTGGAAATATATTCCGCGGTGATCATATTTTTGCACATAGGGCAGGGGCCTACATGATTTCCAACCAGTTCTTTACAATTCGGGCAGGTAACAAACATCTCAATATCCTCCTTCGTCACCTAAACTACAGGGGCAATGTCCGCCGATCCGGTATCATTGGCCTGTAGGGAAATAATAACAAAGGAGGATAAAAAAATGGAATATTCCGAAAGGATTTGTAAGCAAAGCGTAAAGGTTCCGTCAGAATTATGGGCGCCCGATCAGTACATCGTGGAGTATGAGCCAACGTATACACATTCCTTCTGGTCCAGGTCGTCGTTGATGATGACACCGGTCTGCTTGTAGACTTGCAGGCAGTACGGGCATTTGCAGGACTCTACGTTTCGGTCATGGCGAACATCCAGATATTTGTAAACGCCGCCGGACTCGTGGATCGATGACTCCGAGCTGACCAGATGATCGCCTCGGTACGTATTCTTCGTGCTCTTATACCGGGTGTTCGGCTCGTTAAGCGTCACATCGCTGTAGTAGCGCTCGGTCACTTCAAATTTCTGGTCCTTCATGTTGGCGATCACGTGGCAGACCGGGCAGCGAAGCGAACTCCGCTTCACTTTAAGGCAGGTCCACAGGTTCAGCGCCGCAAACAGGCCGGCGATGATATAAAGGTCCATGGTTTTCGTCAGGTCAATGCTGTTCTTCAGGACCAGGGATGCGATAAAATACAGGGCCATCATGAGCGCCGCGACCACGATCGTGGAAACGAACAAACCGGCCTTATTGATACGCGCCCACGGAAAACACTGCTTCGAGATTTCCATATCTTCTTTCCGTTTTCTGCGTTTTGCCGTGATATACAGGATCCTCAACGCGAAAACGCCGGCGGTGACCGCCGCGAAGGCCACTGTGAGCAGGATCGTCATCCCATCCGAGAACGCCGCCTTAAAAGTATCTCCGAAGTCCGTTCCCAGGACTCTTTTGGCAAATGCCTTCGTATCCGTTTGTCTGTAAGTCCATACAAATACGACGGCCGCCAGATAAAAGCAAAGGACATCGATCACCCTCGGAATGAGCAATGTACGAATACATTTCACCGTCAAATGATCGGGATCGTCTGCCCCCGGGCAGTCGTAAGCCCGGTTCACCACGGTTTGCATCCGCAGGCCTATTAACTGGTCGTTGTCAAACACTTCGCCCTCTTTCGGAAGCTCGACTCTTTTGTTGACCATTTTTTCGATCTCTTTGTAATCCATTCCCTATCTCCTTCCCGAAACCCCTGTCGATCCGTCAGATCATCAGTCAAACGTGAACCGGTCGAATGCGGCGATGGCGCCCTCTTCCTCCGATACAAATTCGAAGTACACGGCATGCTTTCCGATCACGCCCGCGGTCAATGCTGCGGTCTTCTCGGTCTCATTTTCCGCGAAAACCGCCTCGGAAACGATGCGTCCGCGGTACGAATCGATGCGGACACGGACCTTCAGCGCCTTGTGCTCGCGCAGGACCACCGTCATGGTCTTGGGAGCATTTGCCCCGAACTGCAGGTAACGGAAGCCCACCGTCGTACCGGAACTCAGGTTCACAACGGGTGTCGAGATCGTCTCGGTCTGCTCGTAGCCCGGCTCCACATAAGCGCGGGTCTTGCTTCCGTAGATGTGGCAGGCATACCCCGCCGAGATCCACTTCCGCGCGTCCAGGCCGTTGATGTGCGCGCCCTGCGACGTCATCTCCACAGGTTTCGAGGAGACCGGCTCGCCGTCGATGAAGCGGACATCGCCGATATAAAGCTTCCCGTCCGTTCCCATCGCCACGTCCACCGGCTCGAGCATCGCCTGACGCGAATATTCGTTCACGCCGGTCTGCCGATGGTAGAAAATGTACCATTTTCCGTTCACCTCCATGATGGATCCGTGGTTGTTGCCCCACTGGTAGGTCATGGTGCCGCGGCCGTCGGCGTCCCTGAGGATCTCGCCGCCGTTGAAACTGATGTCGCCGCCCTCGCGGAACGGGCCGAAGGGGCTGTCCGAAAAACGATAGGACAGGAAACCGTTGCACGGCTCGAAAACGCCGAGCTCCGGGATCGGTTTCTCATAGCGTTTCGAGTAGAGATATACGTATTTTCCGAGAACTTTGCGCGGGCTGGAGGCCTCGAAGAACGCATCGATCAGGTCGATGTGTCCGTCGTCCACCGGGTTCCACGGGCAGGTCGAATGACCGAGCGGGTTCGATACGAGGGTCTCCTCCTCGATGGTCGCCATGTCGTCCTTCATGCGGGCAATGTAGCACGGTGCCGCGCAGCCGCCCCAGTACGCATAGACCTGGCCATCGTCGTCGACCAGCACGCCGGGATCGAAGCCCAGCTTTGTCTCCACCGGGTTCTCAAAGGGTCCCCACGGCGTATCCGACGACGCTACCACGACCAGACTGCCCTTGCGCTCCGCCGCGTACATATAGTATTTGTCACCCTTTTTCACCACGTCCGGCGCGTACAGGATCGAATCATAGTGCGTTTCATAGCACACCCCATGATACGTCCAGTCGGTCAGATCCGTGACCGGCGCCGACCAGGCCACATAGTTGCGTCCGCAGTACTGCGTGCGCTCGATATCGTGCGAACCATACACGTACACACGCTTCTCGCCATTATGCTCAAACACCCTCGGTTCCCCGTCCGGGACATGCTCCCACAGCGGCATATACGGGTTTGCGCCCTTGATAAACTCTTTCATCGTCTTCTCCTTTTCTCGTTTATATGATCTGTTTCAAATACCTTCTTATAGTCCTTATGGTTTTCAGTGCCGATACGCCCCTTTTAATTCCGGCGCTGTATCGTCCTCTTCACGGATCCTCTTCATCCAAGCCTTTCCTTACGCGCATCTTCATGATTTCTTTCGTTTTGCGCGTAATGCTTCCCGGTCCAATGGCCATTCCTTACGCGCACTTTCGCGTTTTCTCTCGTTTTGCGCGTAATGCTTCCCAGATCAAAGGCCGTTCCTTACGCGCACTTTCGCGTTTTTCCTCTTTTTGCGCGTAATGCTTCCCGGTCCAAAGGCCGTTCCTTACGCGCATTTTTACGGTTTCTCTCGTTTTGCGCGTAATGCTTCCCAGTCCAATGGACGTTCCTTACGCGCATTTTCACGGTTTCTTTCGTTTTGCGCGTAATGATTCCCGGTCCAATGGCCATTCCTTACGCGCATTTTCACGTTTTCTTTCGTTTTGCGCGTAATGCTTCCCGGTCCAAGGACCGTTCCTTACGCGCATTTTCACGTTTTCTCTCGTTTTGCGCGTAATGTTCCCCAGTCCAAGGGCCGTTCCTTACGCACATTTTCACGTTTTCTTTCGTTTTGCGCGTAATGTTTCCCAGACCAAAGGCCGTTCCTTACGCGCATTTTCGCGTTTTCTCTCGTTTTGCGCGTAAGAGCCCGCGGACCGCGTAAGCCCCTGCATTCATAATCTGATCGGAAATTTATACCTTCCGCAAAAACAGGTTCACGACAAACCCGTTGTCGTTGTAGATCTCCGCGCCGCCGCCCTGTTTTTCCATGTAGGTGCGGACCAGGTACAGGCCCATGCCGAAGCCGGCCTTATCCTTCGCGGTGCTTCCGCGGTAGTATTTGCTCATCAGCAGCGGGATCTCGTCTTCCGGCGCGCCGGGGCCGTCGTCCTTAATGCGGATCGAGATGTACTTCACCGGCTTGCCGTCCGGGTCCTTCCCCTCGGTCTCGTCGAAGCGGACGTGGATATCCGTGCCCGCATACTTATGCGAGTTTCCGACCACATTGTCGATGACCTGCTCCATACGGACGCGATCCATGCAGACCAGGCACGGCGGGATCGGGTTCTCCAAGATAATGTTTCCGTAGTTTCGCAGATTGCGGAAATACTCTTCGATCCGCTCCGAACTCTCCTCCTGCGGGTTCACTTCGATGCGGTCCAGTTCGGCGAGCGTCGCCTCGAACACGCTGCCCATCAGGTTTTCGATCATGTCCGCCTTGTGGGCGATGGTCTGCGTTTTCTCGAGTACATCCCGGGCGTCCGCCACATCACTCTCCTGCGACAACTGCCCGAGCCTCCGCTGCTGCTTCAGCTCCAGCACCTCGCACGTCGCGCGGATGGTCGCAACCGGCGTCTTGATGTCGTGCGCCAGCTCCGCCACCAGTTCTTTCTTCGCTTTTTCTGCCTCGATCTCACGCTCCCGCGACGCCCGAAGCTCCTCGCGCATGAGGTCGAAACCCTCGACCAGGCCGCCGAACGGATTATGCTTCCGGATGGGCAGCGGCACGTCGAGATTGCCCTTCGCGATCTCGCTGACCATGCCCTGCATGTCCCGCACGGGCCGCAGCAAAAATCGGTCAATGAGCACCAAAAGCGCCAGGCCTGCGAACAGCAGGATGCCCCACAGGATCAACGCCAGCCTGCGAAAAGAAGCCGCCGACTCCACATCTTCCCGATCCACGTCACTCCAAATGATCTTTCCGATGGCCTCGCCTTCCGGGGCGAAATCCATGACCAGAGCGTACTCTGCGTAGCCGCGCATGGCCTTCGCTTCAGCGCCCTTTCCGATCGCGATCGTGCACTCGTACTTCTCTTCCAGCACCTCGACCGGGGTCCCGGCCAGGTAGGCCTCGTAGACCCGGCAGATCTCGTCATTGTATGCGACCATGTCCCGCTTCTCACGCACCTTCGGCTGCGTTAGGCACAGCAGGGCGACCAACGCCCCCAGCATGAGCAGGAGGAACACGATCCCTATTCTGTTCCGATATTTCATTCTTCCGTCTCCAAAATGTAACCCGTTCCCCAAACCGTTTTGATCAGTTTCGGCTCGTTCGGATCGTCCTCCAGTTTCTCACGGAGCTTCCGGATGTGCACGTTCAGGGTTCCGTCGCCATAATAGGCATCACCCCAGACCTCATCGAAAAGATCCTCCTTCGTAACGATCGCGTTTTTGTGCTTATACAGGCACGAAAGCAGGGCGAACTCCTTCGCTTTCAGAGGGATCCGCACGCCCCGGCGCAGTACCGACATCGTCGCAGGATCCAAGGCAAATGCTTCCTCCCCGCTCTTCTTTCCGTCCGTCGCCGCGCCATTTTGCGCCGTCTCCCCGGCTGCCGCGCCCGGCTGCTCCGCCGCGCGCGCCGCCTTCAGCTCCGCCACCCGCTTCAGGTTGATCTTCACCTTCGCCAGAAGCACCGACAGGCTGTACGGCTTCTTGATATAGTCATCGCCCCCGATCGTGAGCGCCGCCAGAACATCGTCATCGCTCTGTCTGGCACTGATAAACAGGATCGGAAGCTCCTGCTCCTCCCGCAGTTTTTTGCACACGGCAAAACCGGAACCGTCTCCGAGATTGATATCCAGCAGGACCAGCTCCGCTGTGTTTTCCTTAAAAAACTCATAGCAGGCCGCGGCGCTTTCCACATACGCCGTCGACACATCAAACATCTGAAAATACTCGGCGGTCATCTTCGCCAGATCCGCCTCATCATCTACCAATAAACACTGATAATGCATTGCCCGCCTCCTCGCAGGATTACTTACTCATATTGTACCATGGATCCCGTTTTCAAACAACGGAAAATGCAGATAAGGACGTCCCGAAAGGCGTCCTCATCGCAAATCTATTCTTGGTTTTTACTCTTCTGTGATCATCTCGACCGGCTTCATCTTGCGGACGCGAAGTCCGAGCACTCCGGCGCTTGCGACCGCCATGAAAGCGATCGCCGCGAGCGTAAAGAGCATCCACATAACCGGGGTGTTAAAGCAGATCTTCCGCATGCCGAACAGCGAGAAGATGAGGATGCACACGCGGCTGCCAAGCATGTTGGACAGGCTCAGGCCGACGATCCCTCCCAGCAGCACGGCGGGCAGGTTCGACAGCATGATCTGCACGATCAGCTGGCGGCTGGTAGCGCCGAGCGCCTTGCTGATGCCCATGTCGCGCCACTCACGCGTGATCTTTGCGCGGATGATCAGTGTCTCCGTAAATACAACGATCAGGAGGGTGATGACCGCGATCACGATGCACACGGCCTTCATGGCCGAAGACAGGGTTCCCAGCGTAGACTTCAGGTTTTTCCCGGAGTTCATGAGGTCGTACTCGGTATCATTGTAGCGCGCTGCGATCGCGCGGATCTGCGCCTCCAGCTCTTCGTAGGTCACGTCATCCTTCGCATTCACGATGATGTCTGCGCGGGTGATGGTGCCGAGCAGTTTCTCCGCTCCGGGGATCGTCAGGTTCGCTGTGCGGCCCATGCGCTCCATCCGCTGGTCGAAACCTGTGACGATATAATCCGCGCTCTCAACGCCGATACGCACGGTCACGACATCGCCGATCTCGACGCCGAGGTCATCCGCCGCAGCCTGCGTGAGCATGATCTCATTGTCATGCACGGGCACGCGGCCCTCGAGAAGCGTCATGTTCTCGCGGTTGTCCACCGCATCGTCCACGTAAACGAATACGGACTGATCATAATCACCGAACGCGATCGTCATATCCATGCCCTTCTGGCACAGTACCTTCGTCACGCCTTCGATCTGACGGATCTCGTCGGCGTAGGCCAGGTCGCCGTTGGTGACGTAAGCTTTACCGAATTCCAATCCCAGGGTCGTCGCCATGCTCTCTTCATGGGCGCCGAAAGTCTCATACATTCCGAAACCGCAGGCCATGGCGATCGCCAGGACCGCGATGATAAATACCAGCAGCAGGCTTCTGCGGAAACCTCCGAGTGTGCTCTTTAAGGACAATGCGACCGATACCGGCAGGCTGGTCTTATCGAGCGGAACATAGTTTTTCTTGTAGTTGTGCGAGTTCAGTCCACCGCGAAGAGCGTCGAGGACCGTGATCTTCTTGTATACGCCGCCGATCATCCATGCGAGGAAGGCGGTCACGAGCACTACGCCTGCAACGGTCGCCGCAGCCAGGCCCCACAGGATGGGCTGGTTCCAGCTCATTCCGAGCACACTGCTGACCAGGTCGCCGAACGTTTTGTTCGTCAGGATCGCAAGGGCCACACCGATCAAGGCACCCAGCAGGGCGACCAGGGCGATCTGGGCGATCAGCGCGCGGCGCAGCATCGAAACGGTATAGCCGGCCGCCTCCAGGATGCCCGTGCTCTTCATGTTACGACGGATGAAATTTCGTACTCCGTGGGTAATGATGATGAATGCGATGGTCAGGATCAGCACACCGAACATCATGACGACTGCCATTATGATATTCGGCAGGAAGAGTCCGCCGCCACGCATGGTATCCCAGTTGAGCATAATGATATTCAGATAGTTTTTCTCCGGGTTTTTCTCGATCGAAGGAGCGATCAGGCGGTGGTAAGCCTCGCTGATCTCTTTCTCCATCGTGATGGTCGTCATGCCGCTTTCGATGACCTTCGCGTCCGCGATTCCGCGGAACGCCATTCCGGAAAATGCCTTGACGGGGTTTTCATTGACCAGTTTCTCCATCATGGTCTTCGAGGTATAGCAGGAGAAAATGGTGATATTGATCGATGAACAGAAGATCGGATCTTCCACATAGCCGGCCACATGGAAGGGGTACACGTTCTCGCCAAAGCGCAGTTCCAACGTGTCGCCGACCGCGAACAAGCTATTCAGGTAGTACGGAAGCAGGATGTCGTCCTCCTTCAGCGAGGAGCTGTCGATCCCCATATCCATGATGCGGCGCTGCCCGGCAAAATCCTCTAAGAAGAAGCTATACTCTTCAAATTCCGCGTTCTTTGTGTTGCGGTATTCTGCATACGCGTTGACATAGGGAGTCTTCTCCAGGTCTACGATGTATGATTTTTCGGAAAATGCCTGTGTGAACGCCTCGATCTCTTCCGGCGAGTCGCCGCCGTAAGCATATACATGGGCGCCGTTGACTTCTTCGAAGCGGCTCTCCATCACGTTCGGCATGCCGGCCAGGGCGGATGCGCACTGGAAAAACAGATAGGACGCGAGCAACGTGAGGATGAGGAACGTGATCATATCACCCTTCTGCTTTTTGATGTTGTTGCGTGCGATAAAAAACATTTTATACATCTTACCACCCCATTTCCTGAAGGAAGCTCTTGAGTTTCGCGTGTCGCTCCTTTGCGAGCGCGAGGTTCGGGTTGCTTTCGTCGCGGTAGTCGCCGACGTACGGTCCGAGGTCGATCTCCGACGTGATCACGCCGTCCGCGAGGTACAGGATGCGGTTGCCGCGCTCGGCCGCCTTGATCGTGTGGGTCACCATGACGATGCTCTGGCCGGCGTCGTTGAGTTCCGAAAGGATGTTCAGGACATTGTCCGTGTTCTGGGAGTTGAGGGCGCCGGTCGGTTCATCCGCGTAGAGGATCTCCGGCTCGTTGATGACGCCGCGCACCACGGCGACGCGCTGCTGCTGACCGCCCGAGAGCTGCGTCGGGAACTTACGCTGGTCGCGCTCGTCGATCTCCACCTGCGCGAGGAGCTTGCGCGCCCGCTCCGCCAGCGCCTTGCGGTCGCCGCCCGAAAGCAGGCCGCAGACCATGACGTTATCCAGAGCGCTCATCGAGTCGTTCAGGTAGTTCTGCTGGAAAACGAAGCCCGCGTGATCTCTGCGGAAGCGCGCCAGGGCGTCGTTGCTGTGCTTCGAGATCTCCTCGGTCTTACCGTCCACATGATAGGTGACGGTCCCGAGCGTGGGCCGGTCCATGCCCGACAGCGTGTACAGAAGCGTACTCTTGCCGGATCCGGAGTTTCCCATGATGACCGTGAAGTCGCCTCGGTAGATCGTGAGATTTAAGTTCTTAAGTACGTGCTGCTGCACGCTTTCATTGGAAAATGTCTTCGACAGGTCTTTCACCGTAACGATAGCGGTCTTTGTCTCGTTTGCTGTATTATTCATCTTACTTAACTCCTTTGGGTATGTGTTCCTCGGCGCGGGCCCGACCGTTACGCGTTTGCGGTCTAAAAAAACTTCCCTGCGTCTTATGATGCTATCATACAGCATCCGCACAGGGAAGTCTTTATTCAAATCTTGTACGATTCTTAACTGTTTCCTAAATCGTTTTTCGGAAAATGCAGCTCAGGCGCATCATTTTCCGAGGATGAACTTCATGACCACGGGGTTGTGGTCCGTGAATTCAAAGCCTTTGTCGACGTTTTGCACGTATGTGCAGCGTACATTGTCCGAGATGATAAAGCCGTCGAGGATGACCGTGAAGCTGTCCTCGCTATACGGAATGTTGGTATTTCTCGTAGAGGCTACCATTCCCTCCGCATAGTTCACACATTTGGAAAAACCGTTCGGAATGATCTCGTCCGGGAACTTCTGGCACCAGGAGTAATCCTTATCCGTTCCCGGATTGAACGTCTCCTTCGAATTGCAGGTGAAATCGTGATTGAAGTCACCGCCGCAGATCACATAGTTTCCCGCTTTGTATTCTTTATCCATGTCTTCGAAGAGCATCTGCAGCTGGGCGTTGCCCTGCTCCGCGTCGGTTCCGTACGCGGACAGGTGGGTGTTGAACACCACCAGTTCCTTGCCGTCCTCTACCGGGATCCGCGCGATGGAATAGCAGCGGTCCAGATCCAGGATCTTCTTGAAGCCCGTCGCGATCGGCAGACTTCTCCGAAGCGCGGAGGTCACGTTAAAGCGGCTCAGCATCTGGATGCCCGAGTTGGATGCCCCATGAGGCTCCAGGACGGGATACATCAGGTAGGCCGAGTGATAATTGACCGCGAACACGTTGTCATACAAGCCCATACGCGAGAGGTTCGCCTCAAAAAGCGCGCTCTGGTCCACATGAAAACTACGTGTGGAATCGGTATCTACCTCCTGCAGCAGGACGATGTCCGGATCAAACGACATGGCGATCCTTGAGCAACCGTCCGTGCAATCAATAACACTGTCTTTCGATACTGCGCGGCTCTGCTTGCCGCCATCCATGAAAAACGTGAAGTCCGACGTGTACGCGCCGAAGCCCACATTAAAGCTGACGATGGTATACTCCTCACCGGTCGCGGCCGCCTGCTCCGCTCTGCCCGTTACGGCCAGCGGCAGGTTATCCTCGATCCTCGAATAGGTAAGGAAAACGTAGGCAACGTAGCCTCCGACCACGAGGATGATCACCGCTAAAAGGATGAGCGGTATCTTCCACCATTTGAACTTCTTTTTTTCGCCTTTATTACTGTCTTTCGCCATGATCTTGGTCCCTTTCCGGCACATATCGGCCGGTTCTCTTATGTTGTTTTACGCATTCCGTGAGCAAATATTCGATCTGTCCGTTGACGGAACGGAAATCGGACTCTGCCCAAGCTGCGAGATCCTCGTACAGCTTGGGCGAAAGTCTGAGCGGAATTTGTTTTTTCTTATCTTCGTTCACTAGTACAGAGTACCCGAATTCACGACGGGCTGCGCATCATGATTGCCGCAAAGGACTACCAACAGATTCGAAACCATTGCCGCCTTACGTTCCTCATCCAGGACTACTGTCTGGTTCTGGCTCAGACGCTCCAGTGCCATCTCAACCATACCGACTGCACCGTCCACGATCATCTTTCTGGCATCGATGATCGCCGATGCCTGCTGACGCTGAAGCATAACTGCTGCGATCTCGGGAGCATATGCAAGGTAGGTGATGCGAGACTCCATGATCTCGATACCTGCATCTACAACCTTTGCTGCGATCTCGTCGCGGATCTGGCGTGCTACCAGTTCGCTCGAACCACGCAGGCTGCCCTCGTCTGCGATACCGTCGCCGGTGGTGTCAACATTGGCCGCTACATCATAAGGGTAGATGCGGACAATGTTACGCAGAGCCGCGTCACACTGCAGGGACAGATACTCTTTGTAGTTATCAACGTTGAACGCCGCCTTTGCGGTGTCAACAACTCTCCAGGTTACCGCGATACCGATCTCGACCGGATTACCGAGGCAGTCATTGATCTTCTGAACGTTGTTGTTCAGGGTCATGATCTTCAGGGACATTTTCTTGCTCATCAGAGCCTGCGCTGTTGCTGCGCTCAATACCTGGCTCGATGCCGGAGCCACGTCGCGGCTCTGGTTCAGCTTCGTTGCTGCTGCAGGGTTAACGCCTACGCAGAACGGATTTACCCAGTAGAAACCGTCTTCCTTCAGGGTGCCGACATAGCGACCGAACAGGGTCAGGACCAGCGCCTCCGACGGCTTGATGACCTTCAGGCCGAGCAGTACGACCCAACCCAAAGACAACCACAAAATGGAGAGAATGAACACGATAACACTGTTAAATTCCCCGTTCTCATTCTCCGGCAGTGCCCAGATCATAGCCACTACCGAAAGGGCGGTCAATGCGAAATACAACAGGAGCATCAGCGCTCCGCTTCCCTTCTTACCGATGATCTTTTCTTTCATATCCTTTACCTCTTTTCTCGAACTCCTACTTCGATACTGTTTGTTTTTCCACCGAAAGACTTATGTCCTCGGCTGATATCACTATGATATCATTCCGAATCGAACGCGTCAAGGTCTTTTTCCTTACGGATTTCTTACGTTTCGACCGTTTTCACTTTGCGGGCACAGTCGGTGCACTTTGGCTCAACGCCGACGCAAAAAGAGGCCATCGCTCTCTATGAGATGCGACAGCCCCTTTCCGCGGGGGATATATAATCCTCTTGTTAACTGGACCCGGTGGGATTCGAACCCATGACCTCTGCGTTGCGAACGCAGCGCTCTCCCAACTGAGCTACGGGCCCCGACAACGGAATTATGTCACGATTCAGTCCGTTTGTCAAGTATGTGTTATCCCGCTCACTGATAAATATCTGAAGGATCATTAATGAAATCTTTGATCGTTACTCAACATTATAATGAATCGCTTTTTCGAATTCACCATTCCAATAATCCTGAGCGGAAATGTAGAAGTACCTCATTACTCCTTCTTCTATGGTGTATCCATAACAGCTTTTTCCGATAAAATCTTTCGGATATAATACTCCGGGTTTAGTTGCATCTAATCGTTTTAATACCTCTCCGGTATTCTCATCGATCATTTGAATCTCTCCATCACACAATACGACCGGATGCGTATCACTGTAGTTGGAGAGCACCTGTACTCCATTCAGTTCCCGAATCTGTTCTCCGGTATATCTATATAATATTGTCTTGTTGTATTCAATATCACATATAGCAAAATTGCTTTGGTAAAAACTCACCTGTGCAGGCCGTACCGATTTTATGATCATACTTAATTCGTCGGAACGGATATCATAATCATATATATCCATGTGATAACGTCTGTTAAACTCCGCCAAATACTCCTCGACGGACAACTTCTTCAATTCATCCGGGATCTCCACCCACGTCTGCCCGTCCGGAGACATATACGGGATTTCCGAATAAACATATGCAAAATACAGATGCTCACCCCGTATCCCGGTATAAAACACCCTTGCGTTATAGCCCTCTCCTTGAAAGATCTCTGTCGCCTTTCCACTAGATAAGTTCACCCGAACGACACCTGCTGTATCTTTATCTTTCCTTTCGCCGAAGATCCACTGGGGTTCTCCTATATT
This sequence comes from Lachnospiraceae bacterium, assembly GCA_017615545.1. Classification (GTDB taxonomy): domain Bacteria; phylum Bacillota; class Clostridia; order Lachnospirales; family Lachnospiraceae; genus UBA1201. The sequence goes on from JAFZZY010000059.1 coordinate 36,110, forward strand.
ATCCTCAACTTCAAGAACCTCATAAGATGTGAAATAGGTCGAAAACATGTCTTTTTCCGAAAAACTAAAATTCCGTCCCGGAATATAAGAAGGATAGTTTCCAATCACTCTTCGATTCTTCCCTTGCAAGTCACTGCATACAACATCACCATTATAGTCCAAAAAGTACATTTTTTCTTTAAGGATCGCCACAGTCATCGAGGTGAAGTTATAAGATATACACCCCGCTTCAATTTCCAGCGATTTCTTATGCTCACAGCCCGGATCAAAACAATAAATAAGATCCTTTTTATTCGCTACATCAAAGATTCGCAACCGGCCATCATAGTCATGATATAACACATAGTCTTCGGTCAGGAACCCCGTTCCTATCCATTCATCACAAACAAATGCCTCTCCCGTCACGTTTTCCGGAAGAAAATCATCCGGCTCCGTGTCGTCAAACTTTGAAATCTCAGCCAATGAATTCTCTTTAGCAGGAATTACAGCAATCGTCGTCCCTGTTTCTTCCTGCATTGGTTTTTTTGAGCACGTATTCAAAGTTGTCTCTGTCTCATCCGTCTCTTTACATGAAACGAGCATAAGGCATAAGGCAACCAGCATGATCCTTTGAACTCTCTTCATAGGTTC
>JAFZZY010000060.1 GCA_017615545.1 Lachnospiraceae bacterium
GCCCGGCGCTATGCCGCAGCCGCCGGCCCGGCCGCCCGTGCTTTGCGCAGGCTGCCCGCACAGGGCCAGCTTCTACGCGGTTAAACAGGCCATGAAGGGCCGCAAGGCGAACTTCTCCGGCGACATCGGCTGCTACACCCTGGGCAATGCCCAGCCCCTCGATATGGTGGACACCTGCCTCTGCATGGGCGCGGGCATCACCATGGCGCAGGGCCTGCATTGGACGGACCCCGAGACCGTGAATTTCGCCTTCGTCGGCGACTCCACGTTCTTCGCGTCCGGCATGACGGGCGTGGCCAATGCGATCTACAACGAGGCGGACCTGATCGTGTGCATCCTGGATAATTCCACCACAGCCATGACGGGCCACCAGCCGCACCCCGGCACGGGCGTCAACATGATGGGCGACGTGGTGGGAGCCATCTCCATTGAGAACGTGCTGCGCGGCATGGGCGTAAAGACCGTGATCACGGTCGACCCGCTCGTCCAGAGCGCCGCGATCGCGACGGTGAAAGAGTGCGCAGACATGCGCGGCGTGAAGGCGATCATCTTCAAATCGCCCTGCATTGCCCTGTCGAAGCCGGCCGCTAAGGCCCGGGTCAATGAAGCCTGCATCGGCTGCAAAAAGTGCATCCGCGAGGTCGGCTGCCCGGCGGTGACATTTGCCGGAAACCGCGCCGTGATCGACGAGAGCCTGTGCACCGGATGCTCGCTGTGCGCATCCGTCTGCCCGGTGAAAGCCATCCAGGTATCGGGAAAGGAGGCGCGCTAGTATGTCGTATAATATCTTACTTTGCGGCGTAGGCGGTCAGGGAACTGTCCTGGCGTCCAAACTCCTGGCGGCCGCAGCCCAGGCTTCGGGCCTGAGCGTGCATTCTGCCGAGACCATCGGTATGGCCCAGCGAGGCGGCCCCGTGACCAGCCACGTGCGGATCGGGGACGACGCGTATTCGCCGCTGATCCCGAAGGGGACGGCGGACCTGATCATCTCTTTCGAACCCGGAGAGGCGGTGCGGAACCTGCCGTACCTGAAGCCGGACGGAGCATTGATCGTAAACTCCGTGGCGCTGATGCCCGTGACCGAGTCCCTGCATCCTTCGGGCTACGATCCCGGGAAGATGCTCGACTACCTGAAGTCAGCTGTCAAAACGCTGGCGGTAGTGGACGCGAACGCATTGTGTGCGCCGCTCGGAAGCGTGAAATTCTTTAATGTAATGGTATTGGGCTTCGCAACCGGAGCCGGAATGGTGAAGTTCGACCGTGAGGTCCTGCTGTCCACCATCGAGGCATCCGTGAAGCCGGCATTTGTAGAGATCAATAAAAAAGCCTTCCTCGCAGGCGTGGCGGAAGGAGAAACATTCGTAAAGGAGCAGAGAGGATTATGAGACCTAACAGTGAGCAGCTGGCGCTGATCGACAAACAAGTGAAGCGTCTGGTGGCAGGTGACAGTTACTATGGCAAGATGTACAGAGAGATCGGACTTACCGAAGTGAAGTCTGAAGAGGATTTCTACAAGATCCCGTTCTCCAGTAAAGACGACCTTCGGAACGCGTACCCGCTCGGCATCCAGGCGGTGCCGGATGAGGAAGTAGTGCGCATCCATTCTTCGTCGGGAACCACCGGCAAGCCGGTCATTATCCCCTACACCAAAAAGGACGTAGAGGACTGGGCCATCATGTTCGAGCGTTGCTACCGCATGGCGGGCATCACGAACGAGGACAGGATCCAGATCACTCCCGGCTATGGTCTGTGGACCGCGGGCATCGGCTTCCAAGCCGGCTGTGAGCGCCTCGGCGCCATGGCAGTTCCGATGGGACCGGGCAATACAGAGAAGCAGATCCAGATGATGATGGACCTCAAAACGACGGTAATTACCGCGACTTCTTCCTATGCGCTACTGCTGTCCGAGGAGATCAATAAGCGCGGCATCAAGGACCAGATCTACCTGAAGAAGGGCGTGCTCGGCTCCGAGCGCTGGAGCGATAAGATGCGTGAGACCATCCAGAACGGCCTCGGCATTGACCTCTACGATATTTACGGCCTGACCGAGATCTACGGCCCTGGCATCGGCATCAACTGTCCGGGCGAGCGCCCCATGCACTATTGGGACGACTATCTCTACATCGAGATCATTGACCCGGTGACCGGCGAGAACGTGCCGGACGGCGAGGAGGGCGAGATCGTCATCACGACCCTCGTGAAGGAGGGCGCTCCGCTGCTTCGTTTCCGCACGCACGATATGTCCCGCATCGTTCCCGGCGAGTGTAAGTGCGGCAGCAAGTATCCGCGCCTCGACGTTATCAAGGGCCGCAGCGACGACATGTTTAAGATCCACGGGGTCAATATGTTCCCGTCCCAGGTCGAGGAGATGCTGGCGAAGGTCGAAGGCGCGACCAGCGAGTACCGTGTAACGCTGGCACACGAAGACGACAAAAACCGCGACGTATTCCTGCTCACCGTGGAAGGCGAGGGCAAATACAGTTTCGAGGAGATGGCGAAGAAGATCGCCGGCGTGTTCAAGACCTATGTTGGCGCAACGCCGCGCGTGACCATCGTGCCGGTGGGCACTCTGCCGCGAAGCGAGAAGAAGACCAAGCGCGTGACCGATTACAGAGAATAAAGGTTAAAGACCGCTTTCAAACGGCGAGGTGTGGAGCAGAGGCTCCGTGCCTCGCCGCTTTTTGTGGGCGAAAGCCTGCAGAGGGCGCGTGATTTGACGCTTTCGGGGGTCTGTGCTACAATAGGGGCGTTGAGAAAAACCATAACTGCCTAAAGGAGTGTGCTATGAAATGTAGAAGTTGTGGCGGTGAGGTCAGCCTGCAAGACAAAACCTGTCCCTATTGCGGGCGGGTGCTGACCGAAACGGCCGGACATCAGGCGGAGCCTGAGCAGTATAAGAAGAAAAGCGAGAAATCCAAACGAGGTTTGGGAAAAGCATTGGCCGAAAACATACCTATCGTCATCAGTTCGGTCGTGATGCTTTTGCTCATCATCGGCCTCATCGTTGCGAATTATATCAGCGAGAACGCCTATCATTTCCGCGAGGACGCGATGCGGAAGGAGTCGGTCAAAAAGTATGACGAGTACTCGGTCCTGATCAAGAATTACCTGGCTGCCGGGGATTATACCGGTTTTGCGTCGTTTATGTCGTACCACAACATCGCCGAGTATGAGGAGCCGTACGCGGATCTGAAACTGCTCTGGGATATCACGGAGGAATATGTCGACCTCGCTTGTGATGTGGAGGAGGCGCTGCTCCATGGACCCGAGGCCAGGATCTACAGCCCGGAGAACTATGTGTTCAACTGCCGCATGTCGATCAACGATTTCTATTCGGAATTCAAATGGAACCAGGATAAGATTGACGCGGATCCTTATAAGGACTATATGTACGACATGAAGAAGAAGGCCAATATCATCCTGGAGACCTATCTGGGACTGGACGATGAGGCGCGCGAGGCCTATCTATCCGACTCCCAGAACAAACAGAGCGCTTATCTGGAGGAGGTGATCCTGCATGATTAAGAAAGTGGTTTTTGGAATTTCAATCATCATCAATCTGGTTTTGGCGTATTTCCTCGTAGGCTCTATAAAGGAAGCCAAAGAGAACCTTGAATTTGAATATGTGGAGCAGGACACGATCCGCCCGGACAGCCTGCGGATGTATCTGGAGCGGGAGAACTACGGGACCGCGGCAGTATTGTCCCATCCGATCCGCGGCGGCGCTGAGATCGACGACCTGGACATGGATTATTACCTGCTCGGCGAATATGCGGACACCCTGTTCCTGAAAGAGATCTTTGTGAGATCGGGCAATGCGGACACCGCGGCCGCGTGTGAAAAGCGGCTCGCCGAGATACGCGAGAAGATGCCGGACTATTCGGAACTGCTCGATAAGATCGAACAGAGCGCGAAGAAGACGGTGAGGGAGTGAGAAGGATATGGGAAAGGAAATCATCTGTAAGAGTTGCGGGGCGAGCTTCGACGAAGACCTGGTGAGATGCCCGTATTGCGGAAGCGGTCACCTGCCCGCAGAAGAGAATGAGCATATGCAGAAACTGGAAGACATTCGCCGGGATCTGCAGGACTATGAGACAGAAAATGTAAAGAAGCCGGGCAGGAAGCTTGCGAAAGCGATCATCCTGATCCTTCTGGTGGTCGCCGTGATCGTTGCGATCGTGATCGCCGGCATATGGATGTCGGGGAATAAGGAAAGAGACAAACGCGAGCAGAAGAAGGACGACTTCCTGAAAAATCAGGGCATCAGTACACAAGTGGAGGACTCGGGGCGATGAAATGTAAAAAATGCGGCCGGCAGGTCGGACCTGAGGAACTGAAGTGCCCGCATTGCGGCGCGGATAATGAGTTCGCCCTGCAGCATAAGCAAAACATGGAGGGCTTCGAGGAGAAGTTCGAAGCGACCGAAAAAGAGGTCGCAAAGTCTGCAAAAAAGATCTCGGCGATCGGAACGAAAGCGATCGTGCTGGTCATCCTTTTGGTCGGTTCTATCGTTTTATACATGATCGCGGAGGCGAATTATAAGGATCCGGATACGAACGCGGCTAAACGCAGGGATGGTGAGCAACATGCGGCGGAGTATGCCGCACAACTCGATGTACTGTTGCAAAACGGAGATTACATGGGGTTCGTCGACTTTTTGTACGCACACGGTATCATGGATTCCTCAAATAAAGAATATGAGCGATTTCGGAATATCCGCTATGGCGCGTTGACTTACCATAGATGCATCCAGGAGATGGAGGAGATCATCTATCACTCCACCGATCCGGATTATTGGGATAGTTTGGATTCGGACATCAGCATTTTCTGCATGTATTTGGAAGGCTTCTATGATACGTCGAACAGCAACGCGGAAACCGGCGAGAAGAAGGATAAGTACCAGGCTTATATGGAAGACATGAGGGAAGAACTTAAGATCGCCATGAAACTTTATTTCTCCATGGATGATGAAGAACTGGAAGAGTTTCTGAATATGAAACGGGGACAGCAAGCCGTAAAGATCGAGGAGGTGATCCGCAGTGAAAAGTAAAAAATTGAACCTTCTTTTTAATCTGCTGATTGGCGTAGCCGGCTTTGCATTCTTTCTCTGTCTCATCTACCTGATCACTTCGATCGAATACAAAAACCGTGAGGTAGAAGATCCCGTAGCGGCGGATCAAAGGGTGTTCGAGTACAAGTTGAAGCATAAGGCTTACAATGAGATCATCAGCAGCTATTACACAGATCGGTTGTACGATTTCGAGCCGAAGCCGGGGTATGAAGACTCTTACCGGATCTCGCAGTATGCCCATGCTGCTTTCATGAAAGCGATCTATGAGGCGCAGCAGGATGACAGCAAGATAAAGAAAAACGAAACTCGGCTCGAAACTTTGAAAAAGGAGCTTGGAAGGTATTCCTACACCGCGGATGATATCGACGAGGCTCTGCGCAAGGCTCTGGCGAAATAGCCGGTCCGCTTACCATTGGTTTGTTCATCGTCACAGTGAACGCGGATCGGCTGGCTTTTATTCTCGCATTTCCTCACTTTTTCTCATTTTTTCTCGCTTTTTTAATTTACCGTGCAACCAACCCCTGAAAAAGTTGATATATATAGTAGAAGGGTAAATTGCATGCTCTTTGCGGTTCAAAGAAACGAGGCGTCTAAAGAAGACTCACGCAATCACAAAAAGGTTCATGAATCATTACTAAGGAGGAAAAATGAAAAACTGGATTAAAAGTTTTTTTAAGGCTGTTTTTGCAATAGGGTTGTTGGCTTTTTGCTTAATTTTGTCCGATCGCAATGTCTACTCTGACAGTTCGTTGAGAAAAGAGAAGTCGGAAGTTGAAGAATACTACTACGCCGAAGACTATATCGGTTATATGTATCCTGTCCTTCCTGAGACTGCAGATTGGCCGTATGGGAACCATCAGGATATGGTCAATGTATCACAGATTCCTAAAAGTGTATATGAAGCAATGACAACGGATGAATTGCTTCAATCCGTATTAGACTATCCGTTGATAAGTGACATCTTGGCTTATGATGACTTTGACATTGGATACCAGGTAGTCAAGGAACATTTTGGCGCATTGGAGGAGTTGAGTAAAAGAGAGGATAATGGTGATTGCCTGAAGAATCTACAGCAGATATATATCGAAGCCGAAATGTATCCCCAGAACCATGAACCGGAAGGCTCGGAATACTTGGAGAAGAGGAAGAATAGAGCTTTTGTCAGACGAATGGTACTTGGAATACTGAGCCGGCAGGAGGACTTTTCTGAAGATAAATCGAGTATTTATACTGAGAATGATAACATATTCATTCTGAATGATGTAAAAAAATCAGCAAATATGATCTGGGATAATATCCGGGCGGTCAGAGATTACTTCATCGCAATTTACAATACCTTTTCGGTTGGCAGTACTACTATTACCACTCCGCGTGGAGGAAGCATGCCCGCACTCATTCGGGTTGTGACCGAGCAGTGGCATTGTACTGATGGGACAGTTGGTTATTTCACGTTTAGTGATTTTACCGATGAGGCGAAAGCGGGATATAATAGTGCTGTGTACAGCAACTACGGATTGAATCCGGATCCGAATTATGGCCCTTCGGTAAGGTATAATTGTCATTCGTATGCCTGGTATAATCAGGTGAATTGCAATTACTGGGTCAATCAGTTCAACACATATGGCTATACGCAAGTTAGTTGGCAAAATGTCAATGCTGGAGGAATAGCTGTTTACTACAATACATATAGCGGAGGGATGGGGCCCACATCTCAATATACTCATAGTGCAATTGTTGTCGCTAATGCATATGGATACTTGCCACAGGAGAGCAATGTGCTTAGATCAAAGTGGGGGGAGTGTGCTGTATACACACATACAATGTCAAATTGTCCGTATTATTATATCTTTTATCCTCCCATGAGCCAGCCTCAACCATGCGATATTGAATACTACAATTAGTAAGAGGAGGACGTACGAGTATGATAAGTGAAATAACGAAGCATAATAATCGGATGAAATATATGATAGTGTTTTTGGCTAGTTTGTTTCTTTTCGCGTGTAGCAACGTAAATTCAGGTAATAAATCAGTTGGTGATAACATGAGTACGACAGCGGTAGAAAGTAGCACAATAGAGACGGGTATAATCATTGGAATGTCAAGTGACGTGGTTCTGAAAGTAGTGATCGCAGATGAAGTTAAGGCCATCACGAGTGAAGGAAAAGAGTATATTATTCCGGTTAATAAAGTATCTGAGGATGATGGAATGAACTATAACCGGGCATTCTCCGAACTCGGAAAAGCGAAAACGGAGAACCGAGTTTTGCCGGGTTTTCCCGACACCACGTTAGACTATACGTTTGAGGGATCCCTGCCCAATACGATCGCCGTATATGGCGGATGCGCTATGAAGCCTACGGGAGAAGTGATATTTCCCGCCCCGAATTACTTGCAATATAGCGGGGAGGTAACCGCGAACATGAAGATAAAGACAGGCATGGATCCGGCGCATTTAAGCAGCAATTCGGATGCATTGTCCGAGGAGCGATACCAAATCATTAAAATCGTATATGAAAAAGACAAGCAGATGTACGAGTGCTTCTTGCTCGGCAAGAAAGGTATAGCAAACGAATAAAAATATAATCCCCCGTGAAAACACGATGTTTTCACGGGGGATTTCGCTTGCTTTATTTTTCTTTCGGCATCACGATCTGGATGTGAACTTCGTCCAGCTGCTTCTGATCGACAGCAGCGGGTGCGCCCATCATCAGATCCTGTGCAGTCTTATTCATCGGGAACGGAATGATCTCGCGGATGCTGTCCTCGCCGGCCATCAGCATGACCATACGATCGACGCCGGGGGCAATGCCTGCGTGAGGCGGAGCGCCGTAGCAGAATGCATTGTACATCGCGGGGAATTTCGCTTTCACGTCCTCTTCGCCGAGACCGACGAGCTCGAACGCCTTGATCATGATCTCGGGATCGTGGTTACGTACGGCACCGGAGGAAAGCTCAACACCGTTGCAGACCAGATCGTACTGGTATGCGAGGATGGAGAGCGGCTCCTGCTCGCAGAGGGCCTTCATACCGCCCTGCGGCATGGAGAAAGGATTGTGGCAGAACTCGAGTTCGCCGGACTCCTCACCGATCTCGTACATCGGGAAATCAACGATCCAGCAGAATTCGTAGCAGTCCTGCTTCATATGCTCGGGGCACAGAGCGCCGAGGAGCTTGCGGAGCACACCGGCTGTCTTCTGCGCGGTGAGCTTCTTACCTGCGGTCAGACCGACGAAATCGCCGGGCTTCAGGCCCAGGGCCTCGATCACAGCAGCCTTACGCTCCTGCAGGAACTTCGAGATGCCTCCGACGAACTCGCCGTTTTCGTCCAGACGGAACCAGAAAGCCTTCTGGCCGGACTGAACCTCGACATCTGCGCACAGCGCGTCGATCTGCTTACGTGTCTTATCGAAACCGGAAACGACAACGGCCTTAACGGTCTGGCCCTCAAACGGGCCGAAACCACAGTCAGCCATAACCGCGGTAGCGTCGTTTACGACCAGGTCGATACGAAGGTCGGGCTTATCGCTGCCGTAGCGGTCCATCGCCTCCAGGTAAGGGATGCGGGTGAATGGTGCCGCGGATGCGGTCTTATATACGCCGTATTTAGCGAAGATGGGCGGAAGCACATCCTCCAGAATGGAGAAAACGTCTTCCTGGCCGGCAAATGCCATCTCCATGTCGAGCTGGTAGAACTCGCCCGGAGAACGGTCCGCACGCGCGTCCTCATCACGGAAGCACGGAGCGATCTGGAAATAGCGGTCGAAGCCGGACGCCATGAGCAGCTGCTTGAACTGCTGCGGGGCCTGCGGCAGCGCGTAGAATTTGCCGGGGTGATTACGGGCGGGCACGAGGTAGTCGCGCGCGCCTTCCGGCGACGAGCAGGTCAGAATAGGAGTGGTGATCTCCATGAAGTCGTGAGCCATCATGCCGGCGCGCAGGTCGGCTACGACCTTACTGCGGAGGATGATGTTCGCCTTTACCGCCGGGTTCCGGAGATCCAGGTAACGATACTTCAGACGCGCGTTCTCATCCGCGTCGCGGGAGTAGTTGATCTGGAACGGAAGCTCGTTGTAAATGCATTTTCCGAGAACTTCGATAGAGGTGGGAACGACTTCGATATCACCCGTGGGGATCGAAGGGTTCTTATTGGAACGTTCGCGAACGACGCCGGTCACGGCGAGGGTCGACTCGATATTTACCGCATCGATGGTGTCCATCATTTCTTCTGTCTCGATCACGACCTGCGTTACGCCGTAGAAGTCGCGAAGGATGAGGAAGCCGAGGTTTTTGCTGACCTTACGAAGGTTGTCGAACCAACCTGTGATCCGGACCTCTTCGCCAACGTTTTCGATGCGAAGCTCGTTGCAAGTATGTGTTCTGCCCTGCATGATTGCTTTCATAGTATTGACCATCCTTTAAATCGTGGTTTTGCATCCGAAAATGAATGCACTTTTCATTATACAAGCGGGTTATGGGTTCGTCAAGCGTTTCCGCGGCGCGGACTGCCCGTTTCAACGCGGAAAATGCGTACTTCTTGCGAATGAAAATTGACAAAAAGGCGGTGGAAGAGTATGATTATACTAGGTGTGAATCCCCTTTTTGAGGGGAGGAACGATGTGCGCAGTAAGAATTACGAGAGAGGAGAGAATGATATGGATTCGATTTTTTTCAGAAAAGACTATCAGGATCATACTGCAGATCGTGTAAAAAACCATACTGAGATCCGTTCCGGGATGGGCTTTGCGTTCTTCTCGGCGATATTCCTGACGCTTTCCGTTTTCCTTCCGTTCTTTGGTACTTCACCGAAAATGCTGGACGCAGAATACCCCGCGGAATGGGCGATGTTGTTTACGTATTCCGTATTTCAAGCGTTTGCGGTTATGGCTGCAGGTATTTTGGCGTTTGCGCTTAACTCTTACAGAAAACACGGCTTGGCTGCGATCTGTGGTGGTGTGATATTGCTCTTATGGCTCATCCATTTTGTTTCCCGAACCCTCGATACTTTCTTTAAACTTACCGATATTTCGTTTGAGTTCAGCACCGGATATTGGGGCAGGACAGATATCTATAGATACGTTCGCCTGATCGGATATTGGGTGCTTCCGGTTGCGGCAGGCCTGGTGGTGTATTCCTCATTGGCCTTGTGGAAGAAAAACCGTAAGCAGAAAAACGTAGAAGAGCAGGAGACGTGAACATGAAGTATTGTTCAAACTGCGGAGCCCCGATGGGCAACCATGACAAAAAGTGCGAGTTCTGTCATCCTGTAGACATGACGCTTAAGTTAAAACGGACACGAAAGAGACTCAAGGGGCTGGTTCTTATCTCCACCATCTTGTTGCTTCTGATCGGCTTTTTTCCTTTCATCTGCATTACGTTTGACGGACCTTGGTTCAGAACGTCTTTCTTCCGTTATGAACTGTATATTTGCTATGCGCTGATCGCCACAGGCGTTCTTTCCGTGATCGCATACTTTAAAGAGAGCTGGGGCTTTTCTTTGTTCTGCGGATTGCTGGGACCCGCGGTCGCGTTATTTATTTCCTACATCTCCGGCGGACTGTTTGACGAGGGTGTCGAAGGCCTTAAAGAGTGGCTGCTCTTATTTGCAACGTATTTCCTTCCGAATGTCGTTTTGGTTATTTCAGCTGGCCGTCTTCTGGCCCTGGGTAAGGAAGGCGAATCCGATTACACGCTGCATTACAGACGTATGCAGAGGCTCACGGTCAATGACGAGGAGTCCATGGTCTGAACTGTGAAAAAGATCATTTACAGCGCTTGCAAAAAAGCGCTTGCAATGACAGGGAAACTATGATATAATAGTTCCTGAAATATGTTAAAAAATTAACAATCATCACTTTGGAGGATATTTCAATGGCAAAGAGAATTGTACTTGCCGGTGCTTGCCGTACGGCGATCGGCACAATGGGCGGATCCCTTAGCACAACTCCCGCAGCGGATTTGGGTGCTATCGTTATCAAGGAAGCTATCAAAAGAGCCGGTGTTCCTGCGGAAGCAGTTGATCACGTATACATGGGTTGCGTAATCCAGGCTGGTCTGGGACAGAACGTAGCTCGTCAGGCATCCATCAAAGCAGGTCTTCCGGTGGAGACTCCTGCCGTTACCGTTAACGTAGTTTGCGGTTCCGGTCTGAACTGCGTAAACATGGCAGCTCAGATGATCCAGGCAGGCGATGCCGATATCGTTGTAGCCGGTGGTATGGAGAACATGTCCATGGCTCCGTACGCGATCCCGAACGGTCGTTTCGGTTACAGAATGACATGGCCGAGCCAGAGCCAGGGCGCTTTGGTCGACACCATGGTAAATGATGCTCTTTGGGATGCATTCAACGGTTACCACATGATCCAGACTGCAGATAATGTAGCTGAAAAGTGGGGCCTGACCCGTGAAGAGCTCGATGAGTTCGCACTCAAGAGCCAGCTGAAGGCCGAGAAGGCTCAGCAGACCGGCGCTTTCGACGATGAGATCGTACCGGTTATGGTTAAGAAGAAGAAAGAAATGGTTGAGTTCAAGGTCGATGAAGGCCCGCGTCCGGGTTCCACGATCGAAGGACTTGCAAAACTTCGCCCGATCAACCCGAACGGCGTAGTTACCGCAGGTAATGCTTCCGGTATCAACGACGGCGCTGCAGCGATCGTCCTGATGACCGAGGAGAAGGCGAAAGAGCTGGGTGTGACACCTATGGCTTACTTCGTAGCAGGCGCTCTGGGCGGCGTAGATCCGTCGATCATGGGCGTAGGTCCTGTTCCTGCAACCCGCAAGGCTATGGCTAAATGCGGTTACAAGATCGAAGATTTCGATATCATCGAGGCAAATGAGGCATTTGCCGCTCAGTCCGTTGCAGTCGGCAAGGATCTGGGCATCGACGTTGATAAGCAGCTGAACCCGAACGGCGGCGCGATCGCGCTGGGTCACCCGGTTGGTGCTTCAGGCGCTCGTATCCTCGTAACACTGCTTCACGAGATGGTGAAGAAGGATGCAAAGAAGGGTCTGGCTACCCTCTGCATCGGCGGTGGAATGGGCTGCGCAACGATCGTTGAAAGGGACTAAATATGATACAAGGGTCGAAAAGTCGGAATGGCATGCTCGCATGCCAATTGACGACCTTGAGACCCGAACAAACATGAGCCGTACCGATTTCCGCAGGAAAGCGATAGGACGGCGAATGGTTGTAGGATTTCGAGAGCGTCGAAGACGCGAAGAAATCCGTAGCATATAGATGACAGATATGATGTAATAATGACCGGGCGGAAGGCAAGTTTTTGCTTTCTGCCTCGTGTCGTGTTAAAACGGAAATTGCGTTTCAAATCCGCTTATGGATTTATTTTTTCTGAACTCGGCGCGCACTGAGCCTAGTTCAGAGCATATTTCACGCGTATGGGGCGTTGAAAGGTTTCGCCTTGTACCAGAAAGGATCAAAAATGGAATATATTCTTTATGAAGCAGCAGGTGGTGTTGGCGTTATCACCATCAACCGCCCGAAGGCGCTGAACGCGCTGAACAGCCAGGTTCTCGATGAACTGAACGAGACACTGGATCAGGTAGACCTCAGCACGGTTCGCTGCCTTATCCTGACCGGCGCAGGCGAGAAGTCTTTCGTAGCCGGCGCGGATATCGGCGAGATGAGCACCCTGACGAAGGCTCAGGGCGAGGCATTCGGTAAGAAGGGCAACGACGTGTTCCGCAAGCTCGAGACATTCCCCATCCCCGTGATCGCAGCCGTAAACGGCTTCGCACTCGGCGGCGGTTGTGAGATCTCCATGAGCTGTGACATCCGTCTCTGCTCGGACAATGCAGTATTCGGTCAGCCGGAAGTAGGCCTCGGCATCACACCGGGCTTCGGCGGCACCCAGAGACTGGCTCGTCTGGTAGGCGCAGGTATGGCGAAGCAGCTGATCTACACAGCAAGAAACATCAAAGCTCCGGAAGCGTACCGCATTGGCCTCGTAAACGAGGTATTCTCCGCAGAAGTTGACGAAGCGGGTAACGTAGTAAAGAGCGCACAGGAAGTTCTCCTCGCAGCAGCGAAGAAGATGGCAGCTACCATCGCGAAGAACGCTCCGATCGCGGTTCGCAACTGCAAGAAGGCGATCAACGAAGGTCTGGATGCAAACATGGACGACGCGATCGTGATCGAAGAGAAGCTTTTCGGCGACTGCTTCGAGACACAGGATCAGGTTTACGGCATGGCATTCTTCCTCGACAAGAATAAAGACAAGGTTAAAGAGCCGTTTAAGAACGCTTAATTGATCTGCTATTTCACATTTCCAAATCATATATAAATACATTTAGGAGGTACTATCATGAAGGTAGGCGTTATTGGTGCCGGCACAATGGGTTCCGGTATTGCTCAGGCATTTGCCATGACAGAAGGTTACGAGGTTTGTCTTTGCGATATTAAGCAGGAGTTCGCTGACGGCGGAAAGGCTAAGATCGCTAAGAATATGGCATTCCTGGTAAAGAAGGAGAAGATCACACAGGAGCAGGCAGATGCAATTCTGGCAAAGGTTACGACCGGCCTGAAGGATATTTGTACAGATTGCGACCTCATCGTTGAGGCAGCTCTGGAAGATATGGCTATCAAGAAGCAGACATTCAAAGAACTCGAAGAGATCTGCACAAAGGAAGATGTTATCTTCGCTACCAACACTTCCTCTCTTTCCATCACCGAGATCGGCGCAGGCCTGAAGCATCCGGTGATCGGTATGCACTTCTTCAACCCTGCTGACCGCATGAAGCTCGTTGAAGTTATCGCAGGACTTAACACACCGGCTGCTACCGTAGACCGCATCAAGGCTATCTCTGAAGAGATCGGCAAGACTCCGGTTCAGGTTGCTGAGGCTCCCGGCTTCGTTGTTAACCGTATCCTGATCCCGATGATCAATGAAGCGATCGGTATCTATGCAGAAGGCATCGCAAGTGTAGAAGGCATTGACCAGGCTATGATGCTCGGCGCTAACCACCCGATGGGACCGCTGGCTCTCGGCGATCTGGTAGGTCTGGATATCGTTCTTGCGATCATGAACGTTCTTTACAGCGAGACCGGCGACTCCAAGTATCGTCCTCACACTCTTCTTAAGAAGATGGTTCGCGGCGGTAAGCTCGGAAGAAAGACCGGTATCGGTTTCTACGATTACACAAAGTGATACAAGGCTCGAAAAGTACCGACCGGGCATTTATGGCCGAGTCGGACCTTGAGAGCCGAACAGACATGAGCCGACCCGATTTCGAAAGAAATCGAAAAGGTCGGCGAACGTCTGTAGGATTTCGGGAGCGCGAAGCGCGGAGAAATCCGTAGTATCACGAAAGACATATATATATTAAATTTCGGAGGAAACAAAATCATGGATTTTACATTGAGCAAAGAACATGAGATGGTGCGCACCCTGTTTAAGGAGTTCGCACAGAATGAGGTTAAGCCTCTTGCTCAGGAAGTTGATGAAACAGAGAACTTCCCCAGAGAAACAGTTGAAAAGATGGCAAAGCTCGGCTTCATGGGCATTCCGATCCCGAAGGAGTACGGCGGCCAGGGTTGCGATATTTTGACCTATGCTATGTGTGTTGAGGAGCTTTCCAAGGTTTGCGGTACCACAGGCGTTATCGTTTCTGCACATACTTCTCTGTGCTGCGATCCGATCCTGACATTCGGTACAGAAGAGCAGAAGCAGAAGTACCTGGTTCCGCTGGCAAAGGGCGAGAAGCTCGGTGCTTTCGGTCTTACTGAGCCGGGCGCCGGAACAGACGCACAGGGTCAGCAGACGAAGGCGGTTCTGGACGGCGACGAGTACGTTCTGAACGGCTCCAAGATCTTCATTACCAACGGTAAGGAAGCTGACGTTTATGTTATCTTCGCGATCACAGGCGTTACAACCGACGCTAAGGGTCGTTCTAAGAAGACCATCTCCGCATTCATCGTGGAGAAGGGCACACCCGGATTTACATTCGGCGTAAAAGAGAAGAAGATGGGTATCCGCGGATCATCCACTTACGAACTCATTTTCCAGGATTGCCGCATCCCGAAGGCTAACCTTCTGGGTAAGGACGGTGAGGGCTTCAAGATCGCCATGCATACACTGGACGGCGGCCGTATCGGTATCGCTGCTCAGGCGCTCGGCCTCGCTGAGGGCGCTCTGGACAACACCATCGCTTACACGAAGGAAAGAAAGCAGTTCGGTAAGGCGATCGCAGCATTCCAGAATACACAGTTCCAGATCGCTGATATGGCAACGAAGTGCCAGGCTGCTCAGTATCTTGTATACGCTGCAGCTCGCAAGAAGGATGAGTATCAGAAGGATCACAAGACCGTTTACAGCGTAGAAGCAGCTATGGCTAAGCTTTACGCAGCAGAGGTTGCGATGGAAGTTACCACAAAGGCAGTTCAGCTTCACGGTGGTTACGGCTACACCAGAGAGTATGATGTAGAGCGTATGATGCGTGACGCAAAGATCACTGAGATCTACGAAGGAACCAGCGAAGTTCAGAGAATGGTTATCTCTGCTGCACTGCTGAAGTAATTTGATTGATACAAGGCTCGAAAAGTCCACGTAGCGAATGCTTGTAGGATTTCGAGAGTTTGAAAAACGGAGAAATCCGTAGTATCAGAAAGAAAAAAGATTAAGGAGCGTAAGATTGTGAAGATCATAGTATGTATCAAGCAGGTACCCGATACAAAGGGTGGCGTAAAGTTTAATCCTGACGGAACATTGAACCGTGCTGCTATGCTTACCATCATGAACCCGGACGACAAAGCCGGACTGGAAGCAGCACTTAGATTAAAAGATCAGTATGGAGCAGAAGTAACCGTTATCACCATGGGTCTTCCGAAGGCTGAGGAAGTTCTTCGTGAAGCATTGGCCATGGGTGCTGATAAGGGCATCCTCGTTACCGACCGTGTACTCGGCGGCGCAGACACATGGGCTACTTCTTCCACACTTGCAGGTGCGATCCGCAACCTGGATTACGATTTGATCATTACCGGACGTCAGGCGATCGACGGCGATACCGCACAGGTTGGTCCGCAGATCTCCGAGCATTTGAACATTCCGGTTATCTCCTATGCACAGAAGATCGAGATCGACGGAGACTCCGTGATCGTTGAGCGTCAGTACGACGACCGTTATCATGTGGTAAAGGCTAAGATGCCTTGCCTCATCACGGCTCTGGCAGAGCTCAATGCACCTCGTTACATGACTCCGGGCGGCATCTTCGATGCTTTCAAGGCAGACATCACTGTATGGGGCAGAGCAAACCTGGTAGATGTTGATGACTCTAACCTCGGTCTGAAGGGTTCACCCACACAGATCGCAAAGGCTTCTGATAAGGTACGTAAGGGCACAGGCGAGAAGGTTAACCTGGACGCAGATGCTTCCGTTGAGTACATTGTCGGCAAGTTGAAAGAAAAGCATGTAATTTAATACAGGAGAGTGACTACAATGGCATTAGAAGAATACAAGGGCGTATATGTCTTTGCTCAGCAGGTAGACAATAAGTTAAGCAGCATCGCTTTCGAACTTATCGGCAAGGGCAAGGATCTCGCAAAAGATTTAGGAACAGAAGTTACCGCCATTCTTGCAGGTTATCAGGTTGCAGACCTGGCTGACGAGCTTGCAGCTTACGGCGCAGATAAGGTTATCGTTATCGACGATCCCGAACTTAAGGATTACAGAACCGAGCCGTACGCACATGCGGTTGCTTCCGTAATTAAGGAATTCAAGCCGGACATCGTTCTGGTTGGTGCTACAGCGATCGGCCGTGACCTGGGCCCTCGCGTTTCCGCTAGAGTACACACCGGTCTTACCGCAGACTGCACACAGCTCGATATCGGTGATTTCCCGCTCGTAGCGATCCCGGGTAAGGAGCAGCTTCACAATCAGCTTCTCATGACCCGTCCCGCTTTCGGTGGTAACACCATCGCTACCATCGCCTGCCCGAACTTCCGTCCTCAGATGGCTACCGTTCGTCCCGGCGTTATGCAGAAGCTTCCGAAGCAGGAAGGCGCTAAGGCTGAGATCATCAACTACAACCCGGGCTTCACTCCGGACAACAAGTACGTTGAGATCCTGAAGGTCGTTAAGGCTGTTACCGATACCGTAGATATCATGGACGCTAAGATCCTCGTATCCGGCGGCCGTGGCGTTGGCTCCGCTGAGAACTTCAAGCTTCTCGAGGACCTCGCTGCAGTACTCGGCGGTACCGTTAGCTGCTCTCGTGCAGTTGTTGATGCAGGTTGGAAGCCGAAGGATCTGCAGGTAGGACAGACCGGTAAGACCGTTCGTCCTCACGTATATTTCGCGATCGGTATCTCCGGTGCGATCCAGCATCTGGCAGGTATGGAAGAGTCCGATATCATCATTGCGATCAACAAGGATGAGACCGCTCCGATCTTCGAAGTAGCTGACTACGGCATCGTAGGCGACCTGAATAAGATCGTTCCTGCACTTACCGCTTCTTTGAAGGCAGAACTTGCTTCTAAGTAAGCAAAACGAATATACAAAAGAAGGGCAGGGAGATTTCTCTCCCTGCCCGTTTTCTATAAAAGCCGTAGCAGGCTTTATTGGAGGAAAATGCAATGAGTACTAACAGCGGGCAGATCGCGCGTGGCGCGGGAAACCACAGAAAGCGCTCAAAGCGCAGTTCATATATCTTCATCGGCATCATGGGTATCCTGGTGCTGGTTGCGTTTGTTCTTTGGATCAAATCCGCTCCCTCGAAGGAGAATAAGGTGGACGAAAATAAGTTCACCATCGTGACCGGTAAGCATACGGTCGAGATGGTGGTCCGGGATTACGGTACGATCACGTTGGAACTGGATGCAGATGTGGCTCCGGTCACGGTGTCGAACTTTCTGGATCTGGTGAACCGTAAGTTTTATGACGGCCTGACCTTCCATCGTATCATGCCCGGTTTTGTGATCCAGGGTGGCGATCCGACCGGAACCGGAGCAGGAGCGAAAGACCAGAGGACCATCAGCGGCGAGTTTGCTTCCAACGGCTGGGAGAATACGATCAAACATGAGCGTGGAACCATTTCGATGGCGCGTAAGGTAGGCCGTGAGGATACTGCGGCATATAAGAATTCGGCGACCTCCCAGTTCTTTATCGTCCTGGAGAAGCAGCCGAGTCTGGACGGTGATTATGCAGCGTTCGGTCGCGTGATCGAGGGCATGGATGTTATCGACCAGATCGCGGAAGAGTGCGCAGGCGAAGGCGAGAACGGCGCCGTATCGAAGGAACGCCAGCCGGTGATCCTGAGCATTCGCGAGAAGACCGATACTTCGGGTCTCTCGGACGATGATTGACCGATATCGGAGGAGAGAAGGAATGAGAAAGAGAATGACCGCGTTGGCTCTGGCTGCGTGCATGCTTTTTACATGGACCGCTTGCGATAACGGTTCGAAGACGGAAACACAGGCTCCTGAGAGTTCGGCTTCCGCAGAGACTAAAGCAACCGACGCAGAGGTTACGACAACGGCGAAGCCCGCCGAGACGGAGGCGACTACGGTTGCTCCGACCACGGCAGAGGCGACGACGCAAGCCCCGACGACAGAGGAGGTGACGGAGGTTCCGACCGAAGCACCTACGGAAGCTTTGGATATGGCAAAGGTAAGCAACGCCTACCTCGCGATCCTGCGCCAGTACGAGTCCCAGATCAAGGATGTCGAAAACCAGCCCTCGCTGAAGACGCCTTCCTGCGCTTTGGGCGACATCAACGGTGATGGTATCCCGGAGTTGATCTTCCAGTACGGGGCTGACGTAGAAGAAGCCGGCCGAGTGCTTACAGCAGGTTTCGTCACCATCGTTTCGGTGCGGATCTTCTCGTATGACCCGGAAAACGACACCGCGTATGAAGTCCTGCATTTCCCGCGTTCGATCATCAATGCGGGCGGACGGATCAGTTCGGACCTGTTGGTGACTGATGAGAACCACCTGTTGATCACTCATGTAAACCACAGCGGTGATGACTCGGAAGACTATATGTGCGAGTATGTGTTCGCAGACCGGAGTTTCGGGTTAGTCAATAAGGTTATGGAAAAATCGATCCTGGCGGATGAGCGGACCTATACCTTTAATACGACCTACACGTTAAACGACGCGGAGATCACGAAGGAGAAGTACGACTCGCTTTGTGACGCATATCGTGCGTCGGCCGTTACGTCGATCCTATACGATCCGATCTACGATGAAGGCAGAGGCGGAGACTGGGGGGCGAAGGTAAAAGCCCTTCCGACCTGTCGGTATCGCTTCGACGATCTGGTGAAACTGCTTTCTGAGCAGGGGATCCTGTGATAAGGAAATCAATAAAGC
>JAFZZY010000061.1 GCA_017615545.1 Lachnospiraceae bacterium
CTTGACGAAACCGAAGTCCGTGAGTGGCCAGAACCTCAGTCCGGCTTTCGCTTTGATCGCGTCGATGCTGACGAATTTGTTTTCCCAGAAGCGGGAGTCGTGACTGTTGGTTCGGTTGTCTCCCATAACGAAATAGTGGTTTGCCGGGACGACGTAGGATTCACCGGTATCATTTGTGGTCAGGATATTCGGATCCAGATATGCAGACTCATCCAGTTCGTACTCCGCACCGCCGGGCGGTGTGATGTAGACCTTACCATTCCGGAAGCTGATTGTTTCGCCCGGAAGGCCGATGATACGCTTGATAAACAGTCGCTTGGGTTCATCGGGATACTCGAAGATAACGACGTCGCCTCGTTTCGGAGTGGAAAATACATAAGCCAGCCGGAAACCAAAGAGACGGTCGCCCTCATTGATCGTAGGAATCATGGAACCGGAAGGAACTTTCGCCGAGATGATCACGAAGTTCACCAAAAGTAAGGCGATAACGACCGGAAGAACGATGACCAGAAGGAAATCCTGTAACAGGCTCTGCCAGCGGGGCTTTTTCTTCTTTTTGTCGAATTTGTATTCGAACGGATCCTGATCCAGTTTCGGGTCGAATCCGATGGGATCGGTCAATGAAGGACGTCTGGCCGCGATCTTCTGGGATGCGGTCATCGGACGCTGCTGGGGAGCGGCGGTCGCGCCGACTCCTTCCTGGGCCTGATTGCTTCCATAAGTGGTGCGTACCTGGCCCATGTGTTCGGTGTTGCGGCGTTCTTCCTTACGCGCGGCCTCGGCAACAGCGGCTCTGCGCTGTGCGGCCATGGCGGCGATCTCCTCCGCGTAGGAGGTCTGATCCTCGGGGCGCTTCTGGGAAGTGTCGCTCAGATCGCGGACCGCATGCGGATCGGCATCTACGGTGTTGCGGAACTCCGGAGAGTCCTCGATATCCTCGGTCTCCAAAATATCATCGTCGATGTCGACGTTGATGACCTCGATCGTATCGGAACTGGTGTCCAAAACAGGACCCTGAACCTGTCTGCGGGTCACGCGGCGCGAACCAGCGCGTTTTGTGGTTCCCTCTTTTTCTTTAGTTTCCTCGGTCGCAGGTTTTTCTTCTGCCTCGGGCTTCGCTGGGCTCTCGATCGGGCTGACGGCAGTTACCGGAGTGGCTGCTGCGCTTGCAACATTTTCCGTTGCGCTCGTTGCGCTTTCAGTTGCGGCTGCCACCTCTTCACTGAGTTGACTGAGCCGGCTGCGGCTTCTTCTTCGAGGAGCTCCGGTGCCGGTAATGCCCTCGGAAGCGGAACTTCCTTCTGCGGCTGCACTAACGGCGCTCTGCAGATCCGGGAAGGGATTTTCGGCCGGCCGTGCACTCTCAGCAGATGCGGGAGATGTTGCGGAAGCAGCGGTAGCAGTTGCAGCGGCTTCGTTCTCGGCTGCCACGGAAGCGGCCGTACGTCTTCTCTTTGCAGGACGAACGGTAGGCTCTGCAGGCTGTGCGCTTGCGGCCTCCTGCGGCTTTGCTTCCTGCGCGGCCTCGCTCTGCTTTGCCTTCGCATCTTCACGAGCGAAGAATGCGGAGATCGCATCGGCAACGTCATCGGCCGTGGTCACGCGGCTCGCGGTCTCCTCCTCGGGAGAGGGCGCCAGCTTTCTGCGGCGACTGCGGGTCGATGCCGACTTTGCGGTCGTTTCTGCAGTATTCGAATTATTGAGCGCATTGGCGATCACACTCTCCAGAGTCTCGCCCTCGGCAGGTGCTGCGGGCTGCGGCTGCTCGGCCGCTTCCTTCTTACTCTTAGAGGAACGTCTGCGCTTCGGAATGGGCACCTCATCAAACGGCAGCGTGAACTCGCTGTCATGGTCCGTGCTCGCATATTCACTTACATCGGCATAAACGGAGGAAGTGCCTTCGGACTCGCTGCCGCGCATGCTGGTGTAATCCAGATCGTTTTCATAACCGGCCTGCCCCATGAAATCGGCGGGGGAGTCGGTGAATGTGCTGTTTTGATTTTCAAAAAGGTTCTCGGGCATCTCAAAGGGTGCGGAGAACGGGGCAGAAGCAGGCGCTTCCGGTTCGGGAGCCGCTTCCTGCGCAGCCGACGCGTCCAAAGCGGAAGTATCGGCAAATACGTTGAGGTCCGGGGAAATATTGACCTCGTTGACAACATCGGAAACTACCGGGATCGCTTCGGGCTGCGGCTGCTCGCTCGGAGTTTCGGACGCGGCCTGCTTCGGCTCTTCGGTCTTCTCCGGTTCCTCCCCGGTTATCGTCTTCTTGCCATGCATCGTGGTGCGCGGCTTTTTCGTCTTGCTTTTGGTTTTTGAAGTTTTTGAAGATTTGGTCGTTTTCGGCTCCGGTCTCGCATCCAGTGCGGCATCCGACTCAGGAAGCTCCTCGGTCTCGGCCCTGCCGGTAACCGACGCGGAAACTGCCGGCGCTTCGGGCTGATAGGATGTATTTTCCACCGTCGCGTACGGCTTGAGGTTCGCTTCCTCATCCGGGATCACGGCGTCGTCGTTATCGAACGAAGGATCCTTTCGGGGCGCGTTATAGGGGGTAACGACCTCGAGGGGAATAAATCTGCCGTCATCTTCAAACGGAATGGTATCCGAAGCATCAAAAGAAAAACCGATCTCGAAATCTTCGTCGGCGTCGGTGGCATCGGCCCCCGAAACACTGTATTCCGAAGCGTCGATAAACGGCGTGTTATCGATGCCCTGTATCCGGGATATGTTGTCTTCCATCTCCTGAAGGATCGAATTTCCTTCGTCCTCCGTCGGAAGGCTCGCATTTTCATGCGTTGCAAACGGCTTCAGCACAACGTTCATCGTGGCCTCATCCGGCTGCGTCCGTGTGGACATATATTCTGTAGCGTCGATCCCGCCACTGCTTTCCTCATGGGGGATCTGGCTTAATGCATTCAATTCATCGGCGTTGATGGTGTAATCCTTATCGCGATCGATCGCGTCCTGGCTCACCAATTCGTCGAAGTAATTGTTGGCACGTTCATCCATAGAGTATCACCAATCCTTATCGTTCTACCCGCGCGAGGGAGCGCGGCACATACCTTTGTAATATTATATCACAGAATCACTACGATGTGAACAGTGAATTTGACACAAAGAAACAGCGGGGGACCGTTTTGGGTCCCCCGCTGTTTCTTGAATGGATAT
The DNA here is from genome assembly GCA_017615545.1 of Lachnospiraceae bacterium. Classification (GTDB taxonomy): domain Bacteria; phylum Bacillota; class Clostridia; order Lachnospirales; family Lachnospiraceae; genus UBA1201. The sequence goes on from JAFZZY010000061.1 coordinate 3,166, forward strand.
GCTATAAATCAGTCAGTCTGCTGTGCCATATGATCCGCCCATTTTTTGAAAGCGTCGAAGTATTCGATCACCTCCTGAAGCGGCATTCCGTCGTACATTTTCAGCCGGGGCATATCATCTTCGGTCGGCTGTGTTGTGTCGGATGGTGAAAGAAGATTCAGTTTCGCAACCTCCTCATTCAGTACATATACGGGTGCAAAACACCGCAGGCAATTAGTGGGCGTTCCGTCCGGGAAGACCAATTTTCCGTCGTCGATCGCAAGATATTCGATATCGTGGTCCTGCGTGTAGGCAGGGAGACAGAAGTAGCCTTTTGAGTGCTGCACATTCGCGTCGGGGTAAGGAATATCTCCTCTTCGGATAATGATCATATCATGGGAGGCAACCTCCTCAGCATACCGAACGGGAACGAGGATTCCCTTCAGATTTTCTATGGGAACCGTATATCCCGGCATTTCCGTACCTCCGCCGAGGGATATGTATAAGTCCGGATCGTTCGTGTAGCGAACACTGCAGGACACCTCGACTAATTCAAGTGGATCGTCCGTATGGGTGCCCAATGTTGCACGATAGCCATTCTTGTTATAAGACAGATCCTTCAGGATCATGTACTGCGTTTTCGCTGCATCGTAGGCATTTTCAGGGTTGGGAAATGCACCACGCAACGCCTCGGGATCGGTCTGCTCTTTCGCGTAGGTATACAGAGGATTCGTTTCGTCCGATTGTATCATCCTCCCGCCGTAACTAAGCCATTTTTCACGAACGGCTGTTTCCGAAAGGATATAGTAGGAGTATATATACGTTCCGTACGAGTAGCAGGCGATCGAATATTTGCAGTCCGTATTATCACGATGTGCCTTATCTTTCACGGCGGTTCCGGAGACGCTCTCTAAGGCGTTGAAGAACTCTCGCAGACCGCTCGTGTTTGCGATCGTCCGAGAATAGCCGGTGGTTCCATCGTGGATAATGATTTGGGTGATCTCTTCTTCAGGAACAGATAGTTTATCTGCCGGCTTTTCGGTGACCGGCGGTTCGGTAGGAACATTGGCGGCCGGATCGGCGAGGGTATCGTTATATGCGACTTCAAAGGCAGTTGTATTTTCGTTGATCTCTGCTGCCGTGCTAGTATCTCTGATCCCGACAATGGGTGTGTCTGCCTTGTGGAACATCTTGTAGGCATAAGCACCTCCGATAAATGCGACCAAAACAGCGGCCGAAACGAGGATTCTCGTGATAACATTCGGAATAACTCTCGAGCGCTTTGTGGGCGTGATCAGGGTGGCTGCCTGAGACTCGAATTCCATTTCGAGGACGAGGCCGTCGATCTGGTTGCTTTCAGTGTTGTTGTCTTTGACGTCAGGATGTTGAGCAGGATCGGCCTTCGCCTTCTCAGCGTTCTTTATGTACTTGTGGTCAATGTTACCGATGGCGTCGAACAGATCATGTTCGGAAATTTTTTTCATAGGTGGTAGCCTCCTTCCCTGAGTGCTTGTTTCAGTTTCTTACGCGTACGAAACAGTATGCTTTTGACTTTGCTTTGTGACATTTGGTGCTGCTTGCTGATCTCTTTGATCGAGTCGCAATACCAGTATCTTCGAACGAAGATATTCTGCTGTTCCTGCGTGCATGTGTCTAAAAAGGTTTCGATCAGCCGGCGCAGCTCGTCAGCTTCGCCGGCCTCATCGGCATATCCCGGCGCCGGGATACATTCTTTCAGTTCCTGCGTGAGTTCGCAGGTGATCACATTCCGCTTTTTGCGATGATTTTCTCTGAAGCGGTTCATCGCGATCGCACGGGTGATCTTTCCCAAGAACGCAAGGAAGTAATCCCGCGGTTCGTGCGGCGGGATCCGGTTCCATGCTTCCAGATAGGTGTCGTTCTCGCACTCCTTAGCGGCCTCCCGGTCTCCCAGGATACCGAAAGCGATATGCCGAAGCTGCGCACCGTACTTTTCGGAAGTTTGCGCTATGGCGTCCTCGTCTCGGGACAAAAACAAATCAATGATATCAGTATCTTGCAAAGGAGAATGCTCCTTTCTGTAGTTTGGTTGTGTTATTGCACAGGGATCCCTGCGTCGCTGTAGTTATTATATATCTCGGTCAGATATTCATCCCACTCTATGTAGGCTTCGAAGAAATCGGTGACTTCCTGAACCGTCATCCCGTCATACATTTTTAACATGGGGGCATGTCGTCCGTCACTGTGTGAAGGTGGCATGGAGTTAAAGTAGTCTACCAAAGAGTTTATATCATATATGGATTGAAAAACTCGTTGATCGGCGGTTTGCTCTTGCTGAGGAGCTTCTCCCGACTCCGGATCTTGAAAATGGAGTTTCCCCTCATCAAAAGACATATATCCGATGTTGCCTTTTTCGTCTCCAAGAGCAACATAAACAGGAGAGTTATTGTAGATAACATTCGGTGTGACTTGAAGCAAGATCATTTCGTGACTTGTAAACTCATCTGCGATAGCCAAAGGGATAAAAAAGGTATCAATATCGTAGGCAGATCGCTCGGCGTACCCCAATTGTTCTGCTGATAATAATTTGGAATTCGGGTGATTGCAGTAGTGTACATTGCACTCCACTTTTACGTAGGGAGTTCCACCATAGAGTTCTATGGTTTCGGATGTACGGACAATACTGTCGAGTATCAGAAATGGTTGCGATAGCCTGCCATAAAAGACATTAGGTTCAAACGGAGCCTGCTGACCGGGTGCTGCAGTGGATGTTTCACCGGCGGGTTCATCTGTCTTCTGTTCCGAAACAGAAGCCGTGAAGTTGTCGGTGCTTTGTATAGGGGTACTGTCAGAGGTTTTATCAGAGATGTTATCCGAGGCACATCCGCAGATCAGAATTAACAGAGAAACTGCAGAGATGGTCATAGTTATATGTTTTCGAGCTGTTTTGAAAATGTTATGGACTGTCATGTATAGAGCCTCCTTTCATTTTTATTACCCCCTTCACCCTATATATCAACTTTTTTAGGGGGTTGGTTGCACGGTTTTGCAAATTTTTTCAAAAAAATTTCAGGGGCAATGCTTTCCGCCTGGCGAAGGGCCACTTTTTGACCATAGTAACATATTATCGGTCGGAGGTCAAAAGATGTTCATTCGCTGATTTCCCTTGAAATACATAGGAAAATAGAGTAATATGATACTGCGAGGCCCCGGGTGGGCCGAAAGGATCATTTATGAAGCATGTATGGTTAAGATATTTTCTGCTCGTGCTCCTGTTTGTTTTACTGGGCGTGGGCTATCTGATCTTCGCGGGCAGGCGCTCGGGGGAGAAGATGACATTTCGTGATACACAGCCGGAGGCATTCCCCCTGGTTTCTTTTTTGTACGACAAATACGAGATCAACACATTGTACGGGTATGCGAAGCCCGAGGGTCAGCTGGCTTCGTACTATGTGCATGACACCATCTGTCCGATGACGGAGGACCACGAGGTAACCGTGCGCGTGCGCGAGAACTCGAAGGGTGTCATCGGCGCCTATTACCAGTTGTATGATATGGCGGGAGAGCGCCTTTATGAGGAGCAGGAGCTCACCTTGAGTTCGGACGGAAACCGCATGTATAAGGCGGTCTGCAACCCGACGAAGCTGCTGGGCGAGGGCGAGGAAGGCCTGTTCTGCCTGTTTTTGAAGCTCGACGACGGCCGGGAGGTGTTCTACCCGACGCGCGTGGCTTACTATGAAAACATGCCTTTAGCTGAGGCATTTACCCTGACAGACTCCATGATCGAGGCGATGCTGAGCAAAAATACGATCTCGCTGCAGCAGTACATGAGCTTCACGGGAAGCAATGCACAGATGAACCTGAACCACGTTACGCTGGAATCAACGCAGCGTCAGGCGACGTGGGCAGGCCTCGAGCCGCGCGTATCGAACGAGCGCACCCTGCGCATCTACGAGATCAGCGGCACCCAGATCGAATTCTCCTGGCTCTACACGGCCCAAACGATCGAAAATGAGAAGGAGATCTACTATGATGTGGAAGAGTATTTCTCGTTCCGCAGACGAAGCGAGAAGAATTATATCCTGGCGTACGAACGCTTCATGCAGGAGAAGTTCCCGACCGACGGGCGCTGCATGGGTACGACCTCGATCCTGCTGGGCATCCAGGACAGGAATAATGTCTCGATGTTTAAGGATGCCTCCGGAAAAAAGGTCGCATTTACCGTGGACCACGGCGTGTACGCTTATAACTATGCAAACAACGAAATGACGCAGGTGCTGGCGTTTGACGCGGGTAGTGTGAACACCCATGTCCGCGACCGCATGTACCGGGTGAAGATCCTGAATATGAACGAAGACGGAGACCTGAACCTGGCCGTGAGCGGGTATTTCCCGAGCGGAAGCCATGAGGGCGAATGCGGCCTGGCCCTGTACTATTATGATAACGAGAACAATGCGCTGAAGGAGGTCAGCTTCGTCCGCCTGCAGGGCAGTTATGAGACGGCGATCGAGAAGAGCGACCACATCCTCTACGCGAGCAGCGACGGCCTCTATTATTATGAATTCGGCGGCGTGATCTATTCGATCGACCGAAAGAGCGGCGAGTCGCAGATCGTGGCGCGTGACGTCGCGGAGAGCCCGTGCGTGAGCGCGGACGGGGCGTACGCTGCGTGGGATGCCTCCGGCGAGCCTTCCGTGATCTACGTTTTGGACATGGAGAGCGGGCGCATCCAGACCTTCGAGAAGCCGGGCAGCGAGATCACGGCCCTGGGCTTCATCGAGCACGACCTGGTCTACAGCGTCTGGGCGAAGACCGACTACCGGACGGTCGTTTTCGACGACATCCGCCTGATGAAGAGCGTGCACATCCTGGACACCGACCTAAACGAGCAGATGGCGTACGAGAAGGACGGCGTGTACATCGAGAGCGTCGACATGGAGCGGTATTCGGCGGTCCTGCACCGCGTGAGCGAGCGGGCCGACGGTTCGTACGAGCAGCTCGAAGAGGACGTTTTGACCTACACCGAGCACGAGACGAAGACGGAGACCATCGCCCTGAAGGTTTCGAGTTCCAACATTAAATTCAACTATTACTATATCACCTTCGGTAAGGCGATCTCGACGTCGCAGATCTTCGGACGCAACCAGAGCCGCCTGTTGTCGAACGAACCCCGTACGGCGACGTTGATGCCAGAGGAGCGCAGCGAGCGCTATTCGGCGTACTATGCCGGCCGCCTCGTTAAGGCTTCTGACAGCCTGGCGCCTGCGATCGAGTCGGTCTTCGACTCCATGGGCGTGGTCATGGAGGGCCGGGATGTCGCGTGGAGCCGCGGCAGTCGTAACCTGTACGTGACGCTCACGATGCCGGAGAAAGAGAAACTCGCGGAGGCGGCGAACGATCCCGCGGACAGTCTCGAGATGGCGCTCCTGACCATGAAGATGTTTGAAAAGAGCGCGGCCAATGTCAATATCCCGGAGCGGCTCACGCAGAATGCTTCCGTGGCGACGATCATGGGAGAACTCTTCGGCGACCGGATGGTGAACCTGAGCGGTTGCAGCACGACGCAGATCCTGTACTATATGCACCTGCGGCATCCGGTGCTGGCGATCACGGAAAATGGGCGCGCCGTCATTCTGTACGGTTATAATTCCGTTTACGTTTATGTGTATGATCCTGTCAGCGGTGAGAAATCCAAACTGGATTTCACGACGGGACAGGCGGACGGAGTATTCGAGCCGGCCGGAAATCTTTTTATCAGTTACCGGTAAAAAAGTCTTGTTTTTTTCCTGACTCTGTGCTAATATCTTCCTTGTAAATACATTTGTCCGCCGTAGACGAACTTCGGTGAGGCAGTGTCCGCACGGAGAAAACACTTTGGCGTTTTTATTCCGTGGAAAGGAGGATGCGATGGAAGATGATAATCGGTACTATGTCGTAAAGAAGCGAGCATTGCCCGAAGTCCTGTGGAAGGTCGTCGAGGCGAAGCGTCTGTTGGAGACCGGCCGCGTCGGGACGATCAACGAGGCAGTGGACCGCATTGGCCTGAGTCGCAGCTCCTTCTACAAATATAAAGATGACATCCTTCCGTTTCATGAGAACATGAAGGGAAAGACAGTCACCTATATCCTGCAGATGGAGGATATGCCGGGCGTGTTGTCGGGCGTTCTTAAGAAGATCGCCGACTATCGGATGAACCTCCTGACCATTCACCAGGCGGTGCCGATCAATGGCGTGGCGACGCTGACGCTCAGTGTCGACGTGCTGCGTGAGTCGGGCGACGTCAGTTCGATGGTCAGCGAGATCGAGGCGATGGACGGGATCTACTACATGAAGGTCCTGGCCCGGGAGTAATAGGTCATCGCAGATGACCTATTACGTGAGAAGTTTGGTTTTCATAGAGATGCCGCCAGAGGCATCTCGAGGAAAATAAACTTCGAGCCTCTGAGGGTTTGCGGAGCAAACCTTCCGAATAAGTATAATTGAAAGGTATGAGATAAGATATGAGTAAGGTAGCAATTTTCGGATATGGAACCATCGGCAGCGGTGTGGTCGAGGTGCTGGAGAAGAAGCGCGAGTACATCAAGAAGCAGGCCGGTGAGGAGATCTCGGTGAAATATGTGTTGGATCTGCGGGATTTCCCGGGAGATCCGATCGAGAAGATATTGGTACATGATGTCCAGGTGATCTTAAGCGATCCCGAGGTAGACATCGTGGTCGAGGTTATGGGCGGTGTTCATCCGGCGTATGAGTACGTGAAGTCGGCTCTGCTGGCGGGTAAGAGCGCGGTGACCTCGAATAAGGCGCTGGTCGCAGCTTGCGGCCCGGAACTGTTGCAGATCGCGCGCGAGCGTAATCTGAACTTCCAGTTCGAGGCGAGCGTCGGCGGCGGTATTCCGATCATTCGCCCCCTGTACACCTCGCTCACTGCGGGCGATGCTTCGGGCATCTTCGGTATCCTGAACGGTACCACCAACTACATGCTTACTAAGATGTTTGACGATGAAATGTCCTACGAGGACGCACTGGCGCAGGCACAGGCGCTCGGCTATGCGGAGCGTGACCCTTCGGCGGATGTGGAAGGCTTCGATGCCTGCCGTAAGATCGCCATCCTGGCGTCCGTTGCATCCGGACAGTTCGTCGATTATCAGGATATTCCTACCCGCGGTATCGTGGGCATTACCCAGGAAGATATGTCACTCGCTGACCTTTTGGGCTACGGCATCAAGCTGATCGGCCGCTTCAGCGTTGCGGAAGGCAAGCCTTACGCGGAGGTCACTCCGATGCTCGTTCCGTTCGACCATGCTCTCTATCCGGTGAAGGATGTATTCAACGGCATTTTGGTCGACGGCGACGTAAACGACGCCATCATGTTCTACGGCAGCGGAGCCGGTAAGCTCCCGACGGCCGGCGCGGTGGTATCCGATATCATTGACATTACGAAGAATTCCGGCCGCACCATTCAGGCCGGTTACAGTGCCGAGAAGCTCGAACTGGCGGATCTGTCCGCATGCAAGCGCGCGTTCTATGTGCGCGTGGCAGGCGCAGCTTCTTCCGATGACGCGGCACGCGCGTTTGCTTCCTCGTTCGGAGCAGACTCGTACACCGAGATCGAGGACGGCACCTATGCATTTATCACGGAGCCGATGACCCGTGCCGCAGCGGATAAACTTTGCGCGGATGCACCGGGCAGCGTCAACATCATCCCCGTGATCGACTGATCGAAAGACTATGAAACAAAAACGATGGGTTTCCTATCTGTTTTCGGCCAATGAGAGGGCGGACCGCGTGTTTTTGCGGTGCGTCTGCATCATCGTCCCGCTCGTGGCCCTGTGGGTCGCGTTTACAACGATATTTCCCGAGACGGCGGCGCGGATCTATCCGGGCTGTCCGATCTACCGGCTGACCGGGCTGTACTGCCCCGGCTGCGGCGGCACGCGCGCGGTGAGAGCACTCGCGCATGGGCAGGTCGCAAACTCTCTGCGGTTGCATCCGCTGGCCCTTCCGGGCGTAGTTTTTTCCGCGATTTATCTCGCGGCGCTTCTGCTGAACAAACTCAGCGGCGGCCGCACGCCGAAACCGCACTTCCGCCGCATCTACCTCGTGATCATGATCGCGCTGGTGTTGTACCACGTGATCGCGGCGAATGTAGGCGGAGAATTGATCTAGCACATCCAAAGCACCGCAGGCCCCGTCCTGCAGTGCTTTTAAATTCGAAGAGCACCACACCGAACGGTGAAATATTCTTCGCCGAGCGGTTATACAGTTCCAAGCACTATCTTGGTAGAATATAGGTGATGTTTTGATTTTTCTGTGAGGCATTACCGATGAGTAAGGATTTCAAATTTCAATTAGGCGAGAATATTTTCGCCGTTCGGAAGAAGCTGGGCCTGACGCGGGAGCAGTTTTCGGAACGTTGCGATATATCGCCCGGGTATCTGGCGGCGGTGGAGAGCGGCGCGAAGAGCATGCGGGCGGAAACGTTGTTGAAGATCAGCGACGGCGCCGGTGTTTCCGCAGATTTCCTGCTGAAGAACAAGAGTTACGACGAGGACACCCTGTTTTTGGAATTTGCAAATCAGTTATCGAAGGAAGAACGACGACAGGCTTTGAATTTGATGGTGACTTACATCAACAGCCTGCATGAATTGAAGATCAAGGCGGACACCAAAGAGTGATCCGGATGTATACAAAACCAACCTCTCATGTTATAATTTGTGCTGAGTGCAAAAGTGCAGATCTAACATGAGATTTTTTATGCACTGAGGGAGGAAAGATGGAAGAGAAAAAGGCGCTGATCGTGATCGACATGCAGAGGGACTACCTGCGTGAGGGTCGCAAGAAGATGTTTTCATACAACCCGGTCGAACTGGTTTCCGCGGTCAATGCTTCGATCGCGCGCTATCAGGAGCAGGGCTACGACATCATTTACATCAAGCAGGTGTTCCAGAACATTATCACAAACCGCATATTCATCGGTTTCACGATCGCAGGCACGCCGGGTATCGAGCTCTACGATGACCTGAATGTCGTTTCGGACCTCGTGTTCGTGAAGTATTTCCCGAATACATTTTCCTCGAAGCCGTTCCGGCAGCACATGGAGCAGGCCGGGTACTCCGAGGTGGTCCTGTGCGGACTGGATGAGTGTGGCTGCGTGGGCGCGACCGCGAAGGGCGCCGTCAAAGCCGGACTGAAAGTCTACATGCAGACGGACAGCATTGGCCGCAGGTTTCCGGATAAAAAGGTCCAGAAAAAGCGGGCGAAACTCCGCAAACTCGGAGTGGAGTATATTTAGGATAAAAGTTGAAAAAACCGCCGTGATCCATGGGGATCGCGGCGGTTGTGATTTATGATTTGTAGAAGTTTTCCATGAATTGCTGGCCTTCGGGCGTCTGCAGGTAGGTCATGGCAATGACGAGGGCAATGACCATGAGTACGGAGGCAGTGATGCCGAGGATCAGCCCGTACAGCGAGCGCTGCGGGAACTTGCCGTGATTGCGCGACTGGAGGGCCATGACGATGGCGGCCACGGCAGCCGCGATCGAGATAAACGGAATGAAGATGGTGAAGATCGAGATCAGGCCGAACGTAAAACTCTGGCGGGACCGGCGATCATTGTCCCAGTTGAAGGAAGGATGGTCGCGCATGGCGTTGGTGTAGCCCGTGTAATAACCATCGTTGAAACCGGCTTTATACTGACTCGAGCGGGCTTCCTCCTCGCTGTAAGGCATCGAGGGCGGCTGCATGGCAGGCTGTTGCTGCGGATACTGCTGCATTCCGGGCACGAAGTCCGGGTTGGGAGCAGGGTAGTCGCCGTCGTTTTGGTTCGGCTCCTGCGGTGAGGACGCACGAAAATCCGGAGCAGCCGAGCCGGGCTCGTGCTTCTCCTGCGACTTGGCCTTTTCAGCTTCCGGAAGGTCGAAAAAATCATCATCCATAGTCGTGTACCTTGATGCGTGTTGGCTCCGGATCGCTCCGAAAGAATTGATAGCCACTTTGTATGATCCTACGGATTTCTCCGTGCTTCGCACTCTCGAAATCCTACAAACATTCGACTTCCGCTCATTTTCTTCGAAAATGGCTCCGGTCTCATGTTTGTTCGGGACTCAAGGTCCGCTCCGTCCATGCAAGCATGGCCGATCGGGACTTTTCGTCCCTTGGATCATATCAAAAATGCGCGTCCCGTGTTGTGATGGATAAATAGGCGTTACCTTAGTAGTTAACTCGGCCCAAGCTTCCTCACGGCACATAACAGATACCACTTAGTGCTGCTCCATCTCTGACCTGACACGGTTCATGGGCTGCTATTGCGTGAGACTCAAACGTCAACGTCACTTGCTAAGGGCAGCCCTACCTGGCCAACCCGAAACGGGACATCACCCTTGCTATAGCGGATTGCAAGTACAGGGCACCGCTAACTCCCCGGCTGCGCCCTTATACTATACACGGTTTTCAATAGTTCGTCAAGCGGAAAATGAATTGCGCTTCCCTTTCGATGGTGATAAAATATAAAGCCTTAATTGATTTTTAAAATTCTGGTTTGATAGGCAAAACCGGAAATAAGTCTTGCAGTATATGAGATAATGGTAGAGTATCCTCCTGCAGATAGGAGGGACAATGCCTGAAGAAGCCAGAAAGAAAGGAAAGCATCTCAC
>JAFZZY010000062.1 GCA_017615545.1 Lachnospiraceae bacterium
CGGGCTACGCCCTTTACCTGCGCTACCTCATTCACCGCTCTCGAAACGCTGCGCGTTTCTTCACGGTTCATGAGGGACGTTCGCCATATACCGCACTTGCCGCACAAGTGCGGCAGTGACGGTGCACGGCTCACTGTTTATCGAACACGTATTCGTATGTCATCGGCTTCGTGGGATCTCCGTTGTAGATGTCGAGGTGGCCGTTTTCGAGGGTTCCGGTGTAGTCGATGGTTCCGAGGAATTTCTCGGTCATCTTGAATTCGGTGCCGTTCAGGCTCCAGTCTTTGATCTTGATCTCGAGGTCGTCGCGGTAGGACATGCCGGTTCCGTCAGCGTTCAGAACGAGTCTGGCTTCTTTATCGGTTTCCTTCGTCTCTGAGCAGACCATCTTGATATAAAGGCGCTTATACTCGCCGGCCGCCGCCTGCATCTCGGGCGTCGCTTCCTTGACTTCCTTAACGGTCTTCTTAACTTCCGTCGGCATCTCGTCGATCTTTACAATCTGATAGTTGTCGAGGATCACGAGGGTATTGCCCGCGATCTCCGTCTTGCGGAAGGGATCCAAGACCTCACCGAAAACCTCAGCGTGCGAATTATCGCTCACGAACAGGTCATCGCCCTCCGTTTTCCATGCCCATTTACGTACCATGAAAAGATCGCCGTCGATCAGTTCGGCCTCGCCGGAAGCGACAAAAGCGTCGATCTCCTCCTGCGGCGTTCCCTCGGGGATCTTGACTTCAGACAGGACCTTCACAACGCCGCCATCTTCGAACATAAAGAGGGCGTTCTGCATCATCTTCAGGAAATCTCCCTCGGGCCGCTCGGAAAGCTCCTCCGCCGTGATCCACTCCATCTCAAACGTCTCGGGGTTCATCCCCCGAATCGATACCAGTCTCCATACACTACCAATATCCATAATTGTTTCCTCCGTAAATATGAATTTTTAAAATCTATTCAGGGACCATGTCACTGCTCTTATTTTACCACATTTTGCCGTGCCTGGCAAACGATTCCGATGGGCGGTCTACAATTGTTTCCTCGGAAAATGCAAGCTGGATCAGAGGGATTGGGGGCCCGGGAGGTCACTCCTACACGCAAAAATGAGAAAAGCAAGAAAAAGCGCGTAATGTCTCACCGCCTGGGATAGCATTCCTACGCGCAAAAATGAGAAAAGCAAGAAAATGCGCGTAAGCACGCACTGCCTGGGGTTGTATTCCTACGCGCAAAAGCGAGAAAAACAAGATTATGCGCGTAAGCGCGCACAGCCCGAGAGGATATTCCTACGCGCAAAAGCGAGAAAAACAAGATTATGCGCGTAAGGTATCGCCGCCCGGGACAGCAATCCTACGCGCAAAAGGAAGGAAAACAAGATTACGCGCGTAAGCGCGCACTGCCCGAGAGGATATTCCTACGCGCAAAACTGAGGATAGCAAGATCATGCACGTAAGCGCGCACTGCCCGAGAGGATATTCCTACGCGCAAAGTAGAGAAAAGCAAGAAAATGCGCGTAAGCGCGCACTGTCTAGGGGTGTATTCCTACGCGCAGAACGGAGGAAAGCAAGATAAAGCGCGTAATGTATCGCCGCCCGGGACAGCATTCCTACGCGCAAAACTGAGGAAAGCAAGAAAATGCGCGTAAGCGCGCACTGCCTAGGGGTGTATTCCTGCGCGCAGAACTGAGGAAAGTAAGAAAATGCACGTAAGCGCGCAGAGTCTTTAGGACTACGACATGTGCGAGCCGCTGCTCATGTCGTGATCAGGAAGATTTCGCCTGCCTACCCGGGATAATTGCATCCCAAGTGAGCGAAACAACCAAATAAGATGCATGCAGAAATCGGGCTTGAAGAGAAGTGCATCCTGAACGAGTAGCTTCCTGCTTTAGGATGCACTTTTGAAAACCTGAAAAGAAGAAAAGCATCCCAAATCAAACTATATCCCAAATAGGATGCAAGCAAGAAAAAAGAGCAACGAAAAATGCACCCTAAAAGGCTTCGAAGCCCCAATAGGATGCAAGCGAGAAAAAGAGGCAACTTGACGTGCACCCTAAAAGGCTCCGAAGCCCCAATAGGATGCAAGCGAGAAAAAGAGGCAACTTGACGTGCATCCTAAAAGGCTTCGAAGTCCAAATAAGATGCAAGCGAGAAAAAGAGGCAACTTGACGTGCACCCTAAAAGGCTTCGAAGTCCAAATAAGATGCAAGCGAGAAAAAGAGGCAACTTGACGTGCACCCTAAAAGGCTCCGAAGCCCCAATAGGATGCAAGCGAGAAAAAGAGGCAACTTGACTTGCATCCTAAAAGGCTCCGAAGCCCAAATAAGATGCAAGTGAGAAAAAGAGGCAACTTGACTTGCATCCTAAAAGGCTCCGAAGCCCCAATAGGATGCAAGTGAGAAAAAAAGGCAACTTGACGTGCATCCTAAAAGCCCCGAGGAGTCAAATAAGATGCAAGTGAGAAAAAAGATGAAATTTGAACCCCCGACTTACACGGAACAGCCGCCGTCCCTCCGATTTCTCCTTTACGACCGCAAGAAAACATGGTATACTTACAATAGTCAAAACAGAGCGAAGGTTTGAGAAGGAAGCCACATTTGAAGTTTTTAACCGGGAGGTAAGATCTATGCGTTTTATACATATAGCGGACGTCCACCTCGGCGCCATTCCGGATGGCAATAAGCCGTGGGCGACGGAGCGGGCACGCGAACTCTGGGATACATTTGCCGAGGTCATCGATGTCTGCAACGAGAAGAAGGCAGACCTGCTGCTGATCTCCGGGAACCTGTTCCACAGGCAACCCCTGAAGCGTGAACTGAAGGAGGTAAATGCGCTTTTTGAGAAGCTCGAGAGGACGCGCGTGGTCCTGATGGCGGGCGACTGCGACTATCTCAAGGAGACATCCGCGTACCTGGATTTCACGTGGGATGAGAGCGTGCATTTCTTCACTTCGGCGACGCCGGAGAAAATGTATTTCGAGGATCTGGACTGTGAGATCTGGGGTATGAGTTACCATACGCCGACCATCACGGAGCCTTTGTATGACTCGATCCCGCAGAAGCCGCGTAAGGAAGTCCCTTCGGACAGCTACCGCATCCTGCTGGCACATGGCGGAGAGGATGACCGCATCCCGTTCCGTAAGGACCGCCTGACGGAGAAAGATTTCGATTACATTGCCCTCGGACACCTGCCGCAGCCGCAGCTGCGCGACCGCGACCGCATGGCCTACGCGGGCAGCCTCGAGCCGCTCTCGGAAAATGAGCCCGGCGAGCACGGCTATATCATCGGCGAGATCACGGAGGACGGAACGTCGTTCGAACTGATCCCGATCTCGCAGCGACAGTACATCACCGTGCAGGTGCCGGTGGTGCGCGAGTCGACGACGCAGTCACTCGTTGACGCGGTGAAGAAGATCATCGCGGAGCAGGGCGACCAGAACCTGTACACACTGAACCTGGTAGGACGTTTCAACCCGCAGAAGCCCATCGCTGTCGATGAGCTCGAGAAAACGGGCAATATCGTCCGCATCAACGATAAAACACAGGCATATTATGACATTTTGACGATCGCGCACGAGCACGACGGCGACCTGGTCGGCGAGTACCTCGAGGCGCTGCATAAGCTGCCGCCGAGCCCGCTGACGAATAAGGCGTTGTATTACGGACTGTCGGCGCTGTTGGCGGATCAGGAATAGGAGGGAGCCGGTATGATCATTAACGAACTCACATTGGCCCACTTCGGAAAATTCCATGGCAAGGTCGTCAAATTCGACAACGGGCTGAACATCCTGCACGGCAAGAACGAAGCGGGAAAATCCACCATCCACACCTTTATCTACTGCATGTTCTTCGGAATGGATAACCGCCGGGGAGCCGGGGCGCCGAACCTGTACAAACAGTACGAACCCTGGGAGGACCAGGGCGGCTACGGCGGAAGCCTGACATTTACCTCGTTTGGCAAGCAGTATAAGATCGAGCGTAGCTTCCTGCGTCCGGATCCGTGGGTGAAACTCACGAATGTGACCGACGGGGTCGAAGTCGTTCCCGCGCAGGAGCATATCAATACGTTGCTCGGCAACATGACCGAGACCGCGTTCCGCAACATGGTGAGCCTGGGCCAGATGAAGGCTACATTTGAAGAGGGCTTGGCCGAGGAACTGAAGAACCACGTGGCGAGCCTGGGCTCGTCGAAGAACGTCGAGATCGACCTCGAGCATTCGCTGGAGAGCCTGTACATCAAGCGTGAGTCGATCGAGAAGAAGCGTGTCGAGGTCGCGGAAAATCAGCGCAAAAACCTGATGGAGGCACTCGCGGAGTCGGATCGCCGCATGGACGAACTGGCACATCGCGAGAAGGATCTCAAGCAGAAACTGGCAGGAGACCGCAAACAGGAATACGACATGTTCCAGGAGCAGCGGACCTTCCGCAGCCAGACCGAAGAGGAACTTCGGGATATCAAAGACCAGATGCGGAGGCTCGAGCATGAGCAGACGCGCTGGAAGAACGAGGCGGACTCCTGGACGGCGAAGACCGGACTGAAGACCGAGAAACTCGAGCAGGGGAAGAAGCCGAAGTCCCTGCGCGGACTGGTCATCGTACTTTATGTACTGCTGACGGCCTGCCTGGGCGGCGGCGCGTTTTTCCTCAGCGATTACCTGATCTCGTATTTCAACGGTACCGATGCCCACTTTGATTTTTCCATCGTTTTGGGACCGGCGTTGCTGGGCGGAGCCCTCGTGCTTTTGGGTCTGGTCCTTCTGATCTCGCATGGCGCACGTCGCAGACGCAGGGCGTACCGGATGTATGAGGAGCGCATGGCATCATATAAGGACGCAAAGAACTCCTACGAAGAATTGTCCGCACAGCAGACGAGCCTGAGCGAGAAGATCTCCGACATCGAAGGCAGCGATTACATGAAACTGCACGAGGCCAATAACGACCTGGAGAAGGAGATCCTGCGTTGCAGTTGGGAGCAGGAGCAGGAACAGCAGCACATGGACGACCTGGGTCGCGAACTCACGGTCATGGAAGAGATCTGTGCGCGCAATGCCGCATATTCCGTGGAGATCGGTGCCATTGACCTGGCAGTCGATACGGTGAAAAAGGTGGCGAAGCAGATCCGCGAGTCCTTCGGAAATAAGCTGAATAAGAAAGTCGGCGAGTACATGGCGGTCATTTCGGGCGGCCTGTACAGCGACATCATCATCGATGAGAACTTCGACATCTTCATCAAGACGGAAGAGGAGCCCATCCCCGTGTCGCAGCTGAGCCGCGGCACCATCGAGCAGGTGTACTTCTGCCTGCGTCTGGCGGCGGCCGATATGATGTGGCCGGAGCTGAACCCGCCCATCATCCTGGACGACACCTTCGCCTACTACGATGACAAACGAACCTATGACACCCTTCTTTTGCTGCGTCACCTGCGCCGTCAGGTCATCATCCTGACCTGCCAGGGCCGCGAAAAAGAATTCCTGAAAGACATGTGATATGGAGAGATATGCAATCGTTACCGGCGCTTCCGACGGGATCGGACGCGCGATCTGCGAGGCTTTATGCCGCGAGGGCGTGAAGGTGTTCGGGATCGGACGCAAGATGCCGGACCCGGCGATCCCGGGACTGACCATGCATCTGCTGGACATGGTGCAGGATCCTTCGGGGGCCTGCGACCTGGCGGCGCGCCTGTCGAAAGAATACCCGATCGACCTTTTGGTCAATAATGCCGGCTGCGCCTTTTACGGGCTGCACGAGGGCCTGAACCTGAACGACATCCATTCCATGGTCACGCTGAACCTGGAACTGCCGATGCTGTTCACGCGCATCCTGTTGCCGAAGCTGCGGGAGCGCAAGGGCACGGTGGTCATGATCTCGTCGGTGACGGCGCAGCATGCCAGCCCGCACGCGGCGGCCTACGGAGCGACGAAGGCCGGCCTGTCCGCATTTTCCGAAAGCATCTTCGAGGAGGTGCGCAAACATGGTGTGAAGGTCGTGACCATCGCGCCGGACCTGACGCGGACCCACCTGTATCGCAACGCTGATTTCACAACGTCGGACGCGGCCGATGAGTGCCTCTACCCGGCGGATGTGGCGGACGCAGTGCTTTTCGCCCTGCATGCGCGCCCCGGTAGCGTGATCCGCGAGATCACCCTGCGGCCGCAGAAAAACCGCATCGTCAAGAAATAAAAACAAATCCGAGATAAAGTATCGATTTTACGACTTTATCTCGGATTTTTGCATTTAACTTTCTGATTTTATATAATTATATCGTGACAAAAAGACCTCGGATCGTTTCCATGGTCGCCTCGGTCACCGATGCCTGTTCGGCAAATGTCGGCCAGTCGGAGAGGACGGCGGCGACTTCGTTGGCGATGCGCTTCGCCCGGCTCGAGAGCAGGTTCATGTTCCGCCCCGCGGCGATGAGATCTTCGGCCGTGATCGCGTCGAGCTTTCCGTTCACGCTCATCTGGTGACGGCGCAGCCAGCGGTTCGTCGGATCCAAGGCAAATGTGATGTCGTAGGCCGGAGCCAGCGACCACTGCCCGCGGCGGTCCATCAAGAACGAGATATTCTTCACGTGGTCGTCCTGGTTGCGCGCCAGCACGTTGAACACCATGCGGCGGTAGAGCTGCTCGATCTCTTTCTTCCCCATTCCGAGGCGGTAGATCACCTGCGCCGCCTGTTCGTAACTGTTCGTGCCGGGATCGTTGAAATCGTAGTGTGCCAGCCCGCCGAGCGTCTGCATGTGCAGCTTCTCGCCGGTTTCGCCGACACGGTCGAACCGCTTCGTCGCGAAGTGATATCGGCCGGACTGTCGCATCTGCACACATTCCGTCATCTCGATACCGGCCGCGACCGCCATGAGATGGTATGCATATTCGATCCGGGTGAATTCCTCCCCGTCGTCCCGGTCCCCGTGGTCGCGGTTTCCCGCCACACCATCGAACTTGACGATCCAGTGCTCGTAGCCGGGGCGCGACTTCGTCTGGCCCGAGCGGACATCGCCCGTTTTGCGGTTCCATGCGATGATCGCCTTCGCCCGCGCTCCGCCGGCGGACGTGCCGACGCTGATCAATTGATGCAGATCGGTCTCGCTCGCGCGCAGTTCCTCGCGCTCGGAGAGAACCTCCGAAGCCGCCTGCACCAGCACGTCGAGGTCCAGACTTTCATCCTTCGTCGTCACGAGATCGCTCTCGGGACGGTATTCCAGCGCGCCCATGCCGCGCGTGCCCGTATAGCACAAACGCTCGGTCGCCAGGATGTTTTCCGGCGCGCGGCCGCGCTTCGCGAAGCCCATTTCGAGCAGCTTCGTTCCGTATCGGTCCGGCAGCGAGTCCGCGAGCATTCCGGGTAGACCGTGAAAACTCTCCGGACGCAAGCCGGGAAAGGAATAGTTCCGCGCGGAGAGTGGCATCCAGATGGGAGAGACTTCGATCCCGCTTTGCAAAAAATCCCGTTCATAGGTGAAGACCGCGGCATGCGCGCTGTCCTCCTGCGCGACGGTGCCGATCTTCGTTCCCCACAGGTATACGCCTGCACCGATCATGCTTCATCCCCCCATTTCCAGTCGCCCTTCTTCGCGGCCTCACGCTCGGGATGGCGCACACGCACGCGCGGCGTTTTGCCCTTCAGCATCTCGCCGGCCGTGGGTTCATCCTCCGGCAGCAGGACCTCCAGATTCCCCAGACAGCCCAGCGCCCGCATCAGTTCGAGCATGCTGTCCAGACGGATCGGCAGGCCGTTTTCGATCCGTGTGATCACCGCCTTCGGGACACCTGCCCGCTCGGCGAGTTCTTTTTGCGTCATCGCACTGCGCACCCGCATGCCGCGGAGCCGCTTTCCGATCTCCTCGGTCAATGTTGCCGTATTCTCCGTTCCGTAGATCCTCATGCCTCGCACTTCCTTTCATAAATATCTAAAATCATAACTTTATATGGTAAATCTCGGTTTAATTTCCCATATTCACAACTTTATGATAGCATATGCATTTGCCGCTGTCAAGCCCCCGCGGGAGGTTGAATTCCGTCCGTCATTATGTTATTATAATATATTGGAATACTGGAGACGTGTGTCCCGGTATCGATCATCGGGCCGCAGGTTTCGAAAGCAGGACCTACGGCAGAAGGGCGGTAAGTATGAAACATCAGCGCAGGATCGCGGTGATCAATGACGTGACCGGTTTCGGACGTTGCTCCGTCACGGTCGCACTTCCGATATTGTCCGCGATGCGGTTGGAAACGTGTATCGTTCCGACGGCTGTTCTTTCGATGCATACGGCCTATCCGGAGTATATGCTTCACGATTTCACCCCGTATTTGCCGGAGTATATCGACTCATGGGCGCAGAGAAATCTGACCTTTGACGGTATCCTCACGGGATTTCTGGGGTCGGAAGAGCAGATCGAGGATGTCGAGAGATTTCTTCAGACCTTCGGCGGGACCGACGGGCAGGGTGAACGCCCGCGCATCGTCGTCGATCCGGTCATGGGGGACCACGGAAAGATCTACACATCCTACACGCAAACGATGTGCAAAGCGATGCGCAGACTGGTGCCTTATGCAGACGTGGTGACGCCGAACGTGACCGAACTCTGCGAGCTGACGGACGCTTCCTATGACGAGATCATGGGCGACTTCGAAAAGGCCGGCATCCGGGAGAGCACTTGGACCATGCTTTGCCGCAAGCTGTCCGACATGGGACCGAAGGTGGTCGTGGTGACCGGGCTTCCGCAGGAAGAGCAGATCCTGAATCTGGTCTACCGGCGAGAGGAGGACCGTCTGACCGTGATCGCGTCGAAGCGGGTCGGCCAGGAGCGCTGCGGGACCGGCGATATCTTTTCATCGGTGCTGGCGGGATCGTTTGTGCACGGCGCCTCGGTAGAAGAGGCGGTGGCGCTGGCAGCGCGGTTTGTAAGTGTGGCAGCGGAGACGACGCAGGATTTCGGCGTCGATCCGAAAGAGGGGCTTTGTTTCGAGGAATGTCTCTCCATGCTTACCGAGATCCGCACGGACCACTCGGAACTGTTTGATGTCCGCACGCCGGACGGTGAAGTCACCGGCATGGTGATGTCGCGTGAGGACGCGCACCGCTATGGATATCTGCACGGTACAGTGCATCTGTGGATCTGGCGGCCGTCGCAGGATGCGACCGGTGTCGATGTGCTCTTACAGAGACGTTGCGAGGAGAAAGAGTCCTATCCGGGATGCCTGGACATCTCGAGTGCGGGCCACATCAGCGCCGGACAGGTGCCTGAGGACGCAGTGCTTCGCGAGCTGTACGAAGAACTGGGCCTGCAGGTCGCATTGACCGACCTGACCTATCTCGGAACGCACACGGGCTACAGCAGCGGACATTTCCACGGGAAAGTATTTCGTAACCATGAGCTGAGCTATGTTTACGCATACGAAAAGGACCTGGATCCGCAGACGTTAAGCCCCGATCCGGTCGAAGTGAGCGAGGTGTGCTGGTTGCCCGGAAGCGTGATCAGCGAGGCAGTGAAGAACCGTGCTCCGGGGTATTGTTTGTATGAAACGGAATGGAATATGGTGCTCGAAGCCGTGACCCGTTCTGCATCAATTGGAGGCAAAAAATGACAAAGATCGACATTTTTTCCGGATTTTTGGGAGCCGGAAAAACAACCCTCATCAAGAAACTTTTGAAGGAAGCTCTGGCAGGCCAGAAAATCGTGCTCATCGAAAATGAATTCGGCGAGATCGGCATTGACGGCGGCTTTTTGAAGGAAGCAGGTATTCAGATCACCGAGATGAATTCGGGCTGCATCTGCTGTTCGCTGGTCGGCGATTTCGGCGAGGCTTTGAAGAAGGTGCTGGACACGTATTCTCCGGAGCGCATCCTGATCGAGCCGTCAGGTGTCGGCAAGCTTTCGGATGTTATTTCGGCGGTCGGCGGCGTGGTTTCACATCGTGAGGACGTCGAGCTCGGCGCGTTTGTGACCATCGTAGACGCGACGAAGGCGAAAATGTACATCAAGAACTTCGGTGAGTTCTTCAACAATCAGATCGAGAACGCGAAGACCATCATCCTGTCCCGTACGCAGAAGGTATCCCAGGAGAAACTGGACGAGCTCATGACTTTGCTGCGTGAGCACAATGCAGACGCGACCATCGTTACCACTCCGTGGGACGAGATCGACGGTAAGGTCATCCTGTCGGCGATGCAGCCGGAGGCTTCCATGGCCGAAGAGATGATGCGCCAGCTTCGCGAGGAGCACGAGAAAACACATCATCACCACCATCACCATGACGGTGAGTGCGATGATCCCGAGTGCGAATGCCACCATCACCATCATCA
>JAFZZY010000063.1 GCA_017615545.1 Lachnospiraceae bacterium
AAGCATGACCGATCTGGGTTTCGATGTACAGAAGCCCTGGATCAGATCGACGTTCAGTTCGATCGCCGCGCGGAGCTCATCGTCCGTCTCGATACCTTCGGCGATGACCTTGATGCCGTGCTGGCTCGCATAACTTACGATGTTGCCGACCAGGTGCTGCTTCTTGGAATCTTTATCCAGATCCACGATCAGGGAACGGTCGATCTTTACGAAATCCGGCTGGCAACGCAGCAGGTTGGACTCGTTCGCATAACCGCTTCCGAAATCGTCCAGCGCCACCATGATATTGTGGTTGCGGTAACGCTTTTTAATGATCTCATCCATCTGATCGCTCAGGTCGTGTTCTTCCGTGATCTCCACGACGATGCGGTCCAGCATCGGCCCATACTGTTCGATCAACTGCTCGAAATATTCATCCGGCACGTAACAGTCCGGAATACTGTTGATGAACATCTTCTTCGAAGCGAAGATGTCCTGATTCTCGTTCAGGATGCGCATCGTATTGGAAAATGTCAGGTGCTCGACCTCGCTGAGCCGGCCCTCTTCCTTCGCGATCGCAATGATCTCGCTCGGCGTCATGGGAACGTCGGTACGAGGACGCATCAGTGCCTCAAACGCAAAGATCTCGCCGTTATGTGCGCTTACGATGGGCTGGAACTGATAGTCAAACAGATTACCGTTGATGATGCGGTTGAAGGTCTGTACACGCATGTACTTCTCTTCACGTTCTGCATAGACATCGTCCGAGAACTCGATGATGCGGTTCAGTCTCTGGGAAGTCGCTTCAAACAAAGCGAAATCTACTTTGGAGACCAGTTCCGCATACGTCTTGCCCTGGGTCGGGAAATGCGCGAAACCGCCGGCAAAGCGAAGCTTCGTATTATTCAGTTCGTTGAAGCTTTCCAGATAAGCGATGATCTCATCGGAAAGGCCGACCGCACGTTTATATGCATCGATCTCATTGGTATCGACATAGTACAATGCAAAACGAGTCTTCGAGATACGACCGCAGACCACGGAATTGTTCTGCTCGTGGCGCTTGATCAGTTTGGAGATCGCATCGAGGCCGGCATTGATCTTCTCTTTCTGCTGGGTCGTGGCACGATCGACACCGGAGATCTCCAGGAAGGCATAACCGCCGTACTTGGGATGCGATACCATCAACTCCTCGACCTTCTTCACCAAGGCATCCTTCGACAAAAGCTTCGTCGCCATATCATAGTAGGTGTACGAGATCAACTCGGCTTTATTCGTGATCATATCCGTAACATCAGACAGGATGTAGACCTGCATGCCTCGCTCTCGCTGGTAACGGATCTGAATGTATTTGTCACGATTGGAAACGCGGATCTTATAGATCTTCTCGTCTTTATTCTCAACAGTCTCGGTGATCTTTCCGAGCAGGACTTCGAGCTGCTCCCGCGTCATCGTTTCGCTCATGGGAACCCAGTCATCTACGAGCATCTGGCTGTTACCGGAGACCAGCACTGTATGGAAGGCGCTGACCCACGTAAAGATGGCGACATCCGAGAAACACTCGCGCATGATATTCAGGTTTGTCTTGTAGTAATTATACAGTCTCTGCAGTTTGTAAAGTCGCCAGCATAGCACGATCGCGCAGACGAGCGACAAAAATACGATCGTTTTGATCTCAAAGATGACGGCCATGGTCGCGAACAGGACAATGCCCATCAACCAGATCATCATCTCTTCGTACCAGTGATTAAACTCACGGTCCATGTTGTTTTTACTCATATAACCTCCACGTATATGATACTTCCTGTTTTCCTTATTTTTCCCTTCAAAAAATCCCTTCGGGATCGCTCTCCACTCCGACCCCATTTTATTCTAGACCATACATATGAGAATGTCAACGAATTGCCCCTCCTCTTCTTATATTCGTTTCTTTACTTTCATAAGCGATTATGATACAATTAAGAGAGTTATTTGTACGTCTTCCGAAAGAAGATTTCGGGCCGGCAGTGTGCGTCCGTCGCGTACAAAAAACGTATTTAGGAATGAGGGAGTATACACATGAACGCAAAGATCGAAGCAGTTACCAAACAGATCGGACAGGTTATCAAGGGAAAGGATGACATAATCTACAAATTGCTCTCCGCCATCATCGCAGGCGGACATATTCTTCTGGAAGATATCCCCGGCGTAGGTAAGACCACGCTGGCCGTCACCGTATCCCGGACCATGTCATTGAAATATAAAAGAATGCAGTTTACACCCGATGTACTTCCGAGCGATCTCATCGGTTTCAACTTATATAACAATCAGACCGGCAGCTTCGAATATAAGGAAGGTGCTGTTTTCTGTAACCTCTTTTTGGCCGACGAGATCAACCGTACTTCCCCGAAGACGCAGTCCGCTCTTCTCGAAGTTATGGAAGAAGCAAAAGCGACCGTCGACGGCGTGACCCGTACGCTCCCTTCGCCTTTCATCGTTATCGCGACCCAGAACCCCTTCGGTTCTTCCGGTACGCAGAAGCTTCCCGAATCCCAGCTCGACCGTTTCATGATCCGCCTCTCGATGGGCTACCCGGATCACGATAACGCCGTTGCGATCCTGAAGGGCAATGTCGGCGACGTCCTGAACACATTGACCGGACTGCTTGAGGAAAACGACGTTGCGAGCATGCAGCAGGAAGCCAAAAAGATCTTCGTACACGACAGTATCTATGACTATATCGTCCGCCTGACCGAGGCTACGCGCAACGAGACCTACTTCTCGCTGGGCCTGAGTCCCCGTGCTTCGCTCTCCCTGCTTAAGATGGCGCAGGCGACCGCCTTTATCGAGAACTGCAACTATGTTCTTCCGGAACACGTTCAGTCGATCTTCAACGATGTATCTTCGCATCGTCTGGTCCTCAGTTCCAAGGCTAAAATGAATGGTTATACGTTAGAGACCGCCATGAAGGCGATCGTTGACCAGACCCCGCTTCCCAAAATGTGATCAGGAGCCTCTATGATTAAAAAGATCCTGCGAATCGTCGGATACGTGATCACATTGGCCGCCCTGTATCTCGGGTTGCGCTTTTTCCGGCTTTACTTTTTCGCGATATTGCTTTTCTTTTTCATACTGTTCCCGTTCGTCTCCGTCCTCCTGGCGCGTTACGTGATCAAACGCACTGAGTATACCTGGCATCTGCCGGATATGATCGCCAAAGGAGCTGATCTGGAGGTTACCATTGGCATGCGCAATCCTACGATCTTCCCGATCCCGAAGCACCTGCTGGACCTGACGATCTCGAACCTCTTCTATCCGAACGAAGACATCCACACCGTCTGGACCGGCCTGCGCATCCGAAGCGAACAGACCGTGACGATTCCCCTGTCCATCCTTTATTCCGGGTACCTGCAGATCTCCTTAAGTCAGGTCCGCATTCCCGATTATCTGAACTTTATCACTTTCAAACGCAAACCCGAACTGAAGAAAGATATTCTGATCTTACCGATCCGGCTGAATGATAAATTTTCCACCATGGCTGTCGGCGGCAGCGGCAATGTCGAGCTGTCCGAAAGCGATGTCGTGGGCAATGATGCGACCCAGATGATCGACGTGCGCGAATATCGACCCGGCGACCGTCTGAATACGATCCACTGGAAACTGAGCGTGAAAGCCGGCGAGATCATGGTCAAACAGTTCGGTTCTCTCTCGGACAATGACGCCTGCATCCTGCTGGACCTCTATCGTCCGAAGATACAAAACAAACGGGTATTCAAAGACCAGGAAGATGCGGAAGCCGCCATCATCGAAGGTTTTGATTCCGCCTTTGATATGCTGGAGACATTGGCCTCGCAGTTACTGAGCGAGAAGCGCCCCATCCTCGTGTGCTGGTATTCCCGGCGCATGACCGAACTCAAAAGCATGGAAGTGACGCGCCGCTCCGATCTGAACGACCTCTATCGTATCCTTTTCTACGAAGAGCCGGTCACCGATCCGACGATCACCTTCGAATACTTTACGAAGACCGATGATAATTACAGTTCTTTCTTTTACATTCATCCGGCCTCACAAAACGTAGCTTTAAACCACGCATTTCTTTTCGGTAACGACATCGAAATGGTATCTGTCGTTCACCGCGATTAACTGATATACGAGGACAGACCCCTATGCAGATTCAGCAGAAGAAAGCCCGACCCTGGGAATTCATACGCTCGGGAAATGAGAGCAGACAAGGCTCCATGTTGGCGCGCAGATCGCGTCGGCAGGGTTTTCTTATCGAGCGCAATGTCGACCTTCCGTCGCCCGCCCGCGCCTACTCCTGTATCTTCCGGGGTCTCCTGCTCTTCCTGCTGGTCTACACTCCCATCACGATGATGAACAACGCGTATGAGATATCGAACCACATAGCAGTCGTGCCTCTCATACTGTTTCCGTTTGCGATCCTGGTCGGTTTCTTTAACTACAACGGATTGTGCCGAACCATCGGTTACATCCTGTTCTTCCTGTTCTTCGTCGTCATTTCGACCTCAGGCTACTACTATATCAACTCCGGTCTGAACGCCATCATCAATATCACGTTCGAGACCGCATCCTATGAATTAAACACTTCTGCCATCCGTACCTATAACGAAGTGATCGGGGACCGTACCGTTACCATCCCGCTGTTCTATCTCTACATCGGCATCGTTAGCGTCATCTTCCTGAACTTCCTGATCAACAACTTCATGGGCACCATCGTCGTTCTTTTGGTGTCTACGCCCTTCTGGATGCTGATCTTCTATTTCGACTACACGCCGAAACCGATCCACTATCTGTCCTATGCTTTCTGCATGATGAGCATGGTCATCCTCAAAAGTACACAACAGTACAATCTGCCGGACCGATTACGAAAATATAACGTCGTCAAACATTCCAGTGACCGACACCTCTATCGAAGCACTTCGAACGGTGTCGTCATGGCGCAGACTTCCGGATTTGTGATCGGCGTCCTCATCTTCATGGTCCTTCTCAGCAACGTGATCTATCCGGAAAATCGTTTTTCCACGCCGAAGGAATGGGCTTCCATGAAGGAAAGCACCGAAGATTATGCACGCATCTTCTTTACAGAAGGTTTGAGCGGTTTCTTCAAAGGCAGCACTCAGGACAGCATGACCTCCTATGGTAATCTGTACCGAAGCGGAAAGGTTTCTCCGACGTTTCAGACCGTGCTCGAAGTCGATTACGTTCCCGCCAGCTACGATGCGGTGTACATTCGACAGTATATCGGGAATTTCTACACAGGTACTTCCTGGTCCAATTATATCGATACCGATATGGCGATCATCGAGAAGTACGAATATCAGGCCAATGAGGTCCTTAAGCAGATCTACGAAGATCCCGATCACCCGCTCCATAATTCCGTTTACAAAGCTACGATAAACGTACGTCCCATGAACGAACGCGGTGCACTGGTACCCTATTTTTCCATCGAGGATTATACAGGTCATCCTACCCTCGAATATAGGATCCGAACGCGTCAAAAATCCGAGAAGCGGGATTCTTTTAATTATCTGGTACATTATTCTCCGGAGATCGATCATTTTACAAATGCTCAGCATCAGATAAAGCAATATACCTACGAATACTATCAATTGCTTCCGAGCATGGGAGCAACGTCCGATATCGAACAGTATCGCGCTTTTGACTACACGCCGGAAGTACCTGAGCAGCCGGTACTGAAGTCCATGAGCATGGATCTGGACAAATACATCCTGATAAGCGATACATCCTACCTGAACCGGATGAAGACCATATCCGAAGCGGACCCGAATAACCCCAAATTATATTACACACTGAAATTCATCTGTGAAAAACAAGGTTTCCATGGAAGTGTACTGGATCGTGTGGAACAATTGCAGGAGTTCTTTTCTGACTACACCTACACCCTAAATCCCGGAAACCTTCCCAGAAACGAAGAATTCATCTCGTACTTCCTGACGAAGAGCAAACACGGTTTCTGTCAGCATTTTGCTTCTTCCGCAGTCATGCTCCTGCGCTATATGAACATCCCTGCCAGATATGTGGAAGGTTACATGTTCTCATTCTCCGATGTTTCATCCAACTCCGAGATCATCGAAGATATCGATCCTGCAACCATGCATGAAGGCCCCAGCCAGTTTAACGATGCTCCTGTAGTAAAAGTTCCTGTTACGGATGCTTCAGGACACGCATGGGTCGAGATCTGGTTTCCCGAACTCGGTTGGGTACCGTTTGAATTCACGGTCGGTATCAACGCGGACCAGGATGATGAAGCCGACTTCGAATTCTGGAACGGCGGAAGTATCCTCGAAGATATCGACTTCTCTCCCGTTGCCGGACTGTTACAGGTCGACCTCACATTTGCGACGAAGCTGTTAGGCAGTTTCCTTTTGATCGTCGCTGTCGGTGTTGCGATCCTGCTCATCTTTCGCTTCATCCTCATGCTCCTGCGTGAGAATAAGAAACCGGAATACTTCCACCGCGGACGAAACCTCAACATCATCGGACGCTATCGCGACATTTGCCGCAAATACGCGTTCTTCGGTCTCCTTTCGAAGGATGATCTGCTCTACAGCGATTTCACTAAGGAAATGCAACAAAGCCACGATTTCTCCGAAGAGAAATCCGGCTCCCTGAAGAAGTTCCTCGAAGACGCGGCCTATGGTCCGGAGGAGCTCTCCGAAGATACCTACAACGAGGCCAATGTACTCCTGACCGACGCAAAACAAAAGTTGGAGGCGAAACTGTCCTTCGGGCAGAAACTCCGCTACCGGCTTCGGTCGATCACACGAAAGAACAAAGCATAAAAAATGACCGGGACTGTCATTCAGACAGTCCCGGTTTTCTTATTTGTCGTTTTTATCTTTCTTATCGAGTTTGTGCAGATCGCTGAAGTTTCCGACTCTGGCGTGCTTCGAAGCTTTGGAAGCGATCTTGGAGTTCGACCCCTTCTGCGCAACAGGCTTATCCCCCGGCGTTTTATGGAAGAACAGGTGGATCGGTCCCTTTTTGAACTTTCCGATAAACAGTTCATACTGCTCGGGGCAGTTCTCCTTCAGCGTCTTCACCGCAAAGACTGCGCCTACGACGGAAATGAACAGTTTGATGAGCGGTGTAAATATGCCCATGTCATTAACCAGAAGTGACCGGTCCCACAAAAGGTAAATACCTACGAACATAACCGCTGTAGCAAAACAGGGCTTCGCCTCTTTTTTGCTCATATAGCAATGGATAAAGAAGGTCAATGCGACCACAAAGAAGATCAAAGAAATAAAAGTAATGATCGACCCCAACGAATAGAGGGTGTCATAAGCACTTATATCTTCCAGATATTGGTCCAGATTCTTTATGCCCTCTTCGTCCATTTTTGCGGTGAGCTCAGCGAAGTTTGATTTGGAATTGATCGTGGTCGCCGTGAGTACCGAGATCCCCAGATTGACGAAATACAGCATGTATTCCATGAACAGGTAACCAAAGGTAACATTGACCGTGGAACCCATCGTCGGTTTTTGCTTCAAGAGAATGAAGAATTTGTAGAAGGCAAAGAACCATGCGACCAGGACGACCGCTTCCAGGAAAACGAAGATGACACTCACAAACGGCGCCACCGGATGCAACGAACGCGCTCCACCCTCAGTTTCTACTATGAAGAATGACAGGCCCAGCTGGCGGAGAACAGTGACTATGATCTCAAAGCACTGATGGTAGAGATAGCACCCGAGCGCTCCCCAGAGGATCGCCATAAAATATCCGGAAAATGAATTGCGGACATATAAAAACAAAAACAAAAGGACCACGAGCAGAAATACGACCAGGCAGATCTGCCAGTTGATGATACTGCTACTGACGCGGATAACTTCATCCGGAGTATGCTCCGGAGCGAACAGCAAATTGCCGAACATAGAAACACCTCATAAATATGGATTCAACGTTATTGATTCTATCAAAGGGAACGTGCCCTGTCAAGTTGACTTACGCTAAAGAACGAAGTTCCTTCAGCTCATCCACGGAGAAATAGTAATTCGTGTTGCAGAAGTGACAGTTGACCTCGATCTCTTTACCCTCTGAGATCATTTGGTCCAGTTCCTTCTTTCCGATCGAGATCAGCGCCTTTCCGACGCGGGTCTTCGAGCAGTCAC
This sequence comes from Lachnospiraceae bacterium, assembly GCA_017615545.1. GTDB lineage: Bacteria > Bacillota > Clostridia > Lachnospirales > Lachnospiraceae > UBA1201. Next base: position 8,112 of record JAFZZY010000063.1, read on the forward strand.
ACTTGAAGGCACAAGGGAAACGTTTGCTGATCACGGGGTCCATATCATGCAGGACCATCATGCAGATATCTTCCGGAGTCATGCCTTTTTCCAGTAACGCGGTGATGGATGTGATCTCTTTGACGCGCTCTTCCAGAAGCGACACTACGCTCTCATCTGCGTCCGGCATCAACTGCAGGATCATGCCGCCGGCGCATTTGACTGTGTTATCCTTCGACATCAGTACGCCGAGACCGACCGATGAAGGGGTCTGCTCACTGGTCGCGAAGTAATAGGTCAGATCCTCCGCGATCTCACTGGTGATCAGAATGGTATCACCGATGTACGGCTCTTTCAGGCCGATGTCTTTAATGACCTGGAGCACACCGACGCCCACTGCCGAAGCCACGTCCAGCTTGCCTTTCGCGTTCGCCGGAAGCATGACAACGGGGTTGTTGGCATAACCTTTGACATTCCCCTTCGGATCTGCCGTAACGGTCAGTCCTCCGATCGGTCCGTCACCGTTGATCTTGATGGTCAGCAGGTCTGCGTCGTTTTTCATCATGGCGCCCATCATGACGCCGCCTGTCAGGAGTCGTCCCAACGCTGCCGTCACCACAGGGCTCGTATTATGCGCTTTTCTTGCAAACTCGACCAGTTCCGCAGTCGTAGCGAAAAAGCCGCGGATTCGGCCGTTAGCGGCCGTTACACGTATAAAATAATCTCCCATATCTATCCTCTTTCTGTGCGGTTACGCTTTCTTCCCCTGCTCTCTGCAAACGAAGAACAAACGCTCCGCCATATCTGTTGCTTCCCTCTCGGTACCGTCATCGCTGACCTCATAAATATGTTCCAAACGAAGTCCCGAAGTTTCGATCGCCCGCTTCAGTTCCTCGACGGAAAATGCGGTTTGCACATGGATCTCTTCCCTGCGGACGTAGTTCTCATCCTCCTCGTCCTCCAAAAGAAACATGGTCAGTCGGTACGTGTTTTTATTCGTCGCCTCATCGAACTCATTGTCCCAGATGAGCGCCATATCCTCGCGCACATCGGTATAAGTCCGGTTCGCGGCTACATCGCGGTAATAGTGCCACGTCTTTATATCAAAGATAAACAGCCCGTCGGGATCCAGGTAGTTATTGACCAGACGGAAAATGCCGGTCAGTTCCTCAAGATCCTCCGCGTAATTCATGGTATCGCCAAGCGATACGATCGCACGGACCGTTCCATACAACTCAAACGAGCGCATGTCCTGCTGCAAGAAAAGGACCGGAAGTTTTTGCTCTCCGCTTTCCTCTTCAGCATCCAGACACTCATAGTACTTATCTCTCGCTTCTTCCAACATCGATTCGGAAATATCAACACCGATCATGTCGTAGCCGAAGTCGCGCAGGAGCAGCGTCAACGTGCCCGTACCGCACCCCAGATCGAGCACGAGTTCATTCTCGCCGATCCGGTCCGCGTCAAATCTGCGCTTCACAAAGCGGGACCAGCCCTCATAAGGGATCTCGTCCATGCAAGCATCATATATATGCGCAAAATCGAAATACGGACTTGACATTTTTGCTCTCCTGTCGGAAAATATAGAATATAATTCATTCCAACACCAAAGGAGAAGAAATGAAAAAATACTCTTTCAAGCAGATCATCGTGATCATTACGATCGCTCTGATCCTGATCTTAAATATATTGGCATTTGCATTTGCCATTTCGGAAGTGGAAGCCCTGACGAAGTGGGCCTGGATCTGCTTCTTGCTCTCGCTCCTGATCCCGTTCTTCATCTTCTTACATCTTCAGGTTTTGAACATTATCCGCAAAACACATGAACGCGATGAAATGAAAGAAGAACTCGCTGAAAAGCAGGCTGAAGAAGCATCCGCAACGGATGACGAGACTACTTGATGAATTCGGACATGATCATATTGGACACATCCGCGCCGCGCGGGGTAAGCACATACGCTTCCCGCGGGGCGTATTTTTTTACCATGAGCCCCTGTTCGATAAAACGTTCAAACATCGCCGGCGGATACACAGTCTCGACGCTCCTTCCGAATTTGTTGCGGAAGTTTTCGCAGTCGATACCCTCCTCCATCATGCGAAGCCCGAGGAAGCAAAACTCTTCCATCTCGTTCTCCAACGGCACCTGGGTAATGGTCCCCGAGGTCGGGCGGTCCAGATATTCCTGCAGGTCCTTCGTGTTCTCGCTGCGCATTCCGGGATCTCCGAAGAAAAAGCCCGACGCGCCGAGACCGATGGCCAGGTAATCCTGCATTCTCCAGTAGCGCATATTATGCCGGGATTCGTACCCCGGCTTCGCGAAGTTCGAGATCTCGTACCGCGTCATACCCGCCAACTGCGTCCAAGTGTAGAGGATCTCCTCCATCTTCGCGATATCTTCCTCCGAAGGAAGCGTCGCCTGGCCCGAGTGGTACAGATCGTAAAACGGCGTGCCCTCCTCGATGATCAGCTGGTAAGCGGAAAGATGTTCGGGGGCAATGTACAAAATGTCCTCCAGACTCTTCGCGAACTCTTCGACCGTCTGTCCGAAGATCCCGTACATCAGGTCGATATTGATATTGGTAAAGCCGGCCTTGCAGGCCGCCTCATAGGTGGCAAAAATATCCTCGGCCGAATGAATGCGGCCCAGTGTCGTCAGCGTGCGTGCACAGGTCGACTGCGCGCCGATGCTCAGGCGGTTGACACCCGCCTTGCGGATCATCATGAGTTTCACCGCATCGCCCGCGGAGTTCGGATTGACCTCCATGGTCCATTCATAGTCCTCCGCGATCGTAAAGCAAGACGTGATCGCATTGCAGATCTTCTGCAACTGCTCAAATGAAAGCAGGGAAGGCGTGCCTCCCCCGATGTAGACCGTATCCACGATATAACGATCAGAGCAGACCTTAGCCTGCTCCTTTATGTTATAGACCAATGCTTCGACGTAAGCATCACGGACCTCCTCATCTTCCATGGGAAACGACAGGAAGTCACAATACTTGCACTTCTGTTTACAAAATGGTATATGTACATAAATCCCAAGAGATCGTTTCTCGGACATAGGTCACTCCTCATCCAGCTTCAAGACCGACATAAATGCTTTCTGCGGCACTTCGACGTTGCCGATCTGGCGCATGCGCTTCTTTCCTTCTTTCTGCTTCTCGAGCAGCTTCCTCTTACGGGAGATATCGCCGCCGTAGCACTTTGCAAGCACATCCTTACGCATTGCTTTTACAGTCTCACGGGCAATGATCTTATTGCCCACGGCTGCCTGGATCGGGATCTCAAACAGGTGACGCGGGATCTCGTCCTTCAGTTTTTCACACATCTTACGGCCGCGCTCGTACGCATTGTCCGCATGGACAATGAATGACAGGGCGTCGACTTCTTCGTGGTTGATCAGAATGTCCAACTTCACGAGTTTCGACTCGACATACCCCTTCAACTCATAGTCAAACGATGCATAGCCTTTGGAACGGGACTTCAGCGCATCAAAGAAATCGTAAATGATCTCGTTGAGCGGCAGTTCGTATTTCAAAAGCGCACGTGTTGTCTCGATATATTCCATGCCGAGGTAGACACCACGGCGATTCTGACACAGTTCCATGATCGGGCCGATGAACTCGGTCGTCACCATGATCTCCGCCGAAACGATCGGTTCCTCCATGGACAGGATCTCGGAAGGATCCGGGAGGTTCGAAGGATTCGTAAGTTCGATCTGCGTGCCGTCGGTCTTGTTGACGTGATATACAACGCCGGGCGCCGTCGTCACGAGATCCAGATTGTATTCGCGCTCCAACCGTTCCTGAATGATCTCCAGATGCAGAAGGCCCAAAAAGCCGCAACGGAAACCAAAGCCCAGGGCAATGGATGTCTCCGGCTCAAAGAACAGGGATGCGTCGTTTAATTGCAATTTCTCCAGCGCATCACGAAGGTCGCCGTACTTCGCGCCATCCGCGGGATACATACCGCAGTAGACCATCGAGTGCACTTTCTTATAGCCCGGCAGCGGTTCGGGTGCCGGACGGTTCAGTTCGGTGATCGTGTCACCGACCATGGTGTCTTTTACGTTTTTGATGCTGGCAGTAATGTAGCCTACCATGCCGGCCGGAAGCTCGTCACATTCGATGAAACGACCTGCTCCGAAATAACCGACTTCCACGACATTGGCCGTGGCTCCCGTCGCCATCATCTTGATCGCCATGCCTTTACGCACCGTACCCTCTTTGATACGGCAGAAAACGATGACACCTTTGTAGGAATCGTAGATCGAGTCAAAGATCAAAGCCTTCAGCGGTGCCTCGGGATCGCCCTTCGGGGCCGGGATCTTCGCGACCACCTGCTCCAGCACCTCTTCGATGTTGATGCCGTTCTTCGCGCTGATCAGCGGGGCGTCCTGCGCCTCCAGGCCGATCACATCCTCGATCTCATGGATGACACGCTCGGGTTCGGCGCTCGGCAGATCGATCTTATTGATGACCGGGAAGACATCGAGGTCATGATCCAGTGCCAGATAGACATTGGCCAGCGTCTGTGCTTCGATGCCCTGGGCCGCGTCAACGACCAGGATCGCGCCGTCACAAGCCGCCAGACTGCGTGACACCTCATAGTTGAAATCGACGTGTCCGGGCGTATCGATCAGATTAAAGATATACTCATTTCCGTCATTTGCCTTATAGATGATGCGGCAGGCCTGCGCTTTGATCGTGATGCCACGCTCGCGCTCCAGCTCCATGTTGTCCAGGACCTGTGCCTGCATCTCCCGCTGTGTCAGCAGGCCCGTCTTCTCGATGATACGGTCCGCCAGAGTCGACTTACCGTGATCGATATGGGCAATGATGCAAAAGTTGCGGATTAACTGTTGATTGATGGACATATATACTCCGTAGTGGTTATTTTAGCGACCGTATATGATCTGGTTGAGCAGGATACGGTTCTGCGCGATATCGACGGAAAGAACGCTCTTTCCGCTGATGCGGACCGATTTGCCGGTACCATCGGAGGGTACACGGAATTCGGCGATATTGTACTTCAAAATGGAAGTGATGCTCCATACCAGATCGTCGAGAACGCTCTGCGGCATATTCGTCGCGATCTTAGGCAGAGCCACATTCAAGAAACTGTTGAGTTCACCAAGTCCCATACCGCGAAGCTTGTTAGCGACGGTCTGAAGGACGGTACGCTGTCTCTGCGTACGTGCATAGTCGGAACCGACATAACGGATACGCGCGTATGCCAGAGCCTGCGGCCCGGTCAGATGATTCATTCCGGCCGTTTCGATCCTGTTCTGCGCCGTCGATGCGGAATTGACATGCGGAAGCTCCGCATCAGTCAGATTGATATCGATACCTCCGATCGCGTCGATAATATCCATGAAACTGAAGAAATTCACGCGTGCAAAATAATCGATGTGAATACCGAAGTTGGCTTCGATCGTCTGCATCAGAAGATTTGCGCCGCCGTACGCATGTGCTGCGTTCAAACGGTTATTTCCGCGTCCCGGGATAGCAACATAGCAGTCACGCATCAGGGACGTCAAAATGATCTGCTTGGTATTACGATTGATCGACATGATGATCATCGTATCCGAACGGCCGGCATTCGTATCCTGACGACTGTCGATACCGATCAAAAGGATGTTAAGGACGTTTGGATCTGCTCCGACCTGGGGCAATTCTCCGTCACCCGCGCCACCATTGGCCAGGCCTACATTGGCCGCTTCCTGACGACCAGAGTTATAGATGCCGGAGCTTCCTGCAACCTTTTTTCCGGAGCTCGAGCCCGAGCCCGAACCGGAACTTGAACCGGAACCGGAGCCGGAACTTCCGGGATTCGCCTGAGGCGTATTATTGCCGGGGTTCGCCGGCTGAGCCGAACCACCCTGCTGGGTATTGTTTCCGGGGTTCACAGCTACGACGATCGTACCGACTTCATCGGTTTCCTGAGGAAGGGGATCTGTTTCGGGATCTTCCTCTGTCCAGATTACGGGATCCGTACCCTCATTGGTCGTGGTAGTATTGTTTTTGTCACCTGAACTTGCGCGCATCTTTTCTTCATACTCACGCATGACCTTCGCCAGCTGATCTTCGATCGCAGCAACTTCTTCACTCGGAGAGTCGGACTGACTGGGATCATAATCTCCCTCTTCGGATTCCAGAGTCGCATCCGCCGCCAACGTGATATCCGGATGATCCGCGTCGACGATCTGCAGTTTGTTGTAGTAATGACTCAAGATCAGTTTGTAACTGATGAACAAAGCCAGTACCACGATCGCAAGTGACATCGTAACGATCAAAAAGACCTTCGCCCATATAGGCATCTTCTTTTTCTTCGAAGTAGCTTTCGACGCCGCCTTGGCATTCGTTTTATTCACCGGTCTCGCCTGTTTTTTGAGAACCGGTTTTTTCTTTTCACTCATTATTCAGACTCCTTCCGTGGCCGCACACACAAAGGCCATACTGTAAAAGTGTCATCGGTCCGCAAAGCAAACCAGTATAATTATACTACAAGCACCCTGCAAGCGCAAGTACCCTTGACTTTTTGCGTCTTTTATACTACATTAAGTACAAATGAACGGCCTTTATTTCGGCCTATATAACCTTGGGGGAGGTTTCCTATGCAACTGCCTAAATCCGGTACGATCCTGTACCACCGCGCCGCTTCATCGGATCTGACGATCGACATGACGCAGGCCTATCGATATATGCAGATCGGAAAATGCGGACCTGACGAAGATCTGAAAGCGCAGATCGATGCTGCTTTGAAAGCCGAGCTCGAAGTCTGTAAGCCGAACGCGATCTACGCCTACTTTCCACTCTCGTTCAAAGAGGACGAGAATTCCTGCAAATGTAAGCACTACATGATCAATGCAGGCTTCACCAACATCTGCTCCGACACCCTGTACAAACACATCAAAGGCTGTGACGGCATCTTTCTTTTTGCCGCGACCATCGGTGTCGGCTGCGACCGCCTGATCCGGCGCGACCGCCTGAAGAGCCAGGCATTGCCCATGATCCACCATGGACTGGGCGCCATGCTGGTCGAGGTCTACTGTGATCTGCTGGAGCAGGATATTCAAAAACAATATGGCGGAGAAGGCGTTGCATTTGCCACGCGTTACAGTCCGGGATACGGCGATTTCTCGCTCTCCAGCCAGATCGACGTCTTCCGCTTCTTCGGAAAGGCCGCTCGCGATATCGGGCTCACACTAAACGATTCGCTGCTGATGCAGCCGTCCAAATCCGTAACCGCCGTCATCGGCGTAAAAACATCGGACAGGGAGTAAATATATGTCTCAAATCTCGATCAACGAACAACTGAAATCCGGTAAGATGCTCTACTTCGACGGAGGCACCGGATCCATCCTGCAGGAGAACGGTCTCCAGCCCGGCGAACTGCCCGAGCGCTGGAATCTTTCGCATGCGGATTTCATCCGTAGCCTGCATGAGAACTATTACAAGGCAGGCGCCAACATCGTCAAGACCAACACCTTCGGTCTGAACTGCCTGAAGTTCTCCGAGGATGAACTCACACAGATCGTAAATGCCGCTTTGGACAATGCGAACGCCGCCCGCGAAAAGGTCGAGGCTTCCGGCCACGCATTTGCAAAAGCGCCCCACTATATCGCGCTCGACATCGGCCCGACCGGCAAACTCTTAAAGCCGCTCGGCGACCTGGCATTCGAGGACGCGGTGGATGTATTCAAAAGCATCCTGAAGCCCGCTACTGCTCATGGGGGCTTCGATCTCGTGCTGATCGAGACCATGAACGACGTTTATGAGGCGAAGGCAGCCATGCTCGCCGCAAAAGAAACGACGGACGTCCCGATCTTCATCACGACTGTATATGACGAAAGCGCGAAACTTCTGACCGGTGCTGACCCGGAAACTTGTGTCGCTCTGTTTGAGGGACTTGGAGCCGCTGCCGTCGGCCTGAACTGTTCGCTCGGTCCGCGCCAGATGGCGCCCATCGTGCCGCGTCTGGTCGCAGCTGCAAGCATTCCCGTTATCGTTAACCCGAATGCCGGTCTGCCGCGTTCTGAAAACGGCAAGACCGTCTACGACGTAGACCCGGATGATTTCGCCGAGTGCATGGTAGAGATCGCGAAGTCCGGCGCGAATATCATCGGCGGATGCTGCGGTACGACCCCCGCACACATTGCCCGTATGGTCGAAATGACGAAGGACATCCCTTCCGTCTATCCCGAACCGAAAAACCTGACCGTGATCACATCCTACACCCATCCGGTGTATTTCAAAGAGCGCCCCGTACTGATCGGCGAGCGCATCAATCCGACCGGTAAGAAGCGCTTCAAGCAGGCGCTGCGTGATCACGACCTTGACTATATCATGCAGGAAGGTCTGACCCAGCAGGAGAACCACGCGCATGTGCTCGACGTCAACGTCGGCCTGCCCGAGATCGACGAACCCAGTCTGCTTTGTGACGTTGTCACCGAGCTGCAGGGTGTCCTGGACCTGCCGCTGCAGATCGATACGACCGACCCCGTGGCCCTGGAGCGCGCCCTGCGCCTTTACAATGGTAAAGCCCTGATCAACTCGGTCAATGGTAAACAAGAGATCATGGATACCGTCTTCCCCATCGTTAAGAAGTACGGCGGCGTTGTCGTTGCTCTTCTGCTCGACGAGGGCGGCATCCCCGAGACCTGTGAGGAGCGTCTGAAGATCGCTGAGAAACTCTACGCCGAAGCTGAAAAATACGGGCTGAAGAAAAGCGATCTCCTGATCGATTCGCTTGCGATGTCCGTTGCCAGTGATGATGTCGCCGGGCGCGAGACCCTGAAGACCGTAGCCGCGATCACCGAGCGTTACCATGGCAAGACCATCCTCGGTGTTTCAAACATTTCCTTCGGTCTTCCGCACCGTGAGATCGTCACCGCCGCTTTCTTCCAGATGGCGATGCAGGCCGGCCTCTCCGCTGCGATCATCAACCCGAATTCCATCGACATCCAGAAAGCTTACGCTTGTCACTGCATGCTCTCCGGGTGCGATCCGAAGTGCATGGACTATATTACATTTGCCACGGAAAATGAAGACCGCCTGACGGCCGGTCCTGCAACCGCGTCAACCGGCTCGGGCGCAGCTTCCAAAGCCGGCAGCGGCATGGCCAATGATACGATCGAGTTCTTCATCACGAAGGGCCTGGCGGAACCGGCCGCTGAGAAGACCAAAGCCATGCTGAACGAAGGCATCGACCCGATGGTCATCATCAACGACCACCTGATCAACGCGCTGAACTATGTCGGAAAGCGTTTTGAAGAGAAGACACTCTTCCTGCCCCAGCTTCTGATGAGCGCGAGTGCCTGCTCTTCCGCATTCGACGTGATCAAGACCTACATGATCAACAGCGGTAAGCAACAACAGAAAAAATGCAAAGTCATCCTGGCGACCGTCAAGGGCGACATCCACGATATCGGCAAGAACATCGTAAAGACCTTGCTGGAAAACTACGGCTTCGATGTCATTGACCTCGGAAAGGACGTTCCGCCCGAGACTGTTGTCGAGAGTTGCATCGAGCACCACGCTCCGCTCGTCGGTCTCTCCGCTCTTATGACCACGACCGTTCCTTCGATGGCCGAGACCATCAAGCAGCTCCGCGAGAAAGCGCCCTGGGCGAAAGCCGTTGTCGGCGGTGCCGTCCTCACGCAGGAATATGCGGACCAGATCGGCGCGGATAAATACTGCAAAGACGCCATGGAGACCGTCGGTTATGCGACCGAAGTCCACGAGGCATGGATCAAAGAAAACTGATCCGAATATCATAGCATAAAAAACGGTACAGGCCGCGATCGGTCTGTACCGTATATTTTCGTATCTAAAAGGGTTACTACTTTTTCTTAGTTCCGAGCGAATAAAATCCGAAGAAACTACCGAATGCGCCGCCGATGATATGAGACAATTCAGAGATGTTATTATTATCCATCATACCAACGATCTCACGTCCCAGATAAAGAACCACGATAACGATAAAGGAGATCGGAATCTCACCCTTTTCAACTGCTACAACGCTGGAAAGAAGGATGAACATGAACACGATACCGCTCGCGCCACACAGACTCGTGTGCGGGAAAAAGACAGAGTTAATGATCGCTGTAAATACAGCCGTGACCACGATCATAAACAGCATTTGTTTGCTTCCGTACTTTTCTTCGAGAATAGGTCCGAGAAGCAGGAACAAAAGCATATTGTTAAAATAATGCCCCCAGTCATGATGTCCGAGCACATGACCGAATGCGCGAACGTACGTCAACGGATCCAGCAAGGTGTGACGATACGTCGTAAAGTACAAGCGATTCGGCGTTCCACCAAACGCCTGATTCAAAAAGAATGCACCCAATGCGATCAACGCGAACGTCAAAACAACCGGAGCGTTATACTTAAACCGAATTACAAAACCTTTTGATTTACCAGCCATTTTTTTCTCCTCCCTGCCTATTCAGGCCGTGCGGCTCCGCCCTTTTTATATGCCAGAGGCGAAACCTTATAATATTTTTTAAACAGTTTGGAAAAATGATATACATCATTATATCCTACCGCTAACGCGATCTCTTTGATGCTCTCGCCCGGAGATGTCTCCAAAAGCGTGCAAGCCTTCTCTAAACGGATCTTGATCAGGTAGTTGATCGGCGTCTCGCCGGTCTCCTCTTTGAAGATCTTGGAAATGTAGACCGAAGAAAGATACATGTTCTTCGCGATACGGTCCAGGCTGATCTTCTCGGCGTAATGCTCCTCGAGATACTTTCGTATCCTCTTCACCGCATAGGATTTGTGGAAATTCTCGAAGGGATAGGTCTTCTGTTCGACTTCCTTCTCACGGGTCGTCCGAATGATCCAGGTGAGCAACTGCATCAGATAGGCCTTCAGCATGAAGTACCGGCCTGCCATCTCACTGCTTCCCTCGGCAACCATGTCAAAACAGATCGAGAAGATCATCTGACGATTCACGCCGTCCGTGTGAAGCACGTGTGAGGTCCGGTTCGGGAACTGGAAAACGTTCTGCGGCATATCCCGGAAATGAAAATCGGTAAATCCGATGACAAACTGGATCGCCGGATCCTGGCGGTTCGTCACGACATCCACATGCAGTTCACCTGCATTGCAGACGATCACATCCCCTGCCTTCGCCTCGATCTGCTCTCCCGCTACGACGAACTTCTGTACGCCGGACAGGATCACAAAGATCTCGGTATAGTCATGGGAATGGAATACACCATCCTGTGTACGGGTATTTTTGACCGCATAAAAGACTTGCGGATTGAGGTCCGAATATGTCAAGTCATAATCCCTGTCACTCATAAAACTCTCCTGCAATTGCCTGTTTTCATTGGATCGATCACGATTTTATTCTAACATATCGTGCTTTCTATGTCAAATTCTATTTCCTTTCATGTTTCTTTCAATTCTTTAGGTTTTCTGTCATTTACCTTACGAAACAAGTTTCGAAAACGCATACTTTCAAATAGGTTTTTACTATTTTTTGACCACTTTTAAAATTGAAAAATAAAACACATCTTTATGTTGGTAAATGACATTTTTTTTACAGGTCGATTGCAATATAATTGCCCTAACTATCAACAAACAACACATATTTTCGGCATGAAGACCCATGTCGGCGGAGGTAGGAATATGTCACAACAAAACGCAAAAGCCATAGCCCGGCCCAAAGCCCTCACGAAAGAGGAATTGCTTAAAAATCACATGCAAGCGAAGCCGTGGCCGTGGTTTTATTCATTTCTGAAGAAGTATCTGCCGTTCATCATCCCCGGTCTGTTCATGGTTGCGATCGCCAGCGCGCTCGCAGTCATCAACCCCATGATCTCCGGTAAGATCATCGACGAAGTCATCTACCAAGAACAGTACGACCTGCTCACGAAGCTTCTGCTCCTTCTGGTCGGCCTGACGATGCTTCGCGGCGTGATCCGCTTTTCTTTCACGATGCTCTTCGAGTATTGCTCCCAGAACACCCTGTACGCTATGCGTGAAGCTGTCTTCCGCCGCCTCATGCTGGAGGACTTCAACTTCTTTAACAACAACCGCACCGGCGACCTCCTCTCCCGTCAGACGGGCGATATGGATGCCGTTCGCCACTTCATCGCGTTCGTTATCTACCAGTTATTGGAAAATGGTCTCCTGTTCATCTTCTCATTGACCATGATCATCTTCTACAACTGGAAACTGGCGCTCGCCCTGCTCGTCGTGCTGCCGTTCACGGCCTACACGACCTTCCGTCAGAGTAAGGAAGTCAAGCCGGCGTTCCGCCGCAACCGCGACGCTTTCTCGAGTCTGAATACATTTGCCCAGGAAAACATCAGCGGTAACCGCGTCATCAAGGCTTTTGCAAAAGAAGACTTTGAGAAGTCAAAGTTTGATAAGGAAAACGAAAAGTTCCGCGATTCCCAGCTGGCTTCTGCAAAGGTATGGTGTAAATTCATTCCCCGCTTTGAGATCCTCTCGAACATCATGACGGTCGTGGTGCTCATCGTCGGCGGTTTCTCCGTTATCGACGGCAACATGTCACCCGGTGATCTCGTAGCCGTGACCGGTTATCTGTGGATGCTCAACAACCCGCTCCGTATGGTCGGCTGGCTGGTCAATGACCTTCTGCGTTTCATCACGTGCCTCGAGAAGATCCACGCAACCTATATCGCCGAACCCGACATCAAGACGCCGGAAGCCCCCGTCGAGATGAAGCAGTTCAAAGGTAAGGTCGAATTCAAGCACGTATACTACAATTCGCATGATGAGGACATCCTGACAGATATCACATTTACCGCCCTGCCCGGCCAGACGATCGGTATCATCGGCGCGACCGGCTCCGGCAAATCCTCGCTGGTCAACCTCATCTGCCGTTTCTACGACGCCAACCACGGCGGCGTATTCGTCGATGATGTCGACGTTAAAAACATGAATATCAATATCCTCCGAAGCAACATCGGCATGGCGATGCAGGATGTCTTTCTCTTCTCCGACACCATCGAGGGCAATATCTCCTACGGTGACCCGAACTGCTCCTTCGAGGATGTAGAAAGAGTCGCGAAGATCGCGAATGCCGACAGTTTCATTCGGGAAATGCCCGACGGCTACGATACGATCATCGGTGAGCGCGGCGTCGGCCTCTCCGGCGGACAGAAACAGCGTATCTCACTGGCGCGCGCCCTCCTGAAAAATCCTTCCATCCTGATCCTGGACGATACGACATCCGCGATCGACATGGAAACGGAAGCCCAGATCCAAAATGAACTCGAGGCAGTCTCCGGCGATCGTACGATCTTCATCATTGCCCACCGTATCTCCTCCATCATCAATGCCGACCAGATCCTCGTGATCGACGGCGGTAAGATCATCGAACAGGGAACACACGACGAACTCCTGAAGATGGGCGGAAGATATGCTACCGTATTCAATCACCAATATGGTGACTTTGAAAAACAGTGAACCAAAGCCCTGCACTTACATGCTGGCATGTAAAGTGCGGGCCTTGGCGAATTGGGGAGCGCAGGTAAAGACGCAAAGCGTCGACTGCGCGGGTTTTTCAAAAATGAAAAAGGAGTACAAACATGGCTAGAAATAAATACGATATCGATGAAACATTGCAATCGAAATTTGATTTCAAACAGCTGAAGCGTCTGGGGGTCTACCTGAAGCCGCGCCGCTCCAAGTTTCTGTTTGTCATCGTCCTCATGCTGATCTCCAGTGCACTCGGTCTGCTCTCCCCGATGTTCATCCAGACCATTCTGGATACGTACATTCCGGAAGGAAACAAGGGCGGCATTGTCTTTCTGACCTGCCTGATGGTCGGCATCACCTTAGTCTGCGCCTTCATCCTGGTGCTGAAAGTTAAACTTACCAATGAAATCGGTCAGGGCATTATCTTCGATCTGCGTAAAGATCTGTTCACACATCTGCAAGAATTGCCCTTCTCCTACTACGATAACCGCCCGCACGGCAAGATCCAGGTACGTCTGGTGAATTACGTCAACAGCCTCAGCGATCTGCTCAGCAACGGTATCGTCAACACGATCACCGACCTCTTCAGTTTGATCATCATCTTCATCTATATGTTGCTGATCAGTGTCCGGCTGACCCTCATCTGTATGTGCGGTCTCCCCGTCCTGCTGATGGCCGTGTGGTTCATCAAGACCCGTCAGCGCAAAGCCTGGCAGATCTCCAGTAACAAGCAGAGCAACCTGACGGCCTACATCGCCGAGAGCATCAACGGCATCCGTGTCACCCAGTCCTTCGTCCGCGAAGACAAAAACATGGAGATCTTCAACTCGCTTTCGAGCAGTTACCGTAGAGCTTGGCTGCGTGCCGTTCTATACAACAACATGCTGTGGCCTTGCGTGGATATCATTTCCATCGGCACCACTTCCGCCATCTATGTGATCGGCGTATCCATGCTGACAGGAAATTCCGACCTCATGAGCGCCGGTATCCTCGTGGCATTCATCCAGTACATTGGCCGCTTCTGGCAGCCGGTCAATACACTCGCATCCTTCTACACTTCGCTGCTGAATGCGATCGCTTACCTCGAACGTATCTTCGAAACGATCGACGAACCCGTTCTGGTCCATGACGCACCGGGCGCCGGCGAGATGCCGCCCATCGAAGGCAGCGTTGAATTCAAGGATGTATGTTTCAGTTACGAAGAAGGCATCCGCGTTTTGAACCACGTAAGCTTCAAAACAAAGGTCGGCGATACATTTGCCATCGTAGGCCCGACCGGTGCAGGAAAAACGACCATCATCAACCTGCTGAGCCGCTTCTACAACATCGACTCCGGCGCGATCACGATCGACGGGGTCAATATCCAGGATGTCACCATCAAATCACTCCGCAAACAGATGGGCGTCATGCTTCAGGACAGCTTCATCTTCTCCGGAACCATCATGGATAACATCCGCTACGGCAACATGGAAGCCACCGACGAAGATGTCATCCGCGCGGCAAAGACCGTTTGCGCGCACGACTTCATCATGCAGATGGAGAACGGCTATCAGACCGAGGTCAATGAACGCGGTTCCCGCCTGTCAGCAGGCCAGCGTCAGCTGATCTCCTTCGCCAGAGCTCTTCTGGCAGATCCGAAGATCCTGATCCTGGACGAAGCGACTTCCAGTATCGATACTGAGACCGAGATCGCACTTCAGCGTGGTCTCGCGGAATTGCTGAAAAACCGTACATCCTTCGTTATCGCACACCGTCTGTCTACGATCCGCAACGCCGATAAGATCCTCTATGTCGATCACGGCGAGATCTGTGAAGAAGGAACGCATGACGAACTCCTGCGCATGGAAAACGGACTGTATCACAAGCTGTATATGTCACAGTACGATTTCCTGAACCGATAAAAGCATAAAAAATTGACCGATCAAAGCAACCCCTTTGATCGGTCGTTTTTTTATCTATCACTGTCTCCAATCCAAGTCACCGGCATCGATCCCGAGGATGATGGCCTCAGCGGTCGCAATGTTGGTCGCAAGCGGAATGCAGGCCACATCACAGTTCTTCACGACTCGCGGAAAGAAATTCGAATGCGCGGAATCATGAAGGTTCATTTCCGGATTTTCCGCCTGATGAAAGTAGATGACCGCATCCAGTTCATCCCGCTCGATCTGGCGAAGCAGTTGCTCTGCCCCTCCCAGCGGGCCGGGCAGATATTTCGTCAGCGTCAATCCCGTCGCCTCTTCGATCTTCGTTCCCGTCGTCTGCGTCGCGTAAAGCTCATGCTTCTTCAGCAGCATCTTATAGGCAACACAAAGGTTGATCATCAATTCTCTTTTGATCTGATCCGATACAAATGCAATCCTCATCTTCTCATTCCCTTTATTTTATCGTTATAGTTCCCATCGCGTAGGATGAAAACGGGGTCAATATCCGCAAACGGTACAACTGCCATCCGAACTCATTCAGCAACTCACCGGTGGAATTCAGATCCGCGGTGGCATTCGTCGGAGCAAATGTATAATAGTCGGAAATCTCGACCAGGATCTGCTCCCCTTCCTCTGTCGGAGACATCCGTCTGCAATTGCAGGCGATGTGCGCGATCGAAAAAAACAGATCTTCCGAGCGGATCGTATAGACAAACGAAGCACGGTCTTTATCTTTTATGGCTTCTTTCACGGCTGCCGTGAATTCTTCTTCGGCGCAGAGATCCTCCCATAATTGTTTTCCCATCATGGAGGACGAACGAACCGTGGCAGAGACAAACAGTGAATTCAGGAAATACCTGCGAGCGCTGGGATATTGTTTTGCAAATGCGAGTTCCGGATGATTCACCGCACGTACGATCAATGTCTTCGCCCATACCATGGGAGGAAAACAGTACAAAACCGTGTCCTTAACGGGTTCGTCCTTTTTCGCCTCGCGTGTTTCCGAATACCCGGTCAGAACAGTAAACAGATCGATCAGGCCGTCGGCAGCCTCCTCGGACGGGAGGTCCGGGACTCTAAACATGCCCGGTAGCGCCGTCATTTGCCCAAATTCGGGTTTTTTCACATCCTGTGCATAAACAGACGCTGAGAAGGAAAACGCCAAAATCAGCGCGATACACGATATTAAAATCGATTTTACGCTCTTCTTCATCTTTCTTCTCCTCATCTATGATCTGATATCTATCCGATCGGACGGAACAGGTAGGCTCCGATGCCGACCGCGATCGTGATATTGAGCGAATCCACTTCATCGCTCTGCGGGATCTTCAAACTGGTCCCGTAGTTTTCATATTCCGGCGGAAGGCCTGTCGCCTCATTTCCGAACACAAGCGAAAACGGTGTGGCCGACTGCTTCATCGCTTCTTCCACAGTCAATTGCTTCTTTCCGGTCAGCATGAACGTGTAGATAGCATGATCCGGAAAGGCAGCCCGGTATTCTTCAAATGTTTCAAAGTTTTGGATCCGCAGGGAAAACATCGCGCCCATCGACGAGCGGACGACCTTCGGATGGCAGATATCGACGGCATTTCCGATGATGGCAATATCATGATAACCAAAGGCCAGCGCCGTGCGAAGGATGGTCCCCGCATTGCCCATGTTCGAAGGGGAAACCAGCACGATGTGCGGATCCGCGGCCGACAGTTCCTGCGCATACTTGCGGAACACGCCCATGACAAAAACGTTTTCCTTATCCGACAGGCGGGACAGTCGTTTTTCGTCCTCCCATACTTCGATCCCGTGCTTCGCACAGACATTCTTCAGTTTTTCCATCTCGGTGAATGTCGGCGATACCAGGACGCCCAGCGCCTCCTGCGGACGTTTGTTCAAAAGCTCAAACGTCGGAAACGCGCCCGGCGAATAGGAATACTCGAAATTCTTTTTGTACGCTTTTAACTCATAGCGATCCATATGCAACTCCTTGCCTATCGTTTCTCCCGAAAAAAGTCTTCGACCGCCTCCGGCAGTTTTCCTGCGCGGTCAATGATGATCCCGGCCCCGTGTTCTTTCAAAAACTTCACGCTTCGGAACCCCCAGCTGACACTGATGCAGCCGATGCCCGCATTTGCCGCGGTCCGGATATCCACGTCGGAATCCCCGACATAGAGCACATCTGCGCGGTCGCTGATATCGCAACGGCGCATAACTTCATAGATGATCTCCGGCTCCGGTTTTTTCGTTGCGACCACACCGTCGCCGATCGCCGTTACGATCGTATCCCGGAAGAACTGCTCACGCAGTCCCTGCGTCGCGCTGTCATACTTATTCGATGCGATCGCGAGCAGATAGCCGGCATCCTTAAGTTTCTTCAAAGCACGCAGCACGCCCGGATACGGCGCCGTCTTGATATTCATATGTTCACGGTAGTATTCGCGGTTCTCTTGCAGGATAGTATCAAAGAGCGGATGCTCCGTCCCACCCGGCACCGCGCGCTCGATCAGTTTCCGGACGCCGTTTCCGACGAAGCCTTTCACCGCCTGCTTCGAATGCTGCGGCAGCCCATGCGCCGCCAACACATGGTTCAGACTGTCCGTCAGGTCATCCAACGTGTTGAGCAACGTACCGTCCAGATCAAAAATGATCAATCTTTTATTCATATTGGGTTCCAATCATTGAAAAAGGCAGGAGTTTTCGACCGAATTCCCCTGCCTGTGTATTTCCGATAAGGATCATCAATCCTCTTTGATAAATGTCGGAGCGTTCGGCGCTGCCTTTGCCTTTACTACATCGTGGTAGTAAGCATAAGTCATCGGCTTACCCTGCTCGTCCATGATCTCACCGCCGATCACCTCGCCGATGAAGATGGTATGCGTGTCGGTCTCAACCGTGTTGATCACCTTGCAACTTACAAAACCGAGGCTGCTGTCGATGATCGGCATGCGGCTCTTCAGCGTATAAGGAACGCCTTCGAACTTCTTCACACGCTTTGCAGAAGAATAACCCATCTTACCGATCAGATCCGGGCTCTGGTTCTCAGCCATAATATTCACCGCAAAGTGGTTACACTGCTTGATACAGGTATTGGTGAAGTTATTATGATGGATGCTGACCGCGATGGTCGCAGGCTCCGATGTGATCTGCATCGCGCTGTTTGCCACACATCCGGTGGGCTTACCGCGATCCCAGGTTGTAACGATATATACACCATAACTTAACTTGGTAAATACTTTCGGATTATAATCCATGATGCCGCCTCCTCTATTGATCCGTCTTCTTATTCTTCAAATTCTTTATCTCGTCCAAAGTCAGGAACTTATCGTTCAAGATCGCGAAGACCGCCGTGTGCATCAGTATGTACAAAAGCAATGTCTTCGGACGCATCTTCATGCGCTTCTTCCGAGCCTTTTCTTTCTGTTTGATCTTTTTCTTCTGCGCTTTCAACGCCTGCTTCTCGAGTTTATCCATGTTCTTACTCCGGTCGGTTGTGTTCGTTGAAATTATTCTGCAGGTAAATGAACGCGGTCAATGCGGCAAGGATCGGAAGTGTCCCCTTAAAATACTCTTTCTTCGCGTCCATCATGCCCTGAAGCTTTTTCATGCCCTGCTTATAAGCGATATCGGGTGCATGTTTTTTCACTTGTTTTTTTATGAATGCCTTCATGCTCCCTCCGCGCGTTTCATCTCATGAATATCGATCGAAAATTAAAAATCATCCAGAGAAAGGTTCTTGCCCTTCAAGCCGATGAATGCGCCTTCATCCAGGCCGCCTTCAGCGTGGCCGATGAGCCATTTATTCTTTGCAAACAGGAGGGCATCCTCGCCCTTCTTCTCAGGGATCACGGTGAGGTCGGTGTTGGTGTCCTTCGGAAGAACGACCGTTCCGCGGAAACCTTTGCCGTCAACTCCGCAAGGAGCATAGTGCAATGTGGTAGCGAATACTTCTACTACGGTTCCTTCGGGTACCAGGAATGCCTCAACCTTTGATGTGTCATATGTGAAATCCTCGGCAACGTCTGCTTCCAGACCCAGCATAAGGATCATGTCGGCGCCGACTGCTACGTTGATCTCGGAAGAACGATGATATTCGAGCGCGTTCAACATCTTATTATGTCCGTTGCAGTAACCAACCTGGATCGGCAGGCCGCCGTAGAACATTTCCTGCATCTTCTTAGCAAAAGGAGTTGCTTCCAGAGCCTCTACACCGGGAACATACACAACACCATCCGGGCAGGGCAGCTTCATCATCTCTTCTGAAAGCGCCTTAATATCATAACCTTCTACAACCTTTCCGTACTTACGGAATGATGAATCAAATACACTTTTGATCATTTTACCCTCCATCGACGATTTTACGCGCAAATCGTCCTTCTAATAGTCTGTTTCCATTATAATTAAATGCCGAAACGATGTCAAGGAAATTTCGCGCAAAATAAGCGGAAATTTCCTTGATTTTCTATACTATTTTGTTAGTTTTTTACATTTGCGGTCACGTGAGTCTGATCCGCGTCGCGCATCAACAGACCGCGCTCGCTCGTCAGCATGATCGCGTCGGAGATTCGGCTTTCGACACCCTCTCCCATGCGGATGTAACCGAAGTATTTCGCGACCGCCTTACTCAGGTCGGTGAGCGTCATATTGTACTGTGCACGAAGCAATCCATAGACTGCGTTGGAGACTTCCATCAGCGGGATCTCCTCGATGTCACGTCGGTCGTTCGTCGCCGCCGGATAACGGTAGATCATCCAGTTGCCGGCCGGCTGGTTCTGCCAGAGGAAGGTCTCGCCCGCCTCTTCGGTAAACAGTTCCACCTTCACGCGGCCGATCGCATTTTCCAAAATGTCGTAGACCTTATTTCCCATCTTCGAGATATGGAAGACGGAGCAGATCCTCTTGTACAGAAGTGATTTTGCGATCGGGGATTCTGCGGTCAATGTCTTCTCCATCAGCCGTACGATGAGCGGCAGTGTCTGCGGTTTGTAGAAATCTTCGCTGTCATACGAGGTCGCGAAGCTGACCTTGCGGTACGGAAGCTTGTACGGATCCTCTTCCGCCTCCAGACGCGGCATGTTCGCCAGCATCTCTTCGGGCGTCAGTTTCTTCGTCTCTTCCTCGGCAGCGACCGTAACCGCAACGGTCTCGGGCATGCGCAGGCCTTCCAGATAAGCGAACAGCTCGCTCTTCTGCTTTTCGGGATCGTCGAGCCACTCCAGCACCCAGGCACGGTAAATGTTCCATCCCAGGCTCTCCAGCATGGAACGGTGCGCCAGGTTACGGTCGTGTGCCGTCTGTCCGGCCTTATACATAGCTCCATCGCACATGATACCGAGCATGTACTGCTCTTTATTCTCGGGATCGCAGACTGCGATGTCCATCTTATAATTCGATGCGCCTACGCCGCAGTGCACCTTGTAGCCGGCCTTCGTAAGGAAGGAGGCGATCCACTGCTCAGTCTGGCTTCTGCGCATTTCGGTCTGGTAAATGTCGTAGTGCCCGGTCGTCTTTTTGCTGCGGGCGAATTCCAGGAAGCCCTTCAGGCCGAGGACGCCCTCTGCCTTCGTGCGGCTCAGGTCGATCTGCTCGGGTCGCAGCACGGAGAATATGATCATTTCTGTGCGGGAACGGGTGATCGCGACGTTCAGCCGGCGCCAGCCGCCGTCCGCATTCAGCGGTCCGAAATTCATGGAGACCTTGCCCTCTTCATCGGGACCGTAGCCCACCGAGAACAGGATCACGTCTCGCTCGTCGCCCTGTACATTTTCCAGGTTCTTGATGAAGATCGGTTCCGGCAGCAGGTTGAGACGTTCCTCAAGCACGCTGTCCTTCACGATGCGGTCTTCCAAAACGTCCTGTACGCACAACTGCTGAACCAGGGAGAATGTAACGACGCCAATGCTTTCCTTCACCAGTTCGTCGTCCTTCACGCGGCGTACGATCTCGTCGACCAGCGCCTCCGCTTCGGCCACGTTCCGCTTGGAACCGCCGCGCTCGTAATGCCCCTCCACCTGGACTAGGCTGACCTTGGAGACCATATTGCCCGGAGTCGGAAAGGTATATAGTTTATCTTCGTAATACGTCCGGTTGCTGAAAGCGATCAGGCTCTCGTGCTTCGAACGATAGTGCCACAACAGGTGACATTCCGGCATGGAAAGTGCCAGGCAGTCGTCGAGCAGGCTCTCCAGCGTGATGTCCTCGAACTCTTCTTCGTTGAGCTGCGTCTTGAAGAAGTTCGTCGGAGGCAGCTGCTTCGGGTCACCGACAACAACGCACTCACGGCCGCGCGCGATGGCGCCGACCGCCTCGCAGGTCGGAAGCTGGGATGCCTCATCGAATACGATCAGGTCGAACATCGGGTACGCGGGGTCAATGAACTGCGCGACCGAGATGGGGCTCATGAGCATACACGGGCACATCAGGTGAAGCAGGCCCGGGATCTTCTCGAAAAGTTTGCGGATCGAGAGGCGCTTTCCGCCACTCTTGATGGCCTTCTTCAGGGTCGCTACCTCGGAGGATGCCGCCACGTCGCCGCCGGCGTTCGGAAGCTTCGCGGACAGACGCGCCGCCATCTCCTGCAAAAGCAGGGAATTGAGCTCATCTTCCGTCTTCTTGAAACTATCGATCAGCGATTCAAACTGCACTTTGTGGAAGCGTGAAAGTACCGGTGTCGACTGGATGATCTGCATAATGATGCGATAAGTCAAACGCTGATAGAATGCGCGGGACAGTTCTTCGGGCGGAACGTCTCCGTCGAGGAGCGCCGATACCTCGTCGCCAAGGCCCATGGCGATCGCTTCGTCCTGCATGTTCAGGAAGTTCACCCAGTCACGCAGTTCGGAGATATGATTGCGCCAGCTCAGGCACTGATTGCCCACGGTCGTGAACCAGTCTGGCTCGTTCCAGAACGCATCCATGCGGATGCCGTAGGTCGAACGCAGCGTGTCTTCGCACGCGGAAAGTTCCTTCTGCAAAGCAACGAAATTCTGAATGTCATTGCCCTCTTCACGCGCCCAGTTCTCGCGATCCTTCAGGATCTCGCCGACGCGCATGCCGATCTCGCTTCGCTCCTGCGTGGAGAAAACGAGTTTCGCGATGCAGGCGCGGATGCGCACGGAAGCTTCAAACTTCTGCGAAAGAACCTCAAAATCGGTGTCGCAGCCCTTCCAGTCCGAACCGAGCATGGCGACCGCATTCGGGTTCGCCATCTGGATGTATTCTTCAACGTCGTGATATTTCTTCAGCGTCGCGAACAGCTCCGGAACAGTCTCCTTCGTGAGGGAGATGCCGCTCTCCGGCTTCACCTTGCTGTTGATCTCGCGGACCACATCCTTCACCTTTCCGCCGCGGAACAGGAAGAAGGCTTTCTCCGCCTTATTGAGACGCTCGAGTGCATCCTTGTAGTCGTAGGTGAGCATCTCAGGCTGATAAGTCGTGAGCAGCTGTTCTCTCTGGGCCGTGAGTTCGCGTCCCTTTTCGATCAACTCACGAACGACCGCATCCGCATTGTCCACGGGAGACCCGCAAAGGATCTCGCCCGACAGGTACGGTGTCGTCAGGGTCAATGTGAGCAGTTCCGTCATCACGGGCACGGAGCTGTACTGCCCTGCATTTGTATGATTCAGTTTCTGCGCGTAATAGCGATAGTAATCGCCTACAGGCGAAAGCGCGTTCAGGAAGTTCTTCAGCGCGGTGGAGATATCATCGCGGAGCATCGCGTTGTACTCACGTGAAGAGAACAGGCGGAACGGGTTGCGCACCACGTCGCCGCACTCTTTCGCTGCAACCACGCAGTTATTCAACACATTGTGATACTGCACGAAACGCTCCGGCGTCGTCTGCTCGATCAGCGAATCCGGGATCGTGAGTTCATAGGTCGGACCATTCGAGTAACTCTCATACATGCCGACCAGGTCGTACAGCGAGTAGCCGCAGGGACGTGTCTTATGAAGTTCATTCATAACTTCATTCAGTTCGTCCTTCTCCTGCTGCAGGAGCAGTACCTTCGCGTCAAAGCCGCCGACCGGGGCAATGCGTCCGAGCTCGAGTGTGCGCTGTAACTGTTCCAAAACGTCGCGCTTCCGCGCCTTATTGGAGTGCAGTTCCAGGCAGAACGGCCCCAGGCCGATCTTCGTCAATCGTTTCTGTACGACGGACAATGCGGACATTTTATCCGCGACAAATAGTACGCTTTTTCCTTGATAGAGCGCGTTGGCAATGATATTTGTAATGGTTTGTGATTTACCGGTTCCGGGCGGTCCGTGCAGGACGAAACTGCTGCCGCGCGCGGCCGCAACGACCGCCGTCAACTGCGAGGCATCCGCCGAAAGCGGCACCGCCAGGTTTTCATTGACCGCAGCACTGTCCAGTTCCTCCGGCTTCGGGAACTGATCCTCCGGCGTATAAGTCAGATAACCCTTCGCCAGACTCTCGACGATCTTGTTTTTCATCAGGTCGTCTTTGCGATTCTTCAGGTCGTTCCACATGATGAAACGTCCGAACGAGAAGATACCGAGGAAGGCCATCTTCACGATCTCGAAACGCGGCATGCCGGAAACGAGGTTCGCCACGTTTGCGTAGACCGTCGCGAGGTCGACGCCCTGCTCATCGTAAGGCAGTTCGTCCAGCCCGTCGACTTTCATGCCGTAGTTCTGATGCAGCATCTCGAGCAATGTCACGTTCATCTGCGGATCTTCATCACGCAACTTGATCGAATACGACTGTTCGTGGATCTTTCGTGTGATATCGATGGGATACAAAACCAGCGGCGCCAGGCGCTCTTTATCGGCCT
This sequence comes from Lachnospiraceae bacterium, assembly GCA_017615545.1. Lineage (GTDB taxonomy): Bacteria > Bacillota > Clostridia > Lachnospirales > Lachnospiraceae > UBA1201. Next base: position 32,255 of record JAFZZY010000063.1, read on the forward strand.
TATCATCCTCATACCAACGCAGGAAACCAAGCGCCAAATACAAGGTATTCGCGCCATTTTCCTCCATGCTATTCTTCGACTCACGATACAGCGCCAGAAGCATCTTCTTCTGCGCCTCTTCCGTGCAACAGGTCAGCAGCCGGTTCGAGGCAAATGCCTTCTTCACGGTCTCGGCTTCCGCCTCCTGCGCACGCTCTGTATGATAATAAAATCCGGACTCTGCCTGCAGCCCGCTCAGCGACTTCTCAGGCGCCGGTTGCAACCGGTACTCCGTGCCGGAACTGAGTGCATTTTCCAGATCGACCATATCGTCTGTAGTAAAGATCTGTACAGCGCCCTTATTGCCCCGGAAGTTCAGAAAAACATTCCGCAGGGAAAGGTCCAGCAAATTGCGCTCCCAGATTTTAAGACGAGTATCCATAGGCTTTCACACCTCCTTACAAACTACCTGTATTTTATCACATCGCTCCTATTATTTGCAAGTTTTATCTGCCATGCATATCCTGCTCGTCGTGGTTAAAATTTGGGGTGAAAGGGGGCCTGCGGTCGTCTGTCAGACGGTTCACTGCGCTGAGAAAAACTTTCCGCTCACTCTAAGAGATATTTCGGGCACCGCTTCGAACTCGGCCGTTTTTCGATAAAAACGACCTCGTCTCGCGCAAAAATCGATCTCGGAGATACGATTTTTGACCCTCATTTCTCTTTTCATTCGCGGGTTTTTCTAACAGCTCGTTCTCATGTCTTCCCAACGACTGCAGGCCCCCACCACCACAACAGTGAACGCGCCGAGGGCGAGGTTTTGCGGCAGATAAAACTGCAAATTGGGGCGCGATGTGATAACTCCCAGAGCGGTTTATGCGGAGATGTGATGCTACGGATATACTCGTCTGTAAAACTGCTCGCGCCTGACCATTTAAGCAAGATAAAGGGCATTCCTCTCCTCGCCCTTTCCTCAGTTGCATCCTCTACTGAATAAAGCAAGATTAGGGTGCATTTCTCTCCTCGCCCTTTCTTCAATTGCATCTTCTACAGCAATATAGCAGGAATAGGATGCATTCTTCTCCTCGCCCTTTCCTCAGTTGCATCCTCTACTGTAATCAAGCAAGATTAGGATGCATTTCTCTCCTCGCCCTTTCCTCAGTTGCATCTTCTACAGCAATATAGCAGGAATAGGATGCATTCCTCTCTTCACGCTTTCCTCAGTTGCATCCTCTACTGCGATCAAGCAGGATTAGGATGCATTCCTCTCTTCGACCTTTCTTCATTTGCATCCTCAAGTTCGATAAAGCAAGAATAGGATGCATTTCTCTCTTCACGCTTTC
>JAFZZY010000064.1 GCA_017615545.1 Lachnospiraceae bacterium
GGGCCCCCGCAAAGTTTATGGATGAAATCTGTCTCTTAATTCATTGGTTCAAAGAATACGGCCGTAGCCGGATTTCCGTCCGGTGTTATAACGGTGTAGTCGTAACAGGTCTCACCGCTCAGTTCCGAAATATCTTCGACGGTGCCGGGACGGGTCAGAATATTGCCGTACTCGTCAAAAGTAAGATTACCATTCTCGTCAAAGACAGGGATGTTATAAGTCAGGACGGGGCCGTTATGGCGTTCGCCGCCGGACAGGAGAGTCCGGTTATCCAGGAACCAGATCGCTTTTTCCATGGTGGTCCGGGTGATGACGATCGCATATTTCGATCCGTAGAACTCCAGATCCGCACCCTTATCTACCATGAGTATACTCTGGCTTTGCTCGGCGTCGATCAGCAGACCGAAATCGTGCGACTGGTCTTCGTTTACAACGAGAGATCCGGTGCCGGTGAATTTGATGCTTCCGCCGTAGTAGAAGCCGTAAACCAGGATGTAACCGATGTGGTTTTCACCGACCAGGTTCACCGTGAAACCATTGCCCATGAGGTTGACATCCAGAACATCTGCGGTGCAGTTTTCCAGGGTCAATGTATTCGTCGACTCGTCGTAGGACGCGCCGGGAACTTCACCCAGAGAGTGACGGAAGTATTCCGAGGTCCAGGCTTCGCCGATCACGAGGTAGCGATAACTGTTTTCACCATTGATGACCATGCGGATGTACTCTTCAGGTCCCAGGGTGTCGCCTGCATATGCTCCGGCAAAATCTGGCGCCAGATTCGGAAGCATCGGGAATGCCGCATCTCCGTCGATCTCATAGTAGCCCGGGCCGTGGCTGTTGATGTGCGTTTCGTAGCGGACGGTTTCTTTGTAGACCGCGTAGATCGTGCCGCTCATCACTACGAGCCGGTCGGGGCTGTCACCGCTTCCGGCAGTGATCGCGTCATCACTCAGTTTATAACCCAGGAAGGTACGGGTCCGCTCGAGTTCTTCCATGAACTTCATCTTATAGATCAGGCCGCGATCCTTACACCAGTTGGTAACTGAGGAGACCGGGTCGGGGTCGGAGAGGGATGTGGTAAATGTATTACCGTCCCAGTCCTGTATGATGTATTGGAATAATACCATCTCTTCCGCGTCATTTACCGATCCTTCGGACCAGGGCAGAAGCGAAGCGATAAACTCATCTTCCGATATCGAGGGTTCGATCGTAGGTGCTTCGGTCGGTTCCTCGGTCGGCTCCTGCGTTACCGCCTCTGTCGGGTTGGATATATCGACAGGGTCCGTGGGTGTGTCGACCGGTTCCGTCGGGATGATGACTTCGATCCCCGGGGGAGGCGTTACCGAGCCGGTATCTTTCCCCAGAAAGTCGAGGCCGAAGAGATCGTAGTTATACGATGCCCATACGATGATGACGGTCGCCATCGCCGAGGCGACCGGAGCCCATAGTTTTCGCAAGAGCTTACGCTGACGGCCGCGGTCGATCGCAACGGTCGCGGAGCCGGCAGCGGGGACATCCCAGATAAATTCGGGAGCCGGTTCGCAGATTTCGGGCGCAGATTGGTATTCTTCCGGTGGGTGGATGTATTCATCCGGTAATCGGGTATATTCCATAATTGCCACCTTCTTTCAGGTACCGATGTGGGATCGGGACAGCTTACTTTTTGTTGTCGAGATGCACATCCATCTGCGGGAAAGGAACCTCTACGCTCAGTTTGCGGAAACCGAGGAGCAGGTCGTGGTTCAGCACGCGCATGCCGGAGTAGATGTCTTTTTCATCGACATCGACCACGAAGCGGAGAACGACGGAACTGTCGGCCAGTTCCTGCACGCCCAGATATCTCGGAGCGGCTATCATGATGTCCTGGTGGTTCGCGAAGATCTCCTCCATCAGCGCGGGGATCGAAGCTTCGAGTTTCTCGAGATCGGTCGCATAAGGAATGCCGATGTTGCTGACGCTGCGGGAAACCTTATCGGAGCGGTTCAGGATGTTCTGCATGGCGGAGTTGTTGATGATTTTCACGTTTCCGCCCGGGTCGGTGAGGCTGGTGGTGCGGATGCCGATATTGGTAACGGTGCCGCGGAAACCGTTGACTTCGACAATGTCTCCTACGTTGTACTGGTTCTCAAACAGCATGAAAGTTCCGGTCACTACGTCGGAGATCAGACTCTCGGCACTGAAACCTACGACCAGAGCCAAGATCCCGACACTGGCTACGATCGTCGATACATTGGCCCCGAGGATCGATAAGCCCCAACACAGGATCACGATGGCGGTTATGTACTTCAGCATGCTCGAAACGATGGAGAGCACGGAGCGTGCGCGGTGGTTTTCAGGCTTAAACAGGCTGAGGATCAGCACGAGCAATGTCTCAACGAATAATACGCCGCCGATCATGCACACGAGATAGAGCAGTTTCACACCGCTGAAATTTCCGAAGATACTGCCGATGTTATCGGTGTCTATGAATTTGCCGACAAATCCGATGGTAAATGCAATGGCAAGTATGACGGCTAAGATGATAAGACGGATCACAACTGGTTTCTTGCTCTTCATAAGAATTACCTCCTTTGAATAAGGGTATAAAAAATCCATAGGATCACCGTCTGGCGTATGCGGTCTGCTGACCGTGTCGGACAAACGGAGGATCCTATGGATCCGATTCATATATTATTTTGCTCCGCCTTCGACAGCGTCTTGAATGTCAAAATAACTCTGACCGGGGTTGGCGGCAGCATATTTGCCCGCGCAAGTCTTGCAGACACCATTGCATCCATGGTTGATGGCTTCTTCTACGGTGCCTTCTGTCTTGGAGTCACTGTTGTTGATGTGGGAACAATCTTCATAGAGATGGTATTTTTTGCCCCACTGTGTGTAGTATACATGTTCCGAATACTGAACCTGGGCTGTTTTCTCTTCCTCAGAGATCGGGCTCCACTCGATGCTGAACAGTACGCCGATCACAAGTGCGACCGCAACGGCGATGCCGGCAACCTTCTTCATCTGAGGATCCTTGTTTTCTTTATCCGTAAGGATGATGATCAGGAAAGGCAGGAAAGCGATGATGCAGGCCAGAACGCCCATGTTGTTCCACAGGAAGAATTTGACTTTATTTTTCTTCGATGCGGGGTCAATGTGGTTCGCTTTCTTCCAAAGCAGGGATCCGATGATGACCAGGATCAAATCGACCACAATAAGGATGATCAAAGCAACGAGGGTGTTCATGAATGAGATCTCGATCTTACCGGTATACAGGCAGATTGCGAAGATCTCACAGGTGATGGCCAGTACCCAGCAGATGATAGCGCCGATCCGGCGTTCCATGGCTCCGGCCGTGCTGTAAGGCTTCTCGGGAGTCTTGGAAGGCTTCGCAGAAGATGCTTTCGCAGCGGGTTTCTCTTCGGCCGCTTTCGCAGTCGTTTTCTTTACGGTCTCTTCAGCCTTTTCGGCAACTGCTTCCGCTTGTTCGGAAGCTTTTTCAACTACTTTCTCTGCCTTATCGGCAGCAGCTTTTGCAGTGGAAGCTTTAGCGCCGGAAGACTTAGCAGTGGTGGTTTTCTTTGCTGTAGTGGTCTTTGCAGCGCTTTCGGTCTCTTTTTTCTCGGCCATAAGATTACACTCCTTCATGTTGGATTTTGTGTTCACGTCCGACGGTTTCCCGCCGTTCATTACCTATATGACCATTATATATCATATTAAGTGTTATTTCAATGAAAAAGCGCAAAATTTATTGACTTTTTAGGACATTCGGGGGATAATGAAGGTAAATAAATCCGAACTTGGAAAAGGAGACGATGATATATGGATATTTCCGCTTTATTATCCGGTCTGATCACCGATGATACAGTAAAACAAGTCAGCAAAAAGACGAAGGCTTCGAAGAAGGATGTCACCAGCGTTTTGACGTCTGCCCTGCCCATGCTTCTGGCGAATGGTAACCAGACCACGACGCAGCAGGTGGCGCAGGCCAGCGGCGTCAGCCAGAACGCGACGTCCAACATCCTGAGTGCTGCAGCACCGATGTTGCTCGGCTCACTCGGCGGCGGGAATTCTTCTTCCAACAACTCCGGGAACTCCTCCTCGGGCGGGGCTTCCGCAGGCGGCATCAATCTGGGCATGCTCACCTCACTTTTGGGCGCGGTCGACCTCGGCAAACTTACTTCCGGTCTGATGAGCCTCGTGTCCACCAACACCGCGAAGGATGAGAAGGAAGAGAAGCCGTCCGGAAAGAAGACATCGACCGCGAAGAAGACTTCCGGTGCGAAGAAGACGTCATCGACCGCAAAGAAACCTTCGACTTCTGCGAAGAAGCCCGCATCTTCCGGCAAAAAGCCTGCTTCCGGAAAGAAGGAAGAGTCCTCCGGGAATCCGCTGGGCGCTGTGACCGGACTTCTCGGAAAGCTTTTCAAAAAGTAAATAACAGTATCTATAGCAAAGGGGCTGTCTTTAGACAGCCCCTTTTTATCGTTTTTTAAGAAAGGAAATGAGAGCGGAAATTCCGTATTGTATGGACAAAACTGCCGTTTCGTGGTATGATATGACAAAAGACCCATACTTGAAGAAGAATGGAGGAACGTTGATGGATAAGAAATATGTTGCATATATCGGGTCCTATACAAACTACGGAAAAAGCAAGGGAATCGCTATGTTTGATGTGGATCTCGAGAAGGGACTTCTGACGAAGAAGGGTGACGTAGAGGTGCATAACTGTTCGGCGATCTGCGCATCCAAAGACGGGAAGTTCGTGTATGCAGTCGTGGACGAAGGTGTTGCCGCATTTGCGGTAGAGAAGGACGGAAGCCTGCGTCCCCTGAATACAGGAAGCATCCGTGGCATGCGTGGTTGCAGTATCGATGTGGACTCAAAGAATCATTTCCTGATCGTGGCAGGTTATCATGACAGTAAATTGACCGTGGTTAAGATCGAAGAGGACGGAAGCGTGGGTCCGGTGACGGACTCTTACTTCGAGCAGGGCTACGGCAGCGTGGTCGAAGGCAACTTCAACCCGCACATCACCTGCGTTAAATTTTCCCCGGATGAGAATTATGTATGTGCAGTCGTGCAGGCACTCGATCATATCAAGATCTTCCGCCTGGACCCGCGGGACGGCACGCTGTCCTTCGCGGATGTAGTGCGTTGCGAGCTCGACTCGCACCCGCGTAAAATGGAGTTTTCTCCGGATGGACGGCATCTCTACATCATGTCGGAGAAGAAGTCCTACATCGCGGTTTATGACTATGCGGACGGCGGCCAGCGCCCGGTGATCGGTTTCAAGCAGCTGGTATCGACGCAGCCGAAGAAGGGCAGCAGTTTTTCCGTGGCTTGCGCACTGGAGATCCCGCCGAGCGGTCGTTACGTGATCGCGGCAAATGCAGGCGCCAACACGATCGCCCTGTTCGACCGTAATGACGAGAACGGCTTGCTGTATCAGCGCTTCGTGCTCCCGGTCAGCGGTGATTTCCCGAAGAGAGTCGTTATGCTTCCGGGCGAGCAGTACCTTTTGAGTTTGAACCATGTGTCGAATTCCGTGACCTGTTTCCACGTTATCGAGGATAAGAAATACATGGTCATGAACGGACGCAGCATTGACGTGGATTACCCGAACTGCTGCGCAGTAGTCGAGATTTAAAGGAGGGATAATCGATGGCAGAATACAGTTACGATCAAATGCTTACATGGGTCGGTGTTTTCTCGGATCTGATGAACGTCAGCCCGGAAAAGATCAAACTCCTCAATCTGTGCGGCAAGGTCCGCAACGTTGTATCTACGATCGAGACGCATAAACGCGTGATCATATTTGCCAATGAAACGAAGCCGGATCTGTTCTACGAGATCTGGGAGGCAGGCCTCGGAGAGTACGACCTTTGGTACGCTAAGGGCCTTACACCCGGAGGCGAGATCCTGAAGACGACCGCTTCCCAGCTGATGGACACGAAGGTCACCGAGCCGATGGTCATCTTCGTCATGAACGAGAAGACCCGCGAGTCCCTGCGCTTCGGTATCAAAAACGAAGTGTTTGCGCGCGGTCCCATCCGTTACGTGGGCAATGAGATCCGTGCGGTCATCATGAGTTTGCTTGCAGTCGACATGCATGATATCATGTATTTCGTCAGCGCCGAGACCATCGCGATCGAGGCGGCCATGGCTGCCCAGGAAGGTACGATGATCGCCATCGAGTGCGACGACGGTTCCTTCCATTCGATGGAAGAAAACGTAGAGAAGTTCAAACTGCATAATATCGAGATCGTCAGAGGTTTTGACGAGGATAAACTGGCGCCGCTGCCGATGCCGCGTCTGTCATTTATCGTTGCGACGAAATACCTCGAGCGCGACCTGGAGCGTCTGCTCCGCAAACAGCCGAAACAGCAGTTTGTCATCTATACATTGGATCTGGGCATCCTGTCCCAGGTCAAAGGAATATTTGAACGTCAGGGGATCCGTGACATGGAGATCCGCCAGATCACCGTTTCCAAACTGGGATCCGACGGCGTATTTCAGACGGAACCGAGCCCGTGGCTGATCACGGGAACGACGGTAGATTAAGGAAACAGAGGAACGATGAAGACCAGGGAGAAGACCGAACAGCAGCTTCGGCAGGAAAAAAAAGAGCGCATGCGCCGATTGAGTACGCCGAACACGGCGGCCGACCCCGCGGCGAAATACGGAAAGCAGATCAAAGAGCTTTCGGATAAGATCTCGTATGAAGACCGTCCGTTGCATAAGATCTCATTTCGTGCGTCGCTGGACGCGGTCATGACCACGCTGTGTTTGATCGTGATCGTCATCCTGATCCTGTTCCTATGTGTTTTGGTGCCGGATGTCCATAAGAAGCAGGCCGCGCAGGAGACCACGGAGGTCTCGTGGCTGGCTGAGCCCGGCGAGATCTTGCAGGAGGTTCCGGATGGATCTATTTGATTATATGCGGGAGACCTCCATGAAGCAGGAGGCGCCGCTGGCGTCGCGGATGCGCCCGACCACGCTCGATGAGGTGGTGGGACAGCAGCACATCCTGGGTAAGGGCATGTTGCTCTACCGCGCCATTACGACTGACAAACTCAGCTCCGTCATATTCTACGGGCCTCCGGGCACCGGAAAGACGACGCTGGCACGCGTGATCGCCAACACGACGAAGGCGCAGTTCACGCAGTTAAATGCCACCGTGGCCGGCAAAAAGGACATGGAGGACATAACCAAACAGGCAAAGGAAACCTACGGCATGTATGGCCGTAGGACTATCCTTTTTATAGACGAAATACACCGCTTCAACAAGGGGCAACAGGACTACCTGCTTCCTTTTGTGGAGGACGGAACGGTCGTGCTGATCGGCGCGACCACGGAAAATCCGTTCTTCGAGGTGAACGGGGCGTTGCTTTCGCGTTCCATGATCTTCGAACTGAAGCCGCTCTCCCGCGAGGATATCGAAGTTCTGATCCACCGCGCGGTGGAGGACCGGGAGAAGGGCATGGGCAGCTACAACGCTGAGATCGAGCCGGATGCGGTGCATTTCCTGTCGGACATCGCAGGCGGCGACGCCCGCCGGGCGCTCAACGCCATCGAGCTCGCGATCCTGTCCACGGCGCCTGACGCCGACGGCAAGATCCGCCTGACGCTCGCCGTCATGGAGAGCTGCGTGCAGAAGCGCGCGGTCCGCTACGACAAAGACGGCGACAACCATTACGACACGATCAGCGCATTTATCAAAAGTATGCGTGGCTCCGATCCGGACGCCGCGATCTACTATCTGGCGCGGATGCTCTACTCCGGCGAGGACGTGAAATTCATTGCCCGCAGGATCATGATCTGCGCATCCGAGGACGTGGGCAATGCGGACCCGCAGGCCCTGCAGGTGGCCGTTGCCGCGGCCCAGGCGGTCGAGCGCATCGGCATGCCGGAGTCCCAGATCATTCTGGCGCAGGCGGCCGCATACGTCGCTACCGCGCCGAAGTCGAATTCCTCGGTCAATGCGATCTCTGCGGCCATGGATTATGTCGGGAAGCACCCGCAGGCACAGATCCCGGCGCACCTGCAGGATGCGCATTACAAGGGAGCGAAGAAACTCGGACACGGTGTGGAATACAAGTACGCGCACGACTATCCGAACCATTACGTGGAGCAGCAGTACCTGCCCGACGACGTCCGCGGGACGGTGTTCTACGAACTGTCCGACCAGGGCTACGAAAAAAAGTTAAAAGAGTGGATGGAGTATATCAAAGGTGAGTGATTATATTTTTTGTTTTGATCTGGATGCGACCGTGACGAAGGTGGAGATCCTGCCCGAGATCGCGAAGCATTTGCCGCAGGATGACCTGGGCGAGAAGATGCGCCAGATCACGGAGAGGACCATGGCGGGCGAACTTCCGTTCGAGGAGAGTTTCCGCTCGCGCGTCAATATCCTGATGCAGGTGCCGGTTTCGACGGTGCGTGAGATCATCAGCCGCGTGCCGGTGCACGAGGAGATGGTCGCGTTCATCCGCGAGCACGCGGACCGCTGCTATGTGGTGACCGGAAATCTCGACATCTGGATCTGCGACCTGATGGAGCAGATGGGCCTGCAGCCGGATCACGTGCTGTGTTCGCACGCGACGGTGGCGGACGATAAGATCGTTTCGGTCGATGAGGTCATCGATAAGGGTAAGGCGATCGCGAAGCTGCCGCATCCGTTCGTTGCGATCGGCGACGGCAACAACGACGCCGAGATGGTCGGCGCCGCAGAGGTCGGCATCGGCTTCGGCGGGGTGCGCGAGATCGCGCCGTCCGTACTGAATAACGCTACACACGCGGTTTACACGGAGGAGAAATTATGTCAATTCCTAAGACGATTGTTATAAGCTGTGCCGGCATGGGTACGCGGCTCGGGATCGGTACCACGAAGGCACTGATCGACATCGATGGAAAGCCGCTGATCATTCGCCAGCTCGAGCTTTTGAAAGACTACGACGACATCCGCATCGTGGTCGGATACCAGATGGAACGCGTGATCGAGATGGTCAATTCGTTCCGCAAAGACATCCTGTTTGTTTTCAACCACAACTATAAGAACACCGGAACCGGCGGAAGTTTTTCGCTGGCCCTGCCGTTCGCCCGTGAGATGGTCGTGTCGCTGGACGGCGACCTGCTGGTGCATCCGGACGACCTGCGCCGTGTGCTGGAGAGCGACATCGAGTGCGCCTGCGGCGGCGTGATCAGCACGGATAATCCCATGCGTATGATCACACGGAAAGGCGAGGACGGCAAGATCTACGGTGTCGGTTTCTCCCGTGAGGAGGGTGACTACGAGTGGACCGGTCTGGCCCAGGTGCGCACCGCGCGCCTCACGCCGGGCGACCGCCATGTCTGCGACATGCTGACACCGCTGCTTCCGCTGGAGATGATCGAGATCCGCACGAAGGAAGTCGACACGATGAACGACTATAAGCATGCAGTTGCATGGGTGCGGAACGGATACAAGGAGTAAACATGGATACACCCAGATTTTATGAGCAGGCGGAGCTGGACCGCATTCACAAGATGGAACTGGAGATCCTGGTGGACTTCATGACCATCTGCGAGAGGAACCACCTGCATTACTTTGCGCTCGCCGGGACCGGCATCGGCGCCATCCGCCACGGCGGTTTTATCCCGTGGGATGACGATATCGACATCGGCCTGCCGCGCGCGGATTTTGAGAAGTTCATCCGCATCGTCGAGGCGGAGATGGGCGACAAATACTACGTGCTCAACATCGAGCATGACCCGAAGTTCCCGCTGACCTCGACCCGCCTGTGCATCCGCGGTACACGCTTTGTGGAACGCGCGTTCATGGATGTGGATTGCCCGCTCGGCATTTTCCTCGATCTGTACGCGTTTGATAACCTCGCGGACGGGAAGTTTGCGTACCAGAAGCAGGTGTGGAGCGCGTGGTTCTGGAGTAAGCTGATCATCCTGCGCAGCATTCGCCGCCCGGTCCTGTACCAGAGCGGTCTGAAGGCGAAGATGATCTGGGCGGCCTGTGCCGCCATCCACGACACGATGGTGCTGTGCCGAATCTCCCCGCAGTGGCTGTATAAGCGTTGCAAGAAGAACCTGACGAAGTATAATTTCAAGAAGACCAAGCGGTTCGGCTATCCCTGCGATACGAACCCGCATTGGAATACGCTTTACAAAGAGGACACCTTCCCGACGAAGCGCTGGAAGTTCGAGAATGTAAAGCTTCGTTTCCCGAAGGACATGGAGAAGATGCTCCACGGCTTCTACGGGGACACCTATATGCAGCTTCCGCCGGAGGAGAAGCGGAAGACGCATTACCCGTATATTCTGGATTTCGGCGACGGAACCGGAAGAAAAGAAGAGAAATGAGGATAGTTTATGCAAGCGATCTTACTTGCTGCCGGCATGGGCAGACGATTGAAGAAGCATACCGCGGATAAGACAAAATGTATGGTCGAGGTCGGCGGTGTGACCCTGATCGAGCGCGCGCTTTCGCTTTTGGATACGAAGGGGCTGAAGCGCATCTGCATCGTGTGCGGTTACCAAAAAGATAAGTTGAAGGAGTTTGTGGCGGGGCTGTCCGTTCAGACTCCGGTCGAGTTCATCGATAACGACCGTTACGAGTCGACGAATAACCTGTATTCCCTGAACCTGGCGGCGGACCGCATGGCCGAAGACGACACGCTGGTGCTGGAGTCGGATATCCTGTTTGAGGATGCCGTTCTGACCCGCCTGCTCGCGGAGGATAAGCCGTGCGTGACCTTTGTCGCGCATCCGGAGCCCTGGATGGACGGCGTTTTGGTGACGCTGGATGCCCAGGCGCGCATCGAGGAGTTCGTCAGTGCGGAGACCTTCCGTGCGGACGCGTACGCTTCCTACTACAAGACGGTCAGCATGTACCGTTTTTCCCGCGATTTCATCCGCTCGACCTACCTGCCGTTTTTGGCGGCGCACGTGGCAGCATTTTCCGATGAGGCGACGTACGAGTCGGTGCTGAAGGTGGTGGATTTCCCGGGACGTCCCGTGATCGACACCCTGCTCCTGACGGGCGAGCGTTGGTACGAGATCAATGATATCCAGGATATCGACATCGCGGAGTCGATCTTCGCCGAAGGCGAGGAGCGTCTGCGCCGATACCTGTCCCGCTACGGCGGTTACTGGCGCTACCACGGCCTGTACGATTTCTGCTATCTGGTAAATCCGTACTTCCCGAACGAGCGCTTCCTCAACGAGATGAAGTCTCATTTCGACGTGCTGATCCGCGAGTATCCTTCGGGTCAGGCGGTCAATGCGACCCTGGCGGCGAAATACTTCGAGGTGCTCCCGGAGCAGATCTGCGTGGGCAATGGCAGCGCGGAGCTGATCAAATCGCTGATGGAGCAGATGGAAGGCAAGATGGGCATGGCCTATCCGACCTTCGAGGAATATGCGCACCGGCGCGCGCCGGGCGACATGATCCCCTTCTTTGTAAAAGAGAAAGACTTCAAATATACGGTCGATGACCTGATCGCGTTCTACGAGGAGCATCCGGTGAAAGCCATTGCCCTCGTGAACCCGGATAATCCGACCGGTCACCTGATCCTGCGCGACGACATCCTGCGCCTGGCGGCGTGGATGAAAGAACGCGACATGATGCTCATCGTGGATGAGAGCTTCATCGATTTTGCGAAGACCGGAACGCCCGGCCAGAGTTACTATGACGAGCATATGTCCCGCACCCTGCTGGTGCCGGAGATCCTGGATGAATATCCGAACATCGTCGTGATCAAAAGTATCTCGAAGTCCTTCGGCGTTGCGGGCCTGCGCCTCGGCGTGCTCGCGAGCGGCAATCGCAAACTCATCGCGTGGATGAAGAAGGACATTGCCATCTGGAACATCAATTCATTTGCCGAGTACTATATGCAGATCATCGAGAAGTACAAAGCGGATTACGAGGACGCGATGGTGCGCTTTAAGGAAGTCCGCGTGCGCTACATGCAGATGCTTTCGCGCGTGGCGAACCTGAAGGTCTACCCTTCGCAGGCGAACTACATCCTCGCGAAGATCACCGACGTGATGACTTCGCACCGTCTGGCAGATGTTCTGCTGAACAAATACAACATTCTGATCAAAGATCTCTCGACGAAGGAAGGCCTGGACCACGAAGATTACGTCCGCCTGTCCATCAAGACCGACGAGGAAAATGAGGCGCTGGTAAAGGCGCTGTGCGAGATCCTCGGAGAGAGAGCATAACAGTCCGAACGGACGAATCCTAAGAAAGGAGCTGAGAGCCATGAAACGTAGGCGTTTAAGACTGAATACGTGGCTTTACATCGGCTCCTTTTTGTTTGCCGGATTCTGCACGTTTTTCTCCAGGACCGAGAACGCGATCTGGAATTCGCTCCTGTTCACCTTGAATTTCGCGATCCTCGCCTGCATGCTCATGTTCTGGATGAAGTCCGTGTTGGTACGGCTGCTGCCTACGAAAGCCCGGGACTACATCGTCGCTTCGGCGATCCTGATGCTGGTGTTTATGGCGCTGCGTACCTTTAAATACCGCGCGGTCGTCGAAAACGTGTGGGTGAGCCGGCACGCGGACTATGCGTACTGGGTGCCGGAACTGCTGATCCCGACGCTGTTTCTCCTGACGGCGATCCGCATTCGCCGCGGCGAACAACAGGGCGGCACCTGGCGCGAGGCTTACCTTTTGATCCCTACGGTGCTCCTGTGTCTCTTTGCTCTGACCAACGATCTCCATAAGATCGTCTACATTCCCGAGATCCCCATGAGCGAGCTCGTAATGAACACGGGTACCTATTCCTATGGAGTCGGCTTCTATCTGCTGCTTTTGTGGATGTGTTTTACGACGTTTCTGGGCTTCGTGATCCTGCTGCGCGTAACGCGGAAGCGGTCGATCGGCGTGATGATCATGGTGCTGATCGTTCTGGCGGTCTGGATCTTCCTGGAGATGCAGCTCTATCTGGTCCTGGGACCCAACGATCTGCGGCGCATGTACAACAGCCCGGAGATCCGCTGCTTCGGCATGCTGGCCATCTTCGAGGCCTGCATCCGCGGCCGCCTGATCCCGCATAACGAAAACCACGAGGAATTCTTTGAAAAACTGACATTGCCCGTAATGATCACGGACCGGTCGTTGACGCCAGTCTATCGGAGCGCCATTTCGGTGGCCGCCGACCGGGCGCAACTGGAGGCGGCGCTGACGGCGCCCTGCTATCTGGACGCTGACACGCGCCTGTCCGGCATGAAACTTCGGTCGGGCTATGCGTTCTGGACGCAGGACGAGACGCAGCTGCATAAAGAAAACCGGCGGTTGACGTCGGCCAATGAGATCCTCAGCGAGGAGAACGACCTGATCGAGGTGGAAAACAAGCTGAAGGAGAAGAAGGCGCATCTGGATGCCGAGACGCGGGTCTACCAGAGGATCGCTGATGTTATTTACCCGAAACAAAAGCAGATCGAGGCACTTCTGGATAGCGCGGGGCCGGAGTCGGCGGAGTTTCCGCAGGCGCTGGCGCGTTGTTGTGTTCTGAACGCCTGGTCAAAACGAAAGAGCAATCTCTTCCTGCTCTCGCAGGATACGATACAAAAGAATAACCGCGAGCTGTTTCTGGCACTGCAGGAGACGGCGCGGTTTTTGAAGGGCTGCGGCGTCGAGGCGGCCGCGGTCGGCGAGGAATACTCGGAACTGCCGCTCGAGGTGGTCCATGGTCTGTACGACTCGTTTGAGACCGTGATCGAGACCTACCTGCCGTACTTGAAGCGTATGACGGTTTCCCTGACGCCGGCCGGCGTCCGTCTGGCCATGGAAGCGGGCGGCACGCCCGACCTTCCTGAAACGCCTCTGCCTGTAAAACGGACGGAGAGCGACGGCCTGACTTACCTGACCATCTTTGCAAAGACGGGAGGTGAGACGGCATGAGTGAGATGCAAACATTGGCCGGATCCGTACTTTGGTACGTTCTGAGCGTGGTCTCCATCGCGCTCATGGCCCTGACACCGTTCTCATGGATCAATTCCCTGAGAAACAAAAGCGCGATTTGGATCCGCATCCTCACCACGATCAACGTGGCGCTGGCGTTCTACGTGTTCCTATACATCATGGATTGCGGCAAATCCATTTCGGCTTCGTTCTACGATTCACGATACTCAGAGTTGCAAAAACGCATGTTTTCCTTGCCTTGGATCTGCTGCGGCATACCGGAGCTGATCTGTGCGGTGAGTTTGGTCTTCGTTGAGTTGCGGCATTGGCACGATCGGAAAATGTACCTGACGCCGAATGCCATCCGGCACACGGAGAATTTCCTCCCCGAGGCGATCGCGATCAGCGATGCGGCGGGAACGGTCCGCCTGTCGAACCTGCGGATGGACGCGCTGAGCCGGGAATTGACCGGCGAGATCCTGTCCGACGCTAACCGCTTCCTCTCCCGAATCGAGGAGCAGGGCGAGCAGCAGAACGGACAGTTGCTGTTGCGTACCGCCGACGGCCGGGTCTGGCTGTTTGAGAACGAGCCGATCGAGGCCGACGGCAGGGAGTATCGTCAGTTGATCGCGCGTGACGTGACCGAACTGCAGAATATCATCGATGAATTAAAAGAGAAGAATGAGCGCCTTCAGGATATCCAGCGCCGTATGAAGGTCGTATCCGACCTCTCCGGCGACATGTTTATCGCGGAGGAGCAGGCCCGCGCGCGTGTGGCCCTGCATAACCAGTTGGGACAGGTGCTCCTGATGGGGCAGCATTTCCTGAACTATCCCGAGAGCACGGATCCCGAGATGGTATACATTGCCACGCGGCAAATGAACAGTTTCCTTTTGGGTGAGACGAGCGAGCCCGAGGTGGCGGAGCGCGACGCGATCACGGATGCGGTCGCCATGGCGAAGAGCATCGGCGTCAACGTCCTGTTGAGCGGCGATGTGCCGAAGGACGTGAACGTCCGGAAGGTGATCTCGCAGGCCATCGTCGAGTGCGCGGCGAACACCGTGAAACACGCGGGCGGGGATACATTGACCGTAACACTCACGGCAGAGGGCGCCGAGACCGCGGTCTCCATCACCAACAACGGACGGCCGCCGAAGGGCGCCGTCGCGGAGAGTGGAGGACTGCTGTTCCTGCGACGCAAAGTGGAAGGCATGGGCGGCTCCATGCACATCGACAGTGCGCCGGCATTTATGCTTACGCTCCGCATGACGGAGGCAGAATTGGTATAAATGGGTGATATACAAAGGGCGTGACTGCCGTTATACTGAAGAAGAAAGGAGGTCGCAGTATGGAAAATAAAATACGGGTCGTCGTTGCGGACGACCAGAATATATCGCGCGGCTTCTTTGAGATGTATGTACGTGCGGCCGCGGGCTATGAACTGGCCGCGGGATTTCGGACGGCTCAGGAGGCGGTGGATTTTGTGGCGGACCACGAGGTCGATCTGCTGATCCTGGACGTGATGATGCAGGATGGGATCGACGGGCTCACGGCCGCCGGCCTGATCAAGGCGAAACACCCGGAGGTGAAGATCATCCTCACGACATCGGCCTCGGAGACGAACTGGGAGGAGAGAGCCCGGGAGATCGGCGTCGAGAGCTTTTGGTATAAGGAGTATGACGAGCACGGGATCCAGGAGATCATGGATCGCACCATGCGCGGCGAGTCGGTCTATCCCGGTTCGGCGCCGAATGTGCAGTTCGGGCGCGTGACGCGCGCCGAGCTCACCGACCGTGAACTGGAGGTGCTGCGCGAACTGACAGCCAGCCTCACGAACGAAGAGATCGCGGATAAACTCTGCATCTCCGTCAACACCGTGAAGCGGCATCTGCAGAATATTATGGAGAAGACCGGCTTCGGAAGCCGGCTGGAGCTGGCCATGAACGCCAAATCGCTGGGCCTGGTGGTCAGCGAGGATGATCTGAAGAATAGATAACAAACGACAGGAGGTGTCACAGCGTGGCGCCTCCTGATTTTTATTGCCCGGACACACGCCCTGAAAAAAATTTAAAAAAATTTCAAAATACCTCTTGACACGGTATACTATGCGTGGTATAGTATGTCGCGTAAGGAGGTATTACCTATGGACATCCAGTTAAAACGAGGGTTACTCGATGTATGTGTGCTGGCCGCGATCAAGAATGAAGATTCGTATGGCTACCAGATCATCAAAGACCTGAAGCCTTATGTGGAACTATCCGAGTCGACGCTGTATCCGATCCTACGAAGGTTGGAAGTAGCGCAACTGCTCACGGTGTGGAGTGCAGAACATAACGGAAGGCTTCGAAAGTATTATCGGATCACACCGGCGGGCCTGGCCCGAATTGAAGAATTTAAAGAAGAGTGGGGCGAGATCGTCTCGATCTATACATTTATCGTCAGGGAGGATAATTGACATGACTAAGTTTGAATTTCTTACAGCTGTTCGCAGCCGTCTGTACGGTCTGCCTGCGGAGGATGTGCAGCGTTCGCTGGATTACTTCGCGGAGATGATCGATGATCACATGGAAGACGGAATGAGCGAAGCGGAAGCGGTTGCCGCGATTGGAACGCCTGATGAGGCTGCGGCAAGCATTCTGGGAGAGGTTCCCTTGACGAAGATCGTAGCGACGAAGATCAAGCCAAAGAGAAATCTTCACGTTTGGGAGATCGTACTCCTCGTATTCCTCGCACCGGTGCTGTTCGGACTCGCGGTCGCGGCGCTCGCCCTCATCTTTTCTGCTTACGTTACCGTATTCTCCATCGCGATCGCTACATTTTCCTGTGTGCTGGCATTCTCGGTTTCTTCGATCGCATGCATCGCATATGCGCCGTACCTGATCGTGACCGGATCGATGATGCAGGGTATTTGCTACATCGGCTTCGCACTGATCTTCATCGGTTTGGCGATCCTGTTCTTCCACCTGACTATGGTATTGGGTAAGGCAGCATCGGCCATGATCAAAAAAATGATGACGGGACTGAAAAGAGTGATCGTCGGAAAGAAGGATTGATATGAGTAAGGTAAAAAAGACATCGATCGTCATTGCGATCATATTTATAGTGAGCGGCTTTGCACTTTCATTCACCGCATTTGCCATGATGGGCTTCGACTACAAGAAGTTTGAGACTGTTAAATATGAAATGGAGGAGCATCAGCCCGGGGACGATTTCTCCAAGATCAGTGTAGACTCGGGTGTGGACGTCAAGTTCGCCGTATCCGAGGACGGAAACACACGCGTTACCTACCCGGTATATAAAGATGCTTCCCATGATATTCGCGTAGAGGATGGCACACTGAAGGTCCTGGTTGAAAGACCAGACTGGCACTGGACGTCGATCTTCGTCCCGCATATTACTTTTAGCAGCCCGAAGGTGACGATCTATCTGCCGAAGGATAAGTACGAGAGTCTGACGATCGTTACCAACAGCGGCGACGTTCTCATTCCCGAGAACTTCACGTTCAGCGACATGACGGTGAAGACCGCCAGCGGTGATGTGATCAGCAGAGCGCAGGTCACTGGCACGCAGAGCATCAAGACATCGAGCGGCGACATCGTCGATA
Organism: Lachnospiraceae bacterium; assembly: GCA_017615545.1. Taxonomy (GTDB): domain Bacteria; phylum Bacillota; class Clostridia; order Lachnospirales; family Lachnospiraceae; genus UBA1201. The sequence continues at coordinate 17,490 of JAFZZY010000064.1, forward strand.
AAAACGCGAACGTTAAGACACTCTCCCTGAACGCTACGAGCGGCGACATCCGTCTGGAGGCGGCCAATGTAACCGATACTCTGGCGATCAAGACCTCCAGCGGAAACATGACCTTGGAAAATGTTAAGGGCGGCGCGAAGCTCACCGTAGAGCGCACCAGCGGTGATCTGTATATACATGACGCGGAGTTTGCCGATGCTACAGTGGAATCTACCAGCGGTGAGTCTACTCTCAAAAACATGAACGTAAGCTCGCTTTCCGTGAAGGCCTCAAGCGGTGATATTTGGATCGGAACGGTTGAGATGACCGGAGATGCGGCGATCAAGACCAACAGCGGCGATATCGTTCTGAGAAAGTTTGATGCAGCGAACCTGACCATTCAGGCGTCCAGCGGCGACGTAAACGCAGAACTGCGCAGCAATAAGAACTACACGGTTCACACAAACAGCGGCTCTTCCCGCTATCCAGATGACGGAGGCAACGGCACCTGTAAGGTGACCACCTCCAGCGGCGACATCCGCATCAAGGTCGTAGATTGACCGAGAAGATCCTTAAATCAGCCCGAAAGGAGGCAGTGAAGTATGGAATACACGGTAAGACCGGTGACGATCGATGATTACGGATCGATGTTGATGCTTTGGGGCAGCTCCGAGCAGAACCTTCAGAATTTAGACCCGACAGAAGATGATTACGACGGGATCGCGAGATACCTGAAGCGTAACAGCAACTCCTGCTTTGCTGCCGAGAAGGATGGAAACATGATCGGTATGGTCCTGTCCGGACTCTACGGGCACCGGGCGGTCATTCGCCAGATGTGCGTTCATCCCGACTATCAGCGCATGGGCATCGACGCGCGCCTAGTCGCGCTCGCGGAAGAAGCTCTGGCGAAAGAGGGGACATCGGATATTTGAATGTCATCCTATAGACGGATAATAGTCAGTCGCCCGTTTGGTGATAATACCAAACGGGCGGCTGTTTTTATTCTTCATTCCACTCGAGATGGTCGGACATGTCACTGATTTGTAGTTCCGTCAGTATCCAAGATCAGTTCCATTTCTTTTGTGATACGATTACGATAATAAACTGCACCATACATAACATCTATGTATGTATTTCGGCTTTCATCGGTATAATAAATGCGATGCATTATACCGCTTCCTCCTTCGAAATCGGGAGCCATTGCATATGCATTAAATGCCTTGGTTACTTCCCATTCAAATTCTTCCATATTATCGGGCAGATCGTTTAAACCTTGGCATATCTCGATGGCTTTTTCTTTAGTCAAGTATGGAGCATCAGCTGGGATCTCTCCATACAAGATCTTAAGTTGCTTCACATAGTTTCCTGCTTCCGGAAGCTCAGGATCTTTTACAACTCGATCATCTGATATGATTACGCTGTACGGATACTCAGGCAGGGTCGGCTCTGTACTTTTAGTTGTTGCCTCATCTTTTCCTTTTTTATTGGTATTATTGCTCACTGAGGTATCTTGGCCGTTGCTGCATCCGATAAAACAAGCCAGTGCAAATGCCATGATAGTTATAATAGATATTTTTCTTGTCATATTTTTACCTCCTTAATGAGTATAATATAGTACATAGTATGCTATACAATTATTCCCATCAGATACTTGAATGAAGTATCTTTGACCAACTGTAAGGTTGACAGTAAGGTTGGCATTTCCAACTGAGAGATCCGAGGCGATAAGCCCGCCATTCGTATTGAACACTTGGATATTCGTATCATAAGGGCCATAATTCAACGACGTAGTAAGCGTATAAGTCCCGGAAACACTTGGAGTAAACGCATAACTATCAACATCTCCATGATAATCAAATCGCCCTAAAAATGAACTTCCGGTTATCACCGTGGATTTGTTTAAGCCTTCTCCGGCGTGATCATCCTGAACCATACTGGTGAAAAGACTTGAATTACTATGCCCGTCATCATGTGCATAATCAACGATTGCAGATTTTCCAATCAGGTAGTAACGAACACCATCATTGTACCCACCTTCGATCACGCAACTGGAGATATTGATATCAGTAATCTGGACTCCGGTTGTAATTGAAGTTGATTGGGGAGGAAGAGGCCCCCTTTTATGTGACCACGTTCCGTTACTGTGACGAAAATAAAAATGATAATCATATCCCAAATCAATGGCTAAAGCGATTTTTCGATAACCTGAAGGCACCGAGGCATTGGCTGTCGTAGACTGAATAGTCCACTCTGTCCCACTGTAGGTATTCAGACTTTGAATATCAGCAGTCATCTTTGCTTCAATCGTGTTTAATGCGCCATTTGCGGTTGCGTTTGGACCGGCGATTGCAGCGGCTAACTCATTCTTTAGAGCTTGAAATGTCTGCGTATCATGTGCAAATTCTCCGGGTTGTTGCTTATACGGGTTACTTGCATTACCGATGGTCATGTTAAAAACATGTAGTGCATAGCCGTAGCAATTCATCTGATACTGAAGATCGGTACCATATGGTGCTACATCCGAAAATGTCGACTGCATTCGATTGATCACCACAGCAGCTCTCAAACCTTCGGATGCTTCGCCGTTCAATGTTTCGGCTCCGAATGCGGGCGCACTAAGTTCATTATAGAACACCACTGCCAACAAAAGCAAGATAACCCCTCCTGACAATAGTCTCTTCATGGTTTACCTCCTTTCTTAGTCGCTATTTTGCATTTCAGTTGCTATGAAGACCGAAGGGTATATGATATCCCCTCTAATATATATATCAACTTTTTTAGTGGGCTGGTTGCACGATTTTCAAAAATTTTTTCATATGGTTGAATGAAAAAGTTACTCCGGGTTATTATATGTTTAGTATACTGCTACATATTCACATTGTAAAGATGTAAAGAAAATGTAAGGTTTTTCCTATTGACATGAGGAAACAAGTGCGGTATAAAGATTACGACAGACGTGGTAAAAATGGGCCGGTCGTACGGCTTTTGATCTAAGTACGGGAGGCGGAATATGGCGATCAGCAGTGACGTGATCCGTGGTTATAATGACACGATCATACTATATGTACTATTGAATTCGGATTCGTATGGGTACGAGATCTCAAAGGAGATCCGGCGCCTGACGGATGATAAATATGTGATCAAAGAAACGACGCTGTATTCGGCATTTACCCGGATGGAGAGAAACGGATATATCGAGTCGTTCGAGGCGGAACCCGAAGCGGAAGGCACGGGAAAACGGCGTACGTACTACCGCATCACCGATGCGGGCAGGACATACTATCGGGAAAAATGTGAGGAATGGCTGCTCACGAAGGACGTGATGGCGCATTTCATCCTCGATGATCCGGTGAAACAGTAAGGAGATACTATGGAAACGATCCGTGACTATTTGAATAATATGTTTTCTAAATATCCGTCCACCCCTGAGATCCTGCGCGCGAAGAACGAGCTGCGTCAGATGATGGAGGATAAATACAACGAGCTGATCGCCGAAGGAAAGAACAAGAACGAGGCGATCGGTACGGTGATCTCGGAATTCGGGGATGTGGATGAATTGATCGCAGACCTGGGCGGGGTGTCCAGTGCAGGCGCTGAGGACGCGCAACCGGCTTCGACAGTGGAAGGAAAACCGCTGGCAGTGACCGAGCAGATGCAGGAGGCCCAGGCGCAATATGCGCAGCCACAGACACAGCAGCCTCAGTATTCGGAAGCACAGTATGCGGACCTGCAGCAGTCGCAGTACTCACAGGCATCGTATGCGGACCCGCAGTATCCGCAGGGGCAATACTCCCAGGATCCGTACTCGCAGGGCTCGTATGCACAACCGCAGTATGGTCAGCAGTATGTAGATCCGCAACAGGCGCAATATCCGCAGTATGCAGATCCGCAGCAGGCACAGTACTCGCAGGGCCCGTATGCGCAGCCGCAGTATGGCCAGCCGCAATACGGTCAGCAGTACGCCCAGCCTCAATATGCGCAGCAGCAATACGCTCAGCCGCAGTATCAGGAGCCACCGTACGGCGATGACATGTTTGAAGATGAGTATTCCTACGGGGCCTTCGGCCAGTACGGAATGGGATATGACGGCGGCTATCAGGCGCCGGTGCAGTATGCGCCGTCTCTGACCTATGAGGAGGCTGCAACTATCGCAAAACTCGGAAAACGCCGCGGCTTGCTGAAGGCGATCGGCGTGTTCCTGTGCATTACCTGCGTAATCTGGCCCGTCCTCGGTGATTCGATTCCGCGGTATCTGGGCGGCGCGTTGTTTGAAGGCTTGAGTGTTCTCGGCATGTTTGCGAGCATCGCGATCGGCGTGCTCAGTTTCATCAGCGCGGGCAATAAAACGAAACAGATCGACGCGATCCGCCGCGGAAAACACACGCCGGATCCGCAAACGCAGTCCATGATCGAGGAGGACTGGCAGCGCATCAGCACTGGTGTCGGCACGCAGAAGGCGGTGGGCGTCCTGGCATGCAGCATGTGCATTTTCCCGACGATCCTGACCTCGAGATTCTCCAGTCATTTTATGGGAAACCTCGGCGCGGCCCTTTTCTTCGGAATGATCGGCCTGGGCGTCGGCCTCATCGTGCACAGCAATTCGCAAAAGAATATCTATCGTTCCCTTATGATCCCGATGGAGCGGGGCGCGTACTATAACCCCAACATGAAGTCGAGGGAGAGCAGGTTGAATGCCGCGACCTCCGGCCTGGCAGCCGGCGCTTCCGTAATGGCGAGCGCAGCGGGCGATATCATCCGCACTGCAAAGGCGAAGAGCGGCAAAAACAGTTATGTGACCGAGCCGTTTTCGCAGATCGACATCAAACTGTCCCGCGGTAACGTCGAGCTGAAGACCGGCGATACGTTCCGGGTCGAGCTTTCGGGCCCCGTGGACGCGCCGCCTGTGTGGGGCATCGAAAACGGTCGCCTCACGATCACGAACCCGCAGAACGTCGGTTTCATCAAGCATAAAAAAGTAGATGTCACGATCACGGTCCCGGCCGGCGTGACGCTTACGAATGTCGATACGCACCTGAGCTTGGGTAACATTTACCTGAAGGACGCGGTGATCGAGCAGACGAAGGCGACCAGCGACATGGGTAATGTCACGGCCGAAGGCGTGTCCGCAGGCATCCTGCGCGCCAACAACAGCATGGGAAATGTCGTGATCAAACGCACCGGGGCGACGCAGGGCTACCTGTCGTCGTCCATGGGCAATGTTAAATTCGAGGGTGTTTTCCAGCATCTGGAGGCCAATACCTCCATGGGCAACATCGACGTTTCGACGCAGACGGAGCTGTCCGGCCTGGTACCGGAGAACGAGGCGATCCTCGCGACCTCCATGGGCGTCGTGACATTTAACGGAAAGAAATGCGGCAAGACCCTGCATCTGCCCGAATGAAACCTTAATTGATTTTTAAAATTCTGGTTTGATAGGCAAAACCGGAAATAAGTCTTGCAGTATATGAGATAATGGTAGAGTATCCTCCTGCAGATAGGAGGGACAATGCCTGAAGAAGCCAGAAAGAAAGGAAAGCATCTCAC
>JAFZZY010000065.1 GCA_017615545.1 Lachnospiraceae bacterium
AAGAACAAGAAAAAAGAGAAAAAAGATCCTCAAGATCGCGATCCCGATCGGTATTTTGGTGATCCTGGCCGGACTGGTCGTCGGGATCGAGATCGTAAACCGCTATAACGAGAAGCTGGAGCAGGAGAAACTCGCTGCACAGACGACGGCGGCTCCGAAAGGAAAGGATTTAGTCGAACTGACGGTGGATGATCTGGAAGAGATCACGATCATCTCGGCGGATAATCCTTCGGGAGAGGAGAAATCTTTCAAACGCGTCGGAGAGGACCGTACCTGGGTATGGGAGAAAAACGAATCCCTTACTCTCAGCAAGAGTTTGATCAACGGTTTGGCGACGAATATTGCCGAACTGTCGAGTATCGATACGATCTCGGAAGATAAAGGCGGAAACAGCGAAGTCTACGGAGTGAAGAACCCCGCACACATTCTCCGCTTCACGACGACCGAAGGCGAAACCTACGAAGTGCGTGTCGGAAGCAAATCTCCCAGCGGTGATTATTACTTCTTCACCATTCAGGGAGACGACAACATCTATATGATGAGTCCGACGTTATACAGTTACGTGAAGCGTGACCTCGCCGATTATATCGCGGTCGAGCAGTTCCCCGAGCTTATGGCGGATCAGATGGACAGCCTGACGATCACGAAGCGTGGCGAGACAGAGCCGATCATCGGTGTTTACAGCCCGGAGGAGTTGCTGCAGGTCGATCGTATGGCGCTGAGCCTTTGGTATTTCCCTTCCTCAGTGTCCGGCAGATATGACAGTATGGACTATGAGAAGGGCAACAGTGTGAACGAAGCCATCATGGGTCTGTCGTATTCCGGCTGTGTACGGGGGATGCCCTCGGACGCAGATCTGGAAGCCTTTGGACTTAAGGATCCGGCGGCGAAGATCAAGATCACCTATAAGGTCTATGGAACGCAGCTCGACGAAGACGGCAATCTGCCGTATGAGATAGAAGAAACCGAGCTTTGCATCGGAAATGAAGTCGAGATCAACGATATGACCTACTATTATGCGCAGATCTCCGGACAGACTCCTGTCGTTAAGATCTTAAAGAGCGGCGGAATGGACTTCCTGATGACCTCTTTCACAAAAGAGAACATGATGAACCTCTTGCCCTGCCAGATCAGCATCAGTTGCGTAGACCGTATCGCGGTAGCCATGGGCGACAAGAAGTACGATTTCGAGATCAAGCGCACGACGACTACGGACGAAAACGGCAAGGAAACGACGACCGAAAAGTTCTACGGCGACGGTAAAGAGTTTGATGACACTTCGTTCCGTGCATTCTACACCGTCCTGGTATCATTGTCCGCGAACCAGTACCTGGCTCCGGAGAAGGTGAAGAAGGACGCAGACGTGATCCTTGACTATGAGTTCTTCACCAACTATGATGAGGACGAAACAAAACACCTCCGCCTGCTGGCTTACGACGACAACTTCTGCCAGCTCGAGGTCAATGGCGAGATCCTGTATCTTGTGGACCGTTCGGAAAGAGTAAAGATCGAGTCGGATATCAACACGGTATTCTCGGCTCTGGAATAGGACATAACATGAAACGATTGCTTTTTACAAAGCCTGTCTTTAAAGAGACCATTTGGGGCGGAGACCGTCTGAAGACGGAGTTTTCCTATCCCATTCCCGGTGATAAGACCGGCGAATGCTGGGCCATCAGCGCACACCCTGCGGGCGACTGTACCGTGTGCGCGCCCGGTACGCCGTATGACGGGCGCATGCTGTCCGAACTTTGGAATCATGAGCCCCAGTTGTTCGGATTTGCAAAAGGCGATCGTTTTCCTCTTTTGGTGAAGATCATCGACGCGGCGGACGACCTGAGTATCCAGGTCCACCCGGACGATGCTTATGCGAAAGAGCATGAGAATGGCTCGCTCGGAAAGACCGAGTGCTGGTACATCCTGGCGTGTGAACCCGGCGCGAAGATCATCGTGGGTCACAACGCTTCTTCGAAGGAAGAGGCGCGGGCCATGATCGAGGAAAAGCGGTGGGACGATTTCATCCGTGAAGTGCCTATCCGCCCCGGCGACCTCTTCATGATCGAGCCGGGAACCATCCACGCGATCAAAGGCGGGACCATGCTGTTGGAGACCCAGCAGAGCAGTGATATCACGTATCGCGTGTACGATTACGATCGTTTGTCGAACGGGAAGCCGCGGGAACTTCACATCGAGAAGAGCCTGGATGTGATCCGGGCGCCATTCATTCCGCAGACTGTGGAATCGAGCGTGACTACGGTCGGAAACTGCGAGATCACGAAACTCGTGAACTGCCGGTATTTCCAGGCGGAGCGGTATGTAACGAAGAACGGAGCGGAGCCTGCGGTATTGAATACCGATGGCCGCTTCATCAATATGAGCGTGATCGACGGGCAGGGTATGCTGGATGACAACACGATCCGAAAGGGCGATCACTTCATCCTTCCGGCGAATTACGGAAGTTTTAAACTGAAGGGCGAGATGACGATCATCGCCTCGCATTTACCGTACGATCCTGATGCGAAGAAGAAGTACTATGGGAAGAGCATCGACCTGCATGTGCACTCGTACGAATCCGATGGAACGCTGTCACCGACACAGGTCGTTCAGAAGGCGGCGGAGGCCGGACTCCATGCAATAGCGCTTACCGACCATGATACCGTGAGCGGTATCGCCGAGGCGCTCGAAGCAGGGCGGCAGTACGGCGTGCGTGTCATCCCGGGAATCGAGATCTCCGCGGCTCGCAACGGCGGCGATGTGCACATCCTGGGGTATGGCGTGGATTGGCATGCAACGGAGTTTTTGAAGGAACTGGATAAGATCCGCCTGATCCGTCTGGAGCGCAACGTCAAGATGGCGAAACTTTTGGAGAACCATGGTTTCTCGATCACTTACGAAGATCTGATCGAGAAATTCGGTGATCGTTCGACCATTACCCGCGCACATTTTGCGCGGTATCTCTACGATACAAAGCAGATCGGCTCCATTGCGGAGGCGTTTGATAAATACATTGGCCAGGGCTGCCCGTGCTATCTTCCGAAGGAGGAGATCACGATCGAGCGGGCCATGGCGATCCTGCGTATGGCGGGAGCGCGCAGCGTTTTGGCGCATCCCATGCTGTACGAACTCGGAAACGAGGGGCTTGAGGAACTGGTCGACCGTCTGGTCGAACTGGGGCTTTACGGCATCGAGGCGGTCTACACGACCTACTCGCAGGACGAAGAGAATTACGTTAAGAAACTGGCAAAACGAAAAGGCCTGGTGCTCACGGGCGGTTCGGATTTCCACGGGGATAATAAGCCGAAGATCGCGATCGGTAAGGGCTACGGCGGCCTGTATGTGCCGGCGAACCTGCTGAATAACTTAAACCTGCTGGAGGATCAAACATGAACTATCGATATTTGGCTTTGGATCTGGACGGCACGCTGGTGAATTCACAAAAGGTGATCACGCCGGAGACCTACGATGCGCTGATGCGGATCCAGGAGCGAGGGGCGAAGATCATCCTGTGCTCGGGACGCCCCATGGACGGCATTCTCGCATTGGCCAGACAGTTGAAACTGAAGAAGTACGGCGGCTACATCATCTCGTTCAACGGAGGGCGCGTCGTGTCCTGCCAGACCGGCGAGATCATGTTCCAGCGGGAAGTGGCGCCGGACGAACTCTGGAAGGTGTTCCACTATGCGAAGAAATTCAAAACGCCGCTGCTGATGCACAGCAAGGGAAGCGTACTCGCCGAGTGCGCGGACAATAAATACATCGTCCTGGAGGCGAAGATCAACCACATGCCCGTGCGGAAGGTGGAGGATCTGTCGGCGTGCACGGACGAACCGATCATCAAGTTCATCGCGGTCGAAGAGCCGGACTATCTGGCGACGGTCGAACCGAAGATGCGTGAGGCGCTGGGACCGAACTTCCATGTGATGCGTTCGGAGCCTTTCTTCCTCGAGATCATGGCGAAAGACATCGAAAAGTCGTACGCCCTGGACCAGTTGCTGAAGAAACTGGGCGACACGAAGGACGCCCTGGTGGCCTGCGGCGACGGGTTTAACGACATTTCCATGATCGAATATGCGGGTATGGGAGTGGCGATGGAAAACGCCCAGCCCGCGGTGAAAGAGGTCGCTAATTTCATTACAAGATCCAACGATGACGACGGAATTGCACTGGTCTGCTCCCTGTTCTTTGCGGAGTGATTCCATGAATTGTGTAATTTCTCCTTGTTATTTTCGAAAAAATGCGATATACTAAAGGAGATGCTGAATAAAATCGGCATTTCCTTTTCTTTTTTTGGAAATGAGGGGACGTTTCCGGAGGAGGTATTATGAGATACAAGATCCTGGACTACGATTATCTGTTGAATTCCTATGCGGATGACATCAATCTTCGTATGTCGAATTACGAAAATATGAAACAGCGGATCCTGCCGGAGGGTGAGTCGCTGGTGGATTTCGCGAATGCGCATGAGTATTTCGGCTTCCACACGACGAAGGACGGCTGGGTGTATCGTGAATGGGCACCGGGCGCGCAGGCCATGTACCTGACCGGCGATTTCAACGATTGGAACCCGCATGCTCTCCCTATGCACGAGTTGGAAAATGGTGTGTGGGAAGTGAACATTCCGGGAAAGAAAACGCTGTTTGACGGCTGCCGTGTGCAAGCGGTCGTTTGCGCGAACGGAGAGGAGTTGCGTCGCATTCCCCTCTACATTCACCGCGTGATCCAGGAGCCGAATTCCGTGATCTGGAACGGCGTCATTTCCGTGCCGAAGCGTAAGTTCACATGGACGGACGCGGATTTCCAGCCGGAAGAGCCGCCGATCATCTACGAATGCCATGTCGGCATGGCGCAGGAGAAGTACGGCGTCGGCACCTATCAGGAATTTACCGATAAGATACTGCCCCGGGTCCAGAAACTCGGTTACAATACCATCCAGCTCATGGCCATCATGGAGCATCCGTATTATGCTTCCTTCGGCTACCAGGTGACGAATTTCTTCGCGGCTTCCTCGCGTTTCGGCACCGAGCATGACCTGAAGAAACTGGTCAATACGGCGCATAAGATGGGCATTCGCGTGCTCCTCGATGTGGTGCACTCGCACGCCGCGAAAAACACGGCCGAGGGCATCAACCGCTTCGACGGCACGGACGTTCAGTTCTTCCATGAGGGAGAGCGCGGAAATCACCGTGAGTGGGACACCAAACTGTTCAACTACGGAAAGCCCGAAGTGCTGCATTTCCTGCTTTCGAACCTGAAGTACTGGATGACGGAGTACCATTTCGACGGTTTCCGTTTTGACGGCGTTACCAGCATGCTGTATCACGATCACGCGCTGGGGACGAACTTTGACAACTATGATAAGTATTTCTCGCTGAATACCGACACAGATGCGGTCACCTATCTGCAGCTGGCGAATGAACTCGTGCACGCGATCAACCCGAACGCGATCACGATCGCCGAGGATATGTCCGCGATGCCGGGTATGGCGATGAAGATCCGCTACGGCGGCATCGGTTTCGACTACCGTCTCGGTATGGGCGCCGCGCCGATGTGGATCAAATTCCTCGACGAGATGCGCGACGAGGACTGGGACATCTGGAGGATGTGGTACGAACTTTCCGGCCGCCGCTCACATGAGAAGGTCATCGGCTACGTGGAGTGCCACGACCAGGCGCTGGTCGGCGATAAGACGGTCATGTTCCGTCTGTGCGACCAGGAGATGTACTGGCACATGTCGAAGCATTCGCAGAGTGTCATCATTGACCGCGGTATCGCGCTTCATAAGATGATCCGCTGGATCACCGAGACCGTTGCCGGCGAGGGTTACCTCAACTTTATGGGCAATGAATTCGGCCACCCTGAGTGGATCGATTTCCCGCGTGAGGGCAACAACTGGAGCTACCATTACTGCCGCAGACAGTGGTCGCTGGCGGATAACCAGGACCTGCGTTACTGTCAGCTGGAGCAGTTCGATAAGGATATGATCGCGCTGACGAAGCGGGAGAACGTTCTGAAGGGACGCACGCACAATCTGTGGATGCACCAGCAGGATAAGATCATCGCGTATGAGCGCAACGACATTGTCTTTGTGTTCAATTTCCACCCGACGAAGTCGTTCACGGGATATTTCATTCCCGTGCCTACGCCCGGTTCGTACCAGGTCATCATGTCGACCGACCAGAAGCGGTACGGCGGACAGCAGCGCATTGATATGAACTATGTTTACAAGACAGATGAGCTCGGTGACGGAAGATATGGGTTCCCGATCTACCTTCCCAGCCGGACCGCATTTGCCATGAAGAAGATCGAAGAATAGAATACCGGGGACGCTTCATTGAGGCGTCCCCGATTTTTTGTGAAAAAAATCAAGCCTTGTATTTATTTGATTTTTGTTTTATAATGGTGCACAGGGCTGTGCCTTCGCGGGTTTTCGTGGGTGTGGCCGGGGCGCCGGAGGGGCGCGTATATTTTGTTTTGGAGGGATGTCATGAAGAAGACAATTACCGGAAATCGAAGCGTTGGACTGAAGAAAGCGGCGAAGTCCGCGAGCGTTCTGGCACTGACATTGTTGCTGGGCGCATGTACGGCGAAGCGCGGAAATGATAATAATGACACTACAGCTGCAGCAGTAGGCACAGAGTCTACTACGGAAGCGGCAGGAACGACTGTGGACAATGCAGCGACAACTGCAGAGGCAGTGACCACGACGATCGCAGATACGACGAACGAAGGAACGGAAGCGGTCACGGTCGATAGCACGGACGCGGACGCAACGGATCCTGAGACAACGGAAGCCGCTGCGGTAGATCGCAGTGAGTTCATCGTTAAGCTTTCTTCCATCAATGTATCCGATTACATTGATATTTCGAAGGTTAAAGAGCTCGAGATCAAAAACAGTGATATCGCTGTAGATGAGGGAAACATCAAATACGAAGTGGCTGCCGCTATGGTGGATGATTTTGGAATTGCGTTGGAAGAAAAGGATCGCGCGGTCGAGTTCGGCGATACCGTAGTCATCGATTACGAAGGTTATGTCGGCGACGTCCAGTTTGAGGGCGGTACGGCTTCGGGCTACAGCCTGGGTATCGGTTCCGGCCAGTTTATCCCCGGTTTTGAAGAGGGCATCGTCGGTAAGAAGGCGGGCGATAAATTCGATCTGCCGGTCACATTTCCCGAGGATTACCATTCCGACGATCTCGCAGGCCAGGAGGCTGTGTTCAAAATAACCATTCAGAAGGTTACCGGTCTTCCTGAGATCACGGATGCTGACATCAAGGAGAAGTCGCAGGGCTACTACGAAAACTATCAGGAATATTACAATGAGATCGAAGAGGATTACAAGAATTCGATTCGCGACAACGTTATCTTCAACAAGATCATGGATGCCGTAGAAGAGAAAAAAGATCATGAAGGCTTGATCAATGAATATGTTCAGTCGCAGATGAGTCGTTTGGATCAGGTGTGTACTGCATACGGCATTGACCGTGCGACATATTTGAGCATGATGGGTTATGACGAAGCGTCGTTTGAAGCAGAACTTAAGGACTACGGAAAGCGGTACGCAAAGCAGAAACTGGCGATCATCGGTATCTGCCGTGACGGCGGAACTACGGTCGATGATGCGGAGATCAACACGTACATCCAGCAGATGATCACGGAATATGCTCTGGAGAGCGAAGAGTATCTGCTGTCGCGCATGACGAAGGATGAGATCGAGTTCGAGATCCTGTACAACAAGTTCATGACGTATATCGAGAATTTTAAAACGGTAGACTGATCATTCCGATGAGAGAATGAATAATAAGAAGCCGGTCGCGGTACTTCGGTACCGGACCGGTTTTTTTGCATTTTCCGCTTGACAAGGCGGAAAACGGCGGTTATAATCGGCATATAGTCGAAAGGCGATGATTAGGAAGAAGTAAGTTCCGATACGGGATACAGAAAGCAGCCGGTTGATGAGAGGCGCATTCACGATGGGACCGAATACATCCTATAGCCGCGCACCGAACGAGGGATCCAGTAGGCTGCGCCGCATGCATGCGTTAAAGTGCCGGGGTATGACATGTACCCGCAGAGGCAGAAAGTGTGAGCTTTTTGCGAAGAAAGGTGGTAACACGATCTCGATCGTCCTTTTACGAAGGGGCGTTATTTTTTTGCAAAAATTCCACGCGGCAAGCGTAAGGACAAAAATCCAATGGAGGACAAAAAGATGAAGATTTATGAAGAACTGAAGGCACGTGGGCTGATCGCCCAGGTAACCGATGAAGAGCGCATCCGCGATCTCGTGAACAACGGGAAGGCGACATTCTACATCGGCTTTGATCCCACTGCGGACAGCTTGCACGTGGGACATTTCATGGCGCTGTGTCTGATGAAGCGTCTGCAGATGGCGGGCAATAAGCCCATCGCCCTGTTGGGCGGCGGCACCGGCATGATCGGCGACCCGTCCGGTAAGACCGACATGCGTAAGATGCTGACGAAGGAGCAGATCGACCATAACATCGAGTGCTTCAAGAAGCAGATGGCGAGATTTATCGATTTTTCGGACGGCAAGGCATTGATCGTAAACAACGCTGACTGGCTGTTGGATCTCAACTACGTGGAACTGCTCCGCGAAGTGGGACCGCATTTCTCGGTCAATCGCATGCTGACAGCCGAGTGCTACAAGCAGCGTATGGAGCGTGGCCTGACCTTCCTGGAGTTCAACTACATGATCATGCAGAGCTACGACTTCTACAAGTTGTTCCAGGATTACGGCTGCAACCTGCAGTTTGGCGGTGACGACCAGTGGAGCAACATGCTCGGCGGTACGGAGCTCATTCGCCGTAAGCTCGGTGAGGACGCGAGCGCGATGACCATCACGCTGCTCCTGAATTCCGAGGGTAAGAAGATGGGTAAGACCGAGAAGGGCGCAGTATGGCTTGATGCCGAGAAGACTTCGCCGTTCGAGTTCTACCAGTACTGGAGAAACGTCGAGGATCAGGATGTGCTGAAGTGCATCCGCATGCTGACCTTCCTGCCGCTCGAGGAGATCGAGACGATGAGCACTTGGGAGGGCAGCCAGCTCAACAAGGCAAAGGAGATCCTGGCGTTCGAGCTGACGAAGCTCGTACATGGCGAGGAAGAGGCGGTAAAGGCACAGGAAGCAGCGCGCGCGCTGTTCACTGGCGGCAATGCAGCCAACATGCCTTCCTTCGCGCTTTCAGATGAGGATTTCACAGATGGTGTGATCGACATTCAGGCTGTTCTCGTTAAGAGCGGTCTGGTTCCTTCCCGTTCCGAGGGACGTCGTGCGATCGAGCAGGGCGGTGTATCCGTGGACGGCGAGAAGATCGCGGCGACCGACCTCAAGTTCACGAAGGATGACTTCGCGGGCGAAGGTAAAGTATTCAAGCGCGGAAAGAAGAATTTCTGCAGAGTCAGCCTGTAAGTAATCGTGAAACAGACGATGAACCTCAGGCCTTTCAAATACAACATAGGAAAAATAGAATAATCGTAAAACCGTCAGGAAAAATGCCTCCTGACGGTTTTATGATTATAGGAGACACGACTGCAAATAAGTATTGGTCGCGGATAGGATATTTATTTCTCCGGGCTAAGAATTTGGTGGTTTGCGTGATTTTCTTAGCCTTTTGATCAACAGCGAGGCTACTTTATGATCTATCCGGCTAAGAATTATGATGATTCTTCGATTTTCTTAGCTCAGTGATCAAAGGTGAGGCAGATTTTCGGCCTTTTCGGCTAAGAATTATGATGCTTCTTCGATTTCCTTAGCCCAGTGATCAACAGAGAAGCAGATTTATGAACTTTCCGGCTAAGTTTTTCTGTGAATTGGTATTTTCCTTAGCCGATTTGATCATTGCAGGTATGTACTTATATGATCACAGGGAGAATTTGAATATATGCTGTGCATACGCTATCTGGTTTCTTTTGGGGATTTTATAAAATCGTAAGAAAAACGTAATTGACATCGTTTTAGCGTAGTGCTAGAATAACGATTGTTCAAAATTGAACTGTTCAAGAAAGGAGGTATTCCATTGGCTGATATCATCAAGTATCGTCGCAGAGGTGCGATGTTTGTAAATAATCTGACCGCCGCATATAACCATGCGATGAGTCCTTTATGTGAGGAAGTGCATTTAAAAGTCCATCAATTGAATATGCTTCAGTTCCTCGAAGAGAACCCGGAGACGAACACGGCGAAAGATATCTGCAGATGCCTGTGGATGAAGCCCGGACTCGTTTCAATGTCCGTGGATGAACTGGTCGAGATGGGATATCTTGTTCGAGAGTCGGTCTCCGGTGACCGGCGTAAGGTCCGCCTGACTCTGACAGAGAAAGCAAAGAAGCTGACGGGGCGTATTTTGCAGATGCAGAGTGATTTCATTGACCGGGCGAAGCAGGGCCTTACAGATCAGGAGAAGGATCAGCTGGAAGGCTTCTTCGATGTGATCTTCGATAACATCGATCAGATGAGCCGCTGACCTGCCTGTTAAAGTAAACTGAAAGAGGATGAGTACATGTTAGAACTGAAGAATATCGTCAAGGATTATCCCGCGGGCGATGGTACCGTTCATGCGTTGAAGGGTATCAGTCTGAATTTCCGAAATGCCGATTTTGTTTCCATTTTGGGTCCTTCCGGCTGTGGTAAGACAACGATGCTGAACATCATCGGCGGCCTGGATAAATACACAGAGGGTGACCTGGTCATCGGCGGAACATCGACCACGGCGTTTAAGGACCGTGACTGGGACGGTTACCGCAACCATTCCATCGGTTTCGTATTCCAGAGTTATAATCTGATCCCGCATCAGACCGTGCTGCAGAATGTCGAGCTCGCGCTGACATTGTCCGGCGTTTCGAAGGCGGAGCGCAGGGAGCGCGCGAAGAAAGCGCTTGAGGCTGTAGGCCTGGCGACGCAGCTGAAGAAGCTGCCCGGCGAGATGAGTGGCGGCCAGATGCAGCGTGTTGCGATCGCGCGTGCATTGGTCAATGATCCCGACATCATCCTGGCGGATGAGCCGACGGGTGCGCTCGATACCGAGACCAGTATTCAGGTCATGGAGATCCTGAAGGAGATCTCGAAAGATCGCCTGATCATCATGGTAACGCACAACCCGGATATTGCCGAGCGTTATTCTACCCGTATCATTAAGATGCTCGACGGTGAGATCACCGGCGACTCCAATCCGCTGACCGACGAAGAGATCGAGAAACTTCGTAAGGAAGATGCGGAGAAAAAGGAGAAGCAGAGCAAGAAAAAGTTGCCGTCCATGTCGTTCGCGACTTCGTTCGGCCTGTCCTTGAAGAACCTGTTCACGAAGAAGGGAAGAACCATTCTGACTTCGTTCGCGGGCAGCATCGGTATCATCGGTATCGCGTTGATCTTCTCGGTATCGCATGGTATGACGACTTACATCGATTACGTGCAGGAGGACACATTGTCCAGTTACCCGTTGACGCTGCAAGCGCAGAACGTCGATTTCGGAAGCCTGCTTGAGACATATATCAACCTGGTCAAGGGCAACAAAGACCACGATCACGATGCGGTCTACCAGAAGCCGGCCATGTACGATCTGGTCAATACGATGAGCACCCTCCAGGATAAGACCAACGACCTTCGTTCCTTTAAGAAGTATCTGGAAGAGGAGCGAAGTAACCCGAACAGCACGAGCGGCCTGCGTGATGCATTGAGCGCCGTTCAGTACACTTACAACCTGAGCCCGCTGATCTACACTAAGAGTGTGGATGGAACCATCATCCACTCCGATGTACAGGAACTGATGAGCCGCATCTTCATGAAGTCCATGAGTAAGATGCTCGGCAATATGCTCGGCGGCGACGACGAAGGAAGCAGCAGTAGCAGCAGCCTTCTTTCTCCTTCGATGTTCACTTCTTCCAGCGCGACCTATGGCATGGGAAGCAACACGTACATGAACATTTGGCAGGAGATGGTTCCGGGCATGAACGGTGAGATCCGGACGGAGCTTCTGGAGAAGCAGTATGACGTGATCTACGGAACCTGGCCGACCGCTTATAACGAAGTCGTGCTGGTTCTGGATGAAAACAACGAGATCGGCGATATGGCGCTGTATGCGCTCGGCCTGGTCTCGGAAAAAGAGATCGACGACATCATGGATGCCGCCATCAACAACACGACCGTTGAAAAGAAGCAGGTCAAATGGAGTTACGAGGAGATCTGCAAGACTGAGTTCCGCATGATCCTGAATGCCGACTGTTACCGAAAAGACCAGACGACCGGCCTTTACACAGATCTTCGTGATACCGATGCCGGCCTGAAATATCTCTATGACAATGCGATCCAGTTAAAGGTGGTAGGTATCATCCGCCCGGCGGAGGATGCAGTATCGAATATGCTGACCGGCGCCATCGCTTATACGCATTTGCTGACGGAGTATGTCATCGAAAAGAACAACGAATCCGAGGCGATCGCCGCACAGAAAGCAGATCCTTCCGTGGATATCTTTACGGGCTTGGCGTTCAAGGATAAAGAAGGCAAACTCTCCGACGAGCAGAAGGCAGAAGTGTTTAAAAAGAATGTAGATCTTCTTTCGGATAAGGAATTGGCGAAACTTTATGTGAAGATCAAATCCGTTCCTCCGGAAGATGTCCTGAAAGAGAGCATCGAAAAGACACTGGGTTCAATGTCGCGAGAAGACATTGACCGCCTGATCATCCAGGGCATCGTTTCGCAGACCGGTATGAGCGAAGCAGACGTAAGAGAGTACGTTTCCGCCATGAGTGACGAGGAGATCTACGCGATGCTTTCGCAGACGCTGCAGGAGCAGGTCAAGGCGGCCTATGCGGCGCAGGTCGAGGCCCAGATGGGAACGCTGAACGAGGAACAGCTCGCAGGAGCTTTCCGTCAGGAGCAGGCGACATTTACCGAAGAGCAGATGGTGGAATACTACGAACTGCTGAATTTCTCACGTTCCAACTACGATGCAAACCTGATCGTACTGGGGTGCGTGGATCTGGACGATCCGTTCGGCATCAACCTGTACGCATCCAGCTTTGCGAATAAGGACATCATCAAAGATGCGATCGACGCTTACAACGAAGCGGCGGACGAGGGCTCACAGATCGAATATACCGATATCATTGGCCTGTTGATGTCTTCCATCACGACGATCATCAATGCGATCACCTACGTGCTCATCGCGTTTGTAGCGATCTCCCTGGTGGTTTCTTCCATCATGATCGGTGTCATCACCCTGATCTCCGTACAGGAGAGAACGAAGGAGATCGGTATCCTGCGTGCGATCGGTGCATCGAAGCGTAATGTATCGCACATGTTCAATGCAGAGACCATGATCATCGGTTTCACCGCAGGCCTGCTCGGCGTAGTAGTCACCTACCTGATGTGCATCCCGATCAACATCATCCTGCATAACCTGACCGGACTGCATAACCTTTCGGCGATCCTGCCGATCCCGGTAGCCTTGGTGCTGATCACGATCAGTGTCCTGCTCACGTTGATCTCGGGCATCATCCCGTCGAGAAGCGCGGCGAAGAAAGATCCGGTAGTTGCTCTTAGAACTGAGTAAACAATAATCATACACAAAGAGAAGCGGCACGCCACAAACGTGCCGCTTTTTGTATTCTGTTTCGGGACGGAGCCCGGTTCTGCGGTCAATGTACCCGTCATCACCGCATGCACTCCTCACTGAACGGTTCACTGCGTTGTGAAAAACGGACGTTCGGAGCGAAGCCGAATTTCAGGGTACCGCTTCGACTTCGGCCGTTTTCCGATGAAAACGACCTCAGCGAGCTCAAAGGCCGGCCTCGGAGGCCGGCTTTGCCTCTGATTCGGCTTCTCCCTTACGGCGTTTTTCTACAACTCGCTCTCATGTTCAGTTTGGAGTGTATGCGGTGAAACTGCGACAGATAGTAGAACCCGGGCTCCGCCCCGAAACACGCTACACGGAGAGCGGCACTATTTGTGGCGTACCGCTTTTCTCTCATGTGGTGGAGTGGGAGGAGAAAGCAAGAGGAAAAAGCAAGATAGGCGCTTTCATTGACGGGGGATGGTGGGTGTGTTATGATGGGGGTGTGGTTGTGTTCGGGAGTGAGATTAAATATATTTGTTTTTGAGGTTGTCAGGGACTTTTGGTGATCGTATACTTTATTGTAGCCTGAATACATATTGTGGAGAGTTTTGACCAAGATGGTGGTTATATGATGACTCGTTTCGTATATTATCCGGTGGATCAAAATAGGATATTTCCACCGGGAAGGTGTCGTTATGAATGAGAATGAGTTGTATAAGGAACTGGGCGTTTTGACGAAGGAGAAGGAGCGCTGGGAGGAGAGCATCCCGTATGTTGCGTCTCTTTTGGACCATGGGTCCGAGAAGATCCGGGCGAAGGCGCTTTGGCTTTTGGGCGAGATGGGGCTGGAGTATCCACAGCGCGGGCGCGATCAAAGCAACGGGCATGGCGTAATGCATAAATAGGGGGAGACTATGTGGTTGGAAACGAATAGACTGGTGATCCGGAATCTGAGGCGGACGGATGCTGCGGAATTTGTGAGGATGGCGGCGGACGGAAGTCTGGAGGAGAGCATCGGCTTTGACGCCGAATGCGGGGCCTGGATGGATGCATGGATCGAGAAAGCGATCGGTCTGGCCGATGCGGATGATCCGCGGGGACCGTTCCTGGCTTACGCGATCGAAACGAAGGATACGAAAGAAGTGATCGGCTCGGTCGGCTGCTCCTATTATGACGACCTGAAGAAGGTCGGGATCACGTATTTTATCGGGGCCGATGTGAGAAACCAGGGCTACGCGGCGGAGGCGGTCTGCGCGTTCGTTCCGTATTTCTTCGAACACTTCGAAGAAACGACATTGATCGCGAACATCCTTACGGAAAATGTTCCGTCCCAAAAGGTGGCGGAGCAGGCCGGCTTCGTGCTGAACGAAGTAAAAATGTACCGGGATATTGAAGATGTAGAAGAGAAAATGTACTGCTTTTACAGCATTGACCGTCCTGAAAAGTGAGGCGGTAACGATTTGGAGGGAAATCAATGGATAAAAAAGAAAGAATAGAAAAACTGTACCACGAAGCATATGAAAAGGGCATATTCAATGGTACCTGGCTGTATGCTGAGGATGGCAAGATCGTAAGCAAGGGAGCCGTCGGCTTCCGCGATTTCGACGATACGCTGCCGATGCAGGAGGATACCCTGTTCCAACTGGCTTCGATCACGAAGCAGTTCACGGCGGTTGCAGTCATGCTTCTGGTGAGAGAGGGGCGTTTAAGCCTCGAGGATACCGTGACGAAATTCTACCCGGATCTGCCGTATCCGGCGGTCACGATCCGGAACCTGCTGACCCACACGGGTGGCATTCCGGAAACCTACGATTACAACATCATCATGAAGACGTTTCAGGAAGAACATCGCATCCTGGGCAGTGATGGAGTGATCCGCTTCCTTTCGGAGGAGGGGGTGGAGCCGTGCTTCGCTCCGGGCGAGCGCTTCGAGTATACTAACGGTGGCTACAACCTCCTGGCGGAGATCGTTGCGAAGGTCGCAGGCGTTCCGTTTGAGCAGTTTATGAAGGAAAGGATCTTCGAGCCGGCTGGCATGAAGGACACCGCGGTCCGCCATATCTGGAGCGAAGGGCTTCCGAGTGACAACATTGCCCGCAATATGGTGCAGGTCGATGGGGAGCACATCCGGGTTACGGATTCGGAAGATGCGGACGTGATCGCGTTCGACGGCCTGAACGGCGACGACTATGTTTATACTAACATCTTCGCCATGCTCAATTGGGACCGCGCTCTGCGCGAGGAGAAGGTGGTGACGCTGGCGGAGCAGGACCTTATGTATACGCCGGGTAGGCTGAATGACGGCAGTGCGGCCGGTGAGGGAGAGCACGGCGACGGTTATGCCTTCGGATGGGGCATCCAGAACGATCCCACATTCGGACGGATCGCGAGCCACGGAGGCGGTATGCCGGGCCTTAGCACCTGGTTCCAGCATTTTGTCGACAGCGACCGTGTGCTGGTGCTGCTGAACTGCCGCGAGAGCGAGGATGTCCGCGCGAACTTCAGCCTGTGGAAAGCGATCCGCGCGATCGTCACCGATCAGGAACCGGAGCAGGTCAATTGTATCGAAGATATCGTGAAGGATTCCGATATGTCAAAATGGGCGTCCTACTGCGGACGGTACGAGCATCCTGAAGAAGGTGAGATCCTTCTCGACGAAGTGTATGAAAAGGACGGCGCTTTGTACGCAAAGGCCATCGAAGAAGACGAAGAGGTCGAATTCCGCCTCTATCCGATCGGTGACCACGAATTCGGCCGCAAGACGGAGTGGTACACCTTTAAATTCGAGGATGGCAGCGTGACCTATAACGAAGTCACCTGCAAGAAAAAGTAAGAAAAAGCGAATAAACATAAAACACCCCGGAGCACGGAAAATGCTTCGGGGTCGTTTTTGTATATGCTATGTAAGAATTAAAGCAAATGGATGCCATTGGCCGCACAAGCGGTCTTGGTAGCTTCGTCCCACAGGCTCGACTGAACCTCGCCGATGTGCGCGCATCCGAGCAGGAGCATGCACAGACGGGACTGGCCGATGCCGCCGCCGATGGTGTACGGAAGTTCACCATTTAACAGCAGGCTGTGGAAGTAGGATGTGCGGCGATCGTCGCAGTTCGCGATGGTCAGCTGCTTATCCAATGACTCGGGGCTTACGCGGATGCCCATCGAGGAAAGCTCAAACGCACAACCCAGGGTGTCATCCCAGAAGAGGAGATCGCCGTTCAGGTCCCAGTCATCGTAGTCCGGAGCACGATTGCCGTGCGGCTTTCCGGAAGCCAGCGCGCCGCCGATCTGCATGATGAAGGTGGTCTTGTGATCCTTCAGGAAGGTCTGCTCACGCTCTTCGGGTGTGAGGTCGGGGAACATATCCTCGAGTTCCTGCGATGTGATGAAGGTCACCTCGCGGGACAATGTGGTCTTCACGGAAGGGTACTCAGCCTTCAGCGCGTCGAGTGTATTGCAAACGGAAGTCACGATGTTGCGCACCGTTTCCTTCAGGTAGTCGAAATTACGGTCGGAGACGGAGATGATCTTCTCCCAGTCCCACTGATCCACATAGATGGAGTGGAGATTATCCAGTTCTTCATCACGGCGGATGGCGTTCATATCGGTGTAGAGACCTTCATGCATGGAAAAACCATAGGTCTTCAGCGCGAGACGCTTCCACTTCGCGAGAGAGTGAACGACCTGCGCATCCTTTCCGATGGCGGGTACGTCGAAGCCGACGGGACGCTCCCAGCCGCTCAAGTTATCATTCAATCCGGAGTCCGCCAACACGAAGAGCGGCGCGGACACGCGGCGCAGGTTCAAATGCTCCTCGATCTGAGCCTGGAAGCATTTACGGATGGAGGCGATGGCGCACTGCAGGTCGAAACCCTTCAGCGCGGGCACATAGCCCTCCGGGATCTTAACTTTATTCATAATAGTACTCCTCCTCTTAGAAAGATAGGAAAATAAAAAACCAAAATTTAGTCTAGCACAAGGCCTATTATCTGTCAAGAAAAAACGAGGAGATCAGACGTTCTTCTTATAGATAAGGTAAAGGCCGCTCAGCAGGAGATCGTTGTCGTATTCGATCTCATGACGGCAGGAGGGGATGACGTAGCGAGCCATGCCGCCGGTCGCAACGACCGTGCACTTAGCGCCGAGTTCGTCATCGATCCTTTCGATGAGTCCGTCCATCATGGCTGCGTTGCCGAAGATCAGTCCGCCGCGCATACATTCGACCGTGTTGCGGCCAATGACGCGCTTCGGGATGTCCAGTGAGATATCCGGCAACTGGGCCGTGCTGCTCGACATGGCCATGGCCGCAGCGCGAAGTCCGGGCGCGATCATGCCGCCGAGGAAATTTCGGTTCTTATCGATGACGGAGACGGTGGTTGCCGTGCCCATGTCGAAGATGATCATGGGGCAGGGGTACTTCTCCAGGGCGCCGACGGCTGCGACTACGAGGTCCGCGCCGAGCTGCGCCGGGTTTTCGATCAGGATGTTCAGGCCCGTTTTTACACCGGGGCCGACTACGAGAGGGGATTTGCCGAGAACACGCGTTACGGCCTGCGCGATCGTGTCGCCGATGGAAGGAACGACCGAAGAGATGATCGAGCCTTCGATCTGATCGCAGGTGATCTTCTGGAAGTCCAGAATGCTCTGGAAAATGATGGAATACTCGAACGGCGTCTTGTTATGGTCACTGGAAACGCGCTCGGTAAAATACACGTTTTTATCGTCGATGCAACCGAAGGTTATATTCGTGTTGCCGATGTCGATCGCAAATATCATAGTTGTGTTTCTCCTTGTCATTTCGCCGGAAAACGGGCTTTCGGGCCGCATTTTCCGAATTCTCACTAATAATCTATCAAAGAAACGGGGGAAAAGCAAGCAAAAATGAAAAAGAGGTTGACTTTATAAAATGAAATTGATAAGATAAGAGGTAGCATTCAAATAAATGCAAACCCTTAAACAAGGACAGGAGGAGCTTTATGAACAATCGTATGGTATTATCCCTGCTGGTGGATAACCAGGCCGGTGTCTTAAGCCGTGTGTCCGGTTTGTTCAGCCGTAGAGGGTACAACATTGACAGTCTTACCGTGGGAGTGACCGAGAACCCGAATTTCTCCCGTATGACCGTTGTCGCTTCCGGTGAGCCGGAGGCCCTGGAGCAGATCTACAAGCAACTGGACAAACTGGTCGATGTGGTGGATATCAAGGAACTTGAGCCCGAGTCTTCGGTTACACGTGAACTGGTACTGATCAAGGTTGCGGCTACCGCAGAGAATCGTCACAAAGTCGTGGCGGTCGCAGACATTTTCCGTGCAAACGTCATCGACGTTTCGACGACATCCGTGATCATCGAACTCACGGGTAACAGCCAGAAGATCCAGGCATTCATCCATCTTTTGGAAGGTTTCGAGATCAAGCAGCTGGTACGCACCGGCGTTGCGGGACTTCCCAGAGGATCTGAGGACGAGCCGTATCTCGAGGATTAAGATCGATTTTTCAGGCATTGCCTGCAAAACAGGAGCTTTCCGCTCCCGGATATTTTAAACATTTAAACTTTTCGGAGGAAAAACAAAATGGCAAGAATTTTTTATCAGAAAGATTGTAATTTAGCACTGCTTGATGGCAAGACCATTGCCATCATCGGTTACGGAAGCCAGGGCCATGCTCATGCGCTGAACCTGAAGGAGTCCGGATGTCACGTAGTGATCGGTCTTTACGAGGGCAGCAAGTCTTGGGCGAAGGCTGAAGCACAGGGCTTCGAAGTATATACCGCTGCAGAGGCAGCAAAGCGCGCAGACATCATCATGATCCTCATCAACGATGAGCTTCAGGCTGATATGTATAAGAAGGATATCGCTCCGAACCTTAAGGATGGCGATATGCTTATGTTCGCACATGGTTTCAACATTCACTTCGGTTGCATCGTTCCGCCTAAGGGTGTTGACGTTGCGATGATCGCTCCGAAGGCTCCGGGTCACACCGTTCGTAGTGAGTATCAGGCTGGTAAGGGTACTCCTTGCCTCATCGCTGTTGAGCAGGATGCTACCGGTAAGGCTTGGGATCTGGCTATGGCTTATGGTCTTGGTATCGGCGGCGCTCGCGCAGGTCTTCTTGAGACAACCTTCCGTACAGAGACTGAGACTGACCTCTTCGGTGAGCAGGCAGTTCTTTGCGGCGGCGTTTGCGCTCTGATGCAGGCTGGTTTCGAGACTCTGGTTGAGGCCGGTTATGATCCGAGAAACGCATACTTCGAGTGTATCCACGAGATGAAGCTCATCGTAGACCTGATCTACCAGAGCGGTTTCGCAGGCATGCGTTACTCCATTTCCAACACCGCTGAGTACGGCGATTACATCACCGGACCGAAGATCGTTACCGAGGATACAAAGAAGGCTATGAAGAAGATCCTTTCCGATATCCAGGATGGTACATTTGCAAGCGAGTTCCTGCAGGAGATGAGCCCGGCCGGCCGTCAGGTTCACTTCAAGGCTATGAGAAAGCTTGCTTCCGAGCATCCCGCTGAGAAGATCGGTGAGGAAGTTCGTAAGCTGTACAGCTGGAACAACGAAGCAGATAAGCTGATCAACAACTGATCCATTTTGATCTGACAATAGTTTCACATTTGCCGGGCAGGGACACATAAGCCCTGCCCGGTTTTCGATTTTGAGGGTTAGAGCTTAGAAAACATGGGAGAAGAATAGATGTTAGAATACTTTAAAAAACGCGTATCCAGAAACATGAAGATCACCGTGATCGTGTGTGCAATCATCATCGTGGGCGCTATGGCTGTCACACGTTTTGATTTTATCAAGTTCCTTACCGGTCCTTCCAAGGCTGACATGATGCAGTCTATGGCATCCTTGGATGGCAAATATGTTACATTTGACGCTGAATATGTTATTGCAAACTATATAAGAACAGAGACCTATACGACGAAAAACGGCGTGAAGGTCGGATCGTCCAAACTGACATCCGTCGGTTATCTGGTGCTCATGACGAAAGAAGCAGGTGAAAACCTGGACATGCATTTCTTCGGTATCGTCGCTCCTGCGAAGAGTGATAAGACACTGTACGCTCTCGGTGAAGATTTTATTAACTATTTGAGCGGTACCGGCGTAAAGCCGACCCCCTATCATTTCACGGGATCGGTACGTAAGGTTAAAGAAAAGGAATTGCAGTACTGGAACAACTGCCTGGATTCGATCGGCTTCGATGAGATCTTTAACAGAAAGGACCTGGAGGTCTACACCGTCGACTACGATCTGGTCGGCCGTTCATCAAAGGGGCTGGTCATCGTTTGCCTGATCGTTATGTTGGTGGCAGCGCTTTATGCAGTCTTCCATGTGGTATTCTCCATGATGTCCTTTGACGCTCCGGTGAAGAAATTCCTGGCTGTCGATACAAGACGCAGCATGGATAAACTGAATGATTCGTTTGCGGGCGCGACGAAGATCAGCGATGATATGTTCATTTCCCGCGATTACATCTTCTATCGCAAGGGCGGAAAGATCCATGTGATCGACCTGAGCGAAGTTGTTTGGACCTATGTTTATACCTACAAGGGCACAAACTATCTGCGTTTGTACGGCATCAACGGAAAGCTTATCGCAGCTCCGGCTACCGGCCAGGCACCTGCGGCAGTCAGAACCATCGACCAGTTGGTTCCGCACTGCGTATGCGGTTACAATGCAGAACTGAATAAGATGTTTTCGAAGGATCTCGCTTCCTTCCTGAAGCTGAAGTATTATCCTGCAAAGCAGGCACAGAGCGCAGGTCAGATGACTGAGGCGCCTTCCTTTGAGATGGATCTCGAGGGCAATGTACATCCCGTGGAGAATCTGAGCTCCGTGATGACATCCGCACAGGCTGCTGAGCCCGTTTACACCCCGGACTCCGATGAACTCGAGAAGGATCTGGCGGCGATGATGAGCGGCGCTTCCGAGGCTACGGATACAGCGGCAACACAGGCACAGGAAGCTGCCCAGGACGTGCAGAATGCAGCAGAAACAGAAAAGAGTCCTTACGATCTGGATTTCAAACCGATCGATCTGGATGACAATAAATAATAGCAACATCATAAACTGGAGGTATTGGTTATGGGAATGACAATGACGCAAAAGATATTGGCGGCGGCCGCCGGACTTGCAAAGGTTGAAGCAGGACAGCTCATCGAGGCAAATCTGGATCTGGTACTCGGCAACGATATCACGTCACCGGTAGCCATTCATGAAATGGATAAGTTTGAGGCGGAAGGCGTGTTCGATCAGGATAAGATCGCCCTGGTCATGGACCACTTCGTGCCGAATAAGGACATTAAGAGCGCAGAGCACTGTAAGTGCGTCCGCAATTTCGCAAATAAGCACGGCATCACGAATTTCTTCGATGTCGGCAAGATGGGCATCGAGCATGCGCTGCTCCCGGAGCAGGGCCTGGTCGTAGCGGGCAATGTCGTGATCGGCGCGGATTCCCATACCTGTACTTACGGCGCGTTGGGAGCATTTTCCACGGGCGTTGGCTCGACGGACATGGCAGCCGGCATGGCGACCGGTAAGGCTTGGTTCAAGGTTCCCGCAGCCATTAAATTCGAACTCGTAGGAAAGCCGGCACCGTGGATCAGCGGTAAGGATATCATCCTGCACATCATCGGTACCATCGGTGTGGACGGCGCGCTGTACCAGTCGATGGAATTCACCGGCGAGGGCATTCAGTACCTGTCCATGGACGATCGTTTCACCATCGCCAACATGGCGATCGAGGCGGGCGGTAAGAACGGTATCTTCCCGGTCGATGAGAAGACTATCGAGTTCATGAAAGCACACTCCACGAAGCCTTATAAGATCTTTGAGGCAGATTCGGACGCAGAGTATGTTCAGACATACACGATCGACCTTTCGACTTTGAAGTCGACGGTTGCGTTCCCGCATTTGCCGGAAAATACATACACCATTGACCAGGTAGGTGATATCGCGGTCGATCAGGTTGTGATTGGTTCCTGTACGAATGGTTATATGTCCGACCTTCGCACCGCTGCGAAGATCCTGAAGGGACATCAGGTAGCGAAGGGTGTACGTTGTATCGTGATCCCGGCTACACAGACCATCTATTTGAAGGCGCTGGAAGAGGGCCTGCTCACCACGTTTATCCAGGCGGGCGCTGTAGTCAGCACACCGACGTGCGGACCGTGTCTGGGTGGTTACATGGGCATCCTGGCAGCCGGCGAGCGTTGCGTTTCCACGACGAACCGTAACTTTGTCGGACGTATGGGACATGTGGATTCCGAAGTATATCTGGCGAGCCCTGCCGTAGCGGCAGCATCGGCCATCACCGGAAAGATCACCTCTCCGGCAGATATTGCGGACATTCAGGCTTGAAAGGAGTACCACAATGAGAGCAAACGGAACAGTTTTTAAGTTTCATGACAATGTAGATACGGATGTCATCATCCCGGCACGTTACCTGAATTCCTCCGACCCGGCAGAACTGGCAAAGCACTGCATGGAGGATATCGATGCGACCTTCGTTAATAAGGTTGCAAAGGGCGACATCATCGTAGCCGGTAAGAACTTCGGCTGCGGCTCCTCACGTGAGCATGCTCCGATCTCCATCAAGGCGGCAGGCGTCAGCTGCGTTATCGCGAAGACATTTGCCCGCATCTTTTACCGCAACGCGATCAATATCGGACTTCCGATCATCGAGTGCGAGGCGGCTTACGATGGCATCGATGCCGGCGATACGGTAGAGATCGACTTCGATGAAGGCATCATTTATAATCGTACCAAGGGTACGCAGTTTATGGGTCAGGCATTCCCTCCGTTCATGCAGAAGATCATCGCTGCTGAGGGCCTGATCAACTATATCAATCAGGGAAAGAACCGATAAGCTTGGGTTAAGAGTGATCATGAGAAAAAGATGGGCGCCGATCGCGGCGGGCGTGTTATTGTTGGTCATGCTCGTGCTTTGTGTGATCTCTGTTGTGGAGTCGAAGCGTGAGTCTTCCGTGAAACTGACACGATCCATGGATATCAATCATAAAGAGCTGGAGATCACGGCTTATGCGGAACGCAGCCAGATGACGGCGGACGAACTGTCTAAATGTGTGGATGGGGCATTTTCCCTATGTCGTGATTATACAGACAAATATTTCGACGAAGAGAGCACTGAAAGTGAGCTGGGTCGTATCGCGGATCTCCAAAGCAAAGGTGAGGGAGGCCGCTATGACCTGAGTCCTTCGCCGCTTCTTTTGGTCCGCTCGGGTCTGGCGCTTACGGAGTTTTCGGGCGGCGCCTACGACATTACGGCGGGTGCTCTGTATCGTTTGTTTGATGATCCGGAAGCGGAACCGACCGATGAGGAGATCGCCGAGGCGTTGAAGCTGTGCGGGACTTCCGGTTTGGAAGTCGAAGCGAACGGCATTAAACTGGCCGACGGAGTGGTCTTGGACCTCGAGAGTCTGGCCGACTGTTATATGTGCCGTGTTCTCGAGGAGTATTTCGTGCTGTGCGGGATCTCCAATGTCTGCGTGAGCTATGGCGACGTTGTGTTCGTGGCCGGCGGAAAGCTTACGACCGAAGGCTTTTTATTCTGGAAGCATATTGAGAAGGAGCCGTTTGAAGTCCTCCTTCCGGATGCTTATACGGATCTGAAGGAAGATAAGATCGAGGCGTACGACGGGTATTATGCCTGGGCTGCACGTCCGGAGGCGGCATCGGCCAATGCTCTTTACACGGATGCCGAACCGTTTATCTCTTCCGACAGCGGAGAAGAGTATGATCACGACACCGGATCGGTAGCTGTCGTGGTGAAAAATGACGCCCGCGCCTGGTATGCGCATGCGCTTGCACACATGTTCCTGGCACTCGGCAAAGAAAACTCGATGAAACTGCTTTCAAGCGGCCTGCTTGAATCCACGTTCGACCTGCACATTCAGTATGTGCGGTTCGAATCTACTTCGGGCGAGACCGAGGTCTACGAGGCACCGAAACAAGATCAATAATATGAATTATCAGCCGGCCCGCAGTCGGCAACGACCGGCCTACGTGTGGTTGTTGCGGGTCGGTTTTTGTATACGAAACTGAACCTTTCGGAGAGGAGAAGATATGAGCAGAGATGCCGGAGTGATCCTGCGGATCCTGGATAATGACAGGCTGCGTGTGGAGACGTTACAGGAAGTGACGTCGACCAACGGGTTTTTGTTGTCGCGTGGAGCCGCCGGGGAAGCCGAGGGTCTGATCCTGACGGCAGACCGCCAGACGGCCGGCCGCGGTCGCAGCGGACGGAGCTTTTATTCGCCCGATGTGGCAGGCATCTATACGAGCCTTCTTCTGCGTCCGAAGCTTACGATGGAGCAGATCGAGAAACTGACCCCGCTGGCGGCGGTCGCGGTCTGCGAGGTTTTGGAAGAGATCGCAGGCTGTCGTCTTCAGATCAAATGGGTCAATGATGTTTATCGCGATGGTCGAAAGATCTGCGGCATCCTGGCGCAGGCTTCGCCGACATTTACCAACGGGATCCCGGATTATGTAGTCATGGGTATCGGGATCAATCTGTTCCCGCCGCAGGGTGATTTTCCGCAGGAGATCCGGGACGTGGCTGGTAGCCTTTGGGACGGGCCCGTTTCTGACCCGCTGATCCGTGAGAAGATCATTGGACGGCTGTGGAAACGATTTTATGAATTATATCAGGATCCGGACGATACCTCGTTCGTGGAAACCTATCGGGCGCACATGATGTTGCTCGGGGAGGAAGTCATCGCTTATGACGGGGCGGACGGTTCGGAACGGGTGGCCAGATTAACGGGACTGACCGACGATTATGCACTTTTACTTCAATTTGAAGGAGAGAGTGCGCCGGCTGAAGTCCGCACCGGAGAGATTCGTATACGGAGGCGCCTATGATCTATTTTGTATGTGCCATGTCGGCAGAGGCGGCTCCGTTTCTTCGCATATTTGACTTGGAGAAGAGGCGCATGCCCTACCGGTATGAGGTCTATGAGAGCCGCGTCGGTGCGCCCGTGCAGGCCCGGCTGACGGTCAGTGGCATCGGCAGTTTTCACGCTTCCTGTGCGGCTGCCTTCCTGTTCGGACTCTATCCGCCGGGACCGGATGACCTTTTGGTCAATGTCGGCATCTGCGGAGCGTCGCCGTCTTTGAGTGGGGCGGAGCGCGGGACCATCTACCAGTGTGGAAAGATCCTGTCACCGGATGCTGCGGACAGCGTATATCCTGCGGTCCGGAGAGACCTGCCGTGGGAGGTTGCGACCCTGAAAACATCGGAGCAGGTCGTGACACTGAATGAGAATACAAAAGCCTCGGGCTTTTTATACGATATGGAGGGCTTTGCCTTCGCAAAGGCGGCTTTGGGATTCGCCGGGCCGGATCGGATGGCGGTCGTGAAGGCCGTGTATGACCGGTTGACAGAAATATCACGGCCGAAACCGCAGGAAGTCTATGATTTGCTGCAGCCGGTGGCCGAAGCGCTCCGGGATTGGGAGAAAAAGGCGGAACAGAAGGCGGCAGCGATTGAAGCATCCTCTGCCGGACAGTTAGTGCAACGTGCCCGCGGGATCGCCTCAGACGCCCGTGTTTCGGTTTCCATGCGTGACCGCATATTTTCACGTACGGCCTACATTTCGGCCCTTTTTGGGGCTTACAGGCCCTCTGAGGGGGATGTAGAGTGGATTGACGCTGCAGAAGAAGCATTTTCCGAGGCGGAAAGCGCGATCGAGGCCGGACATTTCGTGAAAACGGAGCAAAACCGGTTGCTTGAAAAAATGGACGCGATTGCAGAGCGGTTTTATGATAACACCGAATTTGCGGAAGTAAGCGAGATGAACGGGGCGCCGGTCTCGGTCCTTTATGTGGAAGAGGAGGTCATGGACCATCCGCGCACGCAGAAGATCCGGGAGCATTTTCCGAAGGCGGATGTGATCCCGATCCGGCGGTACCGTGACGTGTTCAACCGTTCGCGGCAGGAACTGCCCGGCATCCTTCGGGAGGGGGCGGCGCGGGCGCTCATCGTGGCCCGCCAGGAGAACATCCACATCTATCCGGGCGCGCCGATGTGCCAGGACCACGGGCATCGAAAGTTCTTCTACGCGTCGTTCGTGATGAACTGCCTGTTTGACTGTGAGTATTGTTATCTTCAGGGGATGTACCCCTCGAAGATGCCGGTGATCTTCATCAACCCGGAGGACGTGCTGGAGAAGATCGCCGCTATAGAAGAAACATTGGGGCCGGAGGAAACGGCCTATGTCAGCGTATCGTTTGACACCGATCTTTGCGCGTTTGAAGGTCTGCTTGGCTTCGTCGATCTAATCACGAAGTTTGCGAAGGAGCATCCGCGCATCGTGATCGAGATCCGAACGAAATCGGCGGGTCATGCGATCCCGCTGACCGGGGATATACCGAAGAACCTGCGCTTTGCGTGGTCGTTCTCGCCGGCGGAGGTCATTCGCCGATTTGAGCATAAGACGGCGGGCCTAGAGGCACGTTTGGAGGGCATGACCCGCGCCATCCGTGCCGGATATAAGGTGAGGCTTTGCTTCGATCCGTTGTTGCTGATTCCGGATGCGAGGCGGCGCTATGAGGAGCTGGTCGACCATGTGATGCAGGCGGCGCAGAAGGCGGCGGAAAGCATCGGGCAGACGCTTACGGCTTGTGTGGACGATGTCAGCACGGGGCCGTTCCGCATCGGTTCGGACCAACTGGCGAACATGCGACGCATTCGCCCGGACAGCCCGCTCGTTATGTATCCGTACGAGATCGAGGAGCACACCGCGCGTTATCCGAAGGCGACCGAGACAGGTCTGATCGAGGCCGTGCGTGCGCGGCTTGCGACCTACGTCCCGGAGGACAGGATCTTTTGCTGGGGAGAAGATTATGGAACAAAACTATGATATGACGAAAGTATATGAGCTTTTGAGCAATGGCCGGCTGACCGAGGCGGAGCAGGAGATGCTCGCCATGGCGGCGCGTGCGCGTGAGGAGAAAAACGCGCAGCAGGAGCTCGTCATTTTGAATGAACTCATCGGTTTCTATCGCGACTGCGGGCGTTTCTCGGAGTCGCTTTCGGCCGGCCAGGATGCGATGCTGTTGGCGCGCGACATGGACCTCGTGGGCACCATTCCCTACGGTACCACGCTCATCAACGTGGCCAATGCCCTGCGGGCGGCGGGTCACGCCGACGCGGCGCAGACCTACTTCACCCAGGCGCGTGAGACCCTCGCCCTGCATTTGCCGGAAAATGATATCCTGTTCGCCAGTCTGCAGAACAACCTGAGCCTGCTCCTGCAGGAGAAGGGTGATTTTGTCGGCGCGGCGAGTGAAGGCGAGAAGGCGCTCGCCATCGTGCGGGAGAACCTGAAGGAAGCGCGCGAAGCACAGGATACCGATCGCGTGAAGGATCTTTCCACGAAGGAAGCGATCTCCCTGACGAATATTGCATTGTCCAAACAGCACATGGATCAGGACGCGGAGGCGGAGGAACTGTTAACGCAGGCGCTTTCGTTCTTCACCGGTCTGATGCCGTCAGATTTCCACTACAGCGCGGCGCTTTCAGGCATGGGAGACCTCTGCCTGCGGCGCAAAGAATACGAGCTTGCGGCGGAATATTACGAGACGGCTCTTTCCGAGATCCGTTTTCACATGGGTGTGAACAACTTTCACGAGATCGTTTTGGAGCATCTCGAGGAGGCCTACCGCGGCATGGGAACGACGGCGCAGGAATATCATGAGAGCCTGTCCGGAATCGAGATCTGCCGGCGATATTACCGTGCGTTCTGGCTGCCTATCTATAAACGAAATTTCAAGACGAAGCTTCCGAAGATCGCCTGCGGCCTGATGGGTGAGGGCTCGGAATGCTTCGGTTATGACGATAAGATCTCCCGCGACCACGACTTCGGTCCGGGCTTCTGCATCTGGATCGATGACAGCGTGAGCGAGGAGCAGGAGAAGGAACTCCGCACGGCTTATGCACTGCTGCCGCCGACTTATATGGGTTACACACGTTTTGCCTCGGCCAATGAGACGGAGGGCCGCGTCGGCGTGATGCGGACTTCGGATTTCTTCCGGCGCATGTTCGGGCTACCGAAGGTTCCCGCGACGCAGGAGGAATGGCTGGCCGTGCCCGAGGAGGGCCTGGCACAGGCGACCAACGGAGCCGTGTTCTACGACGGCAGCGGAGCATTTTCCCGACAGCTTAAGCAGCTGAAGGACGGCTATCCGGAGACCGTGCTCCTGCGCAGGATCGCCCAGCAGCTCGGCCTGATGGAGCAGAGCGGACCGTACAACTGCATGCGCGCGTTCCGGCGCGGCGATGCGGTGACGGCGCGCCTCTATCTGGACCGTTTTGCGACCGCATCCATGCGCTTCCTGCACCTGATGGCGAACCGTTATGCGCCCTATATGAAGTGGCTGTACCGCAGCACGACCGAGATCGATGCGGACTTCGCATCCGCGATCGCGGCTCTGCTTGAACACACCGATGACGCCGAGGCGACGAAGGCTTCGATCGACGATGTCATCGTTAAGGCCAATGCGCTCCTGAAGCGAGGCGGTTATATCGACGAAGAGACTGCTGGGAAACTGTACGAAGGCTCCGCCGGACTGATGGATGTCGCGCGGATGCTTTCTTCGAAGGCAGACGCGATGGCTCCGAAGGAGGGCGCCGTTATGGCGATCATCGAGTTGGAGTGGGAAGCCTTCGACCTGACGCAGAACGAAGGCGGGCGCGCCGGCTGCCAGGATGACTGGGAGACCTTCTCGATCATGCGTCGCAGCCAGTACGAGACATGGCCCGCTGACCTGCTCGAATCCTACCTTTCGGACCTGATGGCGGCAAAAGCGGAAGGCCGAAACCTGATCACGGAGAAATACGGCCGGATGATGGAGAGCACCGCGCCGGCAGAGTATGCGAAGATCCGGGATGCATTGCCCGTGCTGGACGCGGACCAGATCCGGATCCGCGAGGCGATCGTTGCGATCTACGTCGGCTGGATGGAGGAAGTCGCGGCGGCGTACCCGAAATTCGCCGGGCAGGCACGCGTGATCCACACCTCCGAGGATACGATGTGGCGTACCTCGTACGAGACGTATCTGCGCGGCGAGATCTCGACGTATTCACCGCAGACTCTGACGCTTTTCGGGCGAATGACGGCACAGGCGGCGCAGAACGGCGAGAACCTGTCGAAGGCGATTTTACTTCGGACGGCGCAGCTTTATGGTTACGGTTCGATCGAAGAGGCCGAGGCTGCGATCGAAGACTGATCCGGATCGGTTCCGGTTCCATCGGTCATCATGATGACAAATCGGACTGGGATTTTGTGCCCGCGCTGGGCTATGGAGCAATGAAACAAGGGAGATAGGACTATGGATAATAAAATGATATGTGTGCTTGCCGGTTATGACGATGCGACGGAGGCCCGTCTGTCCGGCATTCAAAAGGATCTGTATGCGGCCGGGTTTTCCGGCGTCCAGACGAAGGACATTCCCATGCACTTTACGCTGGGGTCGTATGACACGGAGCGAGAGGAGGAGTTGAAGGAGCGTCTTACGAAGTTGGCGGATACATTTCCCGAGTTCGATGTTGCATTCAACCATGTCGGCCTGTTCCGGCTTCCGCAAAACGACGTTCTGTTCGTTGCGCCGGAAGTCAGCAAGGAGATGCTGGCGCTGAAGGATCATTTTCTGGACAATAAGGACGTGTTCCGCTGGTCAGCGCATACGACCTTTTTGATCGACAAACCGGACGTGATCGCCGAGGCATTGAAGCAGGTCATGCAGGATTTTCCGGCGATGGAGGGTATGGTCAATACGATCTATCTGTACGAATTCTGGCCGACCCGGCACATCCTGACCGTGCACCTTAAGGAGAAAGAGTAAGGCCTTAGCGTCTGAAATCCAAACAAGAATATGAAGAAAAAATGCAGGGCGAAAGCTCTGCGTTTTTTTATGCTTGACAAGGTGCTTTGAGTATGATATTATTTGAAAGCCAAAGTATTTGAAACTCAAATCAAATACCTGCAATTTCAAACAGAAGCCTAAAAGGCAAAAGGAGACTATCATGGTTGAGAAGATTATTGAACTCGTAAAGGAGCAGCTTGACTGCGGAAATCAGGAGCTTACCGAGGCTACCAGCTTTAAGGACGATCTGGGTGCAGATTCCCTGGACCTGTATGAGCTCGTGATGCAGCTCGAGGAGACTTTCGGAATCACCATTCCTACAGAAGATTTCAACGAAGTCAAGACCATCGGCGACGTTGCCGCATATCTTGAGAAGAAGGGTGTGTCCCTGTAATTAAGGAGTGATCCAATGCAGACAAAGCTTACGAATTTACTTGGGATCCGTTATCCCGTGATCCAGGGCGGTATGGCCTGGGTCGCTGAGTATCACCTCGCAAGCGCGGTCTCGAACGCGGGCGGCCTCGGTATCATCGCGGCCGCATCGGCACCGCCCGAAGTGGTACGTGATCAGATACGCCAGATGAAAAAACTCACCGATCAGCCGTTCGGGGTCAATGTCATGATGTTGAATCCGAATGCGCCGGAGGTTGCAAAGATCATCGTCGAAGAGGGCGTTCCGGTCGTGACGACCGGCGCAGGTTCTCCGGCGGCATATATGGAAATGTGGAAGAACGCGGGCGTGAAGGTATTGCCCGTGGTAGCGAGCGTAGCGATGGCAAAACTATTGCAGCGTGAAGGCGCGGATGCGGTGATCGCCGAAGGCATGGAAGCCGGCGGACACATTGGCCACACGACGACCATGGCGCTGGTACCGCAGGTGTGTGACGCGGTCGACATCCCCGTGGTCGCTGCGGGCGGCATCGCGGACGGACGCGGCCTCTGCGCGGCGCTGATGCTGGGCGCACAGGGCGTGCAGATGGGCACGGCCTTCCTGGTCGCAAAGGAAGCGCAGGTCCATGAGAACTACAAAAACCGCGTGATCAAAGCGAAAGATATCGATACGGTCATCACCGGCCTTTCGACCGGTCATCCGGTGCGCTGCCTGCGCAACGACATGACGAAGGCCTATCTGAAACTGGAGCAGGAGGGCGCGCCGTTCGAGGAGCTGGAGCAGCTCACGCTGGGCACCCTGCGAAAAGCCGTGATCGACGGCGACGTGACGAACGGAACCGTCATGGCCGGCCAGATCGCGGGCATGATCAAAGAGCCGAAGACCTGTGAAGAGATCATCACACAGTTGGTAGCACAGGCCGACCGCTTATGGGAGCAGAGATGAGTAAGATCGCATTTATTTTTCCCGGACAGGGCAGTCAGTATGTCGGAATGGGCCGGGGTTTTTATGAAAAAGAGGAGGTAGCGCGCAAGGTCTACGAAGAAGCGAGTCAGATGACCGGCCTGGACCTGGCGCATATCTGCTTTACGGAAAATGAACAACTGAACCAAACCATGTACACGCAGATCGCGATGTTCACGACCGAGCTGGCGATGCTGCGCACACTGCAGTCGAAGGGCTTTTCGGCCGATACTTATGCGGGCCTGTCCCTCGGCGAATATGCGGCTGTCGTAGCCTCCGGCGCGATGGAGCAGATGGACTCGTACAACATCGTCCGTAATCGTGGATGCTACATGCAGGAGGCCTACCCGACGGGCGGCGGCATGACCGCCGTACTGGGCGCAGAGCAGGCGCTGGTCGAGAGCGTATGCGCGGAGACCGCGGGCGTGGTCTGTGTGGCAAATTATAACTGTCCCGGTCAGATCGTTATCTCCGGTGAGAAGGAAGCGGTCGACGCTGCGGCTGCGGAACTGACGAAACGTGGCGTGAAGCGTTGTCTTCCGCTGAAGGTTTCCGGTCCCTTCCATTCGCCGCTTTTGACGGGTGCGGGCGAGCTTCTGCGCGGAGATCTGGTGCAACTGAAACTGCAGGATCCGAACCCTGTCTATCTTTCGAATGTGACGGCGGATGTCGTCAGCAAGAAAGAGGAGATCACCGATCTCCTGGCACGTCAGGTGTCGTCCTCCGTGCGCTGGCAGCAATGCGTGGAGCGCATGCTCGCCGATGGCGTAACGAAGTTCGTAGAGATCGGTCCCGGCAAGACATTGTCCGGTTTCATGAAGAGGATCGACGGCTCCGTAAAGGTCGTTTCCCTCGAGAAATACGAAGACCTGCCGACAGTGATCGAATATCTGAAGGCAGAGGATTAACACCTCAGACACGAAAAGGGGTACAGTATGGAAACAGGAAAGATCGCGCTGGTCACCGGCGCGGGTAAGGGCATCGGTGCCGCATGCGCTAAGAAACTGGCGGCCATGGGGCACACGGTGATCATCAATTATAACGGGTCGAAGGCGGCCGCCGAGGAAACGGCGGCACAGATCGCTTCGGCCGGCGGCAAGGCGTACACGATGCAGTGCGACGTTTCCGATCCGGAAGCGGTGAGCGCGATGGTGGATACCATCCAGAAAGAATACGGTGCCGTCGACATTTTGGTAAACAACGCGGGCATTACCCGCGATGAACTGATGCTTCGCATGAAGCCGGAGGATTTCGACGCGGTCATCCGCACGAATCTGACGGCCGTATTTTATGTGATGCAGGCTTGCATCCGCGGCATGATCAAAAAGCGTAAGGGTAAGATCGTCAATATCTCTTCGGTCTCCGGCGTGATCGGAAACGCGGGCCAGGCGAACTATTCCGCAGCGAAAGCGGGCGTGATCGGCATGACGAAGACCGCGGCCCGGGAGCTTGCGGGACGGAACATCACGGTCAATGCTGTGGCTCCGGGCTTTATTTCGACGGACATGACGAACGCTCTTTCCGATGCGGCGAAAGAGGGCATCCTTTCGAAGGTGCCGATGGCGCGCGGCGGAAGGCCCGAGGATGTGGCGAATGCCGTCGCCTTCCTCTGCTCGGAGGAGAGCGATTACATTACCGGTCAGGTGCTGTGCGTTGACGGCGGCATGGCCATGTAAGTAGGAGGTTTATATGAGTAAGAGAGTCGTGATCACCGGTATGGGCGCCATCACGCCGATCGGTAAGGACGTGGATACGTTCTGGAACGAAGTGAAGAAGGGGACCATCGGTTTTGCGCCGATCTCCGCCTTTGAGAATCAAGACAGCCGCGTTACCATGGCGGCAGAAGTGAAGGGTTTTGACGCGAAGGAATACATGGATCCGAAGAAGGCCAGACGCATGGAGCGTTTCTGCCAGTTCGCCGTAGCCGCGGCGGGCCAGGCACTTAACGATTCCAAACTGGATATGGAGAAAGAAGATCCTTACCGCGTAGGTTGCAGCATTTCTTCCGGCATCGGAAGCATGCAGTGCATGGAGCGCGAGCATGCGCACCAGATGGAGAAGGGACAGGAGCGCGTTTCGCCGCTGATGGTGCCGCTTCTCATCTCCAACATGGCAGCGGGCAATGTTGCGATCTGCTATGGTTTGAAAGGTAAAAATATCAACGTTGTCACCGCTTGTGCGAGTGGTACGAACGCTATCGGCGAGGCTTTCCGCTCGATCGAGCATGGCGAGGCCGATGTCATGCTGGCGGGCGGTACCGAGGCAGCTGTTTGTGCCTTCGGCATCTCCGGTTTTGCATCGATGACGGCACTTTCCCCCGCGACCGATCCGGCGCGTGCATCCCTGCCGTTCGATAAGGACCGCAGCGGTTTCGTCATGGGTGAAGGCAGCGGTGTTCTGGTCCTGGAGGAACTCGAGCACGCAAAGGCCCGTGGCGCGAAGATCTACGCAGAGATCGTCGGCTATGGCTGTTCATGCGACGCATACCATATCACCTCCCCCGCAGAGACCGGCGAGGGCGCAGCACGCGCCATGGAAAATGCGCTGGCGGACGCCGGGGTCGATAAGAATGCGATCACCTATATCAACGCGCACGGAACAGGCACACATTACAACGACCTGTTCGAGACCCGCGCCATCAAGCTGCTCTTCGGTGAGCATGCGAAAGAGATCCGCGTCAACTCGACGAAGTCCATGATCGGCCACCTGCTCGGCGCTGCCGGAGCGGTCGAGGCGATCATTTGCGCGAAGACAGTGGAGGAAGGCTTCATTCACCGTACCGTCGGCTTCACCGAGGCGGAAGAAGAGATGGATCTGGATTATTGTAAAGAAAACCGTGAGGAAGCGGTGCCGTACGCTTTGTCGAATTCCCTGGGATTCGGCGGCCACAACGCATCCATCCTCCTGAAGAGATACGAGGCATAGGAGGCAGCCATGGAAGCGGAAGAGAAGAAGTCTTTGAACATCAACGAGATCATGCAGATCCTGCCGCACCGCCACCCGTTCCTTTTGCTGGATACGGTGACGGATCTGGTCCCCGGCGTTTCGGCCGTGGGTCATAAGGCAGTCACTTATACCGAGCCGTTTTTCGCGGGACATTTTCCGCAGGAGCCCGTTATGCCGGGTGTTTTGATCATCGAAGCACTGGCACAGGCAGGCGCCGTGGCGATCCTTTCATTGCCCGAGTTTGCAGGTAAGACTGCGTACTTCGGAGGCATCAAAAACGCGCGGTTCCGCCGCAAGGTCGTGCCGGGCGACGTGCTGGATCTTTCTGTGCAGATCGAAGCGGTGAAAGGTCCGGTCGGCACGGGTAAGGCTGTGGCGACCGTAGGCGGACAGACCGCCGTGACCGCGGAACTTACGTTTGCGATCGGAATGTAAAGGAGCCGGTGTTCGGAGGTTTTATCATGGGATTGAGAGGTTTTTTGAAAAATCGTACAGCAGGCATGCACGCCGAGCGTTTGACAGGCGGCATGACTTCGGTGGACGATCTGGTCGTTCCCGAGATCCTGCCGGAGAAAGAAGCGCACGTCGAGGCACAAAAAGACGCTGAGACAGTCGCGCAGTCCGCAGGTACGGCCAATGCCGCGCCGACGGAAGAGCAGACGGTCGTCTGCCCGAAATGTAAAAAAGTGTTAAATCGCGATCAAGTCATCGCGAATAAATATGTGTGTTACGAATGCGGGAATTATTTCCGCGTGCGTACCAAAAACCGCATCGCGATGATCGCGGACCATCACCGTATGGAGTATTGGTTTACGGACCTGCCGGTGAGCAATCCGCTCGAGGATGCGGAGTATGAAGAGAAACTGAAGAGTGCCCGCGAGAAGACCGGTTTGGATGAAGCCGTGACCGTGGGACTCGTACATATCTTCGGAGAGCCGGCCGTGGTCGGCATCTGTGACGCGCGTTTCATGATGGCGAGCATGGGCCACATCGTGGGCGAGAAGATCACCCGCGCGGTCGAAGAGGCGACCCGTCGCCGCCTGCCCGTCTTTTTGTTCTGCTGTTCCGGCGGCGCCCGTATGCAGGAAGGCATCATTTCCCTCATGCAGATGGAGAAAACGTCGGCAGCCCTGAAAAGGCATTCCGACGCGGGACTTTTGTATTGCAGTATCCTGACCGATCCGACGACCGGTGGCGTGACTGCAAGCTACGCCACCCTGGGCGATGTCATCCTGGCCGAGCCCGGAGCGCTGATCGGTTTCGCAGGCCCGCGTGTCATCAAGCAGACCATCGGAAGAGAACTTCCAAAGGGTTTCCAAACCGCGGAGTTCCTGTTGGAACATGGTATGATCGACGGTATCATTGACCGTCGTCGTTTAAAGAAAATGTTGTATTTCCTGATCGTGACCCATAAGGGGACCAGGGATTATACGCACACGCCGGCAGATAAAGAGGCCGTTCTGCAGATGAGCGAGCTTGTGAAAGAGCACGCGAGTAAAGAGCAGCCGACCGATGCGTGGACGAAGGTCCGCAAGACGCGCGACATCAACCGCCCGTCGGCATCGGACTACATTCACCGCATCTTCGACCTGTTCGTGGAAGCGCATGGCGACCGCGTATTCGGCGATGACCACGCACTGATCGGCGGCATCGGTATTCTCGATGGCCAGCCCGTGACCGTGATCGCGGACGAAAAAGGCTCGGACATCAAAGAGTGTAAAGAGCGCAACTTCGGAATGCCCATGGCGGAAGGATACCGCAAGGCGATCCGCCTGATGAAGCAGGCCGAAAAGTTC
The DNA here is from genome assembly GCA_017615545.1 of Lachnospiraceae bacterium. Taxonomy (GTDB): domain Bacteria; phylum Bacillota; class Clostridia; order Lachnospirales; family Lachnospiraceae; genus UBA1201. The sequence goes on from JAFZZY010000065.1 coordinate 36,560, forward strand.
AACCGTCCCATCATTAGCTTTATCAACACGCCCGGCGCATTTTGCGGTCTGGAGGCGGAAGAGCGCGGCATCGGCAGCGCTATCGCCCAGAACCTGTACGAGATGTCGAATCTGAAGGTTCCCGTTTTGTGTATCTTCATCGGCGAGGGTGGCAGCGGCGGCGCCTTAGGCACGGCCGTGGGCAATGAAGTGTGGATGCTGGAAAATGCGACCTATTCCATCCTGTCACCCGAAGGCTATGCCTCGATCCTGTGGAAGGATTCGTCCCGTTGTCAGGAGGCGGCTGAAGCCATGAAGATCACGGCAGAGGATCTGAAACGACTCGGCGTGATCGAGCAGGTATTGCCCGAGTTCGGCGGAGCCGACCGGGACACCGTAGATGCCATCGCAGCGAACATGCGCGAGAAGATCATCGGCTTCGTGGAAGCCTATAAAAACATAGCCCCTGAGGAGATCGCAGAACAGCGCTATCAGCGTTTCAGGGCATTTTAAGGAGTTTAGTCATGAATGGTATAAAAATCAAAGGAACCGGACGCTGCATTCCCGAGCGCGTCATCAAAAACGAAGAGTTCACGAAGTGGATCGACACTTCGGATGAGTGGATCACGGAACGCACCGGTATCAAAGAACGCCACGTAGTCACGACGGAAACTGCCTGCGATCTGGCCAGCGGCGCCTGCTTAAACGCCCTGGAAAATGCGGGCAAAACAGCAGAAGATGTCGATCTTCTGATCATCGGCACCATTTCCATGGATCATGTGACGCCTTCGCTTGCATGCGAAGTGCAGAAGCGGATCGGCGCGAAGAACGCAGTATCCTTCGATATCAACGGCGCCTGCGCGGGCTTCCTGTTCGCACTCGACACCGCGGCATCTTACATCAACACAGGTTGCTACAAGAGCGCACTGGTGGTTGGCATCGAAGTCCTTTCGAAGATCGTAGACTGGACGGATCGTACGACCTGCGTACTCTTCGGTGACGGCGCCGGCGCAGTCTACGTCGAGGCCGACGAGACCCGCCCCTTTTACATGGTGCAGGGTACCAAGCCCGACAACTGGGAGGTGCTCAACTGTAAGGCGCGCGAGATCGAGAGCCCGTTCGCGATCCGCGAGAGCTACCCGAAACTTTCCGACCATGTGTTCATGAACGGCCGCGAGGTCTACCAGTTCGCAGTTACGACGGTCCCGAAGGCCATCCAGAACGTTTTGGACCAGGCACATCTTGCGCCGAGTGACATTTCGTGCTATATTTTACATCAGGCAAATGTACGCATAATCCAGTCGGTCGCCAAGCGTCTCGGCGAGCCGATGGAGAAGTTCCCGGTCAATATGATGCGGTACGGAAACATGTCCTCCGCCAGCATGCCGGTGCTTCTGGACGAGATCCATCGTGAAGGCCGCTTAGAGGAAGGCAAGTATATCCTGCTTTCCGGTTTCGGCGCAGGTCTGGTCTACGGTGCGACGATCCTGAAATGGTAACAAAGGGGATTTTTAAGGGATGAAGGATCGAGAAATCAACATGGCGCTGAACTCCGTGCTGGTCAGTCTGTTTAACGACATCATGCACATCGAAGAGAAGGCCATTATCACAAAAGAGTACGAAGATATCAGCAACAACGATATGCACATCATCGAGGCCATCGGCATAGGAAAACCGCAGATGGTCAGCGAGGTCGCGCGGAAAATGTCTGTCACCCAGGGCACGGTCAATGTAGCGATGAACGCGTTGGAACGCAAGGGCTACATCAACCACAACCGCAGTGAAGAGGACCGCCGCGTGGTACTGGTCTCCCTGACCGAACGGGGCGTCAAGGCCTACCACCACCACCGCGATTTCCACAAAAAGATGATGCGTGCCATCGTACGCGACCTGAATGACGAGGAGAAGCATGCTCTGCATCACTGCCTCGTGCACCTGGAAGAATTCTTCCGCGGCATCGAGGAAGAGAAGAAGAGGCAGGCATAAGGCGCTAGATCAGAGAATAATTCTTATGATCGAAATAGTAGCAGTGCGTCCCGAGGACCTCTTCGGCCGAGACTTCGGTCTTGTTGATCTCGTGGATCATCTCATTGATCTCGGAGCCGCTGATCCCGATGCTGGACGGCAGGATCAGCATCTCGTGGATGCTGGAAGGAATCAGGTAGTAGCTGCCCTGCAGCGCGTCGCCGATCCGGTTCAGCAGTTCCGGATAGAGGACGGCGGTCGCTCCGAAATACTTGTTTTTATTGGTCAATATCAGCGACTGGTGTGGCATCGGATGCTCCGGAGCCTCCCACGGGTCGCCCGAAAGATCACATATCTTATCCATCAGATCCCGATTGTGCGCATCCCGCGCGCCGTCGGGATCTTTTCCGCAGTAGCTCTGGAGGATGGACTGCAGGGCGCACAGTTCGGCCGGAAAGATGCGCATCGTGTTCGCGAGCGCGATGGGATAGAGCTGGCACGGCGTGAGGTTCCAGTGCGCGAACTGGTCCTCCTTCAGCAGGATGCTTCCAAAGGTTTTATTCGGCATCTCCAGATGGATGAAAAACAAAACGCACAGATCGTGGAAGGCGACGTAGGGTGTGTTTTGGATGAGAGTTTCATTTTCCGTGTGGGACACGAGCTTGATGCAGATGCGGTCCTTCACGGTCTCAAAATCGCGGTAATCCTCGGTCAGGTCCGGCTGGGCCAGGTGCTCCAGACTATCGACGATGCGTGCGGCGATCGCATCGAGGCGGTCGTCATCCGTGACCGGATCGCCGGCGTAGATCTCACGTTCCTCCAGAAAGGCGGAATAGTAGTCCTCGAGATAGATGGCCGGCGCGACCGGATCATCCTGGGTATCGATGATGAGCGACGTATAGGTGCAGCCGTTGTTTTTGAGGATCTTCTTCAGACGCGCGTTCTGCGTGGGCCTCAGTAAGGGAAGGACATGCTGTCGCACGTTCTCGGTAAATGTTTCGTAATCCATAGAACTCCTTGTTTAACGTCACGCGGACGATATATTTCAAGCGGGAGATGGCGCCCGTTTGTTTGCGATTCGACAATAAGTGAAAAAAATGCGGGTACGACAAAAGAGCGGTAGGAACCGCTTCAGAAAAAAAGATCGATTTTAATCGTGTTGGAATAGTGTAAGAATATACAGAAATGTAGGTGTCCGAAGGAGTTTTCACGTGACAGACCGGCGCTTCCGATCTGCCACAGCGAAGACTGTCGTGTGCATCTGAGTGGAATCGAACCACCGCACATGGCTCCGGAGGCCATTGCTCTATCCACTGAGCTACAGATGCATTTCGAACAAGCATCATTCTACTATAACAACCCCGAAATGTCAAGCGGGAAATGGTTTGACTTTTCGCATTTGCGTGTTGAAATTCAGACCCGGTTCTGATATAATATACTCTGTATATGTATTTTTCGAGGTGATCCGTAAAGCGCTTGCGGACCCGTCGATCTTTGATGAAAGTGACGTCAACAACAGCTCAAAACGGAGGGGTTTAGGGCTGATCGGTGACGATGGTATATATCTGTGAAAAAAAGAAATAAAAAGAAGTTTCGCTCGGCGCCTTTGACGCCTGAGCAGTTGAAAAATATAGGGATCAATGAAGAAAAGATACTGCAGCTTCCGCTCGAGGATGAACTCGAGGAGGAGTCCGTGGAGGAACCTTCCGAGGATGATGGCTCTGCAGAGGAGCAGATCTTCGGTATTTCGGGTCCGGATGAGGAAGCGGCTGCGGCATATGCGGCGTATGTGAAGAAGAAGGCGCAGAGATCTGCGGCTTCTGTTTCGGCGTCCGATAAAATCGAAGAAAAACCTGCCGAAAAATCCGTTGAGAATAAGCTTTCGGTGGATGCACTGCCGAAGTTTGAAGAACCTGTTAAGGAAGAGACACCGGATAAGTCAAAGAAGTCTTCCGAGGACGGCGAGTCTGTGAAGGTCGATAAACTCGTAAAGGTCGAAGAGACCGTTGTGAAGGACGCGATCGAGAAGACGGAAGAGCAGATAAAGACAGAGGAACCTGCGAAGGAAGAAGAGCCTGCGAAGGAAGAAGCTTCTGCGCCGACCATCGAACCTCCGGAACCTGAGGAAGCGGAGAAGCCCGACGAACCCGAAAAAGACAAGGAAGCGGAGAAGCCTGACGATTCCGAGAAAGACAAAGAAACGGAGAAGCCTGACGACTCCGAGAAAGACAAGGAAACGGAGAAACCCGAGGAACCCGAGAAGCCGGAAGAACCGGAAAAGGACGAAAAGCCCGAAGAACCGGAGGAACCCGCGGAGACCGCGAAGGAAGAAGAAGCCTCCGAGAAGTTCATTTCCCAGGAGGAAGAAGATAAAGAGAGCAATCGTCTCGCATGGATCATGATCGGTGGTGCAGCCGGTGTAGTATTATTGGCAGTTCTTGCGTATATATTTATATGGGGAGGTCATAAACCGGATCCGACGGAGACTACGGCAGACACATCGCTTGTTGCCGAAAGCACGGGCGCGACCACGACGGAAGCGGGTGTTCCGAGCACGGCGGAAAGCCAGAGCGGTCCCGGCGAGAGTTCGACAGAGCTCATTGAAGACACCGAGCAGTACTCTTTGGAATACAAGATCAATGACGCAGATGAAAGCGTTTTGGCGTTGATGACGAAGTATTATAATGCGACGGCCGACTGCGACATTGACACGATCCGTAATTGCTACTATGATCCGGAAGCAATCGCGATCGATGAAAATGTGCTCAAACGCAAAGCGCAGATCATCGACGGATACCGCGGTATCAAATGTTACGAAGCGGACGGCCTGGCTGCCGACGAACTCGTACTGTATGTGCTTTATGAGATCCAGTTCAAAGAAGTGCAGACCCCTGCGCCGACATTGATCCGTTTCTACCTGAAGAAGGTGGGCGATGAATGGAGGATCTACAACGGCCCGATGAGCGAAGAGCTTTCGGAGCATTTGAATATGATGACAAATAACCGAGACGTTATCTCGCTGATGGTTCAGGTCAATCGTGCTTTTTCACAGGCATGTGACCGCGACGACGAACTCGGTCGCCTGATCCGGTTGCTCGGCGAAGAGCCCGAGACAACTATCCAGGCAGGAAAGGATGAATGAAATGACAGATGAAGAATTGTTGATCAGCGTTCAGGAGGAGATCAAACGCAGCATTATCGGAAAGGACGAAGTGGTCCGCAAGGTGCTTTGCGCCATGCTGGCCCGCGGTCACGTTTTGATCGAAGATATCCCGGGACTCGGAAAGACGACCATGGCGATGGCCATCGCCGGCGTTTGCCAGTTGGCGACGCGCCGTCTTCAGTTTACGCCGGATGTATTGCCCTCGGACGTTGTCGGCTTTAACTTATATGATAAGGAGGCCGGAAACTTCCGTTTTGTTCCCGGCGTCATCTTTACCAACCTGTTTTTGGCGGACGAGATCAACCGTACCTCACCGAAGTCGCAGTCTGCGCTCCTCGAAGTCATGGAGGAGGGCAATGTGACCGTCGACGGTAATACATACGAACTCGAGAAACCGTTCATCGTGCTCGCAACACAGAACCCTGCCGGTTCCGCCGGAACGCAGCTTCTGCCGGAGTCCCAGCTCGACCGCTTCATGATCCAACTTTCCATGGGCTATCCGAAGGACGAGGACGAGATCACGATCCTTCGTTCGAAACATGTTCCCAGTGGCAGCAGTGTCCAGCTGAAGGCGCTGATGACGAAGGAACAGGTATTGGCCATGCAGGAAAAGGTCGATCAGGTGTTTGTGCATGATGTGATCTATCAATACATCGTGGCGCTGGTGGCAGCGACCCGCGAAAACCCTTATCTGGAACTCGGCGCCAGCCCTCGTGCAGGCATTGCCCTGATGCGCATGGCATGCGCGAATGCGTTCATGTCCGGCCGCGAGTATGTGATCCCGCGGGACATCACTGACATTTTTGCCGATGTCGTACGTCATCGTATCTTATTGAATTCCAGAGCCAGGATCGAGAAGAGAACAAAAGACCAGATCATCGAAGCGATCCTCGCCTCTGTAGAAAAACCGGAAAGCGGTAAGGCGCGTTAGGGAAGAGGAAATGAACCGAAATCTGCTCATATACATATTGGTATTGCTGGGTATTTACGGAATAGCAATCTCATATCTGCAGGACGAACCGATCTATCTTTTATCGGTTCTGGTTTTTGTGCCCGTAATATCCTTCGCAGTTTCGCTCATCTTTTCTTTTTTCGTGAAAGTCGCTTTGATCCGGGGCAATTATTCGGCGTCCCTGCCGAATAAACCGACCACCTTTCAGATCCGTCTTCGAAACCGGTCGCCCTTCACCCTTACGAAAGTGGAGTGCATCCTGTATGCCTATTACCTGACGTCGGGCCGCTCCGAGAAGATCCGCGTCACGGCTACATTGACCGCGCGGGAGACGATGGACATCCGGGTGCCGGTCACGTTTAAGTACTGCGGTCTCGCGGAGGTCCGCATCAAAAAGGTCCGCGTGTATGACTGGTTGTGTCTGTTCCGCTGGAGCAGAAAGGTGAACCAGAAACAGTCGGTGGTCGTGCTTCCGGAGTACACCCTGATGCCGATCAAAAACCGAAATTCCATATGGCATGATATCGCGAATGCATCGCGGTTTCATTCAACACTGGTGGGCGAAGATCCTTCGGAGATCGTAAGTTTCCACTCGATGCAGCCGGGCGATAAGCTCCAGAGAGTGCATTGGAAGCTGTCCGCGAAGTCGGAAGATCTGATGGTAAAGGATTTCGGCATGCCGCTGTGCAGCCGCGTTTGCCTCTATGTGGATATGAATTATAGTACGCGAGAGGAGTATTCCGATCGCATGACGATGACGCTGTCTGTCGGCCTGTCGCTTTTGGAGGCGGAATGTCCGTTCACCCTGCTGTGGTTCCAGCATACCATGGAGATGCATCAGGTCACCGTCTACGAGATCGACGATCTGTACGAGGTGTTCGCAGAGTTTCTGAGATGCTCGGCGCCGATCCGGGAGTTGCCGCTGCCGATCGTTTTTGCCGAGGCGAAACTCGAAAACCGTATGCGTCAGTTCGTGGTCATCACAGGCGCACGCAACACTGGTTTGGAGCAGGATGAACTTTTGATGGCAAAACGATCCGTAACGGATGAACTCATCATCCTGTCCGCGGACAGCGAACTGAAATCCAACGAACCCGAACAGGAGATCATTGCCCGCGATATCCAATACCGGTTCGCCTCCGAAGACCTCATGAATCAGTTGTCAGGAGTGGAATTAATTGTGATGTGAATGATACTAGGCTCGAAAAGTACCAGGTGAACAAGATCGAAGTTTATTTTTTCTTCATCGGTATCCCGCTGAAGAAAAAACCAAACTTCTCATGTTGCAGGTTTTGTGTTCAAAACCTGCAACGCGAACAAACATGAGCCATACCGGTTTCCGAAGGAAAGCGAGGAGTATGGCGAATGTTTGTAGGATTTCGAGAGCGTCGAAGACGCGGAGAAATCCGTAGTATCATGAATGACATAGACAAGGCTCGAAAAGTACCGCCTGGCATGCTCGCATGCCAAGGGCGGACCTTGAGAGCCGTAGTATCATGAAGAATAAAGGAAGGGGCGGAAGCCCCATAATAGGTAATCATGTTGTTCAGAAGCAAAAAGAGGAATGAGATCGATACTGCGTATAAGCCGATCGTACGTGACCGCCGAATTTCGGCCGTCGGTATGGTCGCTTATTTGGCTGTTATTTTTTCCGTTCTTCTGTTTGCCCAGTATATGCTCGTGTATCAGTTCAACGAGACGTTTTTGTTCCGGGTCGATGTGATGACGCTCATGCTCCCGATCGTTTTGATCTCGATGCTCGTCATTCTGTTCTGGAGTTTTCGTTTTGTCCGGTATCCGGTCGTTTTGGTACTGGCTGCGATCTATATGTTTTGGATCAGTTACAAGATCACGGCGCACATGGAAGAGCCGAATGATGTAAGAACGTTACTGGACGTGTTGATCCGTTCATTTTCCGAGTATTACGGTTTTTCCTGGGATGGCTTCGGAACCGGGTCGGATATCGCCCTCATCGGTATTTGGGGCTTTGGCGAAGGCCCGCTGAGCGTACTTTTGATCGTGCATTTGCCGTTTACGATGTTACTCGGTTACAGCATGATCCGGAAGTTCCGTTTTTCGTCCGTTTGCCTGGCTCTTTTGTTCCCGTGTTTCATCTTTTTGATGAACGGCTACATGCCGGATCGTTTCTTTTTCGTCCGTCTGATCTTCCTATTTGCGGTCCTGGCCGTGCTCGGCACCCAGATGAAGATCGAAGAGAAGCAGCAGTTGGTGAAGCCGAAGGGCGAATTTGAGAATTCAGTCTTTTGTATCCGTCCGCCGAAGTCGGTCAATGCACTCTTCGGGATCGTTTTCGTAACGTTGATCGGAGCGATGACCTTTCCCCCGTTGTTCGAGGAAAAGGTCACGGAGACTGTAAAACCGGCGCAGGAGTTCATGTATTCCGGCGGACCCGAAAAACTGTTACGAGCCGTTCGCAACCATCTGTTCGGAACGACCTCGGGCGGTATCAGTGGCGGTGATCTGGGGTCTACCGGCAGTATGCAGCCGGATAAAGATCACGTGCTGATGCGTGTTCAAAGAACGGAAGATTATTACTTCAGATATGCTTATCTCAAGTGTTACGTAGGTGAGGTATACACGGGAAGGCGTTGGACAGACCTGCCCGATGTGATCCGAAATCAATATAAAGATCAACTCATCGAGGGCTTCCCGTACAGGGAGTATTACAGAGTCGGAGAGGTCGCATCAGTCCTGGAGCAGTTTGCCCGGTATAATATAGGCGATGAGAAACTGAAAAACAGCCTGGATTTTCTGCCGTGTACGATCTACATCGAGAATGTGGATTACAACGACGGATATGAGCCGATTCCTTATGTGGCAAAGCTGCCCGATTCCTATAACATGGCGCTTCGGCCGTATTCCAAATATCAGCCGAAGATCGGAAGCGTCGAAAGTTTTGAGCTGATGTATTATCAGCCGACGTATCTGGTACGTTTATATGATGCCTACTGTCACGAACATGGATACATGGATGCAGTGACGGATTCACCGAAGAATCTGGCAGATCAGTTTTATAACAGTATCTATTCTTCGAGCGTGATCGGAGAACTGTGGTCGGGTGGCACCACGGAATACACGGTTGCCGTTTCGGACCAGTCGAATGGCCGTTTGATCCCGGAGTTGCTCTTCCGGTACTATGGAAAGGATAATCTGGAAGACGAGGATGCGGTCTATGACCACATTTTGGATGAATACCTGAGCGTTCCGGACAGCGTACAAAAGCTTCGTGAGTACATGAAGGATGTCCGCGTGGATGGCGTAGAGGATGCGATCATTTATGTGCGGGATACGTTGGATGAACTGGCAGATTATTCATTGACCCCCGGAAAGATCCGCGGGGATACCGATTTTGTGGATGCCTTCCTGTTTGAGAAACATGCGGGATATTGTATGCATTTTGCCACCGCCGGAACGATAATGTTCCGACTGTTGGGCATTCCGGCGCGGTACGTGGAAGGTTTCTATCTGGCGCCTTCGAATACCGATGCGCAGGATATCACCGAGGAAAATGCGCACGCATGGACCGAGATCTATCTTCGCAACCTCGGATGGATACCGATCGAGGTAACTCCCGGTTTCGGAAGATCGGACGAATGGAAGAAACCGAGTTATCAGAATAACCACCCGAATACGACCAAACCTTCGACGGAAGCGTCCACGAGCGTGGTGCCTTCAACTGCTGATTCGACCGGAACGCAGTCGACGTCGGCAGTGGTCGATCCCACGCAGGTTGGGGTGACAGTGGTTCCGGGGCTTCCCGGAGGTACTCTTCCCGGAGTGAAATCAACATCCGCGGCATCGGAAGAGAACGGAAATGGTAAGCCCATCTGGCCGATCTTACTTTCGATCATGAAAGTCGTCGGGATCATCCTGGGGATCGCTTTGGCGATCTATCTGGTGATCATTCTCCGCAGAAGCCTTTTGGTAACGCGTCGTCACCGCGGCTTCGCACAGAAGGACGCGGTAAGGAGCATCTCAGCGCTTTATCATGATATGAAAAAACTGGCAGCGATCGAACAGCGGAAGTTCACCTACGAGACCGATGCGGCTGAGATCGTGAACTGGTTTGATGATCTGGCGGAAGATGAGGAGCTCTTTACGGAAGCGATCGAAAAGATCAATCTCTGCTTCTTCGGAAACAGGGAACTCACATCCGATGAACGCAAGACCGTGCGCATGGCGCGTAATAAACTCGCGCGGGCTGTCGAGAAACGGCAGACCGGCAGAAAGAAGTTGCGTTACCGCTTGTGGTACGGATATTAAGCCGTGATGGCTTTGGAGGAAAAAATGCAGGTTAAAGATTTTGATTATGAGCTGCCCCAGGAGTTGATCGCCCAGGATCCGATCGAGAACCGTTCGGAGTCCCGGCTGATGTTGCTCGATAAGACCACGGGACAGATCAAGCACAAGCATTTTTATGATATCATCGACTATCTGGAGCCGGGCGACTGCCTGGTCCTGAATAATACGAAGGTCATCCCGGCGCGTCTGATCGGCAGCCGGGAGGGCACTGGCGGCAAGGTAGAGGTGCTTCTGCTGAAGCGCCTGGAAAATGACTGCTGGGAGTGCCTCGTGAAGCCCGGAAAGAAAGCGCGTCCGGGCGCCGTGATCGAGTTTGGCGACGGCCTTTTGAAGGCGGAAGTCGTCGACATGATGGAGGAGGGCAACCGCAAGATCCGTTTCATCTACGAAGGTATCTTCGAGGAGATCCTGGATCAGCTGGGACAGATGCCGCTCCCGCCGTACATTACCCACGAACTCAAGGATAAGAACCGTTACCAGACGGTTTATGCGAAATACGACGGCTCGGCGGCAGCACCGACGGCCGGCCTTCATTTCACGAAGGAACTGTTGAAGAAGATCGAAGAGAAGGGGATCTCCATCGCTTACGTGACCCTTCATGTCGGACTGGGAACCTTCCGTCCGGTTAAGGTAACGGAGATCACCGATCATCATATGCACTCGGAGTTCTTCATGCTGGACGAAGAGGCGGCAGAGAAGATCAATCGTGCGAAAGAGAACGGTCACCGCGTCATCTGCGTCGGCACGACCAGCTGTCGCACCATCGAGTCGGCCGCGGCTCAGCTCGGTTCTTCCGTTCTGAAGCCGGTCAGCGGATGGACGGATATCTTCATCTATCCGGGCTACACCTTCCGCGTGCTCGATGGTCTGATCACGAACTTTCATTTGCCGCAATCGACCCTGCTCATGCTGGTGTCCGCCCTGGCGACGCGCGAGCACGTGCTGGCAGCGTATGCGGAAGCGATCCGTGAGCGTTACCGTTTCTTCAGTTTCGGTGACGCGATGTTCATAGCAGACGGACTGGGATCCGACGGAGGTGAGACGCGTGGAACTGACTCGAATCAATAAATACTTAAGCGCCGTCGGCGTTTGCTCGCGCCGGGAGGCCGACCGCCTGATCGAAGAGGGGCGGATCACCGTGAACGGACAGCCCGCGACGACCGGCATGCAGGTGTCGGACCGCGACAACATCGTGGTCAACGGCAAACCGCTTACGAAGAAAAAGAGTAATGTCAAACCGATCCTGCTCATGTTTTACAAACCGCGCGGCATCGTCTGCACGGCGGAAAAACGCGAGAAGGACAATGTCATCGATTATATCAAATATCCGCAGCGCATTTACCCGATCGGACGCCTGGATAAGACCAGCGAAGGTCTGCTCCTGTTGACGAACCAGGGCGACCTCGCGAACGAGATCATGCGCGCGGCCAATGAACACGAAAAGGAATACGTTGTGACCATCGATGCTCCCGTGACCGAAGACTTCCTGAAGAAGATGCAGGCGGGCGTGGACTTAGGCGATGTCGTCACACGTCCGTGCACCGCGTTCCAAAGCGGAGAGTGCACATTTCACATGATCCTGACGCAGGGCATTAACCGCCAGATCCGTCGCATGTGCGAGTGCGAAGGCTACCATGTGCGTCGACTGAAACGCATCCGCATCATGAACCTGGAACTCGGAAAGCTTCGCGTCGGCGAAGTCCGGGAAGTGCCGGACAATGCAGCCGCGCAGTTATATCGTATGCTCAAGAAACGCTGATCCGGCTACAGACCGGAGGAGAGGGGGCTCTATGGACGATATCAAACGAATGGATGAACTCATCCGCATCTTGAATGAAGCATCGTACGCATACTACCAGACCGGCACGGAGATCATGCCGAACCACGAGTATGACGCCTTATACGACGAACTCCTGGCGCTGGAGGAGAAGACCGGAATGGTCCGTGCCGACAGCCCGACTGTGAAGGTCGGCTACGAGGTCATGAGCGAACTTCCGAAGGAGCGTCACCCCGCGCCGATGCTGTCCCTCGATAAGACGAAGGACGTGGACGCGCTCGCCGGTTTTCTGGCCGGCCATGAGGGCGTGCTTTCTTGGAAGATGGATGGCCTGACGGTCGTCTTGACCTACGAGAACCACGAGCTTTTGAAGGCCGTGACCCGCGGCAACGGCGAAGTCGGCGAGGTCATCACGCCGAATGCGAAAACCTTCCTCAATGTACCGAAAAAAATCCCGTTTTCGGGCCGTCTCATCTTGCGCGGAGAGGCGGTTATACGCTATGATGATTTTGACGTGGTCAATGCTTCCCTCCCCGAGGGGGAAGAGAAATACAAAAACCCGCGTAACCTCTGCTCCGGATCGGTCCGTCAGCTGAACAGCGCGGTCACGGCGGCCCGCCGTGTTCGCTTCTATGCCTTCGCGCTGATCTCGGCCGAAGAGGACGGAAGCGAGAAAGAGTTTACGTTGGTGACCGACCAGTTCGACTGGCTGGCGAAGCAGGGCTTTGACGTGGTCGAGCATTATAAAGTCACCTCAGATTCCGTTCCGGACCAGGTGAAATATTTTGCCGGCGCGATCAAAGAGAACCCCGTACCGTCCGACGGTCTGGTACTCACCTTGAACGACATCGCATATGGTCGTTCACTGGGCAGAACCGCGAAATTTCCCCGTAACGCCATCGCGTTCAAATGGGCGGATGAGACGGCGGAGACGACGCTTCGAGAGATCTTCTGGAGTCCTTCGCGCACCGGCCGCATCAATCCGGTCGCGGTGTTCGATCCGGTGGAACTCGAGGGTACGACCGTCACCCGCGCCAGCGTACACAACGTGTCGATCGTGGAGCAGCTGAAGCTCGGGATCGGAGATACGATCCGGGTCTACAAGGCTAACATGATCATTCCCCAGATCGCGGAGAATCTGACCGGCAGCGGTAAGGCTCCGATCCCGGATACCTGTCCGATCTGTGGAGCGAAAACGCAGATCCGCGAGGAGAACAGTGCGCGCGAATTGTATTGCCCGTCGGCGGAATGTCCGATCAAACATTTGAAGGCATTTGCCCTGTTTGTAAGCAGGGATGCGCTGAATGTGGACGGTCTGTCGGAGGCAACGCTCGAGAAACTGATCGGATGCGGCGCCCTGCATACGCCGGACGATCTGTTCCATTTAAAAGATACGCAAAAAGAGCGCGTGATCGCGTTGGAGGGTATCGGCGAGAAGTCGTTCGACAACCTGACCGCGGCGATCGAGGCGGCGCGTGAGACGACGCCGGCCGCGCTTTTATACGGGCTCGGCATCGCAGGCATCGGCCCTGCGAACGCGAAGGTTTTGTGCCGCGCGTTCGGACAGGATCTGCTCGCGATCGCGGATGCAAAGGAAGAGGATCTGGCTGCCGTTTCCGGCATCGGTCCGGTCCTAGCGGCATCCGTCCGTGCCTATATGAGTGACGAGGAAAACCTCGCCCTGCTGAAGCGACTGTTAGCCGAAGTGCATTTCCCGCAGGTGGAAGAAAACGCGGGAGAGCAGACGCAGGTCAGCGGAAAGACTTTTGTCATCACCGGTTCCCTCAACTCGTTTGAGAACCGCAAACAGTTGGTCGATTACATCGAGTCTCTCGGCGGAAAGGTTTCAGGAAGCGTTTCCGCGAATACCGACTATCTGATCAACAACGATACAACATCCTCTTCTTCGAAGAATAAGAAGGCGGCCCAGCTGGGCGTGCCCGTGATCAGTGAAGAAGAGTTTCTCGCGCTCGCCAAGACGGGCGCCGGTCCCGCCTGAAACGGGAGTTAGGAGATTGCCATGCCGATCAAAGTGCAAAATGACCTTCCGGCCAGAGAAGTATTGGATTCCGAGAATATCTTTACCATGGATGAAACGCGTGCATCCAGCCAGGACATCCGTCCCCTGGAGATCGCGATCCTGAATCTGATGCCCTTGAAGGAGGACTACGAGACGCAGCTTCTGCGCGCGCTGTCGAACACGCCGCTGCAGCTGGAACTGACCTTCCTCCGTATGGCTACGCATGAGTCGAAAAACACATCCATCATGCATTTGAATAAGTTCTATAAGACCTTTGATGAGGTGAGAAACCGCTATTTCGACGGCATGATCATCACCGGAGCGCCTCTGGAGACCATCGAGTTCGAGGATGTCAATTATTGGCCGGAGCTGACGCGGATCATGGACTGGTCGAAGCGTCACGTGACCTCGACGATGCACATCTGCTGGGGAGCATTGGCCGGACTGTATTATCACTTCGGACTGCATAAGGTACCGGTCGAGGTCGGAAAATATTCCGGCATCTACCTGCACCGCGTTCTGGACCGCAGAAGCCCGATCGTCCGCAGCTTCGATGACGTGTTCTATGCGCCGCATTCCCGCTACAGCACCGTGACCATGGAAGAAATCGAGAAGACGGAAAATCTCGACCTGCTCGCAGTCAGCGACGAGGCGGGTCCGTACCTCTTAAAGAGCCGCGATGGCAAGCAGATCTTCATCCTGGGTCATCCGGAATATGACCGCCTGTCCCTCGACATGGAGTATAAGCGCGACGTCAATAAGGGCCTGAACATCGCGCCGCCGCAGAACTACTATGCGGATGACAACAGTGAGATCACGCCCATCCTGACCTGGCGCTGCCACGCGAACACGCTCTACAGCAACTGGCTGAACTACTATGTATACCAGGTTACTCCATATCATCTGGATGAAATGGAGGACAAGGCATGAAAAAGCTTTTACTTCTGTATAACCCGACTTCCGGCAAAGGCGCCATGAAGAGCCGCCTTTCGGATGTTGTCAATCTCTATACCGGCGCCGGCTTTATCTGCACGGTGATCGCGTCCCAGTATGCGGGGCACATCACGAAAGCGATCGAGCGCCTGGCGACGGATTTTGACCGGCTCATCGTCAGCGGCGGCGACGGCACGCTGAACGAAGCGGTCACGGCCCTGCTTGAGATCCCGCAGGAGAAGCGGCCGAAATTCGGATACATCCCGTCCGGGTCGACGAACGACTACGCGCGCACCCTGCATTTGCCGAAGTCGCTCCTCGGAGCGGCATCGCGCACGAAGGAAGACCGCGAACTCGTGGTCGATGTGGGACGCCTGAATGATAAGCCTTTCATCTACGTGGCATGCTTTGGAGCATTTACCGAGGTCACCTATTCGACGCCGCAGGAGATGAAGAACACCATCGGTCATTCGGCCTACATCATTGAGGCGATCAAAAGCCTGCCCGGCATCAAGCCGAAGCGCCTGAAGGTGCGTCTGTCCGACGGCACGGAAGTGTCCGGAGAGTTTCTGTTCGGCATGATCTCCAACGCTTCGAGCGTTGCGGGCTTTAAGGATCTGGCCGGCAAACATGTCGTCCTGAACGACGGTAAGTTCGAGATGACTTTGATCCGCAAACCGAAGAGTCCCGTGGAGTACAACGAGATCGTCTGGGCCATGCTTTCGAAGAACGAATCGGACAATGTTATCCGGGCGAAAGTATCTTCGGTCTCCATTTTGTCCGACCAGCCGGTCGACTGGGTCGTGGACGGAGAGTACGCGGGAAGCCTGACGCGCGCGGATATTACGGTAGAGCACAGGGCTTTGCATATTTTAGTCTGAACTTTTTGTGTAAATCCTTGACTTTTAAAATACCGCTTGCTATAATAACTTAATCTGTGAAAGTGTTTCCTTTCGCTTTTTTGGCGTCTGCGAAAACCTTTCCGAATATATCGAAGAGAGGATTTGTTTAATGGACAGAGAAGCGTTAAACGAACAGCTCAGTCGCCTCGTGGAGATTGGCAAAAAGAAAAAAGGCACATTGGAAGTAAGCGATGTACTGGATTTTTTCAAAGACCAGGATATCTCTGACGAGATGGATTACATCATCAGTTACCTGGAGGACCACAAGATCGAAGTCTTTCAGGCGGACATCGTCGACGATGCCGGCTATCCGGAGGATGATTTCAAAGACGATTTTAAAGATGATTTCAAAGACAATTTCAAAGATGACTTCAAAGACGATTTCGCGGATGATTTCAAGGACGATTTCGATTTTGCGGGCGACGATGACGGGGAGATCGATGTCGAGGACATCAACTTAGACTCCATGGAACTGCTGGAAGGCGTCGGCACCGAAGATCCTGTCCGTATGTATCTGAAGGAGATCGGTTCTTTCGCACTGTTGACGAACGAAGAGGAGCGCATCCTCGCGGAGCGTAAGCAGAACGGAACGGAAGAAGAGAAGGAAGAAGCAAAGAAACGTTTGATCGAGGCAAACCTGCGTCTGGTCGTAAGTATCGCAAAGCGTTACACCGGCCGCGGCATGAGCTTCCTGGATCTGGTCCAGGAGGGCAATATGGGCCTGATCAAAGGTGTTGAGAAGTTCGACTACTCAAAAGGATACAAACTTTCGACCTATGCGACCTGGTGGATCCGCCAGTCCGTTACACGTGCTCTGGCCGACCAGGCGAGAACCATCCGTGTACCTGTACACATGGTCGAGACCATCAATAAAATGTCGAAGATGCAGCGTAAGCTGACGTTGGAACTGGGCTACGAGCCGAGCGTTTCCGAGCTTGCGGAAGCATTGGAGATGAGCGAGGAGAAGGTTTCCGAGATCATGCAGATCGCGCGTGAACCTGCATCCCTCGAAACACCGATCGGTGAGGAGGACGACTCCAACCTGGGCGATTTCGTAGCGGATAACAACGCCGTTACCCCCGAGGGCAATGTCGAGACCGTCATGCTCAGAGAGCAGATCGACATGCTGCTTTCCGACCTGAAGGAAAGAGAGCGCCAGGTCATCATCCTCCGTTTCGGTCTGGAGGACGGCCATCCCCGTACACTCGAGGAGGTAGGCCAGGTATTCAACGTTACGCGTGAGCGTATCCGTCAGATCGAAGCAAAGGCGCTGCGTAAGCTGCGCAACCCGGTCCGTAGCAAGAGGATCAAAGATTTCTTACAGTAAATACACCGAACGAGACCCGATGCGCACCGCTTTCGCGGAAGATGCGTGTCGGGTGTTTCGGGTTTAATAGAAAGCATTATGCAGACGCAGAAAGTTAACTATCAAATTCTTTTGGATCGGACATTGCAGGAGATCGAAGCAGGCGGCAGCGTACCGCGGCTCTTGCTTCACAGTTGTTGTGCGCCTTGCAGCAGCTATGTTCTGGAATATCTGTCCCGCTATTTCGAGATCACGGTGTTTTACTACAATCCGAACATCGAGAGTGAAGCGGAATTTGAGAAACGGTATCACGAACTGACACGTCTCGTGTCGGAGATGCCCGCCGCGCATCCGATCACGGTCATTCGCGGAACGTATGAGCCGGAGCGCTTCTACGAGGAAGTCGCCCGCGGTTACGAGAAGGTTCCCGAAGGCGGAGAGCGGTGTTTCCGTTGCTATCGCCAACGACTGACCGAGGCCGCGGCATTGGCCGCAGAAGGACAGTTTGATTATTTCACGACCACCCTGTCCATCAGCCCGCTGAAGAACGCGCAGGTCCTGAACGAGATCGGAAAGGAACTGGCAGAGATCTACGGCGTAGGCTATCTGTTCAGCGATTTCAAGAAGAAGGGTGGATACCAGCGTTCTATCGAACTGTCGGCGATCTACTCGCTGTACCGTCAGAACTACTGCGGATGCATCTACTCCAAACGGGAGCAGGAGAAGAAAGGAGAGGCTGTTTTAAACAGCGAAGAGGAAACATGAAGATCTTAGTTATCAATTGTGGAAGTTCATCACTTAAGTATCAGCTGATCGATATGGAGACCGAAGAGGTTATCGCAAAGGGTCTCTGTGAACGTATCGGCATCGACGGCCATCTGGTCCACAAGCCGGAGGGTAAGCCCGTCCTGGATAAAAACGTAGACATGCCGGACCACACGGTTGCGGTATCCCTGGTCCTGAGCGCATTGACCGATCCGGTCAGCGGCGTGATCGGTTCTCTGTCCGAGATCTCGGCAGTCGGTCACCGTATCGTGCATGGCGGCGAGAAGTTCGCCGATGCAGTCGTTCTGAACGACGAGGTCATCGCAGCGATCGAGAAGTGCAACGACCTGGCGCCTCTGCACAACCCTGCAAACATCATCGGTATCCGTTCCTGCCAGAAACTGATGCCGAACGCTCCGATGGTCGGCGTATTCGATACCGCTTTCCATCAGACCATGCCCGAGAAGGCATATCTCTACGCTCTACCGTATGAGTACTATGAGAAATATAAGGTTCGCCGCTACGGTTTCCACGGAACCAGCCACAGCTTCGTAAGCAAGCGCGCGGCACAGTTCCTGAACATCCCGCTGGCGGATTCGAAGATCATCGTTTGCCATCTGGGCAATGGTTCCTCCATCTGTGCAGTTGACGGCGGCAAGTCCATCGATACTTCCATGGGCCTTACACCGCTCGAAGGTGTGGCAATGGGTACCCGCAGCGGCGCGATCGACCCTGCGATCATCGAGTTCATCGCTGAACATGAGCACATGGACCTGGCACAGGTCATGAACGTCCTCAACAAAAAGTCCGGTGTATACGGCGTTTCCGGCGTATCCAGCGACTTCCGTGATCTGGCGGCAGCTGCCGAAGCAGGCGACCATCGCGCGCAGATCGCATTGGACGTATTCGAATATCAGGTAGCAAAATACATCGGTTCCTACGCAGTCGCTCTCGGAAGACTCGACGCGATCGTATTTACGGCAGGTATCGGTGAGAACAATATCTCCGCACGTGAGCACATCTGCAAGTATCTTTCGATCCTGGGTGTGAAGCTCGACGCGCAGAAGAACAACATCCGCGGCCAGGAGGCAGTCCTTTCCGCTGATGATTCCAAGGTAAAAGTACTGCTCATCCCGACCAATGAAGAGCTGGCGATCGCTCGTCAGACGAAGGAACTGGTCGAAGGTTGAGCCCCGAAAAAGATTTTCCTGTAAGGTTTAAGTGAGGTGCGCATCGCGGACCCTGCAACGTGAGAGATTGGCATGCAAAAGAAATTAACCAAAAAAATACTGTTTATACTGCTGATGCCGATGGTCATGATGACCATCGTTGTTGGCGTGGTTTTTGCGATCGCCGAACGTGACCAACAGGAAAAAGCGATCTGGGATCAGTTGAATTCCGTTTCCCGGGCTGCCCTTGAGATCTATAAGGTGCAGGTCAACGGATGGAATGAAGTGGAGGATCCCAAGGACCTCGATGCGTCCAACCTGCATTATCTGCAGACTATTTCGCAGAGCGCGCAGTTGGACATATCGATCTACATTGGCCGTAAATGTGTTGCCAGCACGATCGGAGTAACGGATTTCCAGGTAAGCGAACTGTTCACAGATGAGGGAAAGATCAAACAGAGCCGTGCACTCGTTGCGGCGGGCGAGAAACTGCCGGATCTCACCGATGAGGTGGCCGTCCCGGTCCTCGGTAAGGGCATAAGCTATCAGGATTCCGACCAGAAGATCGGTGAGAAGTATTACTACATGACGTATCTTCCGATCCAGAGCCTGACGAATAAAAATCTCGGTGCGGTCGGCGTCGGCATTTCGGCGCGTAAGGTGCATCTGAGGCTTTGGAAGTACATCGGACGGAGTTTCTTCCTGGCCCTGATCTTCATGATCCTGTTTGGTCTGATCGTTGTAAGCTACACGGGACGCCTGTCGGACGATATCAACTCGATCTCCAAATACATGAACTACCTGACGAAAGAAGATTTCACGCATCAGCTTCCCGAAGAGGTCCTGAGGCGCGATGATGAGGTCGGCGAGCTCGGTGAGTACAGCACGAAGATGGGGGCGGCGCTGAACAACTTGATCCGGAATGACCAGCTGACCGGCATCCTGAACCGGCGCGCCGGTCAGAACCAGTTGAGCCGCATGATCTCGAAGGCGAACACCGAAGATACTCGGGAGATCCCGCTTTGCGTCGGCATGGCGGACGTTGACTTCTTTAAGAAGGTCAATGATACCTACGGCCACGCGACCGGTGATGAGGTTCTCAAGAAGGCGACGCAGATCATGCAGAAGCATCTGGGAGAGGACGGTTTCGTCTGTCGATGGGGCGGCGAAGAGTTTTTGATGGCGGCCAACGTCTCGAAGGAAGTCATGCGCGGGCTCATGCAAGATATGCTTGACGAACTTCGGGCGACGGAGTTTACTTGTGATTTCAAGACGTTCCGCGTTACCATGACGATGGGAATGACGCAGTATCATTCGCCGGATCGTCTGGAGACCTGCGTGGAGATCGCGGATCGCATGTTGTATAACGGAAAACAAAACGGAAGAAATCAGATCGTGGTAGCGAGCTGATCCGCCACATCAGAAGGATAGAAAAATGAGAGATTATACCGTAGAACGTTTTTTAGATGAATTGTCCTCGAAGGCTGCCGTGCCCGGAGGCGGCGGTGCGTCCGCCCTGGCCGGAGCGCTCGGCGCGGCCCTTGGAAACATGGTCTGCTATCTGACCATCGGAAAGAAGAAATATGCGGATGTCGAAGCGGAAGTGCTCGAGATCTGCGAAAAGGGTGAGGATCTTCGCATGAAGCTCACCGAGCTCGTCGAGGAGGACGCGGTGGCGTTCGAGCCGCTGTCGAAGGCCTACGGCCTGCCGAAGAACACCGACGAGGAGAAGGCCTACCGTGACGAAGTCATGGAGAAAGCGCTTCTGGCAGCGGGCAATGTCCCTCTTTCGATCTGCCGCACGGTCTGCGAAGTGATCGATCTTTTGGACCGCCTCGCGGACATCGGAAGCCGCCTTGCCATCTCGGATGTCGGTTGCGCTGCTTTGTTCTGCAAGACGGCGCTGCAGGGCGGAGCATTGAACGTGAAGATCAATACAAAGCTTATGAAAGACCGCGCAGTCGCGGAAGAAATGGACAGTGAATTGGTGAAGCTCCTCGGCGAGTATGCGCCGAAGGCAGAGAGCATTTACGAAAGGGTAATGGGAAGCCTATGATACGAATGCCGGATGTGATCACAAAGAAGAAGAACGGAAAGAAACTGACGAACGAAGAGATCGATTTCGTGGTAAATGGTTATGTTGCGGGCGAGATCCCGGACTACCAGATGTCCGCGTTTTTGATGGCGGTCTGCTTTTGCGGCATGACGAAGGCCGAAGTCTCGCATCTGACGAAGGCGATGGCGGCTTCGGGCGATCAGGTCGATCTTCGCACGATCCCCGGTTTTAAGGCAGATAAACACAGCACCGGCGGCGTCGGCGATAAGACGACCCTCATCGTGGCACCGCTCGTGGCATCGCTGGGCGTAAAGGTCGCGAAGATGAGCGGCCGCGGCCTGGGGCACACCGGCGGCACCATCGACAAACTCGAGTCAATTCCCGGTTTTTCCACAGCACTCACCACGGACCGCTTTTTGGAGCAGGTGCGTGACATCGGGATCGCGATCGCCGGACAGACCGGCAATCTGGTTCCCGCAGATAAAAAAATGTATGCGCTTCGCGATGTGACTTCGACGGTGGATTCCATTCCGCTGATCGCGTCCTCCATCATGAGTAAGAAACTTGCGGCGGGCAGCAACGGCATTGTCCTCGATGTCAAGTGCGGCAGCGGCGCGTTTATGAAGGATCGCAAGTCGGCGCTGGAACTGGCGCGCGTGATGGTCGATATCGGAAAGGCAGCCGGCCGCAAGGTTTCGGCCCTGGTCACCGATATGGACGTTCCGCTCGGTTATGCCGTGGGCAATAGTCTCGAGGTCCTGGAAGCTATCGATACGCTTTCCGGACGCGGACCCGCAGACCTGCGTACGTTGTGCCTGGAACTGGCAGCGCATATGCTTTCGCTGGCCGGACAGGGCAGTGTGGATGCATGTCGTGCGCGTGCGGCCGAAGCACTGGCAAACGGATCGGCGTTGGAGACATTCGGTAAGCTGATCGCTGCCCAGGGCGGCGACGCTTCGGTCATCAAGAACCCGAAGAAGCTGCCGGTAGCGAAGTACAGCAAGAAACTGGTGAGCGACGTATCCGGCTATGTCAGCCGCATGGATACCGAGCAGGTCGGCATCGCAGCCTCGCTTCTCGGAGCGGGACGCATGACGAAAGAGGATGTCATTGACCTCGGAGCGGGTCTGGTTTTGCAGAAGAAGACCGGAGATCGCGTCGAAAAGGGCGAGACATTGGCCGTGTTGTATGCATCCGAACAGGGAGAACGCATGGCGGCGGCCCTCGATTGCCTGCGAAAAGCGTACCATTTCAGTGAAAAATCACAAAATAATCAGAAATTAATCTACGATTCCGTTGAATAGAGGGAGAGAAACTAAGAAAATAACTCATCTAAACCGCATTTATAATACAAACTCGAGAATTTTAGAAAGTTTTTAGAAAAAAGTGCTTGCAATTTTCGAGTAAACAGTATATTATTAAGTTAAGTAAAGACCATCATTGAATAGAGCCTGGGGTGTTCGACAAGCTTGCATTTTTGAACCTACATGTTGACATACGGGATTCCTATATCGCCAGGTGGATGACAGGCCTCCGTAGTAGTGGAAGTCAGAAGTCTGGTTGCGGAAACCCACCTAGCTGGGGCTAGGAGTCAAAAAGCAAGAAACGGCATTCCGGGTTCTATTTGACCCCAAAAACGGGAAAAGGGTCACGATCCTATGCGGAAAGGAGATGAGGGTATGAGCAGTAAAAACGGAAATATCGACGTTCTGATCGCGATCGCGAAAGAGAACGATAACTGCATCGACATGGACACAGTTACCATGATGTATGACAGAAAGCCCGTCGGGGCTGAGAAAGCAGAGATCGAAAAAGAGTTGAGCAAGGCAGGCATCGTCCTGATGGATGACGAAGACCTGCAGCTCGATGCGGAAGTTGATTTCGAATCGTTCGAGAATGAAGATCTTGAGGAGATCTACACCGAAGATCCCGAGAATATGTTGACGATCGATCCGGAGTATGCAGCAGACAGCATCCGCATGTATTTGCGGGAGATCGGCCGTATCCCTCTCCTCTCCAAAGAGGAAGAGATCGAAATGGCAAAACGTGTAATGGAAGGCGATGAAGAAGCAAAACAGCGTTTGATCAATGCCAACCTTCGACTCGTGGTCAATGTGGCCAAACATTACGTACACGGCAGCAATATGGCATTACTGGATCTGATCCAGGAGGGTAGCATCGGCCTCATCCGCGCCGTGGAAAAATTCGACTACACTAAGGGCTTTAAATTCAGCACGTATGCGACCTGGTGGATCCGGCAAGCGATCATCCGGGCTATCGCAGACCAGTCCCGCATCATCCGGCTTCCCGTGCACATCCGCGAGTTATTACACCGCATGTCACGTGTCACGTCGACGTTTGTGAGCCAGAACGGCAGGGAACCCACCGATGAAGAACTGGCCGCGCTGTTAAACATCACGCAGGATCGCCTGGCAAACCTTCAGGCGCTGTGTGGTGACGCGGTGTCATTGGACACCCCGGTCGGCGACGAAGAGGACTCCGTCCTTCAGGAATTTGTGCCTGACGAGAAGTCGAAAGATCAGGACAATGTCATCGCGACAGGAATGCTTCGTGACGACATCATCGATGCTTTGAAGATATTGAGCGAACGCGAGCAGGCGATCCTGCTTCTCCGGTACGGTATTACCGACGGACGCATGTGGACGCTCGAAGAATTGGGGGATCTGCTTCACATCACGCGTGAGCGTGTTCGGCAGATCGAGATGCGGGCTTTCCGCAGGTTGCGCGCCAGCAAGGATATGCGAAACTTACGGATCTACCTCGAAGATTAGTCCGCCGGAATGTCATATAGGACATTCCCATATAGGCGCCGGTCAGATGCCGGCGCCGTTTTTTTGTACCCGTGTAAAAAAATGCTTGACGGTTTTGAAACCGCATGGTATAGTGTAGGCGTTCACGTAACGAAAATATTTGATTCAATTCGTAAAGGAGGTAATTGACATGAAGGGCTTTAATACAGTGAGCAAACGAAATATCGAAACATTACCTCGGGAATTGAACTAAGTGATAGATGCTGATATTGCGATAGTTCCATAGCAGGCGGGACCGTCCGCCTTACATTTCCGTGGCAGTTTGTCACGGTATTTTTTTGCCCTAAATTCGTTGGACACATACGTAACTTAAGACGACGACAGGTCGTTTATGACCTGTCAGGAGTAGACAACGAAAGGTTAAAAGGGTGAAAACTTGATACGATTAAAAAGTATTATTTGGTCCATGGGACAGGAAACCAAAGAATGGAGAGGAATGTATGCCGGACTGGCCGTGGGTCCGGACGGCATAGACATCAACGATCCGACGTACTGGTCGGGCGATCTGTCGTTCACGATCGAGAAGACTAACCGGGAGCTATACGACCGGCCGACGTTTTTGTGTATGATCCCGGCAGAGTGTCTGGGGATCGACAACTTCAGCACGGCGGTCGCGGATGATTGCTATCGGCAGTTTATCCCGTATCTGGAGGAACTGAACGACGAACTGTATAACCGGCATAAAACGAGGGAGGAAACAGGCTGGTATTATACCGCGCATCCGGCCGGGGAGATCCTTAAGAGGAATTCAGCGTATTTTGAGAGGCGCTGCCGAAAAAGTTATCGGAATGTCGGCGGCTGCGCGCTTGTGTTTTACCGCGCCGGAGAAGTCGGCGATCCGCAGATGTGCCTGTGTATGCGCATCCAGGTGCAATTGAAGAAAAATGATAAGAAAAAGTCATTTCGGCTGATCGAAAACATCCCGCTGGCGATCCGTTCGTTCATCAAGGGATTTGATCGTGAGAGAAGCCGGAAGGTGGGCGAGCTCGCCGAAAAACAGAAGGCCCTGCGTGCGTGGTTAGCGGACAGTGAGTATGTTTCGTTCATCGCAAACGGAAGCATCCTCCCGAGAAATTCGAAGACGGGAATGGCGCTCGAAGGTGCCGTGCCGTTTCAGGCACCAGCGGAGGAAGAAATCGAGGCCTGCGGAATCCGCGGCCTGGGCATCAAAAAGGGGGTAACCATCATCACCGGCGGCGGTTATTCCGGAAAATCGACGGTCCTGGACACGATATCGGCCGGGATCTATGACCACGTCCTCGGGGATGGCCGGGAACTGTGCGTGACCGATTCATTGGCCATGTCGATCTCCGCGGAGGACGGACGAAGTGTAATGGCACTGGACATCTCACCGTTCATCTCATGGATCCCCGGCGGCGACCCCGCGGAATTCCGGACGGAGCATGCTTCGGGTTCCACCTCGCAGGCGGCGAACATCTTAGAAGCCATCCACGGAGGCAGCAAGCTGTTGCTGATCGATGAGGACCGGAGTGCGACCAACTTTATGATCCGCGACGCGTTGATGAAGGATCTGATCCAGAGGGAGCCCATCACGCCGTTTACCGAGCGAGTCAATGAACTTTATACTTCCCTCGGCGTTTCGACGATCCTGGTCATCGGCGGCAGCGGTGAATATCTGGCAGTTGCTGACCAGGTCTATCTGATGGATGAGTACCGGATCTACAACGTGACGGAGAGGGCAAAAGAGATCTATGCGGTACACAATAACGGCGAGATCAAGGCGTCCGAGGTGCCGAAGATCGAAGACTGGAGCCAGGATCGCATCCTGAGGACGAAGGGCTTTACGCCGTATCCGAAGGTATTCGGCCCCGAAAAACTGGAGATCCCGGACATCGGTTTTATCATCATCGGTGATGAGAAGATCGACACGAACCCCATTCATGACATCGTCTGTCATGACCAGAGAACGGCGATCGGTTTTATGATCCGTCGTCTGGAGAACAAACACGGAGGCGACTTGTTTTCGGATCCTGACCGGGAGACGATCGATCTGGAGGCGGAGCTGGATGCTTTGTACGCGGAGATCGAAGAGAAGGGGCTGGATGTCGTTTATTCCGAACTCTTCCCGGGCTGTGACCGTTATCTGGCCTTTCCGAGAAGGCTGGATCTGCTGGCGGTCATCAACCGCATGCGGAGAGTAGAGTACACCAAATGACGGCTAGCGAACTGTGACGTTTATAGGAGGAACGCCTGGGGCGCCTCGCTTGCGAAAAACCGCGGTTTATGGTACAATATGCGGAGCAAACGGGGCGCATTTCCCCCGAATTCAAGAAAGGGATCCACGTACGATGAGTGAGGCTGCAGAGCGACTGAAACAGTTACGCGAATTAATGAAACGTGAGAAGACGGATGTGTTTTTCATTCCTTCGTCGGATGATCACAACTCCGAATATGTGGCGCCGCACGATCAGGTGCGTCGTTATTTCAGCGGGTTCACGGGTTCGGCCGGAACGCTGATCGTGACACTGGACGACGCCGGGCTGTGGACCGACGGACGGTACCACGTGCAGGCGGAGAAGGAGCTCGCGGGCAGCGGGATCCGACTGTATAAGGTCGGCCTGAAGGATGTGATCTCGACCTTGGATTATTTGAAGAAGAATCTGCGTGCGGGCAGTGTCCTCGCGGCCAATGGCTATGTGATCCCGAAGACGGAGCAGCGGAAGCTCGCCGAGATCTGTGAGGACTGCGGAGCGAGCCTGCGCCTGGATATCGATCCTGCGGAGACGATCTGGAAGGATCGTCCGAAGCGCCCGGCGAACCCTGCCTGGCGTCTGGAGGACTGCTATGCGGGCGAGAGTGCGAAGGCGAAACTGCAGCGTTTGCGCGAGCGCATGAAGGAAGAGGAAGTGACTGCGGTGGCGGTCGGCGAGCTCGAGAGCGCGGCCTGGCTGTTGAATCTGCGCGGCAGTGATATTACGCATGTTCCGGTCGCGATGTGCTTCGTGCTTGTGACGAACGACGACGCGACGCTGTACATTGCCCGCGAGGCAGTGAACAGTAAGCTGGAGAACGAACTTCGGGAAGACGGAGTGAAGATCGCGCCGTACGAGGATATCTACAAGAGCTTCGCCCGTTTTAAGATCGAAGACATCGTTTGGATGGACTCGGCCCGGGTCAATGCGAGACTGTACGAGAGTGCACTGCAACATGCACACGTATATGACGATACGCTGCCGATCTCCTTATGGAAGGCGATCAAAAACGATACCGAAGTTGCTAATATAAAGAAAGCCCACGTGGAAGACGCGGTCGCGATGATCACGTTTTTGCGTGAGATCAAAGAAGAATTTACCGATGGTTCGATGACCGAGAGGGACGTGGAGGACCGCCTGCTTAAGTTGCGGAGCGAGCGTCCGGATTATATCGACTTGAGTTTCGAGACGATCTCGGCTTACGGAGCGAACGCCGCGATGATGCATTACAGCACATCGGAGACGTCGAACGCGATCCTACATGCGAGAGGTTTTCTGCTGGTCGATTCGGGCGGGCATTATAAGACGGGTACGACGGATATCACTCGTACGATCGTTCTGGGACCGCTGACCGAAGAGGAAAAACGCATGTACACCCTTACGCTGAAGGGACATTTTCAGTTGTCGTCGGCGGTATTCCGCGAGGGTATGACGGGCTACGGCCTGGACATCCTGGCGCGCGGACCGCTGTGGGAGCAGGGCGTGGACTATCTGTGCGGCACGGGCCACGGCGTCGGCTATGCACTCAGTGTGCATGAGGGGCCGAATGCCTTCCGCTGGATCCTGCGTGAGGACGCGAAGGATATCGTGGCGCTCAGGCCGGGCATGATCACGACGGACGAACCCGGCGTTTATGTAGAAGGAAAATACGGCATCCGTCTGGAAAATGAGCTCCTCTGCCTGCCGGCGATGGACACCGTTTACGGACGCATGCTGAAGTTCGAACCGGTCACCTACGTGCCGTTCGACCGCGACGCGATCGACGTGTCGCTGCTCGAGCCGGCCGACATTCGCCGGATCGACGAATACCATGAATTTGTTTATAATACGATGGCGCCGCATCTCGAGGAGAGAGAGCGGATCTGGCTGTTTAAGGTAACACGGCCTTTGGGTCTCGGGGAGTAAGATGAAAGCAGTGACGGACATGGATCCGCAGGGATTGCGGGAGCATAAAGAAGATTTTCTCCGCGTGCTGACTGCCTGGTTCATGGCGGAGCACAGGGACCTGCCCTGGCGGAACCTGGCCGCGCCGAACCCTTACCATGTCTGGATCAGCGAGATCATGCTGCAGCAGACGCGCGTGACCGCAGTCATCGACTATTTCCTCAGGTTCACCGCCGAGATCCCGGATATCGCCGCCCTGGCGAGCGTGCCGGACGACCGCCTGATGAAACTCTGGGAAGGCCTGGGATACTATTCCCGCGTGCGCAACATGAAACGTTGCGCGCAGGTGCTCATGAGTGAGTACGGTGGGGCAATGCCTCACGATCCCGCAACGTTGGCGAAACTTCCGGGCATCGGCCCGTACACGGCGGGAGCCATCGCATCGATCGCGTTCGGCGTGCCGAAGGCGGCGGTCGACGGAAACGTTCTGCGCGTGTTCTCGCGGCTTTTAGCCGACCGGTCGGATATTTCCAAAGAGAGCACGAAAAAGGCTTATACAGAGCTTTTGGACGAACTGCTGCCACACGCGCAGAACGCGGGGCACATCAACCAGGCCATCATGGACCTGGGCGCCACGATCTGCATTCCGGGCGGCGAGGCGCGTTGCAGTCTGTGCCCTGTGGAGGGCTTTTGCAAGGCCCGGAAAGAGGGTACTACGGGAGAGCTTCCCGTGAAGCAACGGGCGCAGGCACGCAGACAGGAACACCGCGTGATCCTGATCCTGGAGAAGGACGGCAAGGTCCTGGTCGATAAACGGCCGGAGCGAGGCTTGCTGGCGGGGCTGTACGAATATCCCGGGGCCATGATCACACCGAAGCAGATGGAAGATTTCGAACAGGGGATCTCCGGAAAACGTGCACTTAAAGTGTACGAGAGTCTGTTTGGAGAACTCGGATTGACCGCGAAAAAAGCGCGGTTTGCCCTGCGGAGCAAACACATCTTTTCCCATATCGAGTGGGAGATGATCGGTCTGTATGTCGAGACGACAGATACCTATGACGTCGAAGCATTGGCCGAAAAAAACATATACTTTGCGGATGCCGCCGAGTTAAAGGAGCGCTACGCGCTGCCGGGCGCATTTTCCGCATATACGAATGAATTTTTGAACCGAAGAGGAGACATCGATGGTAGTCACTAAACGTAAAAAGATAACACCCTCCCAGATCATTATATTGCTGGTCGTTCTCGTGATCTATGTCGGCGGCCTGTGGTATGTGATCAAGATGCTGCACCCGTCGGCCGCGATGGAAGAAAACGATAAGCAGCTGGGGTTCTGCTACGACATGTTTAAAGAGATCAAGAATAAGCACACCGAGCTGGGACCGTTCAACGGTTTTACGATGGATGAGTCGACGAAGACCATCCGCACCCAGGTCACTTTTATCTCTTTGTATGTCAATGAGAATACGAACTGGCTTGAGATGTCCCGCCGTGCCTGCGGTTACTTCACGGAGTATTTGACCGCGCATCCGGAGCACCGCCTCATCACCGAAGGCTGGACCATCGAACTGGACCTGCCGTCGGTCATTTACCGAAACGTCGAGAACGGAGAGGTCACGGGCGCAAACTTCTACGATGTGACCTATGTCGCCGATCCTTACTATTTTTCGATCCCCGAGTTCCTCGAGATCTCATACCTTTTGGGCAATGTTCATGTCGTCCATATCGAGTCTTCCGTGACCGGACTGATCTCGAACCCTGAGAAGACACTCACGGACATCAAGCAGTTGAAGTCGCTGAAAAAGCTTGAACTCAAACTGCCTGACGTTCCTGCGTCACTGATCGAGGGGGCGGCCGAAGCCGGCATCGAGATCGTGACAAAATAAGGAAAAAGCCCCGAAGCGATCCAAGATCGCAACGGGGCTTTAGTATGTTCAGTTTCAGATCGATACAAAGATCGGTTTGTGGTTCTCAAAACGAACGTAGTGAGAGAAACCGTTTTCCTTCAGGTAGTCGGGCACTTTGATGAAATCCCACGCCAGATGCTCGGGCTTATGCGCGTCCGAACCGATGGTGATCATCTCCCCGCCGAGCTGCTTATACAGTTTGAGCAGGTGCGGCGCCGGGTGCGGGTATTTCAGCCCGTATTTCCAGCCCGCGGTGTTCAGTTCGAGAGCCTTCCCATCGAAGACCAGCAGTTCCAGGATGGAGGCGGTCAGTTCTTCCAGCTTCTTACTGAGTTTTGGCGACTTCTCCAGAATTTCACCTTTCGAAGGGCAGTAACGTATGATATAATCAATATGTCCGAGGGAGTCAAAGTCCGGGAAGAGTTTCATGCTGTCGTACATGCTCTCGTAATAACGATAGATGCCTTTTTCCTCGCCGTAACTCTCCCAGTATTCGGGGTAGTACGGATCGTAGCCGTCGACAACGTGGACGGAACCGACGATGAACTCGAAGGGGTAGCAGCGGGCGATATTGATGTTCTTCTGAACGATCTCTTCTTCGGGACGCATACCCAGCTCAACGCCGATGTGGATGCCGATCTTTCCGGAAAATGCACGCTGCAGGGGCAGCAGTTTTTCGAAGTACGGCTCGATGTCAAATACAAAACCACCGCCGGGATAGTCCACATCCATGTGATCGGTGAAGTACATTTGCTTGAGACCGAGCTCGATCGCACGCATCATCTGGGCTTCAACCGGGGTTTCACTATCCGTGGAAAAATCGGTGTGAAGGTGGCTGTCACAAAAGATCATAAAAACTCCTTATCTAGTTCCGAAAGGAACAAACAAACGGGCATGATTGCCCGCATTACGATACAGTCGCGGCGATCTGCAAACGGCTGAGCAGGTCCCGTACAGCGCGGTCCCAGGCCTCTTCGGCGCTTTTATCTATGGTAAATTCCGCATAGGAAACACCGGTCGTGCAGGTCAAAAGACGGTTTTTATAGGAAAGGTTCAGGTAGTAGCGTGTTACTTTCAGACGGTCGCCGAACTCCGCTGCCTCCGGGCCGATCAGTTCCGAAACGCTTTTTTCATCCGGATAGAGGATGATCTGAAAGCTTACGGGCAGGCGGTTGCCTTTGATGACCTGAAATGAAAGCGGACGAACGCTGCCCCAGGTCACATGCTCGGGGATGGCTTCGTCTGTATCGAAATAGTCTGCATTGGCCGCGCCATCGATCGAAAACGTAGCCGACGTTTTGAATACCGCCTCCCGAAGGAAAAAAGCATCAAAGGTCGGTTGCAGGAAGAGATGCGTGGTAAATGCTTTGGTATCTTCTAAAAGAAACTGCTTCATCTGGAGTCCTTTCTCTGCATGGCCCGAAAAAACGAGCCTGTTACGATTATAATGCATTTTCCGAAAAAAAGAAACAATAATTTCGGAAATCCTCTTGATAGCAATGGTATTTGATGCTATGATATGTAGTATTGAATACTACATGCGTGCGGCGCTTCCAAGAGCCGCCGGGGAGGAGCATTTTATGACATATAAGATCGTCTGTGACAGCGGCTGTGATTTCAACGAGGAGGACCGGCAGGATCCCGTGTTTATCCGCGTGCCTCTGACCCTGAGAGTCGGAGAGGAAGAGATCATCGATGATGACTCGTTTGACCAGCCTTCGTTCCTGGAGAAGGTGGATGCGTGCGAGGAGTGCCCGCATTCGGCCTGCCCTTCAGAGGGGGCTTTCCTGGATGCCTACATTCAGGCGGGTGATGTCGACGTGATCTTCGTGGTCGCATTGACCAAAAAACTCAGCGGTTCGTACAACGCGGCACATGTTGCAAAGGAAATCTACACGGAAGAAGGACATGGCAAGGCGAAGATCGTCGTGATCGATTCGCGTTCCGCAGCGGTCGGTGAAACCGTGATCGCGCTGAAACTGCGCGAGCTGATGAATTCAGGCATGCCGCTGCGCGAAGTCGTACACACGACCGCAGAGTTCGTGCGTGAGATGTCGACCTTCTTCACGTTGGAAACGATCGATACATTCCGCAAAAACGGCCGTATGAACGGTGTGACCTTCCTGATGGCCAATGCGCTCAACATCAAGCTGGTCCTGTACGCTAACCGCGGCGAGATCGCAAAATACACACAGGCGGTCGGAATGAAGAAATCGATCGATAAGATGATCGCGCAGTTTGTTTCGGAGGTGAAAGATCCTGAGACGAAGGTGCTCGGTATCACCCATATCAACTGTCCTGAGCGAGCGGAAGAGGTGCGCGACAAGATCCTCGCGCTGACCCCGTTCCGTTCGGTATATATCGTACACGGCGGCGGAATCTCGTCCCTGTACGCTAACCAGGGAGGAATCATCATCACCGCATAATGGATCTGTAGAAAAGAAAATGGAGAATAAACCATGCCGACGATGATTCAAATGAAGAGACAGTCTGCAACCGATATTTTGGGAGTGATCGAGAGGATCCGGTATGCTTCCCAAATGTCCAAAGCGACCGTTCTTTATTCAAAAGTAATGATGGATAACGAAACGGCCCTGATGGCCCCTGAGAATGTAGTCGCGTTCCTGTTTTTAGAGCAGTATTATTACAGAGCCGAGGGCAATGCCTCCCTGTCTATATTGATCACACAGGAAGATGGGGTACAGATGGTCACGATCCTCAGCCCGACGACGAAAGAATCGTGGCTTTTTGAGCGAGCAGATATTACTTTTTCAAAGATAGTCAGAAACGTATTATCGGATATCGGATTTGAAGTTGTCATGGAGTGGAATGAATTTACGGGTACTTGGGATTCCGTAGATAATTCGGAAAAACAACAAGAATAAATGATCGAAAGGGAGGGAATATCATGTCAATAGTAATTCGAATGAGCAGGCGGTCGGTCGGCGATATAGAAGAGATCGCGGATAAGATCTTTTATAGTGAAGACCTGCTCGAGGCGCACGTTGTATGTTCAGATGTTATTATGAGCGAGCCGTCGGCCCTGATGGAGCCGGAGGCCCGGGCAGTCCTGCTTTGCTTTGAAAGAGAGCCTCTTTTCAGGACCTCCGACGATTCTTCCGGCCTAATGACCGTTTTGCTTTCACAGGAAGGCGGAGAACAGAAAGTGCGTATCGTCGGTTCGACTTCCCTGGCCCGACGGACCCGGAGAGTCTTTGAACTTCTCGAGTTTGAGGAATATTACGAAGACGAAGAAGAGGAAGAGTGACAAACGAGTAAAAAAGTGCTTGCATTCGCGGGCAAGTTATGGTAAAATCAATTCGTTGCAAAAATGCAACCTTTCGATATGCGCCGGCGTGTCGGAATGGCAGACGAGGCAGACTCAAAATCTGTTGTGGGCAACCACGTATGGGTTCAAGTCCCATCGCCGGCACTCCTTGGCAGGGGCAGAGCTTTGTATTCGATGAATACAAAGCTTGTTTTCATTTTAGGGGTTTTCTACAAGGTGTACGACCTGCTGCGGACTTTTCTTTTTTCGATGGTTGTGGTATGATGGTAACATATGAAAAGAAGGCCGCTTTACGGACCTGTTATGAGGAAGGACTTCATGGGTAAGAGTTTATTTATCGCGGAAAAACCGAGTGTGGCGCAGGAGTTTGCGAAGGCACTGAAGAAGAACGTTTCCCGCAAAGACGGATACATGGAAGGTGACGATGTGATCGTGACCTGGTGTGTCGGCCATCTGGTAACGATGAGTTACCCGGAGGCTTATGACGCTGCGTTGAGATCCTGGCGTATGGAGACACTTCCGTTTATCCCGGAGTCCTATAAGTACGAAGTCATACCGAATGTGAAAAAACAATTTGATATCGTGGCAGGGCTGCTGAACCGCCCGGATGTCGACACGATCTATGTCTGCACCGACTCGGGACGTGAGGGAGAGTATATCTACCGTCTGGTCGAGCAGGAAGCACACGTAGTCGGTAAGAACCGCCGCCGTGTCTGGATCGATTCCCAGACCGAGGAGGAGATCAAGCGAGGCATCGCCGAGGCGAAGGACTTAAGCGCCTACGATAATCTCGGTGCGTCCGCCTATCTGCGTGCGAAGGAAGACTACCTCATGGGCATCAACTTCTCGCGCCTGCTGACCTTGAAGTTCGGCAACCAGGTCGCTCGTTTTCTGAACGAAGACCGCGGCGTGATCTCCATTGGCCGTGTTATGACCTGTGTCCTCGGCATGGTGGTGCGCCGTGAGCGCGAGATCCGTAACTTCCAGAAGACCATGTATTATCGGGTCAATGCTTCATTTTCCCTGGGAAGCGGAACCTTCAGCGGGGAGTGGAAGACGACACCGGACAGCTTCTATGACGGCTCGCCGGCATTATACAAAGAAAACGGTTTTAAGAAGCGTGAGGACGCCGAGGCGCTGATCACACGCGCGAAGAACGAGGCGGAGCGGACGGAGACACCGGCCGCGATGGAGGTGCTCTCGATCGAACGCAAGACCGAGAAGAAGAACGCGCCGCTGTTATACAACCTGGCCGAACTGCAGAACGACTGTTCGCGCCGGTTTAAGATCAGCCCGGATGAAACACTTCGTATCATCCAGGACCTGTATGAGAAAAAACTCGTGACCTACCCGCGTACCGATGCCCGTGTGCTTTCCACGGCGGTCGCGAAGGAGATCGATAAGAATATCAAGGGCCTTTTGCGTTATGAGCCGGCTGCCCAGCTGGCACAGGAAGCGCTCGATATGGGGACCTACAAAAACATTGCTAAAACGAAATATACGAACGACAAACAGATCACGGACCACTATGCGGTCATCCCGACCGGACAGGGTTTCAATGAACTTCCGAAACTGTCTCATACGGCGGCCGGTGTCTACGACATGATCGTGCGTCGCTTCCTGAGCATCTTCTTCCCGCCTGCGGTCTATAAGAAGATCGCTCTCGACCTGGGCGGCCAGCCGACGCTGAATGAGGCGACCGGCGCGCAGAACCGCGAGCATTTCTTCTCGAACTTCAAGATATTGACCGAAGAGGGATACTTCAAGGTGACCGGCATCGCGGGCGCCGCGAGCAAAAAGAAGACCGATAAATCCGAGGAGGAAGGCGAGCCGAAGGAGGCCGAAGAGGAAGAGAACGATCTTCGCAATTCACCGGAT
Source organism: Lachnospiraceae bacterium (assembly GCA_017615545.1). GTDB lineage: Bacteria > Bacillota > Clostridia > Lachnospirales > Lachnospiraceae > UBA1201. The sequence goes on from JAFZZY010000065.1 coordinate 71,872, forward strand.
CTGCAGCGTCTGCTCGAGGAACTGAAGAAGGGCAGTCATCTGCCGGTGCAGGATTTTGCGATCCGCGAGAGCGAGACGCAGCCGCCGGCGCGTTATAATTCCGGTACGCTCATTCTGGCCATGGAAAATGCGGGCCAGCTCATCGAGGATGAGGAACTGCGCGCCCAGATCAAGGGCAGCGGCATCGGTACCAGCGCGACGCGTGCGGAGATCCTGAAGAAACTGGTCACGATCCAGTATTTACATTTGAACAAAAAGACCCAGATCATCACACCGACGTTCCGAGGGGAGCTGGTATACGAAGTCGTTGCGACTTCGATGCCGCAGATGCTCAACCCCGACCTGACGGCGAGCTGGGAGAAGGGCTTGTCTTACGTTGCGGAGGGCACGATCTCCGAGGGCGAATACATGCAGAAACTGTCGGATTTCATTACCCGCAGATGCGTGAACGTGAAGAAAATCGAGCATCCCGAAGCCATACATTCCCGCTTTGCGGGCGTAGCGCCGTTCTATCGGAAGGGTGCATAGGAGAGAAATCATGAAGGAAATTCAGACCAATGAATTATTTGACCTGACCGCGGGCCACTCGCTTGCTCAGGAATATTTGAAGACGACGACCTACCCGTGGGAGGCGATCTCGCAGATCGCGGACTGGATCCGCGCCATCGGAGCCACGCTCAGCGAGGAGGCTTACGATAAGGTTGGCGAGGATGTCTGGATCGCGAAGAGCGCGAAGGTATTTCCCTCGGCGTACATCGGCGGTCCCTGTATCGTCGGGGAAAATGCGGAAGTCCGCCACTGCGCTTTCGTGCGCGGTTCGGCACTGATCGGTGCGGGTGCCGTGGTCGGTAATTCGACCGAACTGAAGAACGTCATCCTGTTTGACGGCGTTCAGGTTCCGCATTACAATTATGTCGGAGATTCGATCCTCGGCTATAAGTCACACATGGGAGCCGGCTCCATCACATCGAATGTAAAATCGGATAAGACGCTCGTGGCGATCAAAGATCATGAGGATGCTTCGACGATCGACAGCGGGCTGAAGAAACTCGGCGCGATCCTCGGCGACCATGTGGAGATCGGTTGCGGAAGCATTCTGAATCCCGGAACCGTGATCGGTCAGAATACCAATGTCTATCCGTTGTCCAGCGTGCGCGGTGTGGTCGAAAAGAACAGCATTTACAAGCGTGCTGGCGAGGTTTGCGAAAAACGATAAAAGAAGGGCGGGGTGCTTTTGTTTCATATCATCGTTGATTTTGAAATGGCCCGGGATACGCGTAAGGGTCGGGAACACCAGGGTTCCGAGATCATCCAGTTCGGCGCGGTAAAACTGAACGATTCCTACGAGACGATAAGCGAGTTTTCATTATATGTGAAACCCGGGTATCTTCGGATCGATGAGGATATCGAGGCTCTCACCGGCATCACGAATGAGATGGTGGCGGAAGCGCCCGCATTTGCCGAAGCATTGACCATGTTCCTCGACTGGATCGGGGAGGACGAGGTCGGGATGTATTCCTGGAGCCTCACGGACTATCATCAGTTGCATCACGAGAGTGAGCGAAAAGGCCTTTTGGATGAGAGAGTGCAGCGCTTGCTGGACAGCTGGGTGGATTTTCAGGAAGTGTTCGGTAAGGAACTCGGAATCTCGCACAGCCTGAAGTTGGAGTACGCGCTGAAAGCGGCCAATATCGATTTTGAGGGTAAGGCACACGATGGGCTGACAGACGCCAGAAACACGGCACGCCTGTTTGTGCTTTCCAAAGATCGCGAGAGCTTTGAGAAGGCGATCGCGGTGATCGCGGAGATGTTCCGCCCGAAGAAGAGTTTATCGACCAGCCTGGGAGCTTTCTTCCCGGCAGGTCTGGATCTGCCGGCAGGACCGGAGGATAATAACGAATAAGAGAGGTTTTAACATGTTGTACGATTATCTGATCGTCGGCGCGGGGCTTTATGGGGCCGTTTTCGCGCACGAAGCTGCAAAGGCAGGAAAGAAGTGCCTGGTCGTTGAGAAGCGTCCGCATATCGCGGGTAATATCTACACAGAGGATGTGGATGGCATCCATGTGCACCGTTACGGCGCGCATATCTTCCATACTTCCAACGAAGAGGTGTGGAACTATGTCAATCAGTTCGCGCGGTTCAACAATTATATCAATTCGCCGGTGGCGGTCTACCACGACGAACTCTACAACCTGCCGTTCAACATGAACACATTTTCCAAGTTGTGGAATATCAAGACACCCGCAGAGGCGAAGGCGATCATTCAGTCGCAGATCGAGAAACTGAACATTACGGAGCCGAAGAATCTCGAGGAGCAGGCGCTGTCCCTGGTCGGACCCGATGTCTATTTCAAACTGATCAAAGAGTACACCGAGAAGCAGTGGGGACGCGACTGTAAGGAGCTCCCGGCGTTCATTATCCGCCGGTTGCCGCTGCGTTTCACCTATGACAACAATTATTTCAACGATCGTTATCAGGGCATCCCGGAAGAGGGCTACACCGCGATGGTTCAGGAGATGCTGAAGGACGCGGAGGTCCTCCTCAACACGGATTACTTCGAGTTCATCAAGGGACATGCGGGCATCGCGAAGAAGACGATCTACACGGGCAATATCGACGCGTTCTTTAATTTCTGCTACGGACCGCTGGCCTATCGTAGCGTCCGCTTTGAGACCGAGCGCATCGATGACTGTGATAACTACCAGGGCAATGCCGTAGTGAACTATACTTCACACGAGCAGCCGTTCACGCGTATCATCGAGCACAAACATTTTAATTTCGGTAAGCAGCCGTTCACGATCATTTCCCGCGAATACTCGGCAGAATGGAAGCCGGGCATGGAGCCTTACTATCCGGTCAATGACGCGACGAATGCTGAATTGTACGCGAAATACAAGGCTCTGGCGGATCAGAGAGACGATGTGATCTTCGGCGGACGCCTCGGCGCATATAAGTATTATGACATGGATAAAGTCATCGCAGAGGCTTTAAATTTTGCTGCTCAAGAACTTTAAAAAAACTGTTGACAATTGCCGTTGACTTGTGTATAATACTGTTTGTCCGTTGAAAACGGCAGGAAATGCGCGAGTGGCTCAGTGGTGGAGTATCGCCTTGCCAAGGCGAGGGTCGCGGGTTCGAATCCCGTCTCGCGCTCTTTCTTCTTCCTTCCGAAACGGCGGCAATTGTATAGTTTTTTTGCGCGAGTGGCTCAGTGGTGGAGTATCGCCTTGCCAAGGCGAGGGTCGCGGGTTCGAATCCCGTCTCGCGCTTTTTTGATTCTCAGAAACATTTTTAAGGAGAAATCGGTTCCATGGTTTCGAACAACAAACAGGCAAAGAATATTCTTGTCATCGGTGGTGGAGCCGCGGGCATGATGGCTGCGATCGCAGCGGCATCGGCCGGCGGTAAGGTCACGTTGTTCGAAAAAAATGAAAAACTCGGAAAAAAACTGTATATCACCGGTAAGGGAAGATGCAACGTGACGAACGCTTGCGATCCCGAGGATTTCTTTGCGAACATCGTGCGAAATCCTCGCTTTATGTACAGCAGCTTCAAACTCTGCTCGAACGATATGCTGATGGCTCTGCTGGAGTCCTATGGCGTGCCGCTGAAGACGGAGCGCGGCAATCGTGTCTTCCCGGTCAGCGACCATTCTTCGGACATCATCCGGGCATTGGCCGACGAACTGAAACGGCAGAATGTCCGCGTGTGCCTGAACTACGAGGTGAAGGGACTGTTGCTCGAAGATAACAGTGCGGAGGCATCCGCCGCGAGACGTTGTGTCGGTGTGATCGGCAGGGATGGAAAGAAGCATTACTTCGACCATGTGATCGTGGCGACCGGAGGCCTGTCTTATCCTTCCACGGGGTCCACGGGCGACGGCCTGCGTTTCGCCGAGAAGGCCGGTCTTAAGGTCAATGCCTGCCTGCCGTCGTTGGTGCCGTTTGAGGTGGCGGAGCCTGCCTGCCGGACGCTTTCCGGACTTTCCCTAAAGAATGTTGCTGTGCGCCTGATGGCAGATGCGAAGGAGATCTACTCAGGCTTCGGTGAGATGTTGTTCACGCATTTCGGCGTTTCCGGTCCGCTGATCCTGTCAGCATCGGCTGCGGCGACCGAGTATCTCGCGAAGGGACAGAAACTTACCCTGCATATCGACCTAAAGCCTGCGCTTTCCGAAAAACAACTCAATGACAAACTGATCCGTTTGTTTACGGAGGGTGCCCAGAAAAGCTTCAAAAATGCGGTCGCATCCATGCTTCCTGCGCGTTTGCTGCAGGTCATCCTGGATGCTTCCGGTCTCGATCAGGAGAAAAAATCCGGCCTCGTTTCCAAACAGGAGCGGGCGGACTTCATACATATATTGAAAGATTATACATTGACCGTAATCGCGACCCGCGGCTATCCCGAAGCGGTGATCACACGGGGCGGCGTGGATGTGAAGGCGGTATCACCGACCACTATGAAGGTCAAAGGCGTCGACGGACTGTCGTTTGCCGGAGAGGTGCTGGATGTGGACGCTCTTACGGGCGGGTTCAACCTCCAGATCGCATGGTCCACGGGCTTTGCGGCCGGCACCTATGCCGTGGAGGACGATGCTGACGGCTCCGGAAACGGAGCCAAAGAGAAGAAGAGTAAAAAGGAGAAAAAGAAGATGAACTTCCAGATAGCTATCGACGGGCCTGCGGGCGCCGGAAAGAGCACGATCGCGAAGAAACTGGCGGAGAAACTGAACATCCTGTATGTAGATACGGGTGCTATGTACCGCGCGGTCGCACTGTATCTGCTGGAGAATGATATTGACCTCGATGACGAAACTGCGGTAAGCGCAGCATGTCTGAATGCAAAACTGGACCTGTCCCACGAAGAGGACGGACAGCACGTATTCCTGAACGGAAAGGATGTGAACGGTTTCATCCGCACTTCCCAAGTCAGTGATGCGACCTCACGCACCAGTGCTTTTTTTAAGGTCCGTCAACATGTTGTATCCTCCCAGCAGGAGATCGCCAAGAACATCAGCCTGATCATGGATGGCCGTGATATCGGTACCGTGGTCCTGCCGGATGCGCCGCTGAAGATCTATCTGACGGCAGATCCCGGGGTTCGGGCGAAGCGCCGCTATGATGAGATGATCGCCAAGGGTGAGACCTGTGATTACGAAACGATCCTCGAGGAAATCAAAGAGCGTGACCATCGCGACATGACCCGCGAGGTATCGCCGCTGCGCCAGGCAGAGGATGCCGTGTGCGTCGATACATCGTATATGAGCATAGACGAGGTCGTGGATACGATCTACGGACTGTGCAAAGAACGTATGAATTAAGAGGGAATACATGAAAGTTATTGTTGCTAAGAGCGCCGGCTTCTGCTTCGGTGTGACACGCGCCGTAGAATGCGTCTATGAAGAGGCCGAAAAGAACCGGGATCTGCCGGTCTACACCTACGGTCCCATCATCCATAACGAGATCGTTGTAGAGGATCTGGCGAAGAAAGGTGTGCGTGTGATCGATGAAGATGAGGACGTTTCAAAACTCCCGAAAGGGGTCGTCATCCTCCGTTCCCACGGGGTGAGCGAGGCGGTTTATCAGAGCATGCAAAACAGCGGTCACCGTGTCGTTGACGCGACCTGCCCGTTCGTGAAGAAGATCCACCAGATCGTAAGCGAAAAAAGCGCCGCCGGAGAGAAGATCATCATCGCCGGAAACCCGGATCATCCGGAGGTCGCGGCGGTCCTGGGATGGTGTAAAACGCCCGGAGCCGTGGTCGAAACGCCCGAAGAACTCGAAAAAGTGATGAAAAATGTAAAAAATGGGGCAACTTTGGTCGCACAAACCACATTTAATCACAATAAGTTCGAAAATCTTGTTGCGTTTGCGGAGAAAATGCGTTATAATATCAATGTTGTAAACACGATATGCAATGCTACAAAAGTTCGACAACTGGAAGCGCGAGAGGTTGCTGCACAGGTAGACTGTATGTTGGTGATTGGCGGAAAGCATAGTTCCAATACTCAAAAACTGTATGAGATTTGTAAAAACGTATGCGCCAAAACCTTTTTCCTGCAAACGGTGGCCGATATTGATCCGAACTGGTTTGATGGTGCCGCATGTGTGGGGATAACGGCAGGGGCATCTACCCCAAACAATATTATAGAGGAGGTTCAAAAGCATGTCAGATACGAGCTTTGAACAGATGTTAGAAGAAAGTTTAAAAACAATTCATACAGGAGAGGTAGTCACCGGTACGGTCATCGACGTTAAACCCGAAGAGATCGTTTTGAATATCGGCTATAAGGCAGACGGTATCATTACACGTAATGAATACACCAACACACCGAACGCAGATCTGACGACTATGGTTAAAGTCGGCGACGAATTGTCCGCAAAGATCTTGAAGGTCAATGACGGCGAGGGACAGGTACAGCTTTCTTACCGTCGTATGAAGAACGAGCGCGTCAGCAAGGAACTGGAAGAGGCATTCGAAAACCAGACCGTACTTCGCGCACAGGTCAGCCAGGTACTGAAGGGCGGCCTTGGAGTGATCGTAGATGATACTCGCGTGTTCATTCCTGCCAGCCTGGTATCCGACATTTATGAGAAGGATCTTTCCCGTTACGAGGGAAAAGAGGTTGAGTTCCTCATCACTGAGTTCAACCCGAAGAAGCGCCGCATCATCGGCGACTGCAAGACCCTGCTCATCGCTAAGAAGGAAGCAGCTCAGAAGGAGCTCTTCGCTAAGCTTGAGGTCGGCAGCGTTGTAACCGGTAAGATCAAGAATATCACCGATTTCGGTATCTTCGTTGATCTCGGCGGTGCAGACGGACTGGTTCACATTTCCGAGATGTCCTGGGGACGTCTTGAGAGCCCGAAGAAGAATTTCACCGTAGGCCAGACAGTAACCGCTTACGTTAAGGAAATCCACGACACGAAGATCGCTCTTAGCATGAAGTTCCCGGATCAGAACCCTTGGAAGAACGCAGCTGAGAAGTACGCAGTTGGTACAGTTGTTGAGGGTACCGTAGTTCGTATGGCAGACTTCGGCGCATTCGTTGAACTGGAGTCCGGCATCGACGCACTGCTTCATGTTTCCCAGATCGCGAAAGAGCGCATCGGCAAGCCTTCCGACGTTTTGAAGATCGGCCAGAAGGTAACCGCTAAGATCGTTGATTTCAATTCCGAAGAGAAGAAGATCAGCCTGAGCATGAAGGCACTTCTTGCTGATAAGGAAGAGACCGAGGAAGCAGTTGCTGTTGACGTAGAGGCAGTTGCCGCAGCTACCGCTGAGGAAGCTCCTGCTACCGAAGAGACAAACGAATAATAACTCCGAGATATACGACCGGGGGTGTCAAGATTGACGCCCCCGGTTTTTTTAGGCTCTTATGGGCGGCGCGCGATCACCGGCGGGTAGTTCACTGCGCTGTGAGGATCGCGCTGCAGATTTATTCAAAATCTGCAGCTTTTTTCGCTCGGTTCGGCACCGAATCTCGCGGGTCCCGCTTCGAACTGCGGCTTTCTCTTGATGAGAAAGTCCTCGTCTCGCGCGAAAATCGGTCTCGGAGACCCGATTTTCGCCCTTGATCCGGTACCTCACTCGCGAGATCCTCTACAGCTCGATCAATGCCCGCCTGGCGATCGCGCGCCGCCTGCCCGAACCCTACCCGAAAACAACCGGAGGACTTTTCCATGACACCTCGGACGTAACTCGTCGCGCCGATCGATTTCCGATTTGTGGTATATGAATGCGATCGCAAGACAGACATGTGAGCTAGCGTATGAAAAACCCGCGAATGAAAAGACGGAGCCGGGGCAAAATCCGTTTATCCGAGAACGGATTTTGCGATCGCTGAGGGTGTTTTCGCGATAGGTGGGAACCTATCGCTATCAAGAAAACACCCGAAGTCGAATCGGGTCCCCGAGATCCGGCTTTGACATGAGCGGAATGTTTTTCACGCGCAGCGAACCTTTCTGTCGGTGATCGCATTCATAGGAACAGAGTAAAGTCGGAAATCGGATGGTGCGACAATAAATAAAGGCCGGCGCATGAACTATGCGCCGGCCAATGTGTATGAAGAAAAGTCACTCGTGAACTTTAAGTAGACCTCTCGTTAAAAAGCGAGTAGGTCCAGAAAATATACACAGATAACGTGGAAGATGACAATGCATGGCATGCCGATCATAAAGCTGCGATGCTTCGTCTTATGGCGGAATACAAACATTCCTACAAGGCTACCCCAGGCAGCTCCCAAAAATGCAGTCAAAAAGAGCGTGGTCTCCTGAATGCGCCACTGGTGACGGCGCGCACGGCTCTTATCCATACCCATCTGGATAAAGCCAATAACCCCCATAACAGCGAGGTATATATAAACATATAACATTATAATATTCTCCGAATAGTAAGCAAAATCAAGGCTGAGCGTAAGCTCGTCAGTAAGTAAAGTGTAGGGGAATATGGGGAAGACCCATCCGAAACAAAGTAAGAAATGCAGGCTACGGGATAGTACTATATCGCGCAAAGGTGCATGTCGCACCGCAAACCAAGGAAAAAATGCCTGACTTCCTCGAACACAATTCAAGTATATACTAAACGCAGTTGAATTACAACACCTTTTCCGAGAAAATTTTACAGGTTGTGGAGTTAAGTTTGGAAGTTTCTGTTTTTGGAAATCGAGGCGGTTTTGTTTGACGAAAAAGGAGCCTCTATGGTAAAATATAGTAAAAGGTTTGCAGTGCAAGTCCACAAGCAGGATAGGGGGTAATATATGAGTTTAAGAGTCATCTATGGCCCCGGCGGCGCCGGGAAATCCCACTATATCTATGAAGAATGTATCAAGCGCTCATTAGAGCATCCGGTGCGGATGTTCTATATTTTGGTGCCCGAACAGTCGACGCTGTCGACGCAGCAGCATTTGTTCGCGCAGCATCCGGGACACGGGTCAATCAACATCGACGTCATCGGTTTTACGACGCTCGCATATCGCGTGATCGAGCAGTTGCATATCCCGACGAAGAAGATAATCGACGACTCCGGAAAGATGCTCCTGATGCGCCGTGCCGTGCATAATGTTTCGAAGGATCTGAAGATCCTGAAGTATGACAGCGAGAAGACCGGCTTTCTGGACAATATCGTCCACACCCTGGGCGAGATGGCTTCCTTTGGCCTGTTCGAAGAGGGCAGTTCGTTGCTGACTCTGCTGGAGTCTCCGGACCAGTCCGGCCTTTCCGAGCATTACATCCTGCGTCAGAAACTCAGCGATCTGGCGCTGATCTGGAAGTCCTACCGTCAGGAACTGGAAAACCGCTTCATGGATAAGGATGAACTGATGCCCATCCTGTGCAAAGCATTGCCCGAGTTCGCAAAGCAGGTACCGTTTGAGATCTACCTGGACGGTTTCAATGGATTTACGCCGCTGCAGTACCAGGTCATCACGCACCTGATGCTGAATGCGGAGAGAGTCAGCGTGGCTCTGTGCGCGAAGAAGGGAACTCTCGTCGGATCGAAAGAGGGAGATCTTTTTGATTCGGCTGCCACGATCTACAGAAAACTTATGGATAGCGCAGAACGCGACCAGATCGCCGTAGAAGCCGATCTTTCCATCGGTGAGGAGTTTGTCTACCGTCTGCGCGAAAACGACGAATTAAGCCATTTAGAGCGCGTTTACGAGCAACAGGTAAAACCGACGCCTTGGATGCATGAGTGTGAGTCAATCGAACTGTACCGTCTGGACCATCCGACGATGGAAGTCTCCATGGTCGTACGTACGATCCGGGACCTTGTATATCGCGAGGGTTACCGGTTCTCCGACATCGCCATCGTGACCGGAGAGCCCGACCGCTTCCATGATATCATTGTCCGCGAGTTTGAACGCGCACAGATCCCGTATTTCACGGATACCACGCGCAATATGACGGACAGCGATTATACGAATTTTGTTCTCAGCCTGCTCGGCCTTCTGACGTTTGATTTCCGGAAGGAGTGCGTACTGAGCAGTTTGAAATACGGTTATGTTATTCCAATCGAGGATCTCGACCTTTTTGAGAACTATGTGATCGCTTACGGGATCAACTCCTACAAGCGTTTCATGAAGTTCGCGCAGGAAGAGATCGATGATGATTTCCACCGGATCTTGAGAGAGGTTCTCGCGGTCTATGGACCGTTCTACGAGAGATTCCGGAAGGGAAAGCATACGGCGGCAGAATATCTGGACGGCATAGCCTCGGTTTTGAATGCCTGCAACGTGACGAAGACCGTGCAGAGCCGGATCGATTTTCTGAACGATGACGGCAGGTATGACCGCGCGGCGGAATACGAAGCCGTGCAGGAGAAGATGCAGAATCTGTTCGCGCAGACGCAGAGTCTGATGGCAGACGACCTGATGCGTCCGGAGGAACTGGAAGAGCTTTTGACGGCCGGCCTGGAGGATATGAAGATCGGTGTTATCCCGCCGACTTTGGACCGTGTGATCATCGGCGAGCTGCGCCGCATGCGTATTGGTAAAATAAAAGCTTTGTTTATGCTCGGGGTCAATGAAGGACTCTTCCCGTTGGTTGCGCAGGGCAGCGGTCTGATCAATGATTCGGATCGCGACATCCTTCGGGAACTGTCGGTGGAACTTTCGCCGTCGGCGGCGCGCGACAGCATGAACGACAAATTATATTTATATCAAATGTTTACGACGCCTTCAAAGCGTTTGTATCTCTCATATTCCTCTATGGATTCGCAGGGAGAGGCTTTGCTGCCTTCGTATGTGATCGAACAGATCCGGACCATATTTCCGAAACTTGTTGAGAAGAAAGATTTGCCGAAAGATAATCAAACACTGCTGAATCCTGATTATTGTATAGATTTGATTTCACAGAAGGAGAACGCGTTCGGACTCTATTACCGTGCTCTCTATCAGTGGTATAAAGAGAACCCGAAGTATGCGAAACTATTGTCCGTGCTTCAGGCACTCCACGAGTATAAATATGTCCATACACCCTTACCTGAGGCGATCGCGAAGGAACTGTTCGAACTCAACCATAGTGTCAGCCCGTCCCGTTTGGAATCGTACGGAAGCTGTGCTTTCCGACACTTCCTGGGCTATGGTCTGGGGCTGAAGGAAAGGAAAGAATCCTCTATCGATGCCATTGACCGCGGATCGTTTTATCACGCGGCGCTTCAGTATGTACTGGGGGAGATGTCTGCCGATCGCGCGGGAACAAATCCCGAATGGACACAGGAGCGGAAGGATGATCTGGTAAAGCGAGCGCTGGAGTTCGCTTACAAACAGGATCCTTTCCTGAATGAGAAGATGGAGGACAACGGGTATAACCAGTATCTGTACCGTATTTGGAAGAATGAGATCGCATTCCTCACGGATCTGCTCCGCATTCAGATCGAATCGGGAGATTTCAAGAAGTTTCACTGTGAAGTTCCGTTCGGAAAGCTCGCAGATGAAAGCGAGCAGGCGAAACTTCATTTGGATGCGTTGAAGATCCCGGGAACAGACTGTGAGATCCGCGGAAAGATCGACCGTATCGACGAGACCGAGGATGGCAGTGTTGTGCGCATCATCGATTACAAGACCGGATATAAGGAGATCGATTATTCCCTCCTTTCGGAAGGCGCTCAGTTGCAGTTGCCGATCTATCTGACGGCTGTGATGAAAGACCGACTGGCGAAAGGCAAGGAGATCCAGCCTGTGGGTGTGTATTATTTTCATGCGATGGAGCCTCTTTTGGATGCAGACACTGCCATTATGGAGGCAATCGACGAACATCGGGATGAGGTCATTCGAGAGAATCTGATCAAATATTCAAGGATGCAGGGCGTTACCAGTTCAGATCCGGAGATCCTGTCTCATCAGGAAGTCGATATTAGCATGAAGAATGAGTCGCGTCTGATCAAGGGTATCCGGCTGAAGAAGTCCGGAGAGTTCTATTCGGACGCTCACGTGTTGTCAAATGAAGAGTTTATTCAGTTCTCGGATAGCGTGATGGATAAGATCTCGGAACTGTATAAAAACATGATGGGAGGACAGATCCCCGTAAATCCGCTCAAAAGCAAGAAGGCGGATGCCTGCGGCTATTGCCCGTTTAAGGCGATCTGTCATATCAATGATAAACGAAACGATCTGAAGAAACGGAAGGTGAAGACAGTAAGTTTCAAGGATTATCGCGAGAAACTTCGTCAGGAAAATGAGCAGGAGAAAGGAGAGTGACCGACATGGCAGTGATCTGGAATGAACAACAACAGAAAGTCATTGACCACAGAGACGGAAACCTCCTGGTATCTGCTGCGGCTGGCAGCGGTAAGACTGCGGTGCTTACCGAACATGTTTTGCGGAGGATCACGGATCCCGCGAATCCGCTGGAGATCGACCGTCTGTTGATCATGACATTTACCAACGCGGCCGCCGCTGAGATGAAGGGGCGTATCCGCAAGGCGCTTCAGGATGCGATGGATGACGAGAACTGCAATGATGAGATGCGCAGCCGTTTGCGCAGGCAGCTGGTCAAATTACCGTACGCATCCATTTCGACGATCCATAGTTTCTGCCTGAATGTGATCCGCGAGAATTTCTTCCGTATCGGGTTGGAACCGAACCTGGGGATCAGCGATGAGGCGGAGATCAAACTTCTGCTTGGCGATGTGATCGAAGCGGTTTTGGAACCATATTATCTGGAGAATGATTCCGAAGCGTTTCTTTCGCTGGGGATCCTCAATAAAAATCGCAAGTCGGCCCTGAGCCGTGCGATCGAGGAATTCTACGGGAAGAGTCGCGAGTATGCTGACCCTGAGGAGTTCCTGACCGGCGCGATCGAAGTCTACAGCGGTGATCACAACGAACAACTGCGAAAAGACCTCAACGCGTATGAGAAAAAACAGCTCCGGCCGCTTCTGAATGTGAAGGCAGCTGCAGAAGCGCTGGCGGACGAACTGGCCTGCATGTTTCCGGATTCGCGGCATATCGAGACGATCGAGAAGATGGCGGATGTGGCGGACATAGCGTATAAAAAGCCGACGTTAGCCGAGGCGGTTGCTTATCTCAACGAGCCGTCGAATAAGATCCCTCCGATCAGCTTTAATAAAGCCGAAAAAGAGCATCTTGAGTTTTTTGAAAAGATAAGGGCTGAGAAAAACAAGATCTCAGCGGTCATCAATGCGGTAAAAAAACTAAAACCGCTCTCCTGGGACACGATGGAGATGGAACTGTCTCGTCTGTTACCGCAGGTAAAACTGTTGACAGAGATCACCCGCAAGGTCGACGAACTCTTTCAGTCGGAGAAGAAGAGGCTCCGTCTGATGGATTTTGCCGATATGGAACATTATGCGTTGCAGCTGCTCATGGATGAGGAGGTTGCATCGATCTATCAGAAACGCTTCGAGGAGATCCTGGTCGACGAGTACCAGGACAGCAACGGGGTTCAGGAAGAATTGATCCGTCGGATCTGCAGGCATCCCGCTTCACCTGCGAAGTCCAACGTTTTCATGGTCGGCGATGTGAAGCAGAGCATCTACGGTTTCCGTCGCGCGAAGCCGGAACTGTTCATTGAGAAATTTGATACCTACCGTGAGGAAGAAAACGAAGGAACACTTATCTGCCTGAACAGCAATTACCGAAGCCGAGCCGGTGTTCTGAATGCGATCAACACGATCTTCGAGAACCTGATGACGAAGGAACGCGGCGGCATCGTTTATGACGATACCGCAAAACTGAATCCGGCGGCCGCCTTTCCTGAGGAGGAAGGAGTTGATCCTTGCTTGGTGATCGATGTAGTGATCCCGACCGAAACAAAGAAGGAGGACGAAGATCCTGACACGGAAGCACCTGCCGGAGAGGATGACGCCGAGGAGGGAAGTTCCGATGCTTCCGAGGACGGTGAGGATGAAACCGATTCCGGTGACAACGAGGAAGAAGAGGAAGAGGAACGCACCGTAGCCGAACTTCAGGCCATCCTGATCGGTAAGAGGATCCGTGAGATCGTCGGCAAAAAGCAGGTCTATGACCTGCGGCAGAAAATGTATCGGACTGCGACCTATCGGGATATCGTGATCCTGATGCGCTCCGTGAAAAATGCAGAAGAAGAGTTTCTGCCGATCCTGCGGGATGAGTATGATATACCGGTAGTATCGACCGAAGGCGCTGCCTATTTCGAAACGCCGGAAGTGCGCGATCTAATCGAGTTTTTGCGTATCCTGGATAATCCGCTTCAGGATGTTCCTCTTGTGACCGTCATGGCATCGCCGATGTTTGATTTCACTCCGGAGGAGCTGGCGCTGATCCGCCTGGGCGCGCCTGCCTCCGTTTGGTTTTTCACGGCGGTGGAAGGTTACGCCGGGGGCAATGTTTCCCTCGGGAAGAAGATCGACCGTTTCATCAAGTTGTACCGTGACCTGCGCGAGCGCAGAAACTTCAGCACGATCCCCGAACTGTTGGAAGCGATCCTTCAAAAGACCGACTACCGTAGCAAGATCACTGCGATGCCCAACGGCCGCGGCAGGGAGATCAACGTCAACATGTTGCTTTTGACGGCGGGCGATTTCGAAAAGACAAACTATCGAGGCATTGACCGCTTCCTCCGGTATATCGATCGCTTGAAAGAGAAGGAGATCATCCTGTCCGAGCCGAATAAACTGAGTGAAGAGGATGATGTCGTTCGTCTGATGACTGTTCACAAGAGCAAAGGTCTGGAGTTCCCGTTTGTATTTTTGGCGGGTGCGCAAAAGGACCTGACGAGATCCAACCGCGCAAAATCGGAATTCGTTTATGATCCGACCTATCGGGTGGCGTTTGACTATGTCAATCCGTTGCTGTCCGTAAAGATCAAATCCAATCTGAAGAAGATCATCCGCGATAAGGAGCAGGATGAAAACCTCTATGAGGAGAGCCGCGTGCTCTATGTTGCCTTGACGCGTGCGAAAGAGAAACTGTTCGTGGTCGGCTGCATGAAGGATCTGCCGGAACCGGATGCCGAGGTGAACGGGGATTTCTCAGAGGATGATTTTTGCTCGAAACCGAGCTATCTCAATTGGATCCTGCGATGCATTCAGGGCAAGGTGACGAGAACGGAGATGAAACCCGACGCGATCACCTATACCGGCAGCGATTACGAGCTCATCCTGCATCCGCAGAATGAAGTTCAGAAGGAACTCGAGAGGTACAAAGCAAAGCATTCGTCGGACGATGCCTCCACAGATGGCACAGGAGCAGCGAACGGCGCAGAAGGCGAAGTAACCTTGAGCGACGAAGAAGCATTGGCCGAGATCGTAAAACGGTTTTCCTATGTGTATCCGTACGCGGCGCTGGGCGATCAGAAGGCCATCGTGTCCGTATCGGAAGTGAAGCACCGCTTCATGGAAGAGGAAGGTGTGACCTTCGAGGAAGTAGCGGCGGGCGGATCCCGCGGTGATCACGAAAGGAACGGATCGCTCGGTGACAGGTACGAAACGCAGGAAGATGACGTTACGTCGTCAAGCGTCGAGGGTGAGGCTGATGCGCCGGAGAGCGAGGGCTTCGTGATCCGGGCGGGGCAGGAGGAAAACCTCGGGGCGCTTCGCGGAACTGCCACGCACAATGTGATGGAGCATCTCGATTTTACAGAGGTGCTGAAGCAGGACGACCGGATCGCTTATATCCGGGCGCAGGTGGACCGTTTGGCCGAAGAAGGCATTCTCGACGATACGATGCATAAGCTGGTCAATGCGCGGAAGATCGCGTGGTTTTTTGAAAGCAAGCTCGCAAAGGAAATGGCGCAGGCGCAGGAGAAAGGCCGGCTGAAGAGGGAAGTCCGTTTCTTGTACGCGATCCCGGCACACATCTATCTGAGGGAATATCAGAACGCAGAAGTGACGGAGGCGATCGCATCGCAGGAGGATCAGGTTCTGGTGCGCGGTATCATCGATGCATATTATATCGGTGAAGACGGGCATCCGGTCATCATGGATTATAAGACCGACGCGCTTCCGAAAGAAGGCGGAGAGGAGATCCTTACGAAGCGGTATCTCGCACAGCTGAAACTGTATAAGGAAGCGTTGGAGAGTATGACCGGGACGCAGGTGAAAGCATGCGTGCTGTACTCATTTGCACTCGGAAAAGAAATCGACCTTCCGGTGTAAAAGCGCTTTACATACTATAGTAAAAATGATAAAATCAAGGGTGGAGTAAAGCAGATGATCGCGGCTGCAAAGACGAAAGGTTGCAGGTGAGGAAAGTCCGGGCTTCGCAGGGCAGGATGCCGGATAACGTCCGGTGGAGGCGACTCTAAGGAAAGTGCAACAGAAATATACCGCCGGGAGCGATCCCGGTAAGGGTGGAAGGGCAGTGTAAGAGACTACCGCCGTGTTGGTAACAATGCGGGCACATGTAAACCCCATCCGAAGCAAGACCGCATAGAAACGAATGGCTGCCCGTCAATGTTTCAGGTAGGTCGCTTGATCATATCGGTGACGGTATGACTAGACAGATGATCATCAAATACATAACCCGGCTTATAGCTTTGCTCCTTTTTTGGTTTTGAGAATACAAACTGAAATATAACCATACATGATTTGGAGGACAGAATGGAAAGAGAAGAGAAATTAAAAGCATTGGATGCGGCCATCTCCCAGTTGGAGAAATCTTACGGTAAGGGTACCGTTATGAAACTCGGCGATCCGACATCCCAGATGAATATCGAGACGATCCCGACCGGTTCCCTCAGCCTGGATCTGGCGCTGGGCCTTGGCGGCATCCCCAGAGGACGTATCGTTGAGATCTACGGACCGGAGTCTTCCGGTAAGACCACGGTCGCTCTTCATATGGTATCGGAAGTTCAGAAGCGCGGCGGTATCGCAGGCTTCATCGATGCCGAGCATGCATTGGATCCGACCTACGCGAAGAACATCGGCGTAGACATCGACAACCTTTACATTTCCCAGCCGGACAACGGTGAGCAGGCGCTCGAGATCTGTGAGACCATGGTACGTTCCGGTGCTTTGGATATCGTGATCGTGGACTCTGTTGCGGCTCTGGTGCCGAAGGCGGAGATCGACGGCGACATGGGCGACTCCCACGTGGGTCTGCAGGCACGTTTGATGAGCCAGGGCCTTCGCAAGTTGACCGCAGTCATCAGCAAGACCAACTGTGTTGTTATCTTCATTAACCAGTTGCGTGAGAAGATCGGCGTTATGTTCGGTAACCCCGAGACCACGACCGGCGGCCGCGCTTTGAAGTTCTATTCTTCGATCCGTCTGGATGTTCGTCGCGTTGAGTCCCTCAAGTCCGGCGGCGATGTAGTCGGAAACCGCGTACGTGTTAAGGTCGTAAAGAATAAGGTGGCTCCGCCCTTTAAGGAGGCAGAGTTCGATATCATGTTCGGTAAGGGTATCTCTTCCGAAGGCGATATCCTCGATCTGGCGACCAATGCAGGCATCATCGTAAAGAGCGGTGCATGGTATGCTTATAACGACGGAAAGATCGGCCAGGGACGCGAGAATGCGAAGTTGTACCTGATCGAAAATCCGGAGGTTTGCGACGAGATCGAGCGCAAGCTTCGTGAGTATTACGGACTGATCCCGGAGGGTTCCAAAGAGGATTGATCCTCTCAAAAGCTCACCGATACAGATAAAGTCTTTTAAATCGGCAATGTGTCATATCCGGGCAGGGTATTGACACATTGCTTTTGTTTTAGGGGGCGAAATTATCCGAAAATTTCCGGAATGGGGTTGACTTTTATACTTTACTGCGATAGAATAGATATGTTGTAGTTTATACGACTTGATATATGTTCCGGCTTGCCGGTTTATACCAACATAAAAAGCGTTATCAGTCGCGTTATGTACAATGAAAATTTAATAAGGAGGTGCTCCTGGAGTGCTTAGTGTATTCAAGGTAGCGTCTGCAGCTTCAACCGTTTCCACAACGACGTTCGTGATCGTTCTCGTTTGTGCGATCGTTGCTTCCGCTGTCATTGCCTGGATCTGTGCGATCATTTACCGTAAGAAGATCTACGAGTCAAAGATCGGTGCCGCTGAGGTACGTTCACGTGAGATCATCGATGAGGCATTGAAGACAGCCGAGACGAAGAAACGGGAGGCTCTTTTGGAAGCAAAAGAAGAGCGTATCCGTACGCAGAATGAGCTCGAAAAAGAGTCGAAGGAACGCCGCGCCGAGTTGACACGTCTGGAAAAGCGTGTACTTAACAAAGAAGAGGCGTTGGATCGTAAGCTGGATACTCTGGATAAGAAAGAGGCCAGTTTAACTGCCAAAGAAGATGCAGTAGCGAAGAAGAAGAAAGAAATTGATGGATTGCACGAAAAAGCATTGGTTGAACTCGAAAAGATCTCAGGACTTACCTCTGAACAAGCAAAAGACTTATTGCTGAAAACTGTTGAAGAAGATGTAAAAATTGACACAGCCAAAATGATCAAGGAGATGGAGCTTCAGGCGAAGGAAGAAGCGGGCAAAAAGGCGAAGGAGTACGTTGTTACTGCCATCCAGAAATGCGCCGCGGACCACGTTGCCGAGACCACGGTTTCGGTCGTTCAGCTTCCCAGTGATGAAATGAAGGGCCGCATCATCGGACGTGAGGGTAGAAACATCCGTACGCTCGAGACATTGACCGGAGTTGAATTGATCATCGACGATACGCCCGAGGCGGTCGTATTGTCCGGCTTCGATCCGATCCGCCGTGAGGTAGCCCGGATCGCCCTTGAAAAACTCGTGATCGACGGCCGTATCCATCCTGCTCGTATTGAGGAGATGGTCGAGAAGGCCCAGAAAGAAGTCGAGAATATCATCAAGGAGGCCGGTGAGGCAGCTGTCCTTGAAGTAGGAGTGCACGGAATCCATCCGGAGCTGGTACGCCTTCTCGGAAAGATGAAGTATCGTTTCAGTTACGGACAGAATGCCCTGAAGCATTCCATAGAGGTTGCGCACATCGCAGGCCTGCTCGCAGCGGAGATCGGATTGGATATCCGCATGGCGAAGCGCGCCGGCTTGTTGCACGACATCGGTAAAGCGGTGGACCACGAAATGGAAGGTTCTCACGTACAGCTTGGTGCCGAATTGTGCCGCAAGTATAAGGAAAATGCGATCGTGATCAACGCGGTCGAGTCCCATCATGGGGATACCGAGCCGACCAGTCTTATCGCATGTATCGTTCAGGCAGCGGATACGATCTCTGCAGCCCGTCCGGGTGCACGCCGTGAGACGATCGAAACATACACCAACAGATTAAAGCAGTTAGAAGACATCACGAATTCTTACCGTGGTGTAGATAAGTCATTTGCCATTCAGGCAGGTAGAGAAGTTCGAGTTATGGTTGTTCCGGAACAGGTTAACGATGCCGATATGGTTCTCATGGCTCGCGATATCGCGAAGCAGATCGAGAACGAAATGCAATATCCGGGCAATATTAAAGTAAATGTGATCCGTGAATCTCGTGTTACGGATTATGCAAAATAGTAGTTCATCGAAAC
>JAFZZY010000066.1 GCA_017615545.1 Lachnospiraceae bacterium
CCGGCTATTCGCCGGGCTCTTGCTTCCATATTCGATGAAACATATAAAAACTAATAGATCAAGTGCTCCTTCCATTTGCGATCATGATGGATCGTGCAATCATCCTGTGCACCAATGATGATCGGAGCACAGAACGTTTTTTCAAATACTTTCAGCATCATTCGATGACTTTTACACCTGCATCGACGTAACAATCCGGTTTTTCCCTGCAATTGCTTATATCCAGTTCCCGAATCTGGTTATCTCTGCAATCGATATACACCAAAGCTTCGTTCTTGCTTAGATCCAGTTCGGTCAATTCATTACTTACGCAGGCCAGTCTGCTCAGTTCGGTGTTTTGGCTCAGATCCAGTTTCGTCAAACTGTTAAAATAACATGCCAGTGTTGTCAATTTCAGGTTATGGCTCACATCCAGCGTCGTCAGCGCATTTACAGTGCAATATAACTCCTCCAATTCCGGGTTTTGACTCAAGTCGATCGCGGTCACCTTGTTGTAGGCTAAGCTCAGGTCTCTTAATGCAGGATTGTGGCTCACATCCAGGGCAGTCAGTTTATTGTTATCACAGACGAGCTGATCCATGAGCGGATTATGACTGAGATCCAGTTCGGTCAATTCGTTGTTCCTGCAGTACAACTCGCTCAACTCCGGATTCTGACTCACATCCAGGGTTTCCAGGCCGCATCGGCTGGCATATAATAACGTGAGTTTCGGATTATGTGTTACGTCCACAGTGTTCAAAGGGTTACCGCTGCAGCAGAAGTAAACCAATTTCGGGTTATGGCTCACATCCAGCGTCTCCAGTTCGTTGCCCGTGTCATCTTCAAGTGCGGTATCTAAGCAATGCAGGTAGACCAACTCCGGATTATGGCTCACATCCAGTTCGGTCAGCCAGTTTCCGGAACACGCGAGGTGTTTGAGAGCGACGTTTTTGCTCACATCCAGCGTCTCCAAACGATTGTTGCAGCAGAGCAGTGTTTCCAGCGCCGTAAAGTGCTCAATACCCTTCAGATCCCTGATATATTGGGACCAGATATTGATCTTCTTTACCTGGCGCAGTTCCTCCGCATTCAGGATCAAATCCCCGTCCAGGTCAAGATTCGATCGAACATATATACGGAATGTAGCGTCCGGGAAGTTCGCCTCGTTGATCTCCACACGTACCGAATCGTCGATCGCAGGGGGCTCTGCCGGATTCGGATCATTCAAAACATTTCCCGCAAAACGGATCACCTTCAAAGCCTTGTTTTGACTCAGATCCAACGACGATAAACAGTTGTATTTACAGTCGAGTTCTTCCAGAGCCGTGTTTTGGCTCACGTCCAGTTCAGTCAGATAATTGTTGTAGCAAACGAGCACCTTCAGAGCAGTATTTTGGCTCACATCCAGTTCGGCCAGCGAGACATCGTTGCAGTACAGTTTCTCCAAAGCCGTAAAATATTCGATTCCCTTCAGTGTGTCGATGCGAGGCCACGACATCTGTACATAATACAAGGCGTCAGCCAAATCCATTTCCGTGACATTTTGTAACTCGGTTTTTTCCAACCATCCATTCCTGTTCTCGTCATAGTTTGTCGTAACGATCTGGCGGAAAGCGCTGTCCGGAAAATACGTTTTGTTGATCTCTACCGAACCGTCGTCTGCCACGGGGGCTTGTGTCGTAGGCGCTGCTGTCGTCGGAGCCTCCGTTGTAGGTGCCTCCGTCGGTTTCGCCTCTGTTGTCGGAGCTGCAGTGGTCGCCTCCTCCGCTTTTGTTGTCACGCTCGCCTCGGCGGATGTCGGTTCCGCCGCCGTTGTCTCCACTTCCTTAGACCCGGCACATCCGCTGAGTCCCAGCATCAACGTTAATGCCGATGCCATGATCATTCTTCGTTTTTTCATACTTTTCCCTTTCCCGGATCATCCTCAGATCCTGTACGATTGAAATTACCTTTAGTATAACCCAGGCCCGACCTCCTTTCAACCCATTTTCTTTCTTCGTAAGAAAGCGTAAAAAAAGAAAGCCCCGAAGGGCTTTCCTTTTTATCCCACATAATATTGTGCCTGTGCGTGGAACATCTCAGCGTAGATGCCGTCTGAGATCCCGACCAGTTCGTCGTGCGTTCCGTACTCTTTGATCGTGCCTTCGGAGAAGACGGCGATGCGGTCGCAGAACTTGCAGCTGGAGAGGCGGTGCGAGATGTAGATGGCAGACTTTTGGCCCACCAGGGTGTCGAATTTGCGGTAAATGTCGTATTCGGCCACGGGGTCGAGGGCGGCGGTGGGCTCGTCCAGGATGACGACGGGCGCGTTGCGGTAGAGTGCGCGGCTGATGGCCGTCTTCTGGCGCTGGCCGCCGGAGGGCTCGGTACCCTTCTCGTCGAAGCTCTTGTAGAGCGTCGTGTCGAGGCCGTTCGGAAGTTTCTCCGCGTCCTCCTTAAGTCCGGACAGGGACAGGGTCTCGCGGATGCGGGCGTCGCGCTTATCCGCGTCGTCCTTCTCGAATTCGACATTGCCCATCTCGATATTTTCACGCAGGGAAAATGCAAAGATGGCGAAGTCCTGGAACACAACGGAGAACAGTTTGCGGTACTCTTCCTCCGAGTATTCGCGGATGTCCACACCGTCCACGAGGATGGCGCCCTCGGTGACGTCGTAGAGGCGGCACAGAAGCTTGATGAAGGTCGTCTTTCCGGCGCCGTTCAGGCCCACGATGGAGAGGTGCTCGTTCGGACGGATCGTGATGTTCACGTGGCGCAGAGTGTACTCCTCGGCGCGCGGATATTTGAAGGAAACGTCGCGGAATTCGATGACGTGCTCGGTGCCGGTGACGGGCTTGTCGCCGTGCACGGCGGAGTCGGGATAGTCGAGGAATTCCAGGAAGCGGTAAGCGTAGTTACATTTCTCGCCGACCTGCTGGAGGTTCTGACCGATGCCCATCAGGGACTGGTAGAGCGCGGAGGCTGCGGATACGGACAATGTAAACTCGCCGACGGTGATCTTACCCCACAGGACGCGCAGACCCATGTAGAGATAGCTCACGCCATCACGGAGCGCATTGGCCAGATCGGAACCGAAATCGTTTTTCAACTGACGGTGCGCCTGGTCCGCCCAGAGGCCGACCTGCATCTTACCCAGTTTTTCGCCCTTGTTGCACATCATGTCGCCGCTGTCGTACATGCGGATGTCCTTACCGTAGCAGAACTCCGCGAGCTCGTAGAGAACGTAGCCGAAGATACGGTTGCCCTTCGCGAGTTTCAGGAAGAACTCCGTATTGATAAGCTGGTTGCGGTATTTGAAGTAGCAGACCAGGAGCATCAGGACGATCTGTACGGGCAGAAGTAGCGGACAGTAGACCGCGATCACGCCCACGGAAACCGTCATGAGCAGGAGGTTGAAAATGACCTGGTAGAGGCAGTCCAGAATGGACACGAGGCCGCCGCTGTACCAGCTGATACCCTCTTTCGCTTCGTTCTGCTTATCCAGGACTTTTGGGTTCTCCGTGTAGGCGAATTCCATGCCCATGGACTTTGCGGAGAGCATCTCGGAGAAACGGGTGTTGAAGATCTGCGAGTAGACGTTGCGCTTCGAGTCCGCGATGTTGATCAGAACGTTGGACAGGAGCTCTGCCACCACGGTGATCGCCGCGAAAACGATGATGCGCCTAAGGTGCTGGTCCGCGCTCTCGCCGCCGATCACGGCCATGAGTTCGTCGACCAGAAGTTTCGGAAGCAGGAGGATCTTCAGCTGCCCGAGGGCGCTGCCGATAAAGCGGATCAGATACAGCAGGTAGAGGCTGCGCTTCTCTCTCCATGCGAATGAAAGCATAAAGGCCAATGTCTTCTTCGTGACGCCGCGGTTGCTTGCGCTCTGCTCACTCGAGAGCGCCTCGGTCAGTTCATCATTCTGCACTTCCTGCGCGCGGTCCTTAAGCCGGTTGGAATTCTTTGTTTTCTTCGACATTTTCAGCTCCTCCTTCCACGTAGTATTGTGCCTGTACGTGGAACATCTCCGCGTACGCGCCGCCTTCCTTAAGCAGGCTCTCATGTGTGCCGTACTCGATCATTTCCCCATCCTTAAACATCGCGACGGCGTCGCAGAAGCCGGTGGAGCTTAATCGGTGGCTGATATAGACGGCGGTCTTGCCGCCGATAAGTTTGTCGAAATTCTCGTACAGGGCCGCCTCGGCCAATGCGTCAAGGGCTGCGGTGGGTTCGTCGAGGACGACGACGGGCGCATCCTTATACAGGGCCCGTGCCAGTGCCAGTTTCTGCTTCTCGCCGCCGGACAGGTCGATGCCGTCGTCGTAGATGACCTTAAGCAGCTCGGTATCCACGCCCTTAGACAGGCTGTCGAGTTTCTCGCGCAGGCCTGCATCACGCAGGCTCTGCTCCGCCTTTTTGCGGTCGGTGTTCTCCGGCGTATCCATCGAGACATTTTCCGATAAGGGATAGGCGAAGATATTCACATCCTGGAATACCGCGGAGAAGATGCTGTAGTAATCCGCGCGGCTGTAGCTGCGGATGTCGACGCCATTCAGGAGAATGCGTCCCTCCGTCGGCTCGTAGAGACGCAGCAGCAGCTTGATGAAGGTGGATTTGCCGGCGCCGTTTAAGCCGACCACCGCGAGCCGTTTGCCGGCCGTGAGTGTGATATTCAGGTTCTTCAGCGCGTATTTCTCCGCCTTCGGATAACGGAAGCTTACGTTCTCGAATTTGAATTCGTACGTGTCGGTCTTCGGGAGTTCGATCGTGCCCTCCTCGATGCCGTCGTCGATCTCGAGGAAGCTGCGCCAGTCGTCCACCTCGCGGCTCTTCGCCAGCATGGCGACGATGCCGTCGAACAGGGAAATGACGTGCTGGAAGAAGGTCGCGGCCGAGCCCAGATACAGGGTGAAATTACCGATCGACATGCCGCGGTAGAGCACCGAGTAGATGAGCCATGCGTAGATGGCGCACTGGCTGGCGAACCAGAGGAGGTTGCCGATCTGGCCGGTGATCCACCAGATGAACTGGTTTTTCTTCTCCGCCTCGATGCGCTCCGCGTTTAAGGTCCGCATTTTCCGGACCAGGTGGTCCTTCAGGCCGAAAGCGCGGATGTCTTTCGCCGTCTTGAAGTCGGTCGTGACATTTTCCATGTAGTTGCGTTTGCGCCACCAGGTCGCCAGCGGATCCCAGATCTTTTTCTTCGTCACGCGGTTCGTGCGGTTTTTGATCAGGAAGTTCAGGATCGCGAGGGCCATCATGCCGAGCATGATCCAGACGTTCATGGTTCCCATGATGGCGAGACCGAAGCCCACGACCATCAGCGTCGTGATGAGGTACTCGATCTGGTGCATCATGCCCTCGACACCGTCATTGTTGTTGCCGACTGCACTGCTCGCCTTCTGGTAGGCGTCCATGACGTCGGCGTTCTCGAGGTACTCGAACTTCATGGTCATGATCTTGCGGTTCTTCGCGACCATCATGAGGGTACGCACGCCGATGTAGCGCCACCACAACTGGTTGTTTGCGAAGGACGAGGCCATGGTCGTCGCACACTGGGCAATGAACACGCCGACCATCAGGAAAATGAGTTTTTCGGCGGGCTCGCCGTTACTCACCATGTCGAGGACGAACTTCGCGATGAAGTTCCAGAGGTAGCGCATGGAGGTCGTGGCGACTGCGATCAGGAGGATCAGCCACGGCAGGCTCCGCTCGTAACGGATCATGTTTTTCCATATGTATTTCACGTTCGACCACAGGCCGTGCTCTACGTGATAGGGGTTCTTCGGCTCCTGCTCCTCGTCCTCCCCCTTTTTCTTTTTCTTTATTTCTTTCTCTTCTTTTTGTTTCATTTCTTCACTCTTTCAATTACTTCTTCCTGTTGATCCAGCTATCGGTGCGGTCGTTGATCTGCAGCATGTAGGACTGCGAGGAATTCGTGTAGCTGTCCAGCAGCGCGATCACGCCGATCAGCAGGCCGCTGAGCGTCTTATCGATCCCGTACGCGGCTTCTTCCTTACCCTCGCCCTTGACGATGCAGAGCTGGCGCATGGGATGGCTGTTCGGTCCGACGTCCTTGCTGAGCGTTTCCAGCGTCTTAACGACCTTTTCTTTCGGTACGCCGGTCTCCTTCGAAACGGTCTCCGCTACTGCGTACTCATGGCTTTTCAGCGTGTACATGTACAGCAGAACGCGGGCGCTCTCCGGGTCTGCCAGGATATTCAGGACCGGCGCGATCTTCTCGGTCTTAGGAAGCCACTTGAGGAAACCTTCCTCGCCCTCGGGCTGTCTCAGGAAGATATAGTATTCATGGTCCTTATTCAGTCGCATGAAACTGTACCCATATTTGTTCAGGACCGCGCTGTCCGTCTCGCCGATATCCTCCGGCGTTCTGGGACGCTCGTAATAGTAATTATTTTCCGACCAGGCTCCGACGTGAAACGCCCAGATCAGTCGCTGCACCTGCTCCATGTAAAGCTTCCAGAAGTCGTAGCCCTTCTTTCCGCGTCCTTCTTTTTCGAGCGAGGTCAATGTGCTTACGACCTGCTGCTCCAGGCTGACCTTTCTCTCTTCTCTTCCGTACAGGTAGTCGATCGAAACCCCGAACTCGTCGGCGATCTTCGGGATCAGGTCTCCCTCCGGAAAACTTCCGTTCTCCCATTTCGATACGGCCTGTGCGCTGACGCCGAACTTCGACGCGAGCTGTTCCTGTGTAAGTCCTGCTTCTTTACGAAGCGTCTGTAATGTAGTGGCAAATGACATGGTATTTTCCTCCATTTCATAGAATTATCCGGATTTCTTCCCCCGAAATCACCTCTCGGTTGAATTGTCTCCATTATAATCCAAACTTCAGTTGTGCGCAACGGCGAATTCAAACAGAAGTTAAATTCAGAGGATTAAAAACGGCGAAATTCTACTTGAAATAGAATTTTGTCGGTTTGTTCCATGAATTTGCAGTTGTTTCTTAGAATTTCGCTTCAATCTCGGTCGTGCCCCTCCTACCATCGGGTTTTCAAAATATCACTTTTTAGAAACAGGTTTCCGTTCACTTCTTCTTTGATCGGTTTCAGACTCCCCTGTTTGATCAGGTAGGAAATGTTCTGCCGCGAGCAGTTCAGTTCCTCGCAACTCTCACCCGTATCGCATGTTCCACGATCAATAAACGCGATCAGGTCTTCCAACCGCAGCGGCAGCGTTTCTCCTGCCCGATACAGGTCGGTCGCCGCAACATCGTATGCATCATCAAAGGTCATTGCATATCCACCCGGCCCGATCCTCCCTGAAAGGAACAATTGACGGTTTTGAGCCGGTTTTTCCATGCCTTCTACCCCATTTAGTTTCTCGATATCCACCCGTTTTGCGGTCCCATCCGCAAAAAAACAGAGAATATAGCCGCCATCAGTCGGAAAACATTCCACCAGGTTCTTTTGCTGTCGTATTGCGACATACTTGGGCAATGTATCCGTCTTTTGAATATATAAACTGTCCTGGGCGCATTTCCCGTCAGCCAGTTCCAATAACGCCATCTCATCGTAGGATTTCAGTCTGTGATACGCCAATATCGCGCCGATATTCTGGCGGTCACTCGGGATCACGCGTTCACGCACCCAAAGGCGACTTACATCCCGAGGAATGGTGAATATACCCTTCTTCACGTACGAAGTCAGCAGAAGCGGTGCCGTCCATTCGTCCAGTCCCTCTTCCAGTTCGATAATGCATGACTTTGCCTTTTCATAATAAAGCAGTATTCCGATGGAGTATGCATTTTCCCCATCCAAAATCTTATAGAGCTTCATACACCTTATACCTCTCGTAGATCATGTTCCACATTTTATCCATAAGTGTAGCGGGCAATGCATCCTCAAAACCCTCAAATATCCTTTCTCTGTCCTCCGGCATCAGTTTTCCGGAAAACAGATCCTTGCGACCATTCAAAAGACCCAGGTTCTCGTAGGTTGAGTACCCTCCGATATAGTTTTGGCACCTCTTATCCTCCAAAATATCGAACTTTCGGATCTCTTCTTCCGACATACAAGAGAATAAAAGCGACAGGCCATGGTCAAATAGCGGGGCGATCCGCAACGTGTGCTCCCATGGGTTTCTCAAAACCTCAATGTTCGCGCCGTGTCGATCCCTGTTCAAAATGATATAATCGACGGCGATCATCGTATCGATCGTGTCTTTCCATCCGTTTCTGACACAAAAATCATACCGTGACTCGCCGGGCAACGCATTCCCCCTATAATAATTCTCCAAAGTCACTTTACTTTCCCCACGTTTTTTAAAATCTTTCGAGGCGCATATATAGGTCTCCCATACCCGACCGTCAACTTCAATGTCTGCATGGATCAGATCATAGTTTAAGTGTTCCACCCCTAAAATATCCAGCAGGCGATCCACAACGATCTCATTGAAACACTCATGACCGACCACGCCTCTTTGGGGATCATAATTCGATAATTTATAGTAGACCTTCCCTCCATCCAATCGGGATTCGGATTTCAAAAATGTACCGGCTGTCCCACTGGAGTTCCGCACCCGTGACCACTGCAGATAAGTCAGATCCTGCTTCTCCATGATTACTCTGCCACTCATCGCCGTCATCCTCCTTTTATTTGACGCGCGTCAAATAGTATATAGATAGTATATGATATTATTTGTCGCGCGTCAAGTGCTATTTGTCCTGAAAAATCAAGGGTTCTTACTCAAATTGCGGGAATATATCCCGTAGTTCGTCAAAAGTTCCGAAAAAGCCTTGAAATACATTGGCCGATATGGTATAAGTTAGGTAAGTGTTTTTTGAGTTACGATCTGAAATATTTAACTAAATAAGGAGCGTGATACATTTATGAAAAAACGGTTATCGATCCTTTTGGTGACAACGCTTTTGCTGACCTGTCTGACCACTCTCGTTTGGGCAGACGACAAAGATCTTCCCTATGAGATCGCGGCGCCGCAGAACGTTGCTGTCATTTGGATCGAGGGCAATGACTCCCCGACCACGATGAGTTTCTCGTATAGCATCCCCAACGACATGGCGAAATTCTATAAGGACATGGAGGATCCGGACACGGCGGAGGCGCTCAGGGCGAAATATGCCTTTGAAACCGTTTGGTGCTTCGTTCAGATCGACTGGGCGATCGACGATGTCAACGACAGCGTTTCCGGTTGGCACTACAACGAATATTGGACCGATCGTGGCGACTATGGCATCCGATACGATGAGGAGTATCGGATCCGCACGAGCGAATGGGATATGCCCGACTGGGCTTTGGGCAATGCGACCGAAACCGCGCAGACCGCTTGGATCCTGCGAGGTGTACCGGATGACACACGTTGGAACGGAGACCCCGAGAATAAAACTCCCGGTGTCAAAGACCAGTTGAATCCGGATCAGTATGAGTATTATGATGACACGGTCCATATCGATTTTACAAAGCACACTGCGTATTTCCGTGCGCGTCTTGTAACCGTTGTAAGTAAGGCAACTGAGGACGGCGATGTTTCCGAATACTACTATTCCGACTGGTCGGATACCTGTGGCTACGGCAAAGATATTGCCGCGATCGAGATATTGAAGCCGTCCGATGTCGCTGCTCCCGTGATCACGGATCTGCGTATCACAGCAGATGTTTACGATGAAAACCCGGTCGCGGAGTTTACATTGACCGTTCCCGAAACCCTGCAGAAACAGGTCACGGACGTTTCCACACACGGCTCGATCAGCGTCTATACCGAAGCGCGCGTCAAAGGCGACAGCGAGTGGACGCACGTGGATGGCGATCGGGATGTCAAGCCCGGCGCACTTCGCGCATATCTGAGCTATCTGGTCAATGATGAGCGCCCCACCATTCCGAAGGATACGCCGCTGGAGCTGCGTTGCCGTTACTACGTATCGCAGTACAGCCCTTATACATCCTTAGAAGTAGAGGATTTCTACACGGATTACTCGAATGTGATCACTTTCGAAACCGAAGAGATCAACGCAGATAAACCGACCTACGATGCAACCACGGTAGCTCCGGCGACCGAAATCGCTCCGACGAACCCGCCGGCGCCGACGACGGAAGAAAAGGACGAATGCTGGCTGTGCCACTTCTGCCCGCAGCCGCTCGGCCTGTGCATCTTCATCTGGCTGCTCATTATCCTCGTGATCGCTGCAGTAGTGATCGTCGTAGTAGTGATGCAGAAGAAGAAAAAGAAAGACGAGAAGAAGTAAACACTTCCCATAAAACAAAGCAAGACCGGAGGAAAACCCTCCGGTCTTTTTCTCGCGTCCGCGAGGTGACTTGAACACCCGACCTACCGCTTAGGAGGCGGTCGCTCTATCCAACTGAGCTACGCAGACATGTGATAGGTCGAC
>JAFZZY010000067.1 GCA_017615545.1 Lachnospiraceae bacterium
CTGCTCATGCTAAGGAGTACAAGAATGTGAGAAATAATCCTCTGAATGCAAGGCGACAGCCGAAGTATTCAGAATTATTTCGAGCCTATAAGGTTTGCGGAGCAAACCTTCCTTGTAAACCTTCGTCATGGACTTCCAGCTCACCTGAAAAATATATAGTGAAAAAACCACAGCGTTTCTACTATAACATTACATTTCGGAAAAGTCAACACGATATACATTTGCAATGCCGTCCACGATGTCGCGGGCCATGCAGGACCGTGTTCCGACGCGGCGTGCGGCTTCTTCGCCGGCGCGTCCGTGGATCCAGACGCCGGCCGGGGCTGCGCTTTTCGCGTCCATGCCCTGCGCCAGCAAACTTCCGATCAGGCCGGCGAGTGCATCTCCGCTCCCGGCTACGGCTAAAGCCGCGCATCCGGTGGTGTTGACGATCAACTCGCCATCGGGCAATGCGATCACGGTGGAAGCATCTTTTGCCACGCAAACGGCGTTATAGTAACGCGCGACTGCCTGCGCTGCCGTGGGCAGCTGTGTACGCACGCGCTCTGCATCCTGCCACTCCTCCTGCCTCGAAAGCAGGCGGATCATTTCCCCGACATGGGGCGTCAGGATCACGGGACCGCCGGTCGCGGTGTAGTCGCGCACCAGTTTGTCGATCGAGTCGTGCTTCGCTATCAGGTTAAGGCCGTCCGCGTCGATCACGAGCGGCAGACCCGGTGTTTCATTCAATGCTTTCAGCAGTCCCTGCAGGACCTGTTTGCCCTCCGCGTTCGAACCGAGGCCCGGCCCAATCACGAGTGCGCTCCGCTTCGGATCCAGACTGCGCAGGCGATCCAGGCTGCTCGCCGACTGCCAGGGCAGGAAGATCGCTTCCGGCACGCCCGTCTGCAGGATCAGGCGGTTCTCCGCGTCGCTGAGCACCATGACCAGACCAGCACCGCCGCGATACGCCGCCATGGCGCCGATCATCGCTGCGCCTGCCATTCCGCGGCTTCCCGCGACGAAGGCAGTCGT
Source organism: Lachnospiraceae bacterium (assembly GCA_017615545.1). Taxonomy (GTDB): domain Bacteria; phylum Bacillota; class Clostridia; order Lachnospirales; family Lachnospiraceae; genus UBA1201. Next base: position 1,015 of record JAFZZY010000067.1, read on the forward strand.
CCCGAAGGTTCCTTTATGTGAGTAGGCGGGGCGCTTCGGCAGCACCGCCGCTACATCGTCCGCGTCCCAGACGTAGGTCGGCTTCGGTATCTCCGGCCGCTCTACGCGTACGATATCCGAGCCCGTGAACGGGTCGGACAGGGCCACTGCGGGCGCGTCACTTGCAAATCCGATGTCGGCCACGATGAGCTCGCCGCAGAGATCCCGTCCCGGCAGCAATAATTGGCCGCGTTTGCGGTAGCCGAAGGTCACCGTCGTGGTCGCGGGCAATGCAACGCCCAAAACCGCGCCGCTGTCGGCGCTGACGCCGCTCGGCATGTCCACCGCGATCACCGGGCAGTCCTGCCCGGCCGCCGCGCGGATCACCTGCGCGTACACGCCGGTCACCGGCCGTGACAGGCCGATGCCAAACAGGGCGTCCACGAGGATGGAGCACTCCTTAAGCTCCGCGTTTAATTCTTCATCGGTATATTCCCATTCCGGAAGGATGTGCCGATACGACAGTTTCGGCGTCATCGCGCCCTCGCCGTCACGGCCCTCTTCCTGAAGCAGATCCCACTGCTCTCTCCAGGCGTAAGTCGCCCGGTTGCTCTCCTCGTCGGTGTCGCCCAGGACGAGAAGTTTGATGGTCAGCTTCGGATAATCCTGCGTGCGCTGCAAGAGTTTGCGAACCACAGCGATGCCGTCGCCGCCGTTATTGCCCACGCCCGCGATCACGCCGACGCAGCAGGGTTTTTCCTCTTCCTCTTCGATATTCTGCCAGGACAGGTCCGTCTCGATGTGCCGCCACACCACGTCGAACACGCGCGCGGCCGCCGTCTCCATCAGGTCACGGGCCGACTTAAAGCCCTGGTCTATCGTATATTCATCGATGCGCTTCATTCCCGCGCTGCTGTATACTCTCTCCATAGGATGATCCCCCTTTCGGATCGGTCACTGTTCCTTCCCGTCGCTCTGCGCCAGTCGGTAGGACAGACGCATCAGACTCTCCGACAGGTGAACATTTTCCACGACGACGTCCTCGGGCACGTTCAGGTCCGTGTGGGCGAAATTCCAGATGGCCTTTATGCCGCAGGATACGAGGCGCTCCGCCACGGGGATCGCGCTCCCCTTCGGGATGCAGATCGCCGCCATGTGGATGTCGTGTGCGAGGATGAACTCCTCGAGCTGCTCCATCGGGTAGACCGGGATGTCACGGAAGGTCCGGCCAATGAGTTTCGGGTCGCGGTCGAACAGCGCGCAGATCACGAAGCCGCGGCGCTCGAAGTTCGTGTAGTTCGCGATGGCCTGGGCCAGGTTACCCGCGCCGACCACGATCATGTTGTGCTTGCGGTCGATGCCGAGGATCTTACCGATCTCGTGGTACAGGACTTCCACGTTGTAGCCGTAGCCCTGCTGGCCGAAGCCGCCGAACTGGTTCAGGTCCTGGCGGATCTGCGAGGACGTCACGTGCATGCGCTCGGAGAGCTCCTGCGAGGAAATGCGCAGGGTCTGCTCTTCCAGAAGTTCGCCCAGGTACCGATAGTAACGCGGCAGGCGTTGTATGACTGCTTTGGATATGTTCTTGCGATCCATTTTATCTTCCTCTTTTGAAAACTTTGGTCTTGATGATGCTGACGAAGCGCGCGAGCAGAGGGTCGCGCACCAGGATCATGGCGATGGTATAGGTCGTCACGGCGACCGCAAAGCGGACCGCGAGCGACAGAGCCCGTCCGGGGATGAGGGAGCCGACCGTGTAGGTGATGGCGGCCATCGCGGCGCCGGATATCAGGTAGATGGCGCCGGAGAGGTACATTTTCCGAAGGGGCAATTGTTTTCGTACGACGATGGACTGCGTGAGCGTCACGGTAAATTCGGCCGCGACGGTCGCGTAGACGGTACCGAGCGCCTGATAGTGCGGAACCAGGAGAGCATTGCCCACGATGTTGACGATGATACCCAGAACCAGGGATAGGGTAAATGCGCCCTGTTGCCGCGAGGGCAGGAGGTACTGCACGCCGAGGACGTTGCTGCAGCTGACCAGGATGACGGTCGGTGCCAGGAAGCAGGCCAGCTCGATGGACGGGATGTATTTGTCGCCGAAGAAGACGGGGATGAATACGTCCGCCACGGAGATCAGGCCGAACATCAGCGGGCATCCCATGAAGAACGCGAACCGGAAGATGTCTTCCATGCGTTTGCGGATCTCGTCGTAGGCCTTTCGCGCGAAGGCGGCCGACATGGACGGGATCATGACGATGCCGAGCGATGTGATGCCGATCAGAATGATCTTTACGATCTTCTGGGCGTATTGGTAATATGCGTTCAGTTCTTTCTGGTGCGTCAGGACCTCGATCATGGTCTTGTCGAGCATACCGAAGATCTCAGAGGAGATCTGCGGCAGGAAGAGCAACAGGATCGGGAGCAAGTGCTTTTTGAACTGAAGGTTTTTGAAAGAGATCTTCGCCATCTTGCGATGAACGCCGGGCCAGAGCGAGAACGCTCCGACGAGGTTCGGGACGCTCTGACACAAAATGTAGACAGGCAGGTCGTCCTCGTTTTTCACGAACAGGAAAATGCAGACCAGGGCGACCAGGCGGATCAGGGTGCACTGCACAACGACGCGCGTGAACTCTTCCATGCCTTGATAAAACCACGAGATATCAAAGATCACGGTCAGGATGTTAAAGGAAAACAGAAGGAACAGCGGGCCGTCCTTCGGGTCGAGACCGAAAACGAAGAAAAAGATGGCGTAACTGATCAGCGTCATGACCAGCCGGATCAGGAAGATCTCGGTGAAAACGCGGGTGCGGTCGGCCTTATTATCCAGGTAGGCGATCTCGCGCTGGCCATACACGGCACTGCCGCAGGAGGCCGCGAGCGTGAAATACATCACGGTCGACTCGAGGAAACTGTAGGTTCCGTTTTCGTCCGTTCCCAGGACGCGGGCCACGTAAGGCATAGAAACCAAAGGCACCAACAGTATAAACAACTGATATGCCGTAAACATCATATAATTGCCCGCCAGTTTCTGCTTCACCTTAATGCCCAACCTTCTCTTCCGGGATCGGCTCGTGCCGTCTTCTTAACTAAGGTCTATTATACTAAAATCGGCCGAGATTGGCAAGTATTTAACAAGTATTGTCACGCCCGCTTTTTTGTGCTAGAATCGAGTGACAGGCCGACTTTCGCCGGCCCGTTCACCATCCCTTTAGCAAAGGACTTTACTATGAAATCATCCAAATATGATCCGCGCGCGGAGTTGTTTCGCGGCATGCGGCTGGGCATCCCGATCGGTCTGGGATATTTCGCCGTTTCGTTCTCCCTGGGCATCCACGCGCGTAACGCCGGGCTGTCGGCGTTTCAGGCCACGCTTACGAGCATGCTGCTGAACGCATCTGCCGGCGAATATGTCGCATTTTCCCTGATCGCGGAACAGGCGGCCTACATCGAGATCGCGCTCATGGTCCTCGTGGCCAATGCACGTTACCTCCTGATGTCGTGCTCGCTGAGCCAGAAGCTCTCGGAGCGCGTCACGCTGCCGCACCGTCTGGTCATGAGTTTCGGTGTTACCGACGAACTCTTCGGCGTGTCGATGTCGCGGCAGACGCCGGTCGAACCACCGTTCTACTATGGCATGATGCTCGTCGCTCTGTCGCTCTGGGCGGCCGGTACGGGCCTCGGTGTTATATTCGGTAACCTGCTGCCCCAAAACCTCGTAAATGCGCTTTCTGTGGGCTTATACGGCATGTTTCTGGCCATCATCGTGCCCGCAGCGAAGAAAAGCCGCGTTATCATCGGCATTTGCACCGTCTCGATGGGCGCGAGCCTCGCCTGCTCCCTCCTGCCGCTGATCTCGAAGATCTCCGTCGGCACCCGCACCATCCTGCTGACCGTTGTGATCTCCGCCTTCGCGGCCTGGTTCTTCCCGATCCCGGATGAGAAACAGCCCGAGTCTTCTGAGGAACCGGCGCCAAGCTCGGATGCGGAAACTCCGCAAGGAGGTGACGGCGAATGAAGCACAACATTTACCTGTACATCACCGTTATCGCGCTCGTGACCTACGCGATCCGTTCCCTGCCGCTGACGTTGATCCGCAAACCGATCAAGAACCGGTTCATCCGCTCGTTCTTATTCTACGTACCGTATGTGACGCTCTCCGTCATGACATTTCCCGCGATCCTGTACGTGGTCGAAGGCAACATCCTCCCCGGCCTGGTCGCCATGGCCGTCGGTATCATCACCGCCTGGCTGACAGGAAACCTCTTCATCGTGGCTTCCCTCTCATGTATCGTGGTATACTTGTTGCAATTGTTTATATAAAGCCAAAACCCCCGCGGACCCGCGGGGGTTTTACTTTTCTCATGATATTCCGCCAATTCAGTTGAAAGCCACGTTTTGGCGGTCTATTGCTAAGTGTGTTTCTCAAATACAGCACCTGTCCTCATCCGATCTCATCTTCGTCGGTTGCCTCGAGGAATTTCTGGTAAACGATCCACAGGGCAATGAGCACCTTCAGGTAGACATCAAAGGCCACAGTGACCGCGGAAGCATCTTTTTTCGGACGTGTTACCGCGCGGTTGATCAGAAACGCATAGTAGACCGCGGAACCAACCACGATCAGGGAAGCGCCAAGAAGTACAAAACCGATGCCTTGTACGATCAGCATAGTCACCACAGCGATGGCCGCCGAGATCAGCGTTACGGCAAATGTCCTTCCGGTGAACAGATAGAGGTCCGGTTTGATCAGCGCCACAACATACATTGCCGCTGTCGTAACCAACAATCCCAGGAAAACGGTCTGTACCGCCTGGGCTCCGCCAATTGGGCTGATTAATTCGGCGAGATACAAGGTCTGAAATCCTAACGGAAGGGCCAGCAGATTATATGCGAGCATATGTAACGCGGTCGATTTGGTTTTCAAGCGCAGTCCGACAGCCAGGATCTGGAAGGGCAACGGCAAAATTACATACGAAATATACTCCGGCTCGGTGTATTCCATCAGGATATCTTTCAGGAAAAAACAGGTCAGGAGATTCACCAGAAAGCCCCACATCAGGCAACCGACGAAAGTCATCATATAACCTCGGTCGGCCCGCTCGTCGAAGGCAACGGAGGAAGCTCCATCGTATTTTTCGAGATTATGCATGTCCTCGGAATAGTAGTAGGTTCCCCACTGATTGTATACTTCATACTCCTCCGCAGGAGTATTCTCCGGGATCAGGTTCAGATCCAGATCCGTTTTCATATTCTCTTTCATGACATTGCCCTCCTCTCTTAGTCTATTTTTCAAAAAACGCACCTCCGGTTTAGGGGGGTGCGTTCTCTGTATACAACCGTCAAACCGGTTTCATTACTTTCTTGAAGAATTCTTCGCCATGATCAGCAGCAGACGAAGGAAAATGTACGCCAGATCATAGTATACATCAAATGCTGACGTGATCGCATTGGCCATCGACTTCGGCTGTGCCATGGCTCTGCTGATATCAAATCCGAGCCACAGGGCAAAGATCAAGATAAATACAATATCCATCGCTGCATAAGCGGCCGGAGCAAAAATCGCAATGAGAATGGCTGCCGGGATCGCTGCGATCGTCACGATAAGAAGTGTTTTTCCGAGAGAAAGGAAAACTTCCGGCTTTACATAAGCCATAGCGAACATTACCGCGCCGATGACCAGCGTGCCGATAAGCGCCATGGTCACTGCATCCATCAAGCCAACCTCAGCCATCACTCCTACAACGAAGGCGATCTCAAGGCCCATCGGAACGACCAACATGTTATACGCGATAAACTTGGTGATCGCTTTCTTGGAAAATGCATTCATGAAACAGCTGACGATCTGGAGCGGAACCACCAGAACCAAGAAGGATCCATCCGAGGACACGGCCAAAGACTTACCCAGAGTAATGCACATCAGCAGGTTTACTAAAAAGCCCCAAGCCAGGCAACCGATGATGGTCAGCAGGTATTTGCGTTCCTCGACGTCCTCACCGTAAACCACTTCGGAATAGCCCCTGCCGGTCGCGCCAAACGCGGGACGCGCTGCGGAGCCTACGTTTACCGCGGTCTCGATAGTACCCCAGCTATCATAGGGCTCATATTCTTCATTATTTTGATTCTGATTATTTCTGTAATCTTCCATATTCTACCTCTCTTACATCGGTCTGTAACCGAAAAAACTTATTTCCTACAAGACATACTATAACACATTATTCCAAAGAAATAAATGATATTCCCTTAAAAACTTCTTAAGATTTCTTTACTTTCTCCACCTTTTTCGCATCTTCGCGAAGCACAGTCCCAGGCGCGGAGACAGGCCGCTCGCGACGACGGACAGACGGTGCAGGCCGGAGAGGTTGCGGTCGCGCATAACGGCGATCGTCTTGCTGTGCAGGCAGGCCATCGCCTCCTTGCGCTAGGCCTTGTATTCTTTTTTCGAGCGTTGCGTCGCCCACAACAGGCGGCGTGCCTTCCGTGCTTTATAACTGGAAAATGCGGGGATCTCGCGCAGTGCATCTGCGTTCTTCAGGACGTCATGGACCCGCGCCATCGCCTCCCAGTCCCGGAGGGCCTTCCGGATGCGCAGTTCCCTTCGGATCTTCCGGATCGCCTCATAATGTTTGTGTATCTGAAGCGCCTGCTCTTTGATGTGGCGCTTTTCTTCACGGATCCGTTCGCGGATCTCCAGAGGATCGTAAACATGGCCGTAGAGGCACTGCGGCAGCATCTGCACTTTACGTACGTGTGCGCTGTAGCAGGTCAGGAACAGAACGTCGCCGCCATCCTCCAGATCCTCGCAGAAACTGAGCTGTTCACGCTCGATCAGGTCGCGGCGCAGCATCTTATTCCACAGGCCGGTCTTCATTCCGCGGTTCGAAAAACAGTGTCCCAGCATCTTCTTCCAGCTGATGACGCCGCCGAAATCCTTACAGGTCGTGATCACCTTCCCGCCAGACGTGATCTCCGCATAACCGGAAGCGACCATGTCGAAATCACTGTCGAGTTCCATCACATGCGCCAGATCGCGCAGATAACCGGGCGCCAGGCGATCCGAGAGTCTCGGGAACACCAGAAGATCGGCGCCCACCCGCTCCATTACCAGATTGCGGGCACGCGAAAGATTCGCATGCTCCGTGCGCACAACATGCACACGGTCATCCGATGCTTCCAGCTTCTTCAAGATTTCTCTGCTTTCGTCGGTCGACTCGGCATCTGCAAACCAGATCTCCTCCGGAGCCCTCTTCTGCCGGAGCACACACTCATAAAACGGCTGGATCTCCTTCTCCTGATTGCGTACCGTCACGACCAATGCGATGGTCTTATCCATTTTCCCTCATCCTGTTTTAGATCAGATCCTTGTGGTGGAACTGCTTTACGCCCGTCGAATAGTCGTCGACAATATGTCCGTCACCGATCAGTTTGTATTTGTAGGTGACCAGGCCTTCGAGGCCGACAGGTCCGCGCGCGTGCAGTTTTCCGGTGCTGATGCCGACTTCGGCGCCGAAACCGTAGCGGTAACCGTCCGAGAAACGCGTCGACGCGTTCCAGAACACGCCCGCCGAGTCCACGAGCTGCATGAACTCCTGCGCCGTCTGGGCATCCTCCGTCACGATCGCATCGGTATGATGCGAGCCGTAGCGGTTGATATGGTCAATGGCTTCCTCCACGGAAGAAACCTCTTTGATCGACAAAATGTAATCCAGATACTCGGTGGAAAAATCCTCCTCGGTCGCATCCAGCATCTCGTCAGCGTATGCGCCGGAAGCGTCGCGCACTTCTTTCGTCGCACGCAGCTCGACGTTCTTCTTACGAAGCGCTTCAGAAAGCGCGGGCATAAACTCCTTCAGGATGTCGCGATGCACGAGCAATGTCTCGGTCGCATTGCACACCGATACATACTGTGTCTTTGAATCCACAACAATGCGGATCGCCTTCTGAAGGTCGGCCGCTTTATCCACGTAAACGTGGCAAATGCCGTCGGCGTGGCCCATGACCGGTATCTTTGTATTATTCATGATGTACTGAACGAATGCGTTGGAGCCTCTCGGAATGAGCAGGTCCACCGACTCGTAGCAATCCAGCAACTCGCGGATCTCCTCGCGCTGCTGCGCCAGTGTCATGCAGCCCTTCGGAAGTCCGGCTGCGACTGCGGCATTATAGATCGTCTCGAACAGAATGGCGTTCGAATTCATCGCCTCACTGCCGCCCTTCAGGATCGCGCAGTTGCCGCTCTTGATGCACAGCGTCGCGATCTGCACCAGGGCATCGGGGCGGGACTCGAAGATCACGCCGATAACGCCGATCGGGCAGGACTGGCGGTACAGGGTCAGGCCCTCGTCGAGTTCGCGCACCATCAGATTTTTGCCGAGCGGATCGGGCAGGTTCACCAATTGGCGAATGCCGTCCACTACGCCATCCAACTTCGCCTGGTCGAACTTCAGACGCTTGCGCACAGGCATGTCGAGGTTATCCTCCTCTGCCTTCTTAAGGTCCTTCTGGTTCGCCGCGAAGATCGCGTCCTTATTTGCCACCAGCGCATCCGCAACCGCGAGCAGCGCCGCATTTCTTATGTCTTCGGACAGGGCCGCCAACTTCGGGCTGTCCAGTTTCAACTGTCTCGTTTTTTCTTTCATTGTGCTCATATCAGTCCTCCTGCGCCTTCAGCTCGCTCACCAGGTTCTCCCGCTTCATCCAGCGGTACAAATAGTAGTAGACCAGTTCCCGGTCGGGCTCGCTCAGCACCTCGTGGCGGTCTCCCAAAAAGAGCCGCAACGTTATATGTTTCATGCCCAGGCGCCGCAGTTTCCGGACCACTTTCTTCGGTCCGCGGCCTTTGCTGCCGACGGGGTCATCCTCACCCGAAATGAACAGCATGGGCAGTTCCTTTTGTATCATTTTCAGATTGTGTTTTTTCTGCAGGCGGCCAATGCCTTCAAACATGGCCTTATATCCATTGACCGTAAAGACAAAACCGCAGCGCGGGTCGGCGACGTAGGCATCCACAATGCTTTTTTCTTTCGTCAGCCATCCATAGCCCGTTTCGTCCTCGGGAAATGCTTTCGAATATGGGCCGAAAATCATCTTCGTGACCAGTTTGCTGTGGTGATGATCGCCCTGCACGCGGCCCAGGATGCCTAACAGGATCTTCATGAACCGCACCGCCGGCCGGGGCGGCATGCCCGTGCCCATCACGATGACGCCGTCCGCCATGCCCGGATAGTCCATCACGAACTGGCGCGCCAGAAAGGAGCCGAAACTGTGGCCCATCAGCACGTACGGGACGGTCGGATAACGGTTCTTCACGTCCTGCATTAGCTGGTAGATGTCCTCGAGCAGGACCCGGTTGGGATCCTTCGGGGCGAAATAGCCGTACTGATCCGGATCTTCGGGGTCTTCCACGCTCATACCGTGGCCGAGCATATCATGCCCGATCACCAGGATGCCGCGGTTCGCCATGTACTTCGCGAAAGCATCGTAGCGTTCGATGTGCTCCGTCATACCGTGCGCGATCTGAAGGATGGCACGCGGGACGCCGTCAGTCTCCTCCATCCCCGGCGGGAACAGACAGTACTTCGGGTTCGGCAGATACGTCACCAAATGAAGCTTATGTACTCCATCCGCCGATAAAAAAGTCGAATGCATCTTACGGATCATCGGCTCATCTCCTTTCTGCGTATAGTTCTATTTATTATACAAGATACGCGGTGGGATGTCAATCCGAGTGCGCTCTCCCGGTCCCTTACGCGCAGTTTCTTGCTTTAGGCTGTTTTGCGCGTAGGATCGGGGCTCTGGTCCGCTCTCCCTTACGCGCATTTTCTTGCTTTTTACTGTTTTGCGCGTAGGATTGGGGCTTCGGTCCGCGCTCCCTTACGCGCATTTTCTTGCTTTTCACTGTTTTGCGCGTAGGAATGTCCTCCCAGGTGGCCTGATCTTACGCGCATTTTCTTGCTTTTTTCTATTTTGCGCGTAGAACGAGTCTTCCAACCCCCAGTTTCTTACGCGCATTTTCTTGCTTTTGGCTGTTTTGCGCGTAACCCCGGTTCCGCTCTCCCGTGTCTTTATGACTTCCCCTTATCTTTTAGGGATGAGATCAGAACGAAAAGTCCGATCAGGAGCAGAACCGCTCCGAAAGCGGCCACGCAGATATACAGGATATTATTGAGTTTGCTCGCGGTTTCATTAGTGACCGCGGGGATCTTATAAGTCCCGTCCTTCGCCAGATATACCTTTACGCGGACCGCGTCGCCCTTTTTTACTTCGTCGTCGAATTCGTTCACGCCTTTGTATTCTGTGCCGTCGATCTCATAGGTGACCTGAGCCTTATAGTAGTAGCGCTTCGTTCCATATTCATCCTTACGGGATTTCGTCTCGACATCCGTCACCTGCGCATCCACCATGCGCACGTCCGACGAAGTGGAATAGTCCTCATAACGATCACGGTTGGAAACATAGCCCACGATGCCCAGCACCAGCATGACCGCCGCAAACACCATCGTGATCACAGCGCCCTGTATCATCTTCTTCCTGGCTTCCTTTTTCCGTTCTTCCGCACGTTTCTTCCTTTCCGATCTCTTACTCATTATCTTCCTCCCTATGCCTACTATGTCTCATCCACCCGGACCCTTCCGGACCGGTGCATATTTTTCACGTCTGTTTTGCCTGCATTCAAAACACAGATTAACTACGATATCATTATACCATACCAAACACAAAGTATGCACCATAAACTCGGTGATGAGATGGCATCATATTCACCTCGGGCGGACGATCCGGCTTTACGACATACAACGCCAGATAAAAGTCTCAGGTAGGAAAAGGACCACCCACATGGCGAAAACAGCCCTGCGGGTGGTCCTTTATATGTGCTTATTCAAACGGATCTCCTCTCGATCGAGAAAAACGAGATCACAAATCCTTAAATATCATACTTCGCCATGATCTCGGCGGGTGTCTTTCTCAGCAAGCGGAAGATAGGCAGCAACGCACAGATAACTGCGAGCAGATACAGGAAGACCAGCAACGGTACGCAGATCCACGCGGGGAGGAAGATCTCCATCTGCATGCCTGACCAATGCGTGATCCAGTGGATGATCCCGACCATGATCAGATAGGTCGGGAGGATGTACATGGAAGCGGTCACCAGACCTTCCACCATAAAGCGGAAATACATGTTCTTCCGTGTTACGCCAATGCAGCGATATACACCGATCTCGCGTACGCGGGACAAAACCGAGCTACGCATGATCATGAGCATGCAGAAACTGAGCAGGAGCACGAAGATCAGGACGGTCGCCATCTTCTTCATTACCGCAGCCCGTGCTTCTCCGGCGATGTCATCCATCAGATCGTCCGGTGTCCAGATCCTCACACCATTTCCTGCAATGTTTTCGCGCAAAAAGGCTTCGGTGGCCTTCACATCGGTCGAATGGATCTGCACCTCGACTCTCTGATTTCGGTTTTTATCCGTGATCTCAAAACCATCCTTCATAAATCGACCGACATCCATACTCTCGTCATAGCGATCGGCGCGACCCAGGTACAGGCCGGATACGCTTATATAGGCAGCCGGTTCATTCGCCTCCACAATACCGGCGATCCGATATCTGTTCAGAGCGAGGCCGATCAGATCCGACCTTCCCTTGATAAATCCCATTTTGGAACTTTTCACCATCTTATCGGCCATGAACGAAGTAATCAGGACTTCTCCCTCTTTCAGTTCATCGATACCGCGGCCGATGACCACTTTCTTACCTTCAGCAAGAGTCATCGGCAACATGACACCATTGGCCGTCATCGGAGAAACCATTCCTATATATGAATGATCCCTATAGCGGAAGGTGTTAAACAAATCTACCGTTACGTCGAAGTCCACGGCGCCGGTCTCCATAATGCTGTCAATGCCGGCCTCCTTTGTCGCCAAAGCATCCAGAACAGGCTTCAGCGCATCGACCGATGCACGTACTTCAAATATGTTGTGATTGAACGAATCCTTTGCATCCAGATAGGTCTTGATATCCTTTCCGGCCATGGCGAAAAACAGAACGATGATCACGGCAAAAAATCCCATGACACGTTTCAGCATCTTATCGCCCTTCGTCTTGGGACCGGCGATCTGCTGCGCACTTTCGCGCAGAGCATTCTTCCAGTGGAAGAGTCGTCCGAAACGCTTTCCCTCAAACGGCGGCAGGGTCTCCATGTGGACCGTCTGCTCCTTATGACGCTTCTCCTGCTCTTCTTCAAAGCTTCCCTCGCGGAAGGAGATCTCGCTGTTTGCATCCACCAGTTTTACCTTCGGAGAGTCGCACATCAGCAGGATCGCGCCGTCGCGGTTGACGATCCGTACCGAAACCTCTTCCGGCAGATCGTCGCCATAGCAGCTCACGCGAACGTGCCCCAGCGTCGTCTCCTGCTTCTCGTAATCGCCCAGATAAACGACGTTTTTATCTCTGCCGACGTAGCCGTTGGCATCCTGGTTCTCCCGGATCTCCGTAACCTTGCCGTCCTTCAGGCCGATGACCTGATCGCAGTAATAGTCGACCAGCTCATTCTCGTGGGTAACGAGAAGAACGAGATGCTCTTTAGAAATGCTCTTCAGCAGATCCATGATCACGATGGTGTTCGCCTCGTCGAGGTTTCCGGTCGGTTCATCCGCCAGGATGATGGCCGGGTTCTTTACGATGGCGCGGGCGATCGCGATCCTCTGCTTCTGGCCTCCGGACAATGTATCCGGCATACGATTGGCGAACTTCTCCATGCCAACATTGGCAAGTGCTGCATAAACGCGTTCACTGATCGTCTCCTCGTCCTCCATGCCGCACAGGCGAAGGCTCTCCGCTACGTTCTCGTAGTTAGTGACTTTCAGGTTCAGGTTGTAATTCTGGAAAATGTAGCCGATATAACGGTTACGTAGATCGTCGGTGTTTTTGCGGATATCCTTTCCGTCGATCTCGATGCTTCCGCTCTTGATGCCGTCCAGTCCGCCGATGACGTTCAGCAGCGTCGTCTTACCGCAGCCGCTCTGACCGAACAGGGCTACCATTCCCTTTTGGGGCAGTTCGAGAGAAATATCATTGATGACATGGATCTCGTTCTGTTTACCCTTGAAAAAATATTTATTTACATTACTCAAACGGATCATATCGCTTATTCTCCCTTCAGTGCCTTACGCACATTTTCCGAAAACAGATGCTGCACCTGGTTTCTCGCTACTGTATTCACGATGATCAGCAACATCAGGAAGATCAGAATATACTGAGGCGCTCCGACGTAGCCCAGGTTCTTTCCGCCCCAGCTCGTGCGGTAAATGAAGTGCGCCGCGATCGGAAGCAGGATCATTGTCGGGATCGCGCTGAGGAACAGGCGGATATAGACCGCCGCTTTGATCTCCTTTACGCGGATACCCATGGAACGCATGATCGCGATGTCCGATTTAAACGCATCCATGGATTTTTTGGTGCAGATCCGCAAGAAGAAAGCGATAAATGCCATCAGGAGCATCCACATGATCAAAAATACGACGCCGATGATCAAATATGCGATCACTTCCATTTCACTCGCCAGTTTGTATGTCTCATTTGACATAGAGGCCAAAAAGCCCATCTGTTTGATCTCATCCAATTTTGATTTTGCCTGTGAGTCGGATGTAAAGAACAAAGAAGCCTGGCGGTATACCGAGTCGGAAGATCCTCCGAGCATACCCTGAAGCGCGGACATAGCACCGGAAATGTCGCCATTCATAATAGCTCCCATGTCGATAGACTCTCTGGAATAATCACCATCTGCGGTGAGCAAAGTCTTTGAGAGACTCTCTACTCCTTCTTTTGTCATGTAGAGAGCGCCCATGTTCTCTCGGTTATAATAGTATCGGACTCCGACGATCTTGATTCGAACCGGCTCGTCTTTCTTCATAGCGACCACAATGGACGGCGTTTCGACCTCATTCGTTCCGAAAACGTCCCGCATATAGTAAGGAACACTCAGCAAAGCCTCGTCCACCTCCTGCGGCTTTCGTCCGATGTCCGGTTTTACGGAATCCAGATCAAAGCGGGCATTAAGTCCGCAGATTTGATTGTAGCGTATAATGTCATCATAGTCTCCGCAGAAGTAGGTCCAATCATCCTGTTTCACACACACATCGAGGGCATTATCATACCGCAGGAAATCCTTTGCGCCCGTTTGTGACGCAACGGTCTCGAGTTCCTCATTCGTCATCGCGGTTCCGTCATTCTTAACGATGACCACACGCCCGCTCACATGGGAAAACATGAAATGCTGGTCGAAGAACAGCGGCTTCACTTCCACCCAGAGGTTTGCGAACTCCATAAACAGGAAGGCTCCGGCCGCCAGGATCAGTGTGCACATGAACAGCGACAGCCGAGGCTTCGCCTTAAAGATGGTGGCGCCCAGGCGCACGCTGTTTCGAACCGTATTATGCGGCAGTTCATCCGCTCCCACGACCTTCTCGACCTCGGGCACCTCATGCGGCGCCATCTCACGGTCCGAAGCCACCGCGTGATCATACACGCGGATCTCACGCGTCGCGTGCTCTTCCACTTCCTCGAAGTTATGTGTGACTACGATCAGAAGTTTGTCTTTCGAGACTTCCTTCAGGAGGGCAATGATCTCCTTCGACGTTTCGGAGTCGAGGTTTCCTGTCGGTTCGTCCGCCAGGATGATCGGACTGTCCTTCGCCAATGCTCTGGCGATAACGGTCCTCTGCTTCTGGCCGCCGGACAGGTGGCTTCCCTTATGACGAACGTGGTCCTCCAAGCCGACGCGGCGGATCAGTTCCATCGCGCGGCGGCGGCGCTCCTTCACGTTCGTGATGTGCATCAGGGACAGTTCCACATTTTCCAAAACGGTAAAGCTGTCGATGATGTTGTATTCCTGGAAGATAAAGCTGATGTATTTCTCGCGGTATTTCTCCCAGTCCGCCTGGGTGTAGTGCGAGGTCGGCTCACCTTCGATGTAAAGTTCACCCTCTTCATAGGAATCCATGCCGCTGATCACGTTCAGCAGGGTGGATTTACCTGAACCGGACTGGCCGGTGATCGCAACGAACTCACCGCGGTCGAAGGTCAGATTGACCCCACGTATGCCGACGGCGACCGTATTGTCCGAGACGTAGATCTTTCCTATGTCCTTAAGTTCCAATAATGCCATGGTAACACCTCTCGTAATTCTGTCAGTTTCGAACGCCTCCCGCCCCCCGCGGGCAATGCATTCCGCAACTGTACTACCCATAATAGTACAGTTGTACAACTTTGTCAAGCATACAATTCTTACGATTTTCTTTCGGATTTTCCTACACCACCTACTTCAACTCGTCGATGCATTTCGGCAGGATGCGACACGAAACAAAAAAAGTACCTCCGGCGTTTTAAAGCAGTATATTCCCCCTTGACACTGCCCGCGCTTCCGTTTACAATATTACAGGCGCGTGCGCAACACGCTTGTTTTTTGTGCGCGCATAGCCAAATAAATGACAGGAGAACTGCAATGATCAGTGCTAACGGAATCACGCTGCGTCTCGGCAAGCGTGCCCTCTTTGAAGATGTTAACATTAAATTTACCGAAGGAAACTGCTACGGACTGATCGGTGCGAACGGCGCCGGCAAATCCACCTTCCTGAAGATCCTCTCAGGGCAGCTCGAACCCACCAACGGCTCGGTATCGATCACCCCCGGCCAGCGTATGTCCGTGCTCGAGCAGGATCATTTCAAATACGACGACTGCGTAGTGCTCGATACCGTTATGATGGGCAATGCGCGTCTGTTCGAGATCATGAAGGAGAAGGACGCCATCTACGCGAAAGAAGATTTCACCGATGAAGACGGCATCCGTGCCAGCGAGCTCGAGACCGAGTTCGCAAACATGAACGGTTGGGAAGCGGAGTCTGACGCTGCCGCCCTTCTGAACGGCCTCGGCATCGAGACCGACCTGCACTACAAGCTCGTCGGCGAACTCACCGGCGCAGAGAAAGTCAAAGTCCTTCTGGCGCGCGCATTGTTCGGAAATCCCGACATCCTGCTCCTCGACGAGCCGACCAACCACTTGGATCTGGCCGCGATCGCATGGCTCGAAGAGTTCCTCATCGATTTTGAGAATACCGTCATCGTGGTATCCCACGACCGTTACTTTTTGAATAAAGTCTGCACCCAGATCGCAGACATCGACTACGCAAAGATCCAGCTCTACTCCGGTAACTACGACTTCTGGTACGAGTCGAGCCAGCTGCTCATTCGCCAGATGAAGGAAGCCAACCGGAAGAAAGAGGAGAAGATCAAGGAATTGCAGGAGTTCATCCAGCGTTTCTCGGCCAATGCTTCGAAGTCCAAGCAGGCGACTTCCCGTAAGCGTGCCCTCGAGAAGATCCAGCTCGATGAGATCCGCCCGTCCAGCCGTAAGTACCCGTACATCGATTTCCGCCCTGAGCGCGAGATCGGTAACGAGGTCCTGACCGTTGAGCATCTGACGAAGACGATCGACGGCGTGAAGGTCCTGGACGATGTCAGCTTCATCGTAAATCACAACGATAAGATCGCTTTCGTAGGCTCCGATGAGTTCGCGAAGACCACTCTCTTCCGCATCCTGATGGGCGAGATCGAGCCCGACTCCGGAAGCTTCAAGTGGGGCGTGACCACGAGCCAGGCATATTTCCCGAAGGACAGCTCGGCGGAGTTCAACTCCGACCTCGTGATCGCCGACTGGCTGCAGCAGTACTCCCCGATCAAGGATGTCACCTATGTTCGTGGTTTCCTGGGCCGCATGCTGTTCGCAGGTGAGGACGGCGTTAAGAAAGTCCGCGTGCTCTCCGGTGGTGAGAAGGTGCGTTGCCTCCTCTCGAAGATGATGATCAGCGGCGCGAACTGTCTGGTATTCGACGAGCCGACCAACCACCTCGACATGGAGTCGATCACGGCGCTCAACAACGGAATGATGAAGTTCCCGGGCGTGATCCTCTTCTCCTCGCGTGACCACCAGATCGTACAGACCACGGCGAACCGCATCATCGAGATCATCAACGGTTCCATCATCGATAAGATCACGACGTACGATGAGTACCTCGCAAGCGATGAGATGGCCATGAAGCGCCAGGTATTCCAGATCAAAGCCGAGGATACCGACGACATCGAAGAATTGGATTGATCATCGAAATAGAATATCGCAAAGCAAAACCGGAGGCACCCGTTACGGGGCCTCCGGTTTTTGTAGATCATTATCATTCGTATTTTAGTTTACAGTTTCTGTGTCGTAAAAAAAGCCAAGTTATGAAGGAGAATAACGCTCCGATAGCTAACCAAATAATATACTTTAATATATACCAGACATCTCCAAATCCATAAACTCGGTACGACGGCCAAGTCGAGAACCATCGTTCATATATTTCTTCTGAAGTATGCATGATGTCCCCACGAAGATAATACGCAAGAACAAATCCCAGGATCAGAAATACAATGGAATGGTTCAACAATTCTGCAAGGACAAAGAAAAGCATCCAACACAGCAAAAGAAATACAAATCGATCTGCCCATTCTGCCAATTGTACCATATCAGGCGAGAAAACATGGCATTCACCACCATAGTAATACAAGTATTGCTTTCCGATTGAGTCAAACTGAAAGCGAATGAACCATGCCGATGCAAACTGACACAGGAAAAAAAGGATCTGGAGGCTAAAAAATGATATCGCCTCATTGATCATGAGCCGCGTTCTCCCGTATTTCAGGACATCATTTATATAGGTCCCGTTGGATCTCGAAAGTGTAACTACTAACAATAGCAGGATCACAGAAGCAAACAGCATAAATATTGTGCAATTCTCTGAGATATAGCCATTATATGCCCTTCGGTCATTGGAACCTGCACCATAAAACGTACCTTCAACAACACCTCCGTAAGGAAGCTCGTTCTCCAGAAGATACTCCATCACATCTATAGTTTTTATGGTCAATGCGAGTTCATCCTTATAATTCTCTTCATCTGCAAAAGTGATTGCTTCTTCCTGCAACCATATGAGATGGTTTTCCACTGATTTTTTCTGTTCTTTTAATTCCTCCTGAGACGAATAGGATTCGATATAACAATCCCAATAAAAAGCAGGGCCATTCGCGGTATTATAGTATCTTTCTGACAGGATAAGAACAAATCCCACTGTAACGATGCTTAACACCCAAAACAAAGGAGTTTTGAATAATCTGTAAATGATCTGCTTCATTCCATATCCCCTTGCAACACTTCCGGGCTCTCTTCCTTCTCCAAAGAAAGTAAGCCTTCGTCAGTAACCAGAAATAAAAATCGGCCGGGCCGTATTCCTTTAACCTTTACACTGCACCCCTCGACTTCCGGAAGATATTTAGCACTCATAAGTTTCTCAGCTGCCTTTCGAGTTGCAGATACATCTGCAAAATGACCGATGACCGATATATATGCGGGTAACGGATCCTCTCGCAAAACAAGTGATCGATCTTGAATTTCATACATCTTCGTGCAATTGCGCTGAAGATCTTCCATTATATGAGATACAAGAAAAGTAATCCTTCCATTTTTTCTCGTTTCATTCAACTCATTATAAAATACATTAGCGCTTTCCATATCCAAAGAGTTTAGCGGTTCATCCAAAAGCAACACAGATCTTGCGGAAGCAAAGGACATAATAAGCCCCAGTTTCTGGCGCATCCCCATTGAATATTTCCTGACAGGGCGGGATATCGCATCCTCCATGCCCCATCTGGCAAATGCTTCCTTCGCTTTGTTCTCGTTATAGTCATCTCCCAGGAAGCATCGAAGGTTCTCGTCGCCAGTCATATGGCTCCACAATTTCGGACTTTCCAACAGTCCAACACAGTGCTGGCTTTCGCCCTTTGGAAAGCCTTTGAATGCGATCGCTCCCTTTTGGGGAAACAACAGACCGCCGATCAGCTTAAGAAGCGTCGTCTTTCCGCTCCCATTCGCCCCCAAAACAGCAACCACATCACCCTGGTTTGCATAAAGGCCCGCATTTTCAAATATACTCTTTTTATGATAAGCAAAACAAAGTCCTTCAACTTCAACGCTCGTCATATTGTATTTTCTCCTCTTTGATATACCTCAGAAGTTTAAATTCTATACCTGAATTATCCTCCCGTACTTTGATCTGCATAGCCTCCGGATGCCATTTTCCAAAAGCATAAACCGATATGAGAATAGCTTTCTCATCATCTTTCAAGGTGTACATGTCATCACCGGTTCGGCTGTAAAACTCCACCAAATCTTCAAAAGAAGCCAATCCAAAAGTATCTTTCCAAGAATAGAATTCCGGCTCATCCGACATTTTCAAATAATCCGTGCTGACCAACGGAGAAATAATATCCCCAACATCATCCGCCATAAAGTTACTGATCTGAGGTCGCTCACTCATCATTTCTCTGTATCTGAATAATTTGTCATCCCATTTATCCGCTTCTACACAGAAGTATCTATGATCTACACACAAAACATAACGGCCTGTTTCTTCCAGAACCTTTTGATTATTTTCATTCACAGCATACATAAATGACGGGTTCTGCTCAATGTAATCTTCGTAAAACGTATCTTCGTTTTTGACATAAAAACCATATACATATCCACCGACACGTTCTACATCTTTGTGCGTAACATTTTTTATAATCATTTCAGCCTTACTATCAAAGCTTTTGATGCATACATCATGAAGTCGGTTAATCCTCCAGATAAAAATCCCTACACATGCCATAATCAACAGAGGAAACACAAATAGGATCTTCTTTTTCATTTATCTCTCTTTTCTATTTGTCATATATGATGCCTAAAGCATAATTCCACATAGTATTATCGCTTAACCATCCATTCGAAATGGCTCGTTCAGGATAATAAGAGTATATCTGGTTATTGAGTGGAACTCCCATGTTGGTAATATTTCTCCAAGTATCATTTACCAGAGCCATATCCTCAAATTTTGTAACTATTCTATTATTCTCTTTCCACTGCACACGAACAGTGCAGTAACCACATGCTGTCATTTCGTGACCCGGAATCTTAAACAAAGATATCGTACCAGTCGCCGTACATGCTTGGATCATCGGATATATATCATATAACCCGCTGTTTTGAGCCACACATCCTGCAGGGATATTGTGTGCATTAAATTGATCATTCAATATTTTAACAGCAGACGTATGAAGAATTCCTTTTGAAATACTGAGCGGATTCATTTTATATCTATCGACTCCGTTTTGAATAATCTCATATCCCTCATAAATATATGGGATTTGCGGGGAAGGACTTTTGAACCTATATGCTGAAAGAACAGCCGAAGCCCAACAAATGCCAAACGATATATCTTTTCCGGTTCTGAAATTGTAATAATCCCGCAATGATTGCTGATCATAATTATTGGCCGGACAAACAAACTTGATGCCGATTTGAGTGGCAAGATTCTTTTTGTTTTTATACTCGGAAAGGCCGCGAATGTATGTATCTAATTCTCCTTTATTTTCTAAAACGTATGCAGATCCACCTCGAACAAGGGAAGAATCATTCAATTCCAATAACCGAACCATCGAAAACAAAAACACCGCAGAAACAGAAATAATACAAAAAGCTCTTTTCCATGTTTCACCCATTACGTATACTCCCTCCATTTAATCAATTAATTGTTCAGGCAGTATCCAAATAAGCAAAATACTACCACTAATAGTATATGTATATATATATTTATTGTCAAGTCAAAATTGCTCTGCAGCTTTTTTCGGTAGATCTTTCCGTTTTTTTAAGCTAAACAGGCTGATAAAACAAGGCCGAGGATACCGACGACATCGAAGAATTGGATTGATCATCGAAATAGAATATCGCAAAGCAAAACCGGAGGCACCCGTTACGGGGCCTCTGGTTTTTCATTTTGTCTATTTGAATTCCAAGATCAACATTCAAAATCCATGCAGTTTCGGCTGGCGGTGTAGGGTCTGACCTTCGTGTTCGCCACTTCCACGTGCGCGGGATGTACGGCATAGCCCTTCAGCGCAGCCTCATCGACAAATGTCGAGTCCAGCATTACCTCACAGTTGGAGGACTCCAGCGGGCTAATGATCACTTTGATGTCAATGATGCCCGGAACCTGTCCCTTCAGACCTTCCAGTCCGTTTTTGATTCCTTCCTGGACCGCTTCGTCAGCACAGTACTCTTCTTTCAGTTTCCACAGGATCACATGTCTTACCATCGTTTTAACTCCTTCCGATCAATTTTTATAAAACTCGCGGTCGTACTCATAGAGTACCAGGGCGGCAGCAACTGCGATGTTGAGCGAGGACTGGCCTTCGACCATGGGGATCTTGACGTAGTCCGTACAGAGATCTAGGATCTCCTTGCGGACACCATTGCTCTCATTGCCCACGATGACGGCGATGTTAGCTTCGTCGAAGCGCATGTCGTAGAAGTTGCTCGCCGAAAAACGGGCGCTGGTGCCCCAGATGCGGAAGTTGTGCGCGCGCAGGGTTTCCATCATGGCCATGTCGTCCGAGCAGAAATAGATCGGGACGCGGCCGACCGCGCCACGTGCGCCGCGGATCGCGTTTTTGTTGAAATGGTGGGTGGACGGCGAAAGCAGGATGACCGCATCCACGCCGGAAGCGTCGGCAGTCCGCAGGACCATGCCGAGGTTGTCGGGATTCGCAATGCCGTCCAGGATCAGGAAGAAATTCCGCTTGCGCGAGAAGATGAGCTGTTCCTGACTGCGTGCCACCGCGCGGACCGTGCAGAGCACATCCGGCGTCGGGTTCGTCGATGTCATCGCCGCCAAGATGCCCGTGCTCACGCGGTAGTAGGCGATGCCGGCCTCGATGCAGGCGTCGGCGATCGCGCTGCGCTGCTCCTCACCCAGGGCGTCGGAGTAGACCACCTTCTCCACAGGCAGGTGATCCTTCAACGCGCGGTTTACCATCAAAAAGCCTTCCATCACAACGCGGTCGTTGTCGATCCTGGCCTTCAGGGTCGTCAGTTTTTTGAACTCCGCTACGATGTCGTCCTTCTTCGAGTTGATCACGCGCTCGCTCTTCTGGCGGGCGGTGGTGCCGGCGGGGTTCGCCCTGCGCATGCCGTGCATCCGGCACGGCCGCTCGGGTATGTCTTCGCGGCAAATGTATTCTCCTGCCACGCTTTGATATCTATCTTCAAAATAGAAATCGAACGTGATGTCGTTCGGTACGTTGCGGATCAGGTCGCGCACCGCGCGCTCGCTGTCCGCCGCGATCAGGCAGACCGCGTGCTCCACGTCCAGGATCATGACTCCCTGCAGGATATTGATCACGCTGAGGTAGCAGGTGAGGCTGACGCCTTCCGCTGCCGCCCCATCTGCCGGATCATCATCTGCTGTCATTTCCGCGTTGCGCTCTGCCACTTTCGGCATGCGCTCGGCGTATGCTTCAAGTTTCTCTTTATATTCTTCATTCGGCTCACTGCCCTGCATTTCCCGCGCGGTCGCCGTCAAAAAACGCGCGACCTCGTCGAAACGCTCTGTTTTCTGTGCCATAGGCACCTCCAAATTTATGGTCTCATTGTCCCAAAAACGGTCGCGGCGTCATAACGCTCCTCAGAGTTTCCGTCTGCGCAAAGCCATTCTGAGTCCCTATACGATCTCCGGTCCTACGAACCGTTTTTCGGCGAAATGCTCGAGCGCCACATGGTAGCCCTCGAAGCCGAGGCCGCAGATCGTTTCCTTCGCATACAGGGAAATGTATGAGAACTGGCGGAACTTCTCTCTCTGGTTAATGTCCGACAGGTGCACCTCGATCGTCGGGATGGCGACGGCCTTCAGCGCGTCCAGAATCGCAACGCTGGTGTGCGTGTACGCGGCGGGATTGATCACGATGCCATCGTACTTCTGGTACGCCGCCTGGATGCGGTCGACGATAAAGCCTTCGACATTCGACTGGTAGAGGTCGACGTCCAGCGACAGCTCCTGCGCCCACGCGCGGATCTGCGCCTCCAGGGCCTCAAACGTCTGCGCGCCGTAGATGCCCGGCTCGCGAATGCCCAACATATTCAAATTCGGTCCGTTGATCACTAAAATCTTCATACGATCTACCTCGCAAAATGTAAGTTCACTATGGTCTGAGCCGCTTCTTCGATCGTGGTCACATTGTCCACGGTCGCATCGGCAAATGCTTCGTAGAGGGCGCGGCGCTTCTCGTACAGGGTCTGCACCGACTGCTGCTCAGACAGAGGGCGGCCTGCGACCGCCAGGTTCTCGAGCGGGCGCTTCAGGTAGTAGATGCGACCGTTCTGCTTAAGCAGGGCTTCATTTTCCGGGCGGACGACCACGCCACCGCCACAGGACAGCAGGATGCCCGGCTGCTTCGTCAGGTCCGCGAGGACCTCCGTCTCGATCTTGCGGAAAGCGTCCTCGCCATCCGCCAGGATGATCTCCTTCGGGGTGCGGCCGGTGCGCTTCTCGATCTCGACGTCGCTGTCGACCACCTCACGTCCCGTCAGGCTGCCGATCGCTCTCGCGACCGAAGATTTGCCGCTGCCCGGCATCCCGATGAGGACGATACTCGTCGTGCGCGCCGCGATATCGTCGTACACTTCGTCGATCTTCTCGCGTGCGATCGTCGCGTCGGTGAAGACCTCACATGCGCGCGCCGCCTGCGCCGTCAGCATCTCGAGTCCATTGACCGCGAGCATGCCCGCCTGCTCCGCCAGCAGCAGAAGCTTCGTTTTCGCCGGATTGAAGATCAGGTCGATGACGACTTTACAATTTGTGAAATACGTAGGATCCACCACGCTCACGCCGTTTTCCGGGAACATCCCGACCGGCGTGGTGTTGATGATCACGTCGGCGTCGCGGTTTTTCTCCAGATTGTCGTAGTTATCCTCGCCGTGGCGGGAAATGGTGACCACGCGCGCGGCGCCGAGGTCGGTCGCCAGCACGCGCACCATCGCAGCGGCGCCGCCGTCCCCGAGGATGATGATCTTCTTACCCTGAAGGTCGATGTTATGCTTTTCGATGGAATATTTGAGTCCGAAATAATCGGAATTATCGCCATAGAGTGTACCGTCCGCACGGCGTACTACGCAGTTCACGCTGCCGATGCGCTTCGTCGTCTCCGAAACCTCGTCGAGATACGGCAGGACCGCCTTCTTATACGGGATCGTGACATTGATCGCGGTGAAACCGCCGTTCTTCAGGAAGTCCTCGAGTTGCTCCGGCTCGCGCTCAAAAAGGGCGTACTCGTAGCCGCCGAACTTCCGATGGAGGTACGGCGAGAAACTATGTCCCAACTTGCGGCCCAGCAAGCCGTAGCGCGCAGGCTTCTCCTCATCCGCGAGCTTCTGCTCCTGAAAACTTCTGCACGCGTCCATGACACCCTGGAAGCACTGTGCGCCGTACGGATAGGTCTCGGCGCGGAATAGTTCGCGGAGCGACTCGATCTTCTGCGCCTCGCGGCTGCGATCCAGGATCGGAAGGCCTTTCGCCTTTTTGTATCCGTAGATTCCGGACACAACGTCCATGCGTTGCTCCAGAAGCTCCGCGATCTCTCGGTCAATGCGGTCGATTGCCAGCCGCAATGTCTTTATATCTTCTTGCATTTCATTCTTCCTTTCGGAGTTTTTGAAGGCATAACCACCTATTTCGTTGTTTCCGCCTTTCAGGAGGTCTTTTGAAATTTCATCTCTCCGAAAAGACCTCCTATTTCGTTGTTTCGACCTTTCAGGAGGTCTTTTCAAATTTCGTCTCTCTGAAAAGACCTCCTATTTCGTTGTTTCGACCTTTCAGGAGGTCTTTTGAAATTTCGTCTCTCTGAAAAGACCTCCTATTTCGTTGTTTCGACCTTTCAAGAGGTCTTTTGAAATTTCGTCTCTCTGAAAAGACCTCCTATTTTATCGTTTTGGCCTTTCAGGAGGTCTTTTGAAATTTCATCTCTCCGAAAAGACCACCTTTTTCACTGTTTCCGCGTTTTAGGAGGTCTTTTCAAATTTCGTCTCTCTGAAAAGACCTCCTATTTCGTTGTTTCGACCTTTCAGGAGGTCTTTTCAAATTTCGTCTCTCTGAAAAGACCTCCTATTTCGCTGTTTCGGCCTTTCAGGAGGTCTTTTCAAATTTCGTCTCTCCGAAAAGACCTCCTATTTCGTTGTTTCGACCTTTCAGGAGGTCTTTTCAAATTTCGTCTCTCTGAAAAGACCTCCTATTTCGTTGTTTCGACCTTTCAAGAGGTCTTTTGAAATTTCATCTCTCCGAAAAGACCTCCTATTTCGTTGTTTCGACCTTTCAGGAGGTCTTTTCAAATTTCGTCTCTCTGAAAAGACCTCCTATTTCGTTGTTTCCGCCTTTCAGGAGGTCTTTTGAAATTTCGTCTCTCTGAAAAGGCCGCCTATTCTGTCGTTTTGCCTTTTAAGAGGCTTTTCAAATCATCAGGTCCGCTACTACGATTGCTGCTACTGCTTCTGCCACGGGTACGGCTCTCGGCACGATGCAGGGGTCGTGGCGGCCAACGATGGAAAGTTTCTTATCTGCCTGTTCTGAAAACGACACACTCTCCTGCTCTTTTGCGATGGAGGGTGTGGGCTTGATGGCCAGGCGGAAGATCACGGGCATGCCGTTTGTGATGCCGCCCAGGATGCCGCCGGCGTGGTTGGTCTTCGTGACCACGCGTCCGTCCTGCATGGTGTATGCGTCATTGTTCTGGGAGCCGCGCAGCTGCGTCGCCGCGAAGCCCTCGCCAAACTCGAGTCCTTTCACCGCCGGGATGCCGAAGAGAGCCGCAGCCAGGCGGTTCTCCACCCCGTCAAACATCGGATCGCCGAGGCCCACGGGAAGTCCCGTGATCACACACTCGATCACGCCGCCGACGCTGTCTAAGTCCATCCGCGCCGCGTCGATCGCCTGCATCATCTTCTCGCCCGCCGCATCCGACAAAACGGGAAATGCCTTATCCCCGACGTAAACTTCAGAAGCATCCTCGATCATCGGATCGATCGCAGTGTCGCTGACATCGGCGATCCGCGCGATGTGCGCCGAGATCTTCACACCGAGTGTCTCCAGATATTGCAGGCAAATGCCGCCCGCGATGCACAGGGGCGCCGTCAGCCGGCCCGAAAAATGGCCGCCGCCCGCCACGTCCTGGAAGCCGTGATACTTCATCTGCGCGGTATAGTCCGCATGCCCGGGGCGCGGAACATCCCGCAGGTTGTCGTAGTCGCCCGAGCGCGTATTGGTATTATGTATGATCGCCGTCAAAGGAGCGCCGCAGGTGACATCGTCCACCAGACCCGCCAGAAACTCCGGCGCGTCGGCCTCCTTCCGCTGTGTCGAAAAACGGTCCCGTCCCGGCGCGCGCCGGCTCATAAACTGCTTAAGCCGCTCCTGATCCACGTGGATCCCGGCCGGCAGCCCATCCACGGTCACGCCGATCGCCGCCGAATGCGACTGTCCGAACACGGATACCTTAATCTTGTTCCCGAATATCGATGCCATAGAGTGCTCCCCCTTCTTTCAATTCGTCAAAAAACGTGGGAAATGATTTCGCGATGGCGCCTGCGTCTTCGATGCGCACCGCCCCGCTGCTGATAAACGCGGCCAGGGCTCCCAGCATGACGATCCGATGGTCATTTTCCGAACACACCGTGCCGCCCGCGAGCGTCCCTTCGCCCAAAACCGTCAGGCTCTCGCCGTCCTGACTCGCCTGACCGCCCAGCGCCGTGATCGCCTGCGTCACGCTCACCAGCCGGTCGGATTCCTTTAATTTCAGTCGCGACGCATTCGTAAAATGCGTCACCCCATGCGCGCCCGCGGCCACGACCGACATCACCGGCACCAAGTCCGGGATATCCGAAACATCGAGGTCGATACCTCGCAGCCCCGCATCCTGTCGCACCGTCACGCTCTGCGCCTGCGCATCCACGGTCACGGTCGCGCCGAAACTGCGGAGCACATCGAGGATACGTTTATCCCCCTGCGCGCTGTCGATGTCCAGATTGTTGCAGGTCACGCCGCCCTTCGTCAGGGCGCCGAGCGCCAAAAATACAGCCGCGTTCGACCAGTCGCCTTCCACGCGGATCTGCCCGGAAAGCGCATACTTCTGCCCGCCCGGAACGGCAAAACCGTAGTCGGTCCGGCGGATCGTGATGCCCGCGGCCGCCAGGACCTTCAGCGTCATCTCGACATAGTCCCGGCTCTCCAGTTTCCCGGTAATATGGATCTCGCTGTCCTCCCGCGCGAGCGGAAGCGCGAATAAAAGTCCTGTGATATACTGCGAGGAAATGTCCCCCGCGATCGTGTAAATGCCGCCGGTCATGCGCCCGTCGATCAGAAACTTCGGCGTCCCCTGCGGCGATAAAATGCAACCGTGCGCCGTCATCTCCTCATAAAGCGGGGACAGCGGACGATCCTTCAGCCGGCCCTCCAGAACGAAGCAACCCCTGCGGCCCAGAGCGCCCACGATGGGCAGCAAAAAGCGGAACGTCGAACCACTCTCCTGACACAAAAAGCGCGCCCGCCTGCCTTCAACCTCCGGAGCCAGCAGCTCCGAAACGCAGTCGCGCGTCGCTTCGATGTCACGTGAGGTCGTCGAGATCAGAAGCTCGGCGCCCTCGCCGCCGCACAGGCGGGTCAGTGCATTGGCCAAAAGAAAACGATGCGCCATGGATTTCGACGCGATCGCCGTAAAGCTCGAAGAGCCCGCCTGCGGCGTCTCCACCTTCACGCTGATATTCACTTCAAGGCCTCCTTAAGAACTTTCCGCAGTGTGATGCCATCCCCACCGTCCTCGACACGCACGTCGAGGTACTCGCAGGATCCGATTTCCTTCACGATGATAAAACGCAGCCGGTCGCCGGAACGTTTTTTATCTGTCGTCATCGTATCATATAATTCTTCCTCTGTAAAGGAAGTCTTCACCGGCAGGCGGTACGCCTCCACCATGTCGCGGATGGCCTCGTAGGTCGCTTCGGACGCCTTACCGAGTCTAAACATCGCGTTCGCGATCATCACCATTCCGGTCGCGACCGCCTGGCCGTGCGTGATGGTGAAATTCGACGCCTTCTCGATGGCGTGGCCGATGGTATGGCCGAAATTCAGGGTCGCGCGGATGCCCATGTCGAGCTCGTCCTGGTTGACGATGTCGCGCTTGATGGATACGCAGCGCTCGATCACGCGATCGATCTGCGGCCGGATCGGCTTCTTCAGCCACTCGAACAGCTCCGCGTCCGCGATGCATCCGTATTTGATGATCTCCGCGCAGCCGTCGTCATATACGCTATCGGGCAATGTACTCAGGGTCAATGTGTCGCAGATGACCAGGATGGGCTGATAGAATGCGCCCACCAGGTTTTTCCCCGCCGGAATGTCGATACCCGTTTTGCCGCCGACGGACGAATCCACCGCCGCCAACACGGTCGTCGGCATCTGGATGAATTTGATGCCGCGCAGGTAGGTCGCCGCCGCAAAGCCGGTGAGGTCACCGACCACGCCGCCACCGAGCGCCACCAACAGGTCCGTGCGCGTTACGCGGTTTTCCGCCAGGAAGTCCAGCAGCGCGAAATACTGCTCGCGGCTTTTGGACGCCTCGCCATGCGGGATCACATACGTCAGCACCTGATATCCCGCCGACTCGAATGACTGCGTCACCTTCGACAGGTGAAATCTCGCCACGTTGTCGTCCGTCACAACGACCGCCGTCTTACAGCGGTACAGGTAACGAACGATCTCACCGCTACGCGAAAGCAGGCCTCCGCCGATGAGGATATCGTATTTCTTGGATGCATTGACCGTAACAGTTAACATAAACCCTCCTATCGATTGAACTTTCCGTCAATCTCCTCTTTGCAATGTTTGCCTTCTGCGAGCAGGTCGTGCAACGTCGCCGCGTCGTTCTGCGCGATGGCGTCACGATATTTCGTGAGGTTGCCGATGATCGTATCCAGCTCCTTCACGAGATTATCCCCGTTTTCGAGGAAGAGCTCGGTCCACATGTCTTCGTTGAGCCATGCGACACGGGTCAGGTCCTTGTAGCTGCCCGCGGAAAATCCTTTGTGCGAGCGGGCGGTCGGGCTCTTCACGTAAGCGTTGGAGACCACGTGCGCCAGCTGCGAGGTAAATGCGATCATCGCGTCGTGCTGCTGCGGTGTGGAGATCGTGATGCGGCCGAACATGGCGGGCTTCAGAAGCTCCTTCACGCGGGCCAGCAGTTCCAGCTCCGCGATATCGTCAAAATGCTCGGGGACGATAACCATCGAAGAGTCCTTAAACAAGGTCTTCGTGCTGTATTTGTAGCCCGAGAAATGCCGGCCGGCCATGGGGTGGCCGCCCAAAAACGTGAAGCCATGCTCCTTCGCGAGGGCGAAGCAATGCTCGCAGACGAAACGCTTGATACCGCAGCCATCGATGACGATAGCACCCTTAGCGATGTGCGGCGCCATCTCCGTGAGGTAGTCCACGGTCGCCTCCGGATACAGGGCGAGCAGGATCAGATCACAGCTCCCGATATTTTCTTTTGTAAGTCTTCCGTCGATCTCGCCGCCGAGCTGCGCGATCCCGAGGATCGACTCGTCGCGGTCGTGCGCCAGGACCTTCCAGCCGCCGTCCGCATGATATGCCTTTGCAAACGATCCCCCGATCAGTCCCAAACCGACTACGCCAACTGTTTTCATGTGTATGCCTCCTCAGGCCAGTGCTGCCTGGATCTTTCTTACTTTCTTGCTGACCACGTCGAACTGTTCCGGGGTCAATGACTGCGCGCCGTCGCTCCATGCGTGCTGCGGGTCGTTGTGCACCTCGATGATCAGGCCGTCTGCGCCGCCTGCCACCGCTGCCAGGGACATGGGCTCAACCAGTCTCGCGATACCTGTCGCATGGCTCGGGTCTACCACGATGGGCAGGTGCGTCATTTCATGAAGGAGCGGGACTGAGGCCAGGTCCAAAACATTACGGGTCGCCGGATCGAAGGAGCGGATGCCACGCTCGCAGAGGATGACGTTTTCATTGCCCCCTGCCATGATGTACTCCGCGCTCATCAAAAATTCCTTCAGGGTATTTGCCAGGCCGCGCTTCAGAAGGATGGGCTTGTTGGTCTTACCCAGAGCCTTCAGGAGCTCGAAGTTCTGCATGTTGCGGGCGCCGACCTGGATCAGATCTACCTCCTCAAACAGCGGCAAATGCTCGGCGTTCATGATCTCGGTTACGATGGGCAGACCGGTCTGGCGCTTCGCCTCGAGCAGGAGCTCGATGCCTTTTTCGTGCAAGCCCTGGAAGTCGTACGGGCTGGTGCGGGGCTTGAACGCGCCGCCGCGCAGCATCGCCGCTCCGGACTCCTTCACGCGCTGTGCCACATAGGTGATCTGCTCCGGCGTCTCGACGGAACACGGTCCCGCGATGATGGCGAAATGGCCGCCGCCGAACTTCACGCCGCCCGCCTCGACGATCGTATCTTCCGGATGGAATTTACGGTTTGCCTTCTTATACGGCTCGCTGATGCGTTTTACACTTTCGATGATATCCAGAGACTCGACCAGCTCCGCGTCGATGCGGCTGGTGTCGCCGATCAGACCCAGGACGGTCTGGAATTCACCGTTGGAAACATGGACTTTAACGCCCTGCTCCTCAAACCATTCGATCAATTTTGCGCTCTGCTCTCCGGATACGCCCGGCTTTAATACTGCTATCATGATAAATCCTCTTTTCTTTCAACTCTATATTAGTCTCGCGGCCCTCGCCGCGTTATCGTCTTTATACTTACTGTTCTATGTACGATCCCAGATATTCAAACTCTTCGCACGACGTTGCCAGGTTCATCAGCATCTTCGTGAATTCCTCCGAGTAGACGGAGGTCTCGAAATCCAGGTAGAACATGAATTCGAAATCCCGCTCCGGGATGGGACGGCTCTGGATGCGCGTCAGGTTGCAACCCAGATCCGCAAACTGCTTCAGAATGTGGAACAGCGCGCCCGGCTTATGCGGCAGGACGGCCATCACGCTGGTGCGGTTCGCACCCGGGAAGATCTGCAGGTGGCGGGCAATGCAGATGAAACGCGTATAATTGCCCCCGTGATCCTGCACGGATTTCTCCAGACACTCGAGGTGGTAGAGCTCCTCGCAGGCCCGTGTGCACAGGCAGGCCACGTTCGGATCCTCGGACTCTTCGACCATCCGCGCCGCCACGGCCGTGTTTTCGACCGCCGTGATCTTCACGCCCGGGAAGCCCTTCAGGTACTCCGCGCACTGCATCAGCGCCTGCTCGTGGGAGAAGATCTCACGGATCTCTTCCTTCTTCGTCCCCGGCTTCACCATCAGGTTGTGGTCCACCTTCACACGCACGCTGCGCACGATGTAGAAACGATATTTCATCATCAGATCGTAGACTGCATTGACCTGGCCGGCCGTCGAGTTCTCGATCGGCAGGACGCCGTATTCGCACAGGCCCTTATCGATGGCGGAAAACACGCCTTCAAATGTTTTGAAATACATCTCGTAGGGGGTCGCGAACAGTTTCTCTGCCGCGATCTGCGAGTTCGCGCCCGCAACGCCCTGGCAGGCTACCGAGGCCTTTCTGGGAAATGCGACCGGCTCGGCGTAGATCGCCTCGCGCACCTTATCCTCAAGCGTCCGCTGTTTGTCGCGCTTCGTGTGGCTGGCCGCCAACTGCCCTTGCAGGTGGCTCCGCTCCATGATGAGGCGGTCGATCTCGCTGTCTAATTTCTTCAAATCTTCCTTGATCGTCTTAACGTCTTCCATGATCTCTCCTTATCGGTCCTGCACAAAAAAGGACCGGTATTTGCTGCTCGCAAACACCGGTCTCTATCCTACATGATCGTATTCTGAGGTTGATGTTCAGACACAGCAAAAGGAACAGGTCTTCTTGGTAAAGCCCTGAAAGTAAAAGTAATATGCATAAAACTTTGTATTCGTTAATTGTAACATATTACGCTATCCTTTCGCAAGTGTCGTCTTTCTGTCCACCCGGTCACCCGGATGACGGCGGATGTTTGTCGCTTTACACTTTTACAGTTTAAAGTGTTGTACCGCCGATGAAAGTACTATAACACTTTCATTTACCTCTGTCAATACTTTTTTTCAATTTTTTATCTCTGAACTCTGCCCGAGCCGTCGCCGCCCGCGAGTTTCTTTACTTCATCCACGCTGACCATGTTGTAGTCGCCCTCGATGCTGTGTTTCAAGCAGCTCGCTGCTACGGCAAATTCGATGGTGCTGCGGGAGTCATAGCCATTCAGGCAGGCATAGATCAGGCCGCCGCCGAAGGAGTCGCCGCCGCCGACACGATCCACGATGTGCATCGAATAGCTCTTGCTGAAATAGTAGTCCTCGCCGTCGTACAGCATAGCAGCCCACAGGTTATCATTGGCCGAAATGGAAGTACGCAGGGTGATCGCAACCTTCGTGAAACCGAAGCGCTCCTGCAGCTTCTTCGCTACTTCCTTGTAGCCCTCGTGGTTTACCTTACCGGTCGTAACGTCGGTGTTGGTCGCACGGATGCCGAAGACATCGCCCGCGTCCTCTTCGTTCGCGATGCAGACATCGACATACTGACACAGGCGGCCCATAACCTCGCCGGCCTTCTCTTTCGTCCACAGCTTCGCGCGGTAGTTCAGGTCGCAGCTGATGGTGATGCCGCGGTTCTTCGCTGCGCGGCAGGCTGCCTCGCAGATCTCGGCTACGTTGTCACCGAGCGCGGGGGTAATGCCGGTGAAGTGGAACCAGTCCACGCCTTCGAAGATCTCATCCCAGTTGAAATCGGAAAGCTCGGCCTTCGCGATCGCGGAACCTGCGCGGTCGTAGATGACCTTCGACGGACGCTGGCTCGCGCCCTTCTCCAGGAAGTAAATGCCGACACGGTCGCCGCCACGTACGATCTTCGATGTATCCACGCCGTATTTGCGCAATGAGTTCACAGCCGCCTGGCCGATCTCATGCTTCGGCAGTTTTGTAACAAAAGCAGCGTCTACGCCATAGTTTGCGAGGGATACGGCAACATTGGCCTCACCACCGCCGAAGGTAGCGCCCAGAGTATCCGCCTGTACGAAACGATAATAACCTTCCGGTGCCAGACGCAACATCAATTCACCAAATGTAACAACTTTCATGATTAAGCCTCCTGCAATAAATGTATCGCAAATCCACCAAAGGATTCTTTCAAATAGATCACTTTCATACGACCGGTCTTCTCGTCCTTCTTCGCGCTGTCGTAATCGAACTCGATGCCCTGCTTCTCCAGGTGGTAGACTGCGCGGTCCACGCTCTTCGTTGAGATGGCGATGTGGCCCTTCTCACCGCGGCCGGCGCTCTTCATAACTTCTACGCCCTTACCCGCCATGATGGAGGAATTGCCCACCTTTACGGCGAAACCGAAGGCTGCGCCGAAGAGGTTGGCGATCGCGAGGGCGGACGCCTCGTCGCCTGCGTTGATGCCGACGTGAACGACCTTGAAGCCCAGCATGGTCATCACGGCCTCGCGGGTCTTCTCGCGGATCGTGTCAAAGTCACGGGCTGCCAGCAGGTCCTTGCTGACCATCCAGCTGCCGCCGCACGCGATGATCTTGGAAAATGCGAGGTAGTCGTTCAGGTTCGCCGCGTTGATGCCGCCGGTCGGCATGAAGCGTACCTTTGTATACGGAGCGCTCATCGCCTTGATCATAGCGAGGCCGCCTGCTGCTTCCGCAGGGAAGAACTTCACCACGTCCAGGCCGAAGGAAAGCGCTGTCTCAATGTCGCTCGGGCTCGAACAGCCGGGAACGATCGGGATATTTTTTTCCACACAATAAGAGACCACGGTCGGGTTCAGACCGGGGCTAACGATAAATTTTGCGCCTGCTACTACGGCTGCGTCCACCTGGGCGGGCGTCAGGACCGTGCCGGCTCCTACACACATATCGGGAAATGTTTGGGACAGGATGCGGATCGCGTCCGCAGCTGCAGCCGTACGGAATGTCACTTCAGCGCAGTTTAGTCCACCCTCGCGAAGTGCGCGGCCCAGCGGTTCGGCATCTTCCGCGTGATCCAGAGCGATCACCGGCACGATACCGATCTTTGAGATCTCATCAATGATATTCATTTTTTGTACCTTCTGCTTATATGATCTTGAAGCGTTCCCGTTTCAATCACACTCATTATAACAATGTCGAACAAAAAATGCAACCCATAAATCAAATCTGTTGTTGCACCATTTCACAAAAAGTTGTATACTGAATGCATGTAGGTGCCGCTGTGCGTCGGCACTCTCGTAAACGGGTCCGCGGACCGGGCCCACCGCTTAAAAATCTAATACAGGAGGGACGGCATCCTAAAGCAGAAGGAGGGGTTGCGAGCAGCCTGTCGCAGCGATGCCGAAAAACAGCATGAAAGAATTTATGGATTCCAACTTTCTACTTTCCAATGAGACCGCAAAAGTCTTATTCTACGATTATGCCGCAAAAGTTCCCATCATCGACTATCATTGTCACATCAACCCGGAGGATATCGAGGAGGATCGCCAGTTTAACAATATCACCCAGCTTTGGCTGAGCGGTGATCACTACAAATGGCGCTTCATGCGTTCCTGCGGTGTCAGCGAGCGTCTGATCACGGGCGATGCATCCGATCACGACAAATTCATTGCATGGGCCACCGTTCTGGGTTGCGCGATCGGCAATCCTCTTTACCACTGGAGCCACCTGGAGTTGAGACGCTACTTCAACTTCAATAAGCCCCTCTCCGAGGAAACCGCCGAGGAAGCATGGGAGCACTGCAACCGCATGTTGCAGGATCCGTCCATGTCTGTCCGCAATATCATCAAAAAGTCGCACGTCGAGGTGATCTGCACCACTGACGATCCGGCGGATGACCTGAAGCATCACGCGAAGATCGCGATGGATCCGAGTTTTGATGTTACCGTTCTTCCGGCATGGCGTCCGGACCGTGCGGTCGACCTGGAGAAACCGGATTACCTGGAGTATCTCGATCAGTTGTCCAGAGCATCGGGCGTACATATCAAATCCTACTCTTCCCTGATTTCGGCCCTGAAGATCCGCATGGAGTTCTTCGCACGCCGTGGCTGTAAGATCTGCGATCACGGCATGTCCTATGTTCCTTATGAGCCGGCTTCTGCGAGCGTAGTCGAAGGTATCTTCGTTAAGCGTTCCAGAATGGTGCCTCTTTCCAAACTTGAGGAAGCACAGTTTAAGACCGCCCTCCTTTTGGAACTGGCTCGCAACTACAACCGTCTGGGCTGGACCATGCAGCTGCACTTCGGTGTAAAGCGCGACAACAACACCCGTATGTTCAATGCCATCGGAGCGAACACCGGTTTTGACTGCGCGGATAATTGCACCAATGCTGCACAGCTTGCCGACTTCCTGAACGCTCTCGACGAGACCAACGAACTTCCGAAGACCATCCTGTACAGCCTGAACCCTGCGGATAACCTCATCATCGGTTCCATCATCGGCTGCTTCCAGGAAGGACCTACCTTCGGAAAGATCCAGCAGGGCAGCGCCTGGTGGTTTAACGATCATAAGAACGGAATGCGCGAGCAGATGCTTTCCCTTGCATCTCAGGGCAACCTGGCAGGCTTCCTCGGCATGTTGACCGACTCCCGTAGCTTCCTTTCCTACACACGCCACGAATACTTCCGCCGCATCCTTTGCGATGTCATCGGAACCATCGTGGAGAACGGAGAATTCCCCGCCGACATGGAACTCCTCGGAGGCATCGTGGAAGACATCTCCTACTACAACGCAAAAGAATACTTCGGCTTTTGATGACCGAATGCATGCATAACAACGGGGCTGCCCAAAGGCAGCCCCGTTTCTTTTATTGATTCTCTTCAAATTCACGTTTGTAATATGCTTCGAGTTTCGGCCGGGCGGCGACGTAAAACGGTTCGAGTTTCTTATCGAACTGGGTCCCCATGCCCTCCATGATGATGCGGTCGGCATCCTCGAAACTCATGCCCTCTTTATAGTAGCGTTTGCTTACGAGCGCGTCGTAAACGTCGGCAATAGCCATGATACGGGCTTCGAGCGGGATCTCCTCGCCCTTCAGGCCTTCGGGATAGCCGGTGCCGTCCATGTGCTCATGGTGATAGTGGGCGACATTTTCCGCGATGGTCGCAAACTCCGGATCGCCGAGATCTGCCAGCAGTTCATGCAGGATCTTCGCGCCCGCGGCGGAATGCTCACGCATCTTTGCCAGTTCCTCCGGCGTAAAGTTGCCGGGCTTTCGCAAGATCGCATCGTCGATCGTGATCTTTCCGATATCGTGCATTGGAGCCGCCTTGATCATGTCGCGGGCGAACTCGTAGGTCAGGTTCAGGGTCGGATCTTTGCGCATCTCACCGATCAGCAGACGAACGCCCTGACTGGTACGCTTGATGTGGCCGCCTGTCGAACTGTCGCGACCTTCGACCATTTCCGCCATGCCCAGGACGAATTTGTCATGCATCTCGACCAGGTGGCGGGTCTTCTTTTCGACCTCTTCTTCCAGTGTGTTATTGTAATCCTCGATCAGTCGCAGGTACTGCTGCTCGCGCGTTTCGTCCGTGATCGAGAAACTGTAGCCGCGGCAGACCCGCCCATCCATGATCTCGTCTGCACGGAAGCGGAAAATGCGCCCCTCGTGGTCGTACATGTGCTCCACGATATCGGCCGATTCCTCGACCTCGTCCATCCAGTCGTCCAGCACCTTCGCCATCTCTGCCCTCTTATCGGCATCCCGGCTGACGTAGTTATTCGTCATGCGAAGCGGCTCATCGATGATGGAACCGTCGAGTTCCGGGAAGAACTGGATCGCAGTCTTATTACATCCCAGGAAACGACGCTTGCGATCAAAGGAAAGAACGGCAACATCGCCGCGCTTCAGCGACACATCGATGACCGTGTCATTCACGTCATACAACACGAGGCGGTCAGCAATGATCAGGAAAACGATCTGCCCGAAAACGTAGCCGAGCGGCATCAATTCGACACCGAGAGAGGCCTTCCTGTCCAGATAATATGAGACCATGCAGATCGCTACCATCGAGAACAACATGAGCGTCGTTTTACGCGAGACTTCCGCTCTTCGATGATAACCCTGGAAGATGCCGACCATACTGAGCACCATCAGGAATACGATCCAGATGACGAACAGCGTGTGTCCGTAAGCATATTCTTTTTGGAGGAACGAACGCCCGTTTTCCTGCACGAAGGTGACCGTCTTGTAATACATCGGAAAATGTCCGATCGTCAGCACCAACAGATAGAACAGGATCGAGCCCACCAAAAGGATCGACCGATAGAGTTTCGTCAGACGGAACTTGCACAACTGGATGATACTCAGCACCATCGCCAGCGTGCAAAAGCAACCGCCCGAATATGACAGCTTCAGGCCGATCAGCGCGCCCTCTTTCGTTTCTGCCCATGCCTGTTGCAGGTAGCCGAAACAAGCTACCGGAATGATGCAAAACAGGATGGTGAAATAAACACTGTACCTTCGGTTCCACTTAAAAATGTAACAAAATGTAAGCAGGACCGAAAGGATAAATAAAGTCAGATAGAATTGCATAAGCGTAAACCTTTTGCTCAAAAGCAAGGGGGACCAGGTTAATAGCTATCGTTTATCGGCCGTAAGCCTTGCGGATCGTGTTCCAGAGCGACTCGTTCTCCAGGCCGAGCTTCCAGCAGGCGACACCCGCCAGCTGCTTACTCTTCATGAAGGAAAGTCGCGGTTCCATGGACTTCTCGTCCTCGATCCATAGTTTATAGTAGAAGCCTTCGCTTTCATACTCTACGTAGTTTTGTTTCTCTGCTTCCTGCCATTTGACTTTCGAAGCCAGAGAATTCTCTTCCAGCAGCGTCTGCACTGCCGGCGCGCCGAGAGCCGAACTGCTCAGCGCATATGCGCCGATCGGCGAGGTGGGATCCTCGATGATCTTTGCGTTCTCCGCCGCCTGATCTTTCGGCGTCATCTTCCACAGACGCGTATAGAACGGCACGGCGTTGATCACTTTCTCTGCCGGAACCTGCTTCAGGGTGTTTTCGATGCCGGCGATCACAAACGAGAGCGACGCGGTCGAGCCGGGATCGCTGCCACCGTAGTGCTCGTCATAGCCCATGATGATCACGTAATCCACACACTCCGCCTGGCGGTCGCGATGGTAAAACTCGTTGTACGACATGGGCACGTAGTTATCCACGGAGAGCGTCAGGCCCTTCTTCCTGCACTCGATGGAAAGTTCACGTACAAATTGTATAAAATGAATGCCGCAGGCCTTGCTCAATCCGCCCAGACCTGTGCTGTTCGACTCAAAATCGATGTTGATGCC
Source organism: Lachnospiraceae bacterium (assembly GCA_017615545.1). Taxonomy (GTDB): domain Bacteria; phylum Bacillota; class Clostridia; order Lachnospirales; family Lachnospiraceae; genus UBA1201. Next base: position 39,279 of record JAFZZY010000067.1, read on the forward strand.
ATCCATGCCGGTGCGCTCCGCCTCCGACATCAGCGACGCGATCAATGTCGCCCGCGCCGCACGATCCGACAGCAGTTTCAGGTTGTCGACCGTCTTGTTGAAATTATCGACCAGGCCCCACACCTTGATGCCGCGCTCGTGCGCTGCCTCTACGTAGGTCGGGTCGCCGAAGCTGGTGATCATTCCGCCTTCCGTGGCCAATGAAAACCAGGTCGGGGATACGACATTGACCCCGGGAGTCTTCTCGATCGCATTGATGAACCGCTCCGTCTGGTTCTTCGCACTACCCTCAAAAATCTGGTGCCATACCATGCAGACCGGCTCGGAAAGCCCGTTGCCGCTGTATGCAGAAACCTTCTTCGCAGTCAGGGCAACCGCCTCTCCCGCAGTATCCAGTGCGGTCGATTTTACATATCCGGTATAGCCCTTCTCGGTAAACACGTGACTGAACGTGCCCTGCTCACCAAGTACATAAACGCTCTCCCCTGTCGTCAGATCTTCCAGGATCGCGCCTTTGTTATTTGCATCGTCACGCAGCGCCGAGCCCTTCTTCACGGTCGCCTGCTTATAGTTCTTCTGTGCATCGGTCCGGACCCAAATGCGTTCCGGCCCTTCCAGCACGTCGATGTCGATCGGAGACCACTCCTTCACGATCTCGACATCCGCGTAGACCGCTCCGTCCACAGATACGAAATACTTTCCGTCTGCATCCTGCACCGACAGCGTCCCCTCCCCCGTCTTCTTCGCTTCCACGATCGGGTAGGACTTCACCTCTGTCTCTGTTGCATACAGGATCATATTCACGGAAGTGTCATGATAATAGTGCGAGTCCGTCTCCGCAAACAACGTGATCGGAATGTATACGCTGTTTGTGCTGCGCATGCCTCTCTGTTCGACCAGTTCGGTATCCAGGATCACGGGAATGCCCTGCGCCGTCCGGAAATACTCCTCCGGATCGATATGCTTCTTATTCGGACCGAACATCACAGCCACCAGATAGAGCATGGCTCCGACCAAAAGCACGCCGAAGACCGCAAGTCCGATGACTGCCTTTTTCGAGATCGTGGTCGGCTCGGGAATGGACGATGCGGCCTCCTGCCGTAGCTCGTTCTCCGCCTGCGCAACGATCCCTTCCGTATCGATCTCGGCTGCATTATTATCGGCGCTTTCGGCGCCCTCTTCTATATTTCGGATCACGACGTTCTTCTCGTCCTGATCCTGCGGATCCGTATTCCTTGGCATGCTGCCACCTCCGGATAAAATGATAATGGAACTCCGTAATCATTATATCGAAATGCGACTGAAAAGTAAATATCGAGCCGCCCGGTTTACACATCCGTTCTTCTGTATGCCCGCCCCGAATCAGAACGATCGCCCATGGTATGCATTTGCTCGGCACGCTCGCTCTGCCCTCCCATAACTGTCCGAACCTCACGGTTTCGGGTTTCTTACAAAATCAAAATGAACTTCTTCGATCTCTCCGCTGGTCTCATCGATCACGTAGTCCCGCATAATGTTATATGTCCCCTTCGACTCACTGATGCGGTGTGCGCGCACGATCGCCTCCGGGCCGGAAGCGCGTCCGTTCAACTCCAGACCGATCCCCCTGGCCTGCATTTCCTTCAGTTCCCTCAAGATCTCTCGATATGCCATACGTTGTACCATCTCTCCCCTCACTTTGCGGACTGCTTCGTCCGCCCACTTCTCCTTCTTTTACACTTTAATAAAACCCCCTGTGCCTTCGCGGCAGACGGATGGGTACTTTTAGCATGAACGTGATATATCATTTACCCGCCTGCCCGCGAACTCACCGGGTCATGCCGGTCACAAGTCTCTCCCCGTACAAATTTTCTTCACGAGACTCCCTTAAGATCATGGCGCAGACATCCGATGCAAAACTCTCTGTCTCGGGCAATGCATTATACGGATCCGGTATGTAAGGCACGCGAAGACATCGTTTCGCCTCCGCTTCGGTCAGTTGTGCCCGAATGCTCCGAAACCGTGCCGCGTCGCCAAAATTAAACAGAAAGGCCGTGCTGTCGGGAAGCATCGCCGCAGCCGTCCGAAATGGTCCTCGCTGCCAATGCCCCGTATCCGCCAGCAAGATCTGCCGGTCGGTACGTTCGCACATTCTGCGCACGCTGTTCGGAGAGGCCACGCCGTAATCCGTCACCTGCAGGGTACATTCGCCCCTGTTCCCCACAGGGCAACAGCTTCTCCTTCGGCGAAATACTTCGTTCAGTGCGAGCACCACATGCGATACACCGCATCCGGCGCTGACGCCACAGATGCCGAGGCGAATGATGCCCGAGGCTCTCTGTCGTGTTTCCCCTGTCGACCGTCCGCTGTCCCCATTCTCCTGCTTCAGGATGATGAGCACCTGCTCGAGCATGTACTTCAGCATCTTTGCATCGGAACAGCGCAGAAGCGGCGTCGGGTACAGCAGGCGGCAAATGATCTCCGCGAGCATCTCCCCTGCATGTCGCTCACGCACGGTCCGGCAAATCTCCTCAAAGCAAGTTCCCAGCGCCATCGGCGAGCCCATGTCCGCCGTCATCCCCGTCAGCATATAGTACAAAAGCATCCCGACGGAGTACAGATCGGCGCCCGCATCCAGCCGCCCCGGCCGATAGATCTCGGGAGCGGCAAAATCCGCCGTTCCGAACCGCTCCGGTGCCGTGGAAGTCACGGACATGGGAAATGAACTCCCGAAATCCACCAGAAACAGGCGGCCGTGCTCATTGACCAGGATGTTTTGCGGTTGCAGGTCCAAATGCAGCACCGGCTCGGGAAGCCCGTGCAGATAGGCCAGGATCTCGCACAGTTGCATGGCGTACGAGATCGCCGTCTCCGGCGGAAGCCCGCCCGCGGTCGCGGTCGACAACGGGATCCCTGGCACGAAGGCCATGACCAGACCGAAACCACAGCCGTAGGGCGGCCGTAGACGGATCGGCACCAGACCGTAAAACGCCGGGATCCCCGGGTGGTACAGGCCCTCCAGGATCTCCGCCTCATGGATCGCAGCGGCGCGATCCTCTTCCGCAAAAAACTTCACGGCACGGAGTTCACGGTCCGTGCGACTGCGCACTAAAAGCACGCTCCCCCTCGCTCCCAGACCCATGATCCGCAACGTCTCATACTCATCGAAAAAGTTCCAATCACCTGCCGACATGTCCAATTAAGTCACTTCTCCTTTCTTCTCATATTCGGGTTGAGCAAACTATACCACAGCGTGTTTTTTAGGTCAAGAAAATTTCTAAATGTTTCCAAATTTAGATATTGTGCCAGATAAATACACAATTTCTGCGACTCACTTCACCCTTTGTCGGGCGGCATTTTCCACATCCTGACAAATAAGAAAAACGTAAGATTTAGCCCTTTACTTTTTGTCCTCCATCCACTATAATAGACAAAACGAGGAAGTCCCCTTCCCCGCCACATTTTTGAAAGGAGGATGCTTGCGTTACCGCAGATAACGCGAGCCATGGACATATGAAGTTTAACCGTGAGAACGATAACAGCCTGTCTGTCAGCATTTCCAAAAACGAACTTCACGCATTGGGTATCCGGCTCGAAGATCTGAAGTACGGAAACGCTGCAACTGCCTCTTTTATCCGCGAGATCCTGTTCCGCGCGCGCATCGAGCTCGATTTTGAACCGCTCGATCACGGCATCCGCACCGAGATCATCCCGAAGGCAGACGGAGGTGTAGAACTCATCTATACATTTGCCGAGGAATTCGAAGAAACGGATCCCCGCTACGCGACCTTCTCACCGTTTATCCAGGAACAGGCTTTTAAAGATTATGATAGCGAAGACGACGATCTCGTCTCCTTCCAGGAGGAAGAGGAAGAAGAGTTCGATGAGATCCCCGAACCGGAAGACAGCACCGACCTGAATGAGGTCCGGAAGGCTGAACTGTTCGACGAAGCTGAACCGGAACCCACACAAATGGAGGAATTTCTCCGTCAGTTGAAGGAGAACGGCGAGGCGACCGCTTCCTTCTCGATCTTCGTTGACGGCGCCGATATTTCTAAGGATGCAAATGCATCCCAGTCGTTTGACCGCTTTATGAACTACCTGGTGAAAGGTTCCGCCGGCCACGAGTTTTTCGTTCCGTTTAAGAACCTGATCGCGAAACTCCGCGAGAGTTCAGGCACCATCCCGGCAACTGCGCAGGAGGATAAAAAGGCTGCCCCTGCCGAGCCGAATAAAGGCCGCGCGTCCCATGGAACGCGTACGAAAACCGGTAAGACTGCACAGTCTCCCGAGCCTCCGCTTACGCAGGACATGCTCTTCGTCTTCCGTTTTGACTCGTTCAATGACGCCTGCCGCGCAGCTGTCTGCGCAGGTCCGTATTTCGGCGAGAACGCCCTGTATAAATCTCCGTCTCCGGAGAATGCCTACTATCTCCTGATGCACACGGTCGGCGCGACTGCACATGCAGTGAATTCCACCTGCAGCATCTTCCAGGAGTTCGGCAAGATCGTCAGCCGGGATAACCTCTTCTTTGAATCTCACGCGAAAGAGCATTTTGAATGCCTGATCGCAAGCGACGCCATTCTCCACCTCTGTGAGATCGGCGGTTGATCGGATTTAATACCCCCCTTATAATACAAAGGCCGCCGGCGGGATGCTTCCCGTCGGCGGCTTTTTATACTTCAGACTTCTCAGTCCGGTCGATATTTACTGTTGTCCTTCCGGAGCCTTCTTCGCTCCGCTGTCTTTCGCCTTTTTGGCTTCCTTCTTCGCTTCCTGCTGACGCTTCTCTTCGATCTCCTCCTGCACCTTCAGGCGGTCCAGAAGCATCTCGATAACGGTCTTCTTCAGGTAAGCGTCAAAACCGAGCACGCAGATATACGAAAGCACCTGCAGATACTCTTTTTCGTCCTTCGGAAGTTCCAGAGAGTCAAACGCCTCGGTCGAAAGATCGAAGGCATACTCGAAGGTCTCCGAAGAGTTTTTGTGCTGCTGACGACACATACGGTAGATCGAGTTGTAGATCTCCTCCATGGACAGATCCTCAGACTTACCGCCGAAGTACCGGTCGGTCATCGGCTTCAACAGGATCCGGGTATCATTGATCGAAAGCAGACTCTTCAAATAGTAGACCAACGTCAGGATATACATATGATCGTTGGTGTATTTCTTCTTCTCCGGTGACGGAAAAAGATCATTTTTTGCATAGTTATTGATCATGGTCTTCGTCAGGATCTTGTCTTCTTCATTCCGCTTGGAATTCTTCATATGACTGTCCATGAAGGTCGTAACCTGATCCATATACAGATCGATCTTCGGGAACATACCGGGCTTGATAAAGTCCAGCATATCGATCCGCTCTTCGACCTCTTTCAGGAATTTCTCTTTTTCCATAAAGCACCTCTTAAGTACCACAGCCTTTCGGCCGATTTATGCCTGCTCGTAACCGCAGGCTTTGATCACGTCAATGATCTCATCCACACAAGTCGTGCAGATCTCATCCGTCGCTGCTTCCACCATTACGCGGATCAGCGGCTCGGTCCCGGACTCGCGGACCAGGATACGTCCGTTGTCGCCCAGGCGCTCTGCCGTGCGCTGCACAGCCTCCACAACATGCGGATCCTGCTGCGCCGCCGTTTTATCACCCACACGCAGGTTCTTCAGGCACTGCGGGTAGATCGTCACGGGCTTCGCCAACTCGGAGAGTTTCATCTTCTTCTCCAGCATGACTTCCATCAGTTTCAGGCTCGTCAGGATGCCGTCGCCGGTGGTCGCATACTTGGAAAATATAATATGTCCGGACTGTTCTCCGCCAATGCGGTGTCCGTTCTTCTGCATGGACTCGTATACGTATTTGTCGCCGACAGCCGTTTTCTCGTAGCAGATCCCGGCCTCTTCAAATGCCTTATACAAGCCGAAATTACTCATCAGCGTCGTTACGACACAGTTGTTATCCAGCTCGCCGCGTTCTTTCATGTAGCGGCCGCAGATGTACATGATCAGGTCGCCGTCGATCACGTTGCCGTTTTCGTCGACCGCCAGGCAGCGGTCAGCGTCACCATCGTACGCAAAACCAACGTCCAGGCCCTCAGCACGGACCAGTTCCTGCAGGCCCTCGATGTGCGTCGACCCCGCGTTCTCGTTGATATTCAGTCCGTTCGGCTGTGCATTGATCACGTAGGTCTTCGCGCCGAGCGCGTCAAATACTGCTTTTGCGATGGTCCAGGATGCGCCGTTAGCACAGTCCAGACCGACCCGCATATTCTTGAAAGAACGGGTAGCCAGGGAGATCAGGTAACCGACATAGCGGTTTCTTCCTGCCACATAGTCCTCGGTAAATCCGATGCCGTCCTTCGTCGCGAGCGGCAGTTCCGGATAGGAAACGCCGTCCACGATAAGACATCCGTCAATGTAATCCTCGATGAGGGAAAGCACGCTCTCCTCCATCTTCTCACCGCGTCCGTTGATCAGCTTGATGCCGTTATCGTAGAACGGGTTGTGACTGGCGGAGATCATCACGCCTGCATCAAAATCCTCGGTCCTCACCACGTAGGAGACCGAAGGAGTGGTCGTTACATGCAAGAGGTACGCATCCGCGCCGGAAGCCGTGAGGCCCGCCGCCAGGCTGTACTCAAACATATAACTGGAGCGCCGTGTATCCTTACCGATAATGATCTTAACACGCTCTCCTGCCTTCTTCTCACGCTGATAATACCAGCCGAGGAAACGTCCGACTTTAAACGCGTGCTGAACGTTCAGTGTGACATTCGCCTCGCCGCGAAAACCATCGGTACCGAAATATCTGCCCATAGTGCTGTTTGCTTCTTTCTGATTATTCTTTAAGCCTCTGTCACTCGATATCGGAAGTATCGCCGTCTTTTTCACCGGTCTTGATCCACTTCAGATATGCGCTGATAAAGAGATCCAGGCGTCCGTCCAGGACGGTCTGCGCGTTTCCGATGGAAGCGCCCGTACGGTGGTCTTTTACCATCGTGTACGGCTGCAGGACGTAAGAACGGATCTGGCTGCCCCACGCGTTGTCTTTCACCTCGCCGCGGATGCCTGCCGCTTTATCCGCATTTTCCTGTTGCTTCAGGATAAAGAGTTTCGCCTTCAGCATCTGCATGGCCTTATCTTTATTCTGGAACTGGGAACGCTCGTTCTGGCACTGCACCACGATACCCGTCGGGATATGCGTGATACGGATGGCCGATGAGGTCTTATTGATGTGCTGGCCGCCGGCGCCGCTCGAACGATAGGTATCGATGCGCAGGTCGTCCATGTTGATCTCAACGTCCACATCCTCTTCGATATCCGGCATTACGTCGCAGGAAACGAAGGAGGTCTGGCGCTTTCCGGCCGCGTTAAACGGGGAAATGCGCACCAGGCGGTGTACGCCATGCTCGGATTTCAACAATCCGTACGCGTTCTCACCATTGACCTGGAACGTGACCGACTTGATGCCGGCCTCATCGCCCTCGAGCATATCCAGAACTTCCACGGTGAAATTGTGACGATCCGCGAACTTATTGTACATACGGTACAACATGCCCGCCCAGTCACAGCTCTCGGTGCCGCCCGCGCCGGCATTGAGCCGGAGGATAGCGTTGCAAGAGTCATACTCGTCGTTCAAAAGTGTCTGCATACGAAGCTCTTCCAGTTCCTCGCAGAATGTATCCAACATCTCCGAGATCTCCGGAACCAACGATGCGTCGTTTTCTTCATCTGCCATCTCGATCATGGTCTGGATGTCCTCATATGTCGTTTCCAGATCCCGGTACTGCTTCACCGTCGCCTCGAGCTGGCGCATTTTCTTTGTGATCTCCTGGGAGCGTTTTGCATCATCCCAGAAGTGCGGGTCCTCCATGTAAAGGGACAATTCTGCTATCTGGCGGTCTTTTGCAGCCAGGTCAAAGTGAATCCCTCAATTCGTACAATGGTTTCTCCTGTGCCTGAAGTGTATACTTAAACTGATCCAATTCAACCACAACCATCACCTACCTTCTATAGTAAATTTTTTATTTATCAACCTTTAAATCCGCCCTGTAATCCGTGGCAGTTCTTATATTTCTTGCCGGAACCGCAAGGGCAGGGATCGTTCGGGTAGATCTTCTTATCTGTACGACGCTTCGGTGCGTTTGCAACGGTGTCGTCTTTATTGGTACCGGTCACCTTCGCAACCTGCTCACGCTCTACGTTCTGCTGAACACGCGCGTAGTAGATACGACGGACGGTATCCTGCTGAATGGATTTGGTCATCGCCTCGAACATGTCATACGCTGCCATCTTATATTCGACAACCGGGTTTCTCTGGCCATAAGCCTGAAGGCCGATACCCTGCTTCAACTGCTCCATATCGTCGATATGGCCCATCCAGTTCACGTCGATCGCCTTCAACAGGCAAACACGCTCGAACTCACGGAACTGCTCGACCGGATCGGTGCCGACCGCAACCTCGGAGAAAAGCTTCGCTTCCTTCGCCTCGTAGTGCTTAACTGCGATCTCCTTCAGCATGTGGACGAGCTGCTTCTTATCGACATCCTTCGCATCTTCCTTCAAAGAGATAATGCCGACCGGAATGACACTGTTGATGGTACGGGACAATTCTTCCAGATCCCACTCTTTATAGTTGACATCATCGGAGATGTGCTCGTCAACAGCACGCTCAATGATATCATTGACCATGTTGAGAACGACCTCACGCATGCTCTCGCCGTTCAGGACGCGCATTCGTTCAGCGTAGATGATCTCACGCTGCTCGTTCATTACCTCATCGTACTCGAGGAGGTTTTTACGGATACCATAGTTGTTGCTCTCAATACGCTTCTGCGCACGCTCGATAGCACGTGTCAGCATACCGTGAACGATCTCGTCGTCCTCGCCGATCATCTTGTTGAACATGCCCATGACACGCTCAGCGCCGAAGAGGCGGAGGAGATCATCTTCCAGAGACAGGAAGAAACGGGACTCACCCGGGTCTCCCTGTCGACCGGAACGACCACGCAACTGGTTGTCGATACGACGGGACTCGTGACGCTCGGTACCGATGACGTAAAGTCCGCCGGCAGCACGAGACTCCTCGTCGAGCTTGATATCGGTACCACGGCCGGCCATGTTGGTCGCGATGGTTACCGCGCCGTGCTGACCAGCGTCAGCGATGATCTGCGCTTCCTGCTCATGGTACTTCGCGTTGAGGACGTTATGCTTGATGCCCTGCTTCTTAAGCAGTGCACTGAGTTCTTCGGATGCTTCGATGGTGATGGTGCCGACCAGGACGGGCTGTCCCTTCTCATGGGCACGCATAACCTCTGCGACTACGGCGCGGAGTTTACCGGCCTTCGTCTTATACACACTGTCCTGGTGGTCGATACGAGCGACCGGACGGTTGGTGGGAACCTCGACAACGTCCATCGAGTAGATGCCGCGGAATTCCTTTTCCTCGGTGACAGCGGTACCGGTCATGCCGGCCTTTTTGTCAAACTTGTTGAAGAAGTTCTGGAACGTGATCGTCGCGAGGGTCGCGGACTCACGTTTAACCTTTACATGCTCTTTTGCTTCGATGGCCTGGTGCAGACCGTCGTTGTAACGACGCCCCGGCATGATACGGCCGGTGAAGCTGTCGACGATCAGGATCTGGTCGTCGCTGACAACGTAATCCTGATCCTTAAACATCAAGTAGTTCGCGCGTAGCGCCTGATTGATATGGTGCTGGATCTCGAGGTTCTCGGGATCCGCCAGGTTGTCGATCTTGAAGAATTCCTCGACCTTACGTGTACCGCGCTCGGTCAGGTTGATCGCTTTTTCCTTCTCATCTATAACGAAGTCACCGGTCTCTTCGGGGCGAATGCCGGCCAACATATCCATCTTGTTGACCTCGGTCACGGTACCCTTCTCCAGACGGGTCGCGATGTAGTTCGCTACTTCGTACAGTTTGTTGCTCTTTCCGCTCTGACCGGAAATGATGAGCGGCGTACGCGCTTCATCGATCAAAATGGAGTCGACCTCATCGATGATCGCAAAATGCAGTCCGCGGAGAACGAGTTCCTCCTTATAGTTGCACATGTTGTCACGAAGGTAGTCGAAACCGAGCTCGTTGTTCGTTACATAAGTGATATCGCAAGCGTAAGCCTTACGGCGTTCCTCGCTCGTCATGCTGTTCAAAACGCAGCCGACGGTGAGTCCCAAAGACTCGTGCACACGTCCCATCCAGTGGGCATCACGGTTTGCCAGGTAGTCATTGACCGTGACAACGTGTACGCCCTTACCTTCCAGCGCGTTCAGGTACGCGGGCAGGATACAGGTCTGTGTCTTACCTTCACCGGTCTTCATCTCGGCAATACGGCCCTGGTGGATAATGATACCACCGAGGATCTGTACTTCGTAGTGCTCCTGATTGAGGACACGGCGTGTCGCTTCTCTTGCAACGGCAAATGCTTCGCAGAGGATGTCGTCGAGGGTCTCGCCCTTTGCGAGGCGGTCCTTAAACTCCTGCGTCTTTGCACGCAGCTCCTCGTCGCTTTTTGCCATCATCTCTTCCCGGTAACCCAGGATCTTATTCAGAAGAGGACGCAGCGCTTTGATCTCGCGCTGGCTGTGGGTACCGAAGATCTTTTTAATCAATCCCATGTTTCATACTCCCAGTCCAAAGTCGGCCGACTCTGAACGTTTCTATTTTTCTCCTGTCTGCAGTGTTTTGAAACACCGGAAGCAGGGTTCGTATCTGTAGTAAATACAGTGGTTTCGCATGCCCGGGAAATGCCCCGAAACCGCACGGCGTGCAGTACGGCATACTAACTCAACATACCCTGTTAGTGTACCATAAATCAAGTTTTCTTTCAAGGATTTTTTTCGGGATCACGGGGTATATTCCCCCCTGCGCCAAACAGTTGTGTATAATTGTCAGTCTGTTTTTTCGTAAACTTCTTACGCTTTTTGTGGAAGATGCACAAAAGAGAGTCCCCTCATCCGGAACCTCGCCCCAGGGGCGAAATCTTCTCTATTTACAGTTATTCACGTGTTTTCCACATTTTTTTGTCCTTAAAATCGCCTGTGTGAATGGATTTCGGTGTTTTTGCCACGATTTTATCCACACAATCCACATTTTTTGCGTAAAAAATGTTTGAAAACCGCCTTTTGAACACGATACGGCTGTTTTGTGTATTTTTCACTAAAAACCGCCTTTCGGCTGTTTTTTCGAATGTTTCGCTTGACAGGGATTCTGTATGCTATCTTTTGTTAATTCGCCACGTATTTTGAATTTTTTAGAATATATTACAAATTCATATTTAATTGTCGATAAAACTTTGCAAAAAAGGCTTGATTATTTTCCGTTCTATGGTATAATAAAGGCAGGACGAAGGGGCGTGCCTTTTCTCCGAGAAACTTACGATCCATCCTCCCCTTCGGAGGCAGCGGATCGGGAACAGGAGCACAACATGAAATATATTATTACAGGTCGAGGCATCACCGTTACTGAAGGGCTCAGAGCAGCCGTAATTGAAAAGATCAGCAAACTCGAGCGTTACTTCCACGCAGACACGGAAGCGCTCATTACACTCAGCGTAGAGAAGGATCGTCAGAAGATCGAGATCACCATCCCGGTGAAGGGTTCCATTATCCGCGCAGAGCAGGTCAGCAATGACATGTATGTTTCCATCGATCTCGTTGAGGAGACGCTGGAGCGCCAGTTAAAGAAATATAAGAGAAAGATCGTAGACCGTCAGCAGTCCGGCGAGGGACTGATCCCCGAATTCTTCGAGGATGAGGCAGCCGATGATGCAGACGCAGTGAAGATCGTCCGTACCAAGCGTTTCGGCATTAAGCCGATGGACCCCGAAGAGGCTTGCATCCAGATGGAGCTTCTGGGCCACAGCTTCTACGTATTCTGTAACGCAGCTACCGAGGAGGTAAATGTAGTTTACAAGCGTAAGAACGGAACCTACGGACTCATCGAACCTACCTTCGAATAAAATCCAAACCGCGCGATCGGCGCGCATATAGGACTCCTTTCTGAAAAAGCAGGAAGCTGCCGCATGAGTTTGCGGCAGCTTCTTGTTGTATCTATCGGTTTTCGCAGCATCAAGTCTTCAGATGCTCTCGGATTTCTTCGTTCGCGCGGTCGATCTCATCGCGCAGTTCTTTTGCGCTCATACGCAGGGCGCCGCTGCCGTAGATGATGATCTGCTCCACCCCGTCGGAGGAGGCCACGGTCACTTCGGCATTCTTAATGATCTGCTTCGTCACCTGTTCGATGAACTGGTCGGCCGTCTCGGCCTCTTTCGTGTAGACGACGTCAATGCTGCCCCTCCGTCGGATCTCGCCGGGGTTGCCTTTGACTTTGTAGGCGTCGTACACCAGGATGAGGTTCATCTTGCGGTAGCCCTGGTAGTTGCACAGGATGTCGATCAGGCGCTCTCGGGCGCCGGCGATGTCGCTGCGCACCATCTCGCGCAGATCCAGCCAGTCATAGCCGCGCAGGTCGGGATCATTTTCCATGGAAAACAGGATGTTGTATCCGTCCACGAGCAGGAAGCGTTCGCGCTTCTTCGCTGGTTTGTAAACGTATTCTTTTTCACTTTTTGTCGAATCGTAGACCGTGCGCTTTTGGGCGTGTGCGGTCTCTTTTTTATCGCCGTAGGTCCGGCGGAAAATGCTTTCCAGTTCTTTGTCGAGGGCGGCGCTGCGGGCATATCGCTCCGCGGGCGTTACGTCGTCTTCGTCGCCGGCGCTGTTACGGGCGGCGGAAACATTGCCCGCGAAGGCAGGATCAAATTCGACCGATGCTGAGGTGCCTGTGCTCTTCCCTTTCGCAAGCAGGCTGTGCGGGACGACTCCCGGCGGATATTCTCTCACATGCACGTAGTTCGGCACGTCCATCCAGTCCACGACGAAGCCCGCGCCATGGGCGCAGAACACGGACGATGCCGGTTCATCGAGGTCCGCCTCGGGCTGGTAACCCATCCGTTCGAGCACCTCCTCGGTATTATGGCACGGCAGGTAGCCGGCTGGCTCGCAGGTCAGTTCACCGAAGCCACGCGTATATAGCATGACCTCTTTGCGGTACTCCCGCATGGTGGAAACGGTGCAGGTGCCGCTTAATGTCGCATACTCCAGCGTATGCTCGCCGGGTTCGAATTTCGCGCCCATCCGCTCGAGATCGGTCATGGCGCGGCCCAGCTGGTCGGCCGGGACCTTCAGCGAGAAGCCATAGATCGGCTCCAGGAGTACACAGTCCGCGGACATCAGGCCCTGGCGCACGGCGCGGTAGGTCGCCTGGCGGAAATCGCCGCCCTCCGTGTGCTTCGGATGCGCCTGCCCCGCGATCAGCGTCAGCCGCGCGTCGGTAAACTCCGAGCCGGTCAGCACGCCGCGATGGCGCTTTTCGGCCAGATGCGTCAGGATCAGGCGCTGCCAGTTCATCTCCAGTTCGTCCACCGACACGCGGCTCTCGAACACAAGCCCGCTCCCCGCCGGCAGCGGCTCCATCAGCAGATGTACCTCCGCATAATGCCGCAGTGGCTCGTAGTGGCCGCGCCCGATCACCGGCTGGCCGATGGTCTCTTTATATACGATCGCGCCCGCGTCAAACGACACGTCGACGTTGAAACGGTCCGCGATCATGGTCTTCAAGATCTCCATCTGGACGTCGCCCATGACCTGCACCTCGATGCGGCCGCCGCGCTCGTCCCAGTTCAGGCTCAGCATCGGATCCTCTTCCTCCAGCAGTCGGATGCGTCCCCAGAACACGTGCGGGTCGACGCCATCCGGCAGGATGAGGCCGTAGGTCAGCACCGGACGCAAAACGGGCGCGTGCCCGCCGTCCGTGCTCTCGTAGCCCAGCAGGTCGCCGCACTGCGTCTTACTCAGGCCGATCGCCGCGCAGATGTCGCCCGCCGCGACCTCCTGCACTTCCTGGAAGCCCACGCCCGAATACAACCGCAGGCGGTTCACCTTCTCCTCGGAAAATGCGAGTTTTTCGCGCACGCGAAGCACGCCGCCCGTGACCTTCAAAAACGTCAGGCGGTTTCCTTTATCGTCATGCGAGATCTTATACACTCTCGCGCCGAATTCGGCGGGATATTCCTTCAGGCGCATATAGGTCGCAAAGCCGTCCATTAACTCCTTTACGCCCGTGATACGCAGCGCAGAACCGAAATAACAGGGGAAGACCTTCCGCGCGGCGATGGCCGCCGCGATCTCCTCTTCCGAGGGCGCGTGTCCCGCCAAAAAGTCCTCCAGCATCGCCTCGTCGCAGAGGGCAATGCTTTCGGCAAATGCAGCGTCGTCCGGCGCGTCGGTGAAGTCCACGATGTGATCCGACAGCGAACGGTTCAATTCCTCCAGCGACGATGCGCGGTCCGCGCCCGGCTGGTCCATCTTATTCACAAACAGGAAGACCGGAACATGGTGACGCGACAGCAGCCGCCACAGCGTCAGCACGTGACCGGACACCCCGTCCGCCGCGCTGATGACCAGGATCGCGTAATCCAGGACCGCCAGCGTCCGCTCCGTCTCCGCCGAAAAATCGACATGTCCCGGCGTGTCCACCAGGACGAAATTCAGATCTTTATACGCAAAGCGCGCCTGCTTGGAGAAGATCGTGATGCCGCGCGCACGCTCCATCGCATCATTGTCCAAGTAGGCGTTCTTATGATCCACGCGGCCCGGCGTCCGGATCACGCCGGCGGTGTAGAGCATGCTCTCCGCCAGTGTGGTCTTACCCGCGTCCACGTGCGCCAATATTCCGATCGTGATCGTCTCGGATCTGCTCAATGTAAGTCCCCCATATATAACGTCACCCGCGCTTCGGGCGACGATCATTAAACATAGCAAACGAGTAGGAAGAACGCTCCTCCTACTCGTTAATTATACTTTATATTCTGTTAAATCTCAAGTTCCGTCTTCCGCATTACGGCAGGAAGGATACTGCACAGCAAGGTGTGCGGTAGAACGCATCCCAGACGCAAATACCGAAGTTTTCGTTAGCCGCGTGAACGATCTTACCGTTGCCGATGTAGAGGGCCACGTGGTTGATCCGGCCGTTCGTCTCGTAGAACAACAGGTCGCCGGGGCGCAGGGTCTTCAGATCCACTGCAACCGGGGTTCCGGTCGCCGCCTGCTTACGGGATGTACGCTCGATCTTGTAACCGAACTTCTGGTACACACGCATTACAAAACCGGAGCAATCCGTTCCGTTGATGAGGTCCGAGCCGCCGAAGCGGTACGGGTTGCCGACGAACTGCAGAGCGTATGCACAAAGCTGCTGACGGAACGCATCTGCCTGTCTGCGCTTCTCGGCTGCCTTTCTGGCCGCTTCCGCCTTACGTTCTGCTTCCTTACGCGCTTCCTCTGCGAGTCTCGCCTCTTCCGCCAGTCTCGCTTCCTCTGCCTCGCGCGCCAACTGCTCCTGATATGCCAGTTCGGCCGCAATGCGCTCCTCGTCGAGGCTGATCGCCTGCACGTATAAATATTCCAACTTCACAAAATCACGGTGGATATATCCGAAACAGTCTTTATCCAGCTCGATCTTGTAGAACTCGCCCTCTTCGTCGACGATGGTCGCCTTCGTTCCGGAGCCGAGTGTCGTGATGATGTTGTCATTGTTCGAAAGATCCGGCGTGCTGCGCAGTCGCAGGTTTGTCGCATTGACCGTGCCGATGCGGGTCGAGATATCGTCCCTCATGGCGAGCGCGTTGTCGCCGATCGCGAAAAACTCGGCTTTAACGTAACCGTCGACCGATCCGGAATGGATGCGGAACCACGCGCCGTCTGTGCCGGACACCTCTTCCAGGACGTCCGCTACCGCCTTCGCGTAGATCTTGCCGACCTTCTCCGCCGAAGCATTCGGGGCAGTACGCACGTTTACATATGTCTCTCTGGGCAGGCTGACCGCCATACCCTTATAGCCGGTCTCCAGCGCCGATGTCGGCTCTAAAAGCACGTCGGGCAATGTCTCTGCCACGTCCGGATCCGCAGCCTGTGTCGCATTCGTAGCGGTCGACGCAGTTGCGGTCTGGCGGTTAATGCGCTCAAACAGTTCCGTAGAATCGTAAGTAAAACCGGCCAATGCTGACCGATCAAAAACCACAGAAACTCCGGCCGTTTTATTCAAACCGCCTTCACTTCTGCTCGCTATTTCAATGTTTTGTTTGTTTTCTTCGGTTTCTGCCGGGTCGGAAGCAGAACGAACATCTTTCGAGTCCGTCGTCTGCTCTGCCAGTAATCTGGATCCTCCGGACGGAGTGACTGCAGCTACTGCAAGCATTCCCGCCAGGCCGACGCCGATCAGGCTGAATCTATTACGTCTTCTCATTCGTAAAACACCTAAAATCTATATATACTCGGGGGAAATCCCCCATATATGTCGTAAACAATTTACGCAAATATTACAAATGTTACAAAAGTATTACAAGGGGATTATAGCAAATCCCGGCACAAATGTCAACACCCTCCGAGAAAAGGTCGAAAAAAGCGGACAGGAAGTCAAGGCCCCCTATCCGCTTTGCAGTTTTTTATGTTTCGTCTTTCCTTACGGAAGGAACGTTACGGCCTTACAAGGAGTACGATAGAACGCATCCCAAATGCAAATGCCGAAGTTATCATTGGCCGCGTGAACGATCTGACCGTTACCGATGTAGAGCGCTACATGCGTGATGGTACCATTGGTATCGTAGAACAGCAGGTCGCCGGGACGTAACGTATTCAGATCCACCGGAATCGGAATACCGTTCGCGGCCTGACTCTTCGATGTACGTGTCGTCGAAATACCGAACTGCTGGAATACACGCATTACGAAACCGGAGCAATCCGTTCCATGCAGGAGATCGGTTCCGCCGAGTCTGTACGGGTTACCGACAAACTGCTTCGCATATTCACAGATCGCCAGACGAAGCTGGTCCGCTTCACTGATCACCGGCGGTGTTTCCGGCGGCGCCGTCTCTGTAGGCGGTACCTCTACCGGACGCTGGATCGAGTTCACTGCAAACAGTGTCTCTAACGGTCCGTAGTTTACGGGGAAGATGATCTCACCCTCTGCCAACGGAATACCGATCAACGAACTCTTCCAGTTGTCAGTGTTGATCTCTGTATGTCCATCCTTATAATACACAATAACTTCAACTTCGTTTCTATTTACTACCTCGCCGACATATTTCTGTCCACCGATGTAGCGTGCAGAGATCTGGATCGGAGTGGTCCTATCCAATTCTGCCTGCGCTACTGCCGCTGCTTCTGCCGCCTTACGCGACTCCTCGGCAATACGGGATTCTTCTTCCGCCTTACGCTTTTCCTCAGCTAAGCGGGCTTCCTCAGCCTTACGCTTCTCTTCAGCGATACGAGCCTCTTCTGCGAGTCTTGCCTCTTCGGCCAGGCGAGCCGCCTCGGCTTCACGCTCGAGCTGCTCCTGGTACGCTTTCTCCGCTGCGAGACGCTCTTCATCGAGGCTGATCGCATGGGCGTACTCATAGGTCACATCTACATAATCCCGATGGATATATCCGAAGTAACCTTCATCCAACTCGATCTTATAGAACTCACCGACTTCATCAACGATGGTTGCCTGTGTTCCATGGGTGAGCATCGTGATGATATTGTCCTTCGTAGACAGGTCCGGTGTGCTGCGCAACCGCAGGTTGTATGTATTGACCGTACCGATACGGGTCGCGATGCTGTCCTTCATGACGAGCGCCGCTTCACCGATCACGAAATACTCTGCTTTTACATAACCGGTAACGGTTCCGGAAGTGATCAGGAACCACTGGCCGCCATCTCCGGCAACCTCTTCGAGAACGTCCGCTACGGCGTTCACGTAGATCTTACCGATCTTCTTACCCGCGGTCGAAGGAGCATTACGTACATTTACATAGGTATCCGGAGGCAGGCTGATCGCCATTCCCTTATAGCCGACGTGCGGCGGCTCCGTAACCGGAGGAGCCGTCTCAGGCGGAAGTTCGGGCGTCGTCTCAATGACGGGCTCGGTCTCTACCGGCAACGTCGGATCATCTCTGATCTCCTGCGGCTCCTCTGTCGTCGGCTCGACGATATCCGGAACATCGTTTCCGTTCTGTGTCGGTGTCGGGGAAGTCGGACGAATGTGGATCCGCTCGAACAACTCCGTCGAATCATACGTGAAATCCGACTCCAGATATTTATTTAAGGCCACAGCAGCCCCGGCCATAACGATCTCAAGATCGCTGGCATTTTTTATCTCTTTATCTTCTTTTTCCTCAGCATCATCAGTGGAAGGCGTATCCGAATCCATGGTAACTTGGATCGTCTCCGGATCATCTGCAGGATCTGCATAAACCCGGCTGCCTCCAAAAGGGACCGCGGCGGATATCGCGAGGATACCTGCCAGGGCGAGGCTGATCAAGCTGTGCTTATTTCGTCTTCTCATCCGTAAATCACCTGACTTCGATCATGAGTCCCGCTTTGGAACTCTCGAAACAAAAAATGAAACTATTTATACAGTCGACAAAAACTCCCAAAAGGGAGTGTCTTCAATGAAACTCGCAGCTGGTTGCCGCGAATCATTAAGCAAGTATTACAAATGTTACAAAACTGTTACAACGTGATTATAACAAAGGGGTGTGTAAATGTCAATACTTTCCATTCAAAAAAACACAAAAAGGGCTCCTCAAACCCGCATTTTTACTAGGTTTTTCGCGGAAAATGTACGATTTACAGGCTTTCGATGTAATTACCGGCCATAGAAACCGCCACAGCTCCGTCCGAAACCGCGGTTACGATCTGCCGCAATTTTTTCGTGCGCAGGTCACCGGCAACGTAGATTCCGGGAACCGAAGTCGCGCAATCCTCGCCGGCGATGATGTAACCGGCATCGTCCATCGGGACGAGTCCTTTGAAACAATCCGACACCGGAGTGATGCCGACCGCGATGAACAGACCATCCACCGGGTATGCAAGGCTCGCGCCGGAGTTCGATGTGATGATGATATTTTCCACTTTCTTATCGCCCTGGACTTCCGTCACGTTGGCATTCCAGACGATCTCCACGTTCTCCATGGCAAACAGGCGATCCTGCAGGGATTTTGCCGCGCGCAGACGGTCTCTGCGGTGGATCAGCGTCACCTTGCTGCACAGACGCGCCAGATAGATCGCATCCTCCACGGCCACGTCGCCGCCGCCGACCACTGCGACTTCCTTCCCCTTAAAGAAAGCTCCGTCACAGGTCGCACAGTAAGAAACGCCCTTACCGCCGAAGGTGTCCTCCCCGGGGATGCCGAGGTTGCGGTGTACCGTTCCGGTCGCAGCCACGATGGTGCGCGCCTCGTAGGTATCCGCCGCGCCCTTTACGCGGTAGAACGGCTTTCCATTCTCATCTTTGCAGGCCTCGATCGCTGTCACTTCGTCCATTACGAAATTCGCGCCGGCCGCGTCCGCATGCTCGCGGAACTTCGTGCCCAGGTCGAAACCGTTCATGCCCGGCAGGCCCAGGTAATTATCTACCTCGTAAGTCAGAAGCACCTGGCCCCCGCTCACGAACTCTTTTTCGATCACGATGCTCTCCAGTCCGGCACGCTTCGCGTAGACCGCGGCCGACAGGCCCGCGGGGCCGGATCCGATGATGATCATATCCAACATATGTAAACTCCTCAAACCGCCAACGCGTTACCACTCGATCTGCTCGATCGGCGTCGGGTACGGGTTCAGAACGGTTTTCTCCACTCGGTTATTCTTCATGTAGATGACGCGGTCCGCCATCGGCGTGATCGCCGTGTTATGTGTGATCAGGACCACTGTCATATTTTCCGTGCGACACATGTATTGCAGCAACTGCAGGATCATTTTGCCGGTCACGTAGTCCAGCGCGCCCGTCGGCTCGTCGCAAAGCAAGAGTTTCGGCTTTTTGGCCAATGCTCTGGCGATCGACACACGCTGCTGCTCGCCGCCCGAAAGCTGCGCGGGAAAATTATCCGCACGGTCCGCCAGACCGACCGCCTCGAGGGCCTCCATCGGATCCATGGGATCCTTGCAGATCTGCGTCGCCAGTTCGACATTTTCCTTTGCGGTCAGGTTCGCGACCAGGTTATAAAACTGAAATACAAAGCCGATGTCATGGCGACGGTAAGCGATCAATTCCTTCGAGGACAGTTTGCTGATGTTGCGTCCGTCCACGATGATGTCGCCCCGGTCGCAGCGGTCGATCCCGCCCAGGATGTTCAACGTCGTCGTCTTACCGGCGCCCGACGCGCCCACGATCACGGCCAGCTCGCCCTCTCGGATCTCGAAGCTGACACCGTTCGCCGCGTGGATCTCGACCTCGCCCATCTTGTAGATCTTATGGACATCGGTAAATGTGATAAACTCTGCCAAAACGACCTCCTATCGGCCGAAATACAGATCCAGGCCGTTCATAATGCCGACGACCATCTTCACCTGATACTCCGGAGATGCCATGTTCGCATCTTCAGCCAGGTTCGTCATATAGCCCATCTCGATGGTGGTCGTGGGGATCGTCGAGAAATTGATACCCGTCATGGTGTCTGTATAGTAGATGTTGTTGTTCTTCGCTCCGGTCGATACGCAGAACGCGTCGATCACGCATCTGCTGAGGAGTTCGGAAGCTGCGATGACATCTGCCGAAAGGTACGGGTTCTTCTTCGAAGGGGACAATGTCTCCGCGCCCGCCTTATTCGAATCGTTCGATCCATTCGCATGCACGCGGACCATAACGGCCGCGCCGGATGCGTTTGCGCGCTGTGCACGCTGCATGTTGCTGATGTCGACTTCCTGTGCCTCACGGATCATGAGCACATTGTAGCCACGCGCCAAAAGTGCGTCCTTCAGCTGGATGCTGACGATCAGGTTGAGCATGGACTCTGCCAGTCCGGTCGCGCGTCCGCTGGTTCCGGCACTGACCTTTGCCTTCATGGTCGTGCTGCCGGGACCGTTCGGCTCGGTCTCGGTATTGGACTTCGACTGATGTCCGGCGTCGATCGCGATCAGCGGTCCGCCATTGCCCGTATATAAAGTTCCGTTTTCAGTCACTTTTTTAGTGATCCTGCCAACCGACCAGGTCGGAGTCGCAGGCTGGTTCGGCTGGTTCGGCTGCTCCGTTCCCGCCTCGCCGACAGTCGTTACATATTCCAGGGAAACATAGCCTGTGCGGCCGCCATAGTTAACGCGTGCCCACTGGTCGTTTTTGCCGGTGCACTGTACTTCCGTACCCTTATTCAAGACGGTGATGACATTGGCCACGGCATTCGGACCTTCGCGCATACGCAGGTTCGTGGTCACGCGGATCACCTCGTTGCAATCGGTAAAGCCGGCCTCGTTCGGATTCTCAATGATCTGCGGCTCCGGGTTCACCACTACGGGCGGCGGCGCTTGTGTCTCCAGCGGAGCGGGCTCCTCTTTCGAAAGGAACTGGGAAGCTACAAAGCCTTCCTGATCTCCGATCACGATGCGGGACCAGTTCTCGCCGATAGCGGTGCAGTGCACCTTCACGGCACGATCCAGTACCTTGATGACCTTGCCGTCCTTCGACGGGATCTCGCGGAAATTCAATTTATCAGTCGTGTACAACTCCTCATCGCAGACCTGAAGCTTCTCACCGAAGAGGTCAATGATCGGAGCTTCCGTAGATACGAAGTTTGCGGATACGTAGCCCTCCTGGCCATTGTAAATGACGCGGGACCACTCGTCGCTGCGTCCGGTACGCTGAAGCGGGGTTCCTGCCGGGATCTGCGCCAGGAGTTTACCCGACGTCGACGGCTTATCGCGGAAGTTCAAAATCGTCATCCTGGGGGTTGCGTACACCAGTTCGTTGCAGTTCTCGAAGGCAATGATCTTCTCGGGAGCGGTCGTTTCTTCCGGCTTCGTCTCCGCGGGTGTCGTCTCCTCCGGCTTGCTTTCCGCAGGCGCGCTCGTCTCATCCTCGCCGCTCTTCGTCACATCTTCCGTAGAAGCTTCGGTTCCCTTAGCATCCTTCGTATCCAGATACGGGGAAGCCTCACCGGTCGGATCGCTGCCGATCGTTATGTCAATGACCGCATCGTCCGTGCCTGCCGGCTTCGAAGGGTCACCGTTTTGCTGAGCCTGACTCGAAGGCTCGGTTCCTGCTGTAGTTTCAGTGTCGGATTTGGATCCGCATGCGGTAAGCGACAAAATGAAAAAAAGCAGAAGAATCGGAAGAATCCTTCTCACCCCGTTCTTGGCTGCTTTTCTCACGCGACTTACCATGGAATTGTTCTCTCTCATGTTAGTCTCCTATGATTCTGTTCTTATTATTCCGCTTTCGCCTCTTCTGCCTCTTCCTTCTTCTCAGGATCTTCGGCAGCTCCTGCATCGCTCGATGCAGTTACCTCTGATAGGTCGTATCTTTTTACCAACTCTTCTTCCAACTCGGAGAAATCCTTTTTGGACTGTGCGAGCTTATCGCGAAGGACGTCCAGCTTATTCAAAGACTCAGAGATCAATGTTCTGTACGGCTTTGACTCTTTGTATTTACTCCAGGTTGCATTATAACGGAGTGCCCCGGGCAACCTCATCATGGCCCAGCCGAAGCACACCATTGCTACAACGTCCAAAACGATCTGAAGGATCAGACCTGCAGTTGCATCGAGGCTCGTCGTCGGAACCTGCGACACGAGGACGCTGAACATCAACAAGAAGATCGCGCAAAGGCAGAGGATCATAAACATCTGTCTGCGATTTCCCTGTGTGTTAACTACTTTCTGCGCGAAGCGTTCTTCTCTTCCCAGCTCATCGAGCAGGCGCAAACGCTCCTCACGCATCTTGACGAGTTTTTCCTTTAACTCATCTGAAATACCCTTCTCCAATTCATCTTCCCGGCTCATATACACATCCGCCTTTCGAAAAATTCGTTACCCGCCGACTTACGCCGCGGCGTAACCTGCTAAATTCTTCCAATTTTCTACTCTTTATTATACTTGAATCCTTACATAATTGCAAGTGCTTTCTAAAATTATATCGGTTTTTCCCCTTTTCGGGCTCTCCTTCGCGGAGCCTTCCGTGAAAATGTGAACTATTATTGCTTTATTCCGCCGTTTGTGATATAATCATTCCAGTATATTTTTGAGAACAAAAACCCGATCCGTGCATGGGTTTTTGAGCACATGGAGGTACCTCTATGGGTAATAACGACTATTACGAGACATTGGCCGCCGGAACTGCAACGTTCCCGAGCAATGCCACTTCTTTGAATCTGTGGAACAATAATATCACCAATCTGAGCATCTTGCAGGGTTGCGACGAGCTTCGCGTTTTGAACCTCTCGGATAATCCCATCGAGAGTCTCGAGCCGTTGAAGAAACTGACGAAACTCGAGGAACTGGATCTCTCGGTCTGCGAACTCCAGACCATCGAGCACCTGTCGGAACTTCGTTCTTTGAAGAAACTGAATGTTTCCTCGAACGATATCGAGGATTTCTCCGATCTCGGCGCATTGACCCAGCTCGAGCAGCTCGACATCTCCTACAACCAGTGTACGGAGATCGCTTCGCTTGCGTTCCTGAGTAATCTGACCCGCCTGGTCATCAGTTCCAATCACGTTGCGAACCTGAAGGCGATCATCGACCTGAACGCTTTGGAGTATCTGGAGGCTTCCTTCAACGAGCTTCGCGATTTTCCGGACATTTCTTCCATGTCGAATTTGCGTCACCTGGATCTTTCGTTCAACCACATCCGCGACGTCAACGTGCAGTTCATTCCGACCACGCTTCGTTTCCTGGATCTCTCCAACAACTCGATCCGTTTTAATGGCGACCTGCGTTGGATGAACAGTCTGGAGACGCTGAACCTGGCGAATAACAACCTGACCACCACGGACGCGGTGGTCCACCTGAAGCGCATCAAACGACTCGATCTCTCCGGTAACCGCATCACGAACGTCGATGCCCTGACCGAACTCGAGACCCTCGAGGAACTCGATCTCTCGGACAATGAGATCAAAAACATCAGTTTGTTGTACAAACTGCCGCACTTAAAGCGCCTGAACCTCTCCGGCAACCCCGAAGATGTTGGCAAGCAGGCCTTCTATCTGCGCGTGCAGATGCCGAAATGCGAGATCATCGTATGACGTATTTGTCGCTCATATCATAATACAAGCCCGGCGGAGAGCTGCTCTCCCGCCGGGCTTTTGCTTTTCTTATTATCACTCCATGTCCAGGCCTGCTTTGTGTGCCTGCGAATGTTGCAGGGGACGCGGGATCTTGTAGATCTTTCCGTCCTTCAGAAGCTTCGCACCGGTCTGGTGGTAGTAGAAGGCGATTCCGTTTTCTTTACACTGTGTGTGCAGGTCCTTCACCCAGGCGTAGTCGCAGATGCGGGCTTCGGCGCCGGATTCTCCTCCGACGGAAACATACTTCAGGATAGGACTTCCATTGGCCGCCCGATAGTCGGCGATGTATTTCCGAAGGTCCACGTGGGACAGCATGGGCTCCACCATCACCGAATGGTGATGCAGCGGAAGTGCCAGGTAGATGGGCAGGCGTCGGTCGGCCATCTCCTGATTTTCACAGGTGACGGCGATGGTGACGTGCTCCCAGCCGGGGCCCCAGTCCGCGGGCAGGTGTTCAGCGATGCGCTCAGGCCGCTTTGTGATCATGAAGAAGGTACAGTCCCTTCGCTCACGCATCATGTCCCAGGCATCCTCCCGCCACGCATCCGCGTCGCGGTGAAAGAAGTCCGAAGAAAAGCAGGTGAAGATGTGCGATCCGTGCGGGATCTTGTATCTCCCCTTATTCTTTCCGGAGCGCAGGATGCGGACCGGCAGGTCGAAACTGTCGGTCTTTTGCACCACGGACGGATCCCGCCCAACGGCCTCGTCCTTGCGATACATATAGCAGTGCAGACAGCCTGTGCTGGCGCGGGTGCAACCGTGCCACAGGTTCCAATTGGCCGTAATAGGAGGACGCGGATCCCTGTTCTCTTCGGGAAATAGTGACAATTGTTCCATAGATTAAAATCTTACCATGATCTCGTCGTCATGCGGGAGCAAAATGAGGTCGGCTCCGTCGTAACGGGCGTCGGCGCCTTCCACCGATTTGGGCTCGGGGAAATTCACGAGTGCCACGCGATACGGCGCTTCCGCACGGGTCATGATGCGCACCGTATTCTTCTCACGCTGTACGGTCGTCTCGTGCACGCAGGTGCCGGACGCGTCGTAAATGCGGACTCTGGGTGATGCTTTGTCAGACAAAGCGTAGACTTTCAGGGTTACATTTTCCGCGTAATCGTACTCGGCGTCGGTCTTGCAGTCGCCGATCGGGAGAATGGTGTTCGCACGGACGAACAGCGGCATGTGGAAGTAGTCGTAAGTCTTGCGGATCCAGCGCTCGCCGCGGATCTCCTCGCCGGTCATGTAGTCGGTCCAGATGCCCTTCGGCAGGTAGAATACGCCCTCGCCCTGCGGATTGAAGATCGGCGCTACCAGGAGGGACGGGCCCAGCATGTACTGGCGGTCCAGATACTGGCAGGTCGGGTCATCGGGGAATTCGAGGACCATCGCGCGCATCATCGGGATACCGGTCTGGCTCGTGCGAACGGCCGATGCATATAAGTACGGCATCAGGGATGCCTTGAGTTCACAGAATGTGCGGGAAACCTCGACCGCCTCATCGTCGAATGCCCACGGCACGCGGTAGGACGTGCTGCCGTGATAACGGGAGTGCGAGGAAAGCAGGCCGAACTGTGTCCAACGCTTGTAGACATCGGCCGTGGAGGTCGCCTCGAAACCGCCGATATCGTGGCTCCAGAAACCGAAGCCGGACATGGTCAGGGACAGGCCGCCGCGCAGGCTCTCGCTCATCGACTCGTAGTCCGACCAGCAGTCGCCGCCCCAGTGTACCGGGAACTTCTGACCGCCGACCGTCGCGGAGCGTGCAAACAGGACCGCTTCCTTCTCGCCGCGCTTGCGGACCAGAAGCTCGTAGACGCACTTATTGTACAGGTAGGTATAGTAATTGTGCATGCGCACCGGATCGGAGCCGTCGTAGTAAACGCAGTCGGTCGGGATGCGCTCGCCGAAATCGGTCTTGAAGCAATCCACGCCCATGTCCAGAAGGGCTTCCAGTTTATCCTGGTACCACTTCCATGCGGCGGGGTTCGTAAAGTCCACGATCGCCAGGCCGGGCTGCCACATATCCCACTGCCATACATCGCCGTTCTTGCGCTTGATGAAATAGCCGTTCTCGACGCCCTCCTGGAAGAGTTCGGACTCCTGGGCGATATAACTGTTGATCCATACGCAGATCTTCAGTCCGCGCGCCTTCAGACGCGCCAGCATGCCCTCCGGATCCGGGAACACCTCGTGGTCCCACAGGAAGCTGGACCAGGTGAATTCCTTCATCCAAAAGCAGTCGAAATGGAAGACCTTCAACGGGATGCCGCGTTGCTTACATCCGTCCACGAAGGAATTGACCGTAGCTTCGTCGTAATTCGTCGTGAAGGACGTGGAAAGCCAGAGTCCGAAGGACCAGGCCGGGGGCAATGCGGGCCGGCCCGCGATCGCCGTGTAGCGCGTCAAAACCTCCTTCATCGAAGGACCATTGATAAAGAAATACTCCAGCGACTCTCCCGCTACGGAGAACGCCGCCTTCTTCACCACCTCGCTGCCGACCTCAAACGAGACCGGATCGGGATGATTTACAAAAATACCGTATCCCCGGTTAGAGATCATGAACGGTATGTTCTTATATGCAAGTTCGGTGGATGTGCCGCCGTCCTCATTCCACGTGTCGACCGACTGTCCGTTCTTCACAAACGGTGTAAAACGCTCGCCCAGGCCGTAGAATGTCTCGCCGACCGCGATGGTGTGCTGCTGGCGGATGTAGGTGTCGTGCTCGCCGCCGTCATCGTACGCCAGTCCACGCCAGTCGGTCTTCAGGTATCCGAGGTCGCGGCCCTCGCTCCGGGCAATGACTTCCCCGTCGCGGTAGAACGTCATTCGCCAGAAATTGACCAAAAACTCCAGCGTGGTGCTGCCGGACGTGATGCGGATCGCGTCATCCAGCTCCTCCACATCCAGCTCCTGGTCCGTCATCGGCTCGAGTTCGAACTCCGGCTGCTTCTGCTGCACGCCGGCATAGTGCCACACGCGGATGCGGAATACATCCGGCATGGGCGATGTGACGCTGATGGTCAGATTGACGCCGCCGAGCGTGCTGCCGCGGTGCTCGATGCGATGCGTCGGGCAGGTCAGGACGACCTTCGTATCGGTCTTCTTTACATAGTAGATCTGCGCGGGTGAAAAGCACTCGCAGCCCTCCTTAAATAACCAACATCCGTTGCTGAACTTCATATATCCCCCTTTCGGCACCTACTCGATGCCCAAAAGTTTCTCTATTTTCTTTGCGATCTCCGTGTTGTCAAACGTTCCGGAGAATTCTTCCGCGCCCGCGCCGATCGCATAGATCGGGATCTGCGCGCCCGTGTGGTAAACGGTCGTAAAGCGTACGCCGCACTTTTTCGCCAGAATGGTCGTCACGGTAAATGCGAGCGGCTCGTAGGATCCGTAATTCTCGTACATCGCCGTGCCGTAGGTCGCGGTCTCGCCCTTCATGCTCGCAAGGTACGCGGCATGCAACTGCAGTACTTCGTCGTTTGTCATCTTCAGTTTCGGGTCGTCACCCGCCTGGAAGGTCGCGTCAAACGTGAGGCCGAACAACGAACGGATCTCCCACAAAACGGTCTCCCAGTCCGTGCCCTGCGGCCGGTATTCCAGCGCCACCTTTACCATGTAATCACGGTATGACAGTTTCTGGTTCTTCAGACCCTGCAGGTATAATTCATAGCCCATGTTGGAGTAGCCCAGGCCCATGCCGCCGGTCTCGTGATCCGCGGTCACCAGGATGAGGGTCTCCTCCGGATGTGCTTTGTAGAACTCCAGCGCGACCCCGACGGCTTTCTCCAGGTCCAGCACCTCGCGGACCACGGAGCCCGCGTCGTTTTCATGCGCCGCCCAGTCGATCAGACCGCCCTCGATGCCGAAGAAAAAGCCCTGTTGCTCGCCTAATACCTTCAGGCCGCCCAAAACGTAGTCTGCCAGGTCGGCGGAGCCTCTCTCCGCGTCTATGCGAAGCTTCATCGCATCGCCCTCGCCACGCTGCTCGCTGGTGATGAGCACCCGGCCCATGCTTTCATTCAGTTTGGACAATGCGGCATCCTTATCGCGGTAGACCTTGTAACCCAACGTTTTCGCCAGTTCGTACAGGTCAGCCTGCGCGCCATCCGCTCCGACCGGCTGGCGGATCGTGCCGCCGCCGAGGTAGTCAAAACCGCTGGCCAGCATGTCCATGCCGAGTTCATAATACATCGTCCGGTTCACCTGATGGCCGTAATATCCGGCCGGTGTCGCGTGATTGATATTTGCGTTGGATACCACGCCGACCTTGAAGCCCAGGCGGGATTTGACCTTCTCCGCGATCGTTTCGTATCGCTCGGTCCCGTCCGCGTTCACGCCGATGGCGTCCGTCGCCGTCTTATGCCCCGTCGTAATGGCCGTGATGGCCGCCGCCGAGTCCGTGATAAATGAATCGCCGTTATAATTGACCACGCTTCCGACCACCGGGAACTGCTCAAAATTCAGCAAGCTGCCCGCATAGGAGGTCTGCGCCGGGTCGTAATTCTTTCCGCCCTCCACGGCCGCCTTATAGTACGAGGCTGCCTGGATATGACCGATGCCCATGCCGTCGCCGATGAACAGGAAGATGTACTTCGGCTTCTTCGGCGTTTCCGCGGCCGGTTCAGTCGTCGGTTCCGTGAGTGCCTCGGTCCCTTCGATCGTAGGCTCCTGTGTCGGTGCCTCCGTCTGTATCGGTGCCTGTGTATCGGCCTCGGTCGTCGGTTGCGGCGCCGTCGTCGGCTCCTGCTCCGTCACGGCCACCGTAGTCGCCGGCGCTTTCGTGGTCTCCGGTGCCTGCGTCGTCGACACCGGCGCCACCGGTTCGGTCGCCTTCGTTTCGTCCGTTGCCAGCAGAGAACATCCGCTCAGAACGGTCAATGACAGGGACATGATCGCCGCCGTCACTGCATTTTTCCATTTTTTCATAACTTTTTAGCCTTCTCCAATTCGCGTTTCACGTACGCTCCGGTGTAGGACATCGGATGATCCATGATCTCCTCCGGTGTGCCCTGTGTCACCACCGTGCCGCCGGCGTCTCCGCCTTCCGGCCCCATATCTATAATATAATCCGCCGTCTTGATCACGTCAAGATTATGTTCGATCACAACGACCGTATTTCCGCCGTCCGCGAGTCGGTGGAGGATCTCCACCAGCTTATGCACGTCCGCGAAATGCAGGCCCGTCGTCGGTTCGTCGAGCACGTAGATCGTCTTACCGGTGCTGCGGCGCGACAGTTCGGTCGCCAGCTTGATGCGCTGCGCCTCACCGCCCGACAGCGTCGTCGAAGGCTGGCCCAGCTTCAAGTATCCCAGACCGACATCGTACAGTGTCTGGATCTTGCGGGCAATGCTGGGAATGTTCTCGAAGAACGGGAGCGCTTCCTCCACGGTCATATCCAGCACGTCGAAGATCGATTTCCCTTTATAGTGTACTTCCAGGGTCTCGCGGTTGTACCGCTTCCCGTGGCAGACCTCACACGGAACGTAAACATCCGGCAGGAAATGCATCTCGATCTTCAGGATACCGTCGCCGCTGCAGGCCTCGCATCGGCCGCCCTTTACATTGAAACTGAAGCGTCCCTTTGTGTAGCCGCGCGCCTTCGCGTCCTTCGTCGCCGCGAAGAGGTCGCGGATCATGTCGAACACGCCGGTGTAAGTCGCCGGATTCGAACGAGGCGTCCGCCCGATGGGACTCTGGTCGATGGCGATGACCTTATCCAGCTGCTCGATGCCGCGGATCTCGTCATGCTTTCCGGCAATGATGCGCGCGCGGTTCAGTTTCCGTGCCAGCGATTTATACAGGATCTCATTGACCAGGGAGCTCTTACCCGAGCCGGACACACCGGTCACACAGGTGAACACACCCAGCGGGAAATCCACGTCGATATTCTTCAAATTGTGTTCCTTCGCGCCGACCACGGTCAGGAAACCGCTCGGTTTGCGGCGCGATTTCGGTACCGGGATGAACCGCCGTCCGGCCAGATAAGCGCCCGTAACGGACTCCGGCACCTGCATGATCTCTTCCGCCGTACCGGTCGCCACGACCTCGCCGCCGTGATCGCCGGCACCCGGACCGATATCCACGATATGGTCCGCCGCGCGCATAGTATCTTCGTCATGCTCCACGACGATGACTGTATTGCCCAGGTCGCGCAGATGCATCAGCGTCTTCAACAATTTGTCGTTATCCCGCTGGTGCAGGCCAATGCTCGGCTCATCCAGGATGTAGCAGACGCCGACCAGACCCGAGCCGATCTGCGTCGCCAGGCGGATGCGCTGCGCCTCGCCGCCCGACAGGGTCCCGGTGTTGCGCGCCAGGTTCAGGTACTCCAGACCGACATCGATCAGGAACTGCAGGCGGTTGCCGATCTCCTTCAGGATCCGCGCGCCGATCTGCATCTGCGTCGGCGTCAGTTCCAGGCCGCGGATGACTTCCAGTTCTTTCCGGATGGGCAGGGTCGTGAGCTCGTAGATGTTCAGTCCGCCGATGGTGACCGCCAGCGACGTTGGCTTCAGGCGCATGCCCTGACAAGTCTTACACGGGCGGATGTCCATGAAGGTCTCATACTCTGCCTTCGAGGCCTCCGAACCGGTCTCGCGGTAGCGCCGCTCGACATTTTTCACGAGTCCCTCGAACGTGATGTCGTACGTGCCCACGCCGCGCTGTCCGCGGTAGTGCACCGGCACGGAGACATCGGTCCCGTACAAAAGGATATTCTTGATATTCTCCGGGTACTCCTCGAACGGAGTGTCCAGCGAGAAATTAAACTTCTTACACAAAGCGTCCAGAATCGCGCGGGTGAAGCTGCCCTCATTCGCTGCCGACAGCCAGCCGGGCACCGTGATGGCGCCGCCGTTGATCGAATACGAAGGATCCGGGATCATGAGCTCCGGCGCGAATTCCATGGTGAATCCGAGGCCCGTACAGTCCGGGCAGGCGCCGAAGGGATTGTTGAACGAAAAGCTTCTGGGCTCGACCTCATCGATGCTGATGCCGCAGTCCGGGCACGCAAAATTCTGGGAAAATGTCAGCATTTCCCCATCGATCACGTCCACATAGACCAGGCCCTCCGCGAGCTTCATCGCGTTTTCCAGCGAGTCCGTGAGGCGGGTCTCCAGACCCGGGCGCACCGACAGTCGGTCAATGATGATCTCGATGGAGTGTTTGATGTTTTTGTCGAGTTTGATCTCCTCAGACAGTTCGTACTGGTTGCCGTCGATGCGCACGCGTACGTAGCCGCTCTTGCGCGCCTGCTCGAGCACCTTCGCGTGCTCACCCTTGCGGCCGCGAACGACCGGCGAGAGCACCTGGATGCGCGTCTTCTCCGGCATCGAAAGAATCTGATCGACCATCTGGTCCACCGTCTGGCGCCGGATCTCCCGCTTACAGTTCGGGCAATGTACGGTTCCCACGCGCGCGTACAGAAGACGCAGGTAGTCGTAGATCTCCGTCACCGTGCCCACGGTGGAACGGGGGTTGCGGTTCGTCGATTTCTGGTCGATCGAGATCGCCGGCGACAGGCCTTCGATCCTCTCCACGTTCGGTTTCTCCATCTGGCCCAGGAACTGGCGGGCATAGGAGGAAAGCGACTCCATGTAGCGCCGCTGTCCCTCCGCGTAGATGGTGTCGAACGCGAGCGACGATTTACCCGAGCCGGACAGGCCGGTCAGCACGACCAGTTTATCGCGTGGGATATCGACGTTGATATTCTTCAAATTGTGTTCCGCGGCCCCGCGGATCTTTATAAAGCTTCCCATTGGTTATTTCATTTGCTCCTGTAATTTCTTCAGTTCGATCATGCGATCGCGCAGTTCCACCGCGCTTTCGAAATCGAGCTGGGCTGCCGCCTTGCGCATCTGCTTCTCCACATCGGCGATCAGCTTTGCGAGTTCCTTCTCGCTCATCGACTCGGGATCCTTCTCCAGCTGCGCCGACGCCTGCTCCGCCTTCTTCGAGATGGAGATCAGGTCGCGGACCGCCTTCTGGACCGTCTGCGGCGTGATGCCATTGGCCTCGTTATAAGCCTGCTGAATGGCACGACGGCGCGCGGTCTCCGAGATCGCGTTCTTCATCGAATCGGTCTCCGTGTCCGCATACATCACGACGCGTCCCTGCGCATTACGTGCGGCACGGCCGATGGTCTGGATCAGCGAGGTCTCCGAACGCAGGAAGCCCTCCTTATCCGCATCCAGGATCGCGACCAGGGCAATCTCCGGGATGTCCAGGCCCTCTCGCAGGAGGTTAATTCCGACGAGCACGTCGAACTGATCCATACGCATGTCGCGGATGATCTCCGAACGCTCGAGGGTGTCGATATCCGAGTGCAGGTATTTCACACGCACGCCGAGGCCCCTGTAATACTCCGTCAGGTCCTCTGCCATCTTCTTCGTCAACGTCGTGACGAGCACTTTATTCTTCTGTTCCACAGTCCTGCGGATCTCACCGAGCAGATCATCGACCTGCCCCTCCACGGGACGCACGAAGATCTCCGGATCCAGCAGACCGGTCGGGCGGATCACCTGCTCGGTCCGCAGCAGTTCATGCTGCTGCTCGTATTCGCCGGGCGTCGCCGACACGAACATCATCTGGTTGATCTTATCTTCAAACTCGCCGAAATACAGCGGACGGTTATCCAGGGCGCTGGGCAGGCGGAAGCCGTAATCCACCAGCGTCGTCTTACGCGAACGGTCGCCCGCGTACATGGCCCGGATCTGCGGCAACGTCATGTGCGACTCATCGATGATGATCAGGAAATCCTTCGGAAAATAATCCATCAGCGTGAACGGCGGCGCGCCCGCGGGCTGGTTCGTCAAATATCGGGAATAGTTTTCGATGCCCGAGCAGAAGCCGGTCTCCCGCAGCATCTCCACGTCATAACGGGTGCGCTCGCTGATGCGCTGCGCCTCCAACAGCCGCCCCTGCGACTTAAACTCCTGCACGCGCTGCTCCATCTCCAGCAGGATCTCGCGCGCCGCGCGCTCGAGCTGCTCCTTCGGCACCACGTAATGCGACGCAGGGAAGATCGCGGCAAATGTGATCACGGCCTTCACCTTACCGGTGAGGGCGTCGACCTCGCTGACCCGCTCGATCTCGTCGCCGAAAAACTCGATCCTCAGCGCCGTATCGGAGCTCTCCACCGGGAAGATCTCCAGCACGTCGCCACGCACGCGGAAGGTACCGCGCTTGAAGTCCATCTCGCCGCGCACATATTGGATGTCGATCAGGCGGTCAATGACCTCCTCGCGACTTTTCTCCATGCCCGGCCGCAGGGTGAGCACCATGTTTTTGTAATCGATGGGGCTGCCCAAGCCGTAGATACAGGAAACCGACGCCACGATGATCACATCCCTCCGCTCTGCCAGCGAGGCCGTCGCGGAGTGACGCAATTTGTCGATCTCATTATTGACCGACGAGTCCTTCTCTATATAGGTATCCGTCGAAGGCACGTAGGCCTCCGGCTGGTAGTAGTCATAGTAACTTACAAAGTATTCGACTGCATTGTCTGGAAAGAATTCTTTGAACTCACTGTATAACTGTCCGGCCAATGTCTTGTTGTGCGCGATCACGAGGGTCGGCTTGCCGAGCGCCTGGATCACGTTTGCCATGGTGAAGGTCTTACCGGAACCCGTCACGCCCAGTAGCGTCTGAAACTGATTTCCGTCTTCAAAACCTTTCACCAGGTCGTCGATCGCCTTCGGCTGATCGCCCGTCGGCCGGTACTCCGACACCAGATGAAACTGCGCTTTCTCGAACGGTCCCATAAAGCCTCCTCCTTTCTCTTGCCTGAAAAAACTTGTTTTTATATATCCATAGTGCCCTCACCAAAGTGAGGGCACTATATTCCCGCAAAGCGGGGACTTATATTCCCGACAAACCGGGCATATGATATCAGATCAATTGAAATCAAGCATCATCATGTCGATCATGCTGTTGATGAAACTGGTCGTGAACATGGACGATGAATACGTCATGTCAAATACCCATTTTCCGTTGATCTTCAGAACGCGAACGTCTTGCATGTAGAAATCCTCATCCTGATCACCCTTATATGTGACACGAAGCGAAACATCGTAACCATCCGTGATCGCTTTTTCATCGATCTCTGCAAAACTCTTATATGTGTTGTTGATGACCGCAGCAACCTTTTCGCAATAAGCGTTGGCATCCTTTGCCTTAGCGCCTGCAGCTACAAGTGTGTTTTTGGTCGAACTGTCGCCTGCTGTAAGGGCATCGCTCTTCGCCTTCAGGTTGATCGCGATCGTCCTATATTTATTTGCGACTGTAGCCAAAGTAGTTGCCTCCAAGGGCTTCTTTTCTACGATATCATACGAGAACTTCAGGTTCTTGCCGACCTTCTTCTCAAAATCGTCGTACTCCTCGTTCATGGCCTGACCATAGTCATATTCATCGATCATCTTAAGGAGAGTCTCATTGCCCATGAGCTTCAATCCATCTTTCGTTGTGCTGAGAGCGTCCTCATACAACTTACCGATCACCTTCGGGTAGCAAGCATAATAATCATCCGCCTCGATGGACTTCGAGTTCAAGGCACCGATCAGCTTCTTGATCGGAGTCTGGTAACTGCTGCCGAATACATTGACCAACAAGATGACGACCAAAATGATCGCAACGAGAGCAAAGCCGATGATCGCCAACCATTTACCGGCACCGGACTTTTTCTTCGGTTCGCCTCCGGCAGGTACTGCCTGAGCGACCGGAGCGGCCTGTACAGGAGCCTGGCCGGGTACTGCTGCCGCGGCAATTGTCTCGGGCTGAACCGGCTGCTGTGCTGCTGCCTTCAGTGCTTCCGCCTGCTGTGCCGCCTGCTGTGCCGCCTGCTGTGCTGCTGCCTGCTGCGCTGCTTTCGCCTGAGCTTCCGCCTCAGATCTCGCCTGCGCTGCCGCTTCTGCGGCTGCCTGCTGCGCCTCTGCCTGAGCCGCTACCTGAGCCGCTGCTGCCTGTGCAGCCGCCTGCTGCTGGGCTGCCTGAGCCGCCTGAGCTGCTGCCGCCGCCTGCGTCTCTGCCAACTGCGCCTGCACGTTCTGTGCTGCCGCAGCTGTCTGCTGCTGCTGAGCCGCGAACTGATCCTGGACCGTCGAAGCCGCTGCCGCCGCCTGCTGTGCCGTCTCAGCTGCCGCCTGAGCGACCGGAGTCGTTAATCTGGAACCGCAATTCAGGCAGAAATTCTGATTGTCTTCTGCCGGTGTTCCGCATTTTGAACAATACTTCATAGCTTGCCCTCCATATTTCTATCTTCATAAAACAAAGTGTTTTAACACTTTCACCTTTTCATGTGCTCACGGTGTATTCATGAGCTCTTGGATCGCCCTCTGGAGCTGATTGTCATCCTCGTCGGTCGGATTCTTTTTGTTCTTATAATCGTCCGAAAGTTCTACTTCGATGTCCGGTTTGATGCCTACCCCGTGGATGCACACATCTGCGGGTGTGAAGTAGGAAGAAATGGTCAGCTTGATGCCATCCTTCTGTCCCGGGAGATTGAAGACGCCCTGGACGATACCCTTGCCGTAGGTCGTCGTTCCGACGAGTTTAGCGCGGCCGCGAGCCTGCATGGCTCCGGCAAAGATCTCCGAAGCGCTGGCGCTGTTGCCGTTAACGAGAACCACCATCGGAAGCGTCTCGTCTCCGCCTGTCTTGGAACGATATTCATTGACCCGTCCCTGCTTATCCTTCGTGTATACGATCATTCCTTCATCCAGGAACTTATCGCACATATCGGTCGCCGTTCTCACCAGTCCGCCCGGATTCTCACGAAGATCGACGATCAGTTTCTCCATGCCTTTCGATCGTAATTCATCAAAGATCCTGTCGAACTGCGAACTCGTGACCGAATCAAACTCAGCCACATAGATATACCCGATGGTATCGGTAACCATTCTGCCCGTGGCCGTATCGATCTCGATCTTTCGACGCTGGATCCGGAAATTCAACTCCTCTCCGTCACGAAGGATGACCAGATCCACATAAGAATCCAGCTGTCCCCGCATCAACGCGGCCGCATCTGCCAGATTCATGCCGGTCACATCGGTTCCGCCGATCGACTTGACGATATCGCCGGTTTGAATGCCCGCCTCTTCTGCAGGCGAGCCGCTGAAAGCTCTCACGACTTTGCATCCGGTATAATCCTTTTCGTTCGAAGGAGTGACCGATACTCCGATACCGTAGTACATTCCGTTCGACTGGTTCATCATTTCGTCGTACTCCTCAGCGGTGTAGTACACCGAGTACGGATCGCCCAATGATTTCATGACTCCGCGGCTGATCTCGGCCAGCATTGCATCGTCGTCCACTTCGTACAGAAATGAGTTCTTGATGCTGGTGCGAAGCGTCTCGATCTGCTTCAGAGCCTTTTCCTCGAACGAGTTCGGCTTTTCTACTTCCACAACGCCGTCAGGATCATTGCTGAAGAGCAGTTGTTTGGCAAAGTAGAGTCCGCCCGCCAGAAAGACTGTCAGCAACACACCACAGATCAGTCCTTTGAGGAACAATTTCTTTTCCATAGGTTGTTTTACCCTTCCCGTTAATACTCGATGGTCTCCATGTACTTCATGTAACGAACGACCATCAACGCGATCTTAAAGGTGATCGCATCCTCAAACACACGCAGGTCCAGCCCCGTCGCCTTTTGGATCTTATCCAGGCGGTAGACGAGTGTATTGCGGTGAATATACAACTGACGCGCCGTCTCCGACACATTCAGGTTGTTCTCGAAAAACTTATAGATCGTGGACAATGTCTCCTCGTCGAAATCGTCGGGAGAGCGGTTGTCGAAGATCTCTTTAATGAACATCCGGCACAGCGGCATCGGGAGCTGGTAGATCAGACGGCCGATACCCAGGTTCGCGTACGCGATGATGTTCTTTCCGCTGTAGAAGATCTTGCCGACATCCAGCGCCATCTTCGCCTCTTTGTAGGAACGGGATACTTCTTTGATCTCGTTGATGATGGTGCCGTATGCGACACGCGCGCTGATCATGGCCTCGGTATTGAGCATATCCAGGATGGTGCGTGCCACCTGGTCCATCTCCTCATAGCCGTCGGACATCTTCAGTTCCTTCACCATGATGATGTTCTTCTCATCCACTGCCGTTACGAAGTCGCGGGATTTGTTGCTCGCGAACAGACCGCGCACGGTCTCCAGCGCGTTGTTATCGCGCTCGTTCTTCGTCTCGATGATAAATACGACACGGCGCACGGCCGTCTCGATGTGCAGTTTCTTCGCACGATTATAGATATCCACCAGAAGCAGATTATCCAGCAGAAGGTTCTTGATGAAGTTGTCCTTATCGTAGCGTTCCTTATATGCCACCAGAAGGTTCTGCAGCTGGAATGCCGCCATACGGCCGACCATGTAGGCGTCGTCGTTGTTTCCCTTAACGAGCAGGATCAGTTCGAGCTGCTGCTCATCGAAGACCTTGAAGAACTGGTAGCCGTTCACCACCTGGCTGTCCGCCGGCGAGTCTGCAAATGCTATGATCGCGAACTCTCTCGTCTCCGCATCATCAAACGTCGAGGCCAATATCTTTCCCTCGACATCACTGACGCACAGGTCGATCCGGGATATTCCCTTTAAACCTTCCACTATGGACTGTAATACTTGATTTGAGATCATTTTCCACTCCCTGTAGCTCATTCGCTTCTGTGTAAAATACGAGCTCTCCGCCTGATCCTGCCCGCCTTCGGTGTCGCTTCGGGGCAGAATCGCGCTTATGAACATTATACCAAAGAAACATGGAAAAATAAAGCGTTTTTTCCCGGAAAACAGAGAAAGGACTGTCATACTTACGTACGACAGTCCTTCGTATTATGTCCCGCTGTAAGCAGCGGAGATATTATCTCTGAATTAGTTCAGGATCGCCATTTCTGTATCCTTATCGAAGATGTGGATACGGCTCATATCGAGTGCGAACTGAACAACGTCGCCCGGACGAGCGGTTGTACGAGGGTTAACCTTCGCGGTGAAGGAAAGATCCTCAACATCGAAGTACAGAAGTACTTCAGAACCAAGAAGCTCGTATACACGGATGGTAGCCTTGATGATGCTGTCCTTAGAAGTCTCAAGGAACATCTGCTCATCATGGATATCCTCAGGACGGATACCGAAGATAACTTCCTTACCAACAACGCCTGCCTCTTCCAGAACCTTCGCCTTAACATCCGGGATAGTTACCTGATGCTCGCCGAACTTAGCAACGACCTTGCCGTCTTCTCTCTCGATCAGAGCGTCGATGATGTTCATCTGAGGAGAACCGATGAAACCTGCAACGAACTTGTTAGCGGGCTTATCGTAGAGGTTCTGAGGTGTATCTACCTGCTGAATGAGACCATCCTTAAGTACGACGATACGGGTACCGAGTGTCATAGCCTCTGTCTGGTCATGTGTTACGTAGATGATAGTTGTTTCCAGTCTCTGATGGAGCTTGGAGATCTCAACACGCATCTGCACACGGAGTTTTGCATCCAAGTTAGAGAGCGGCTCATCCATGAGGAATACCTTAGGATTACGAACGATAGCACGGCCCATCGCAACACGCTGACGCTGACCACCGGACAGAGCCTTCGGCTTACGATCAAGCAGGTTATCGATACCAAGGATACGTGCAGCTTCCTGAACGGACTTCTCGATCTCGTTCTTCGGAACCTTACGAAGTTTCAAACCAAATGCCATGTTGTCATATACAGACATGTGCGGGTACAGAGCGTAGTTCTGGAATACCATCGCGATATCTCTGTCCTTCGGCTCCTCGTCGTTAACGAGCTTGCCGTCGATCCACAGCTCACCGGAAGAGATCTCTTCCAAACCTGCGATCATACGAAGGGTTGTGGACTTACCGCAACCGGACGGACCTACGAAGATGATGAATTCCTTATCAGCGATGTCAAGATTGAAATCCTTAACTGCAACGAAGCCGTTAGGATAAACTTTACATACGTTCTTCAACACCAAACCAGCCATTTAAATTATCCTCCTAAACTTTCAATAGTTTACTCATACTGTCTTAGGGCGGCACTGCGGGCGCACCCTCACGCGTTTCATTTTACAACACAATCCGTTATCTTTCCATATCCCGTTTTCACAAAAAACAGGCTCAAATTTCGTCACTTTGACTATGTTTTTTTCGTTTTGTGCAGGTTGACTAAATTATTCGATTTTTTCCTTCGGTTTTATTGGTAATTATGTCCTAAATATGAACAGATTGTTACAAACATTTATAAGAACTTCGCCCGGATTTCAGGCCGGCTCCCGCCGAAATCCCCCCAAAAAGGCCATTTTCCGTATGCTTTTGAGGCCAATGTGCCTCATTTTTATGAGATTTGTGAATTTCGGCCCCGCATTTTGTACAATCTGCGACTACACGACGATCCGTATGTCCGCTATGATTGAGAAGTGCCCTGTACGACGGATGCGTACAGGGAAATAAATATCGAAGGGGGATCCGAAATGAATCCGAATTTAACATCTGACTACGAAGAACACAATGTGTCAGTTCCGACACCCAACGATCAGGCAGATCCTGTAGGGGAAGCCGAGCGCCGCAACCGGCGCTTCGGTTACATGATGCGCCGTGAACGTATGGCCATGGGACTGACCCAGTCCGAACTCGGCGAGCTTCTGGGCATTTCCACCAGCTACGTCAGCAGCATCGAACGCGGGAAACGCGGTGCTTCCGGCACCGTACTGAAGAAGATGCACGACACCTTCAAGATCTCGTATGATTACATGTTGGGCTCGTCTGCCACTGCCATGGCCGAGCCGGCATTTGCCGTACACGAAGCCGCGGCGCCCTATGGAGATGCCGGCCTGACTTCACTTCTCGCGTCCTGCTCGCGTAAGGAGCTCGACGTCTGCTACCGCCTCTGCCGGGCCTACCTGATGTCGAAGGAGAGTTGACGCCCCGTCTCCTCTTGACATTCACGCAGCAACGCTGTACAATATACTTAGTATACTTACTATGTTTACTTAGTAAACTAAGCGCTAAGGAGGTGGATGCCATGAAGTCCGATACGATCACCTGTTCGTTCGTAATGGATCGTCAGATCTATAATGCTTTTAAGAGCATCGTTTGCCGACAGGGCGAGAATGTCAAGGGGAACCTGGTGAAGTACATGCAATGCGTGATCCAATATGACACACCGAATGCAGATACGATCTTAGCCATCCGGGAAGTAGAGTCGCTTAAGAAAGATCCTTCCAAGAAGGTCTACGATTCTTTCAGTGAGGTTCTGGAGGAACTGGAAAACGATGATTAAAAAACCAAAGTACGGCATCGTAGTCACGTCGATGTTCAAAAAGGACCTGAAACTCGCCAAGTGGCGCGGCTATGACCTGCGTCTTTTGAGCCAGGTCATCCAGACACTCGCTATGGGCGAGCCCCTGGATGAGAAGCACAGGGATCACAGCCTGATCGTAAACTATAAGGGCTGCCGGGAATGTCATATCACCCCGGACTGGCTGCTGATCTATGAGATCTCCGGCCATGATCTGATCCTCTATCTCACCCGGACCGGAACACACAGTGACTTATTCTAAATAATTATCATACTGTCGCAAAACCCCGCCGCAGGCGTAAGCCCGGGCGGGGTTTTGTTTTATTTCTCTTCGCGGATGATCTCGATGCTGTTCTCCGACAGTTTGATCTTTCCGGTTTTCAACAGGCAGCTGACGGCGCGCTTAAACGCAGCCTTACTCAGCTGAAATTCTTTCTTTATCACTTCAGGAGAGGCCTTCTCGCCAAAGGGAAGCACGCCGCCGAAATCCTCGATCACGGCGTAGACCTTCTTCGCATCCTCCTCCATCTGCAGGTAGGCGGGATGTTCCGCGCCCAGATCCAGTTTCCCGTCGGGGCGTACGCGCACCACTCTTCCGGAAAATGCATCCCCGGGTCGGTAGGCTGCGCACATATTCTGTGCAGGCAACAGGCCGAAATAGCGATCATTGACCGCGATAAAAGCGCCGATCTTCGGGTTCACGCTGTACACCGTGCCGATCACGGGATCGCCCTCCTTATACAGGTTACCGGCTGCGGTCAATGCGCTCGAGACCTTCATGGACGCGCACAGGCGCTCACTGCGGTCAATGTATAGCTTCACCAGAACGCGGTCGCCGCGGCGAACCTGGCCCTCCTGCTCGCGGAACGGCATGAAGAGGTCCTTATCCAGGCCCCAGTCGAGAAACGCGCCGATATGCGTGCACTCGCGCACGGTCAGCACCGCCGGTTGCTCCAACGTCACCAACGGCTCGCGCGTCGTCGCGATCACACGGTCCTCAGAGTCCTTATACAGGAAAACGCGCACAGTGTCTCCGGCCTTCGCGCCCGCAGGCACCTGCTTCTTCGGAAGCAGGACGCCCTTCTCGTCCCCGGGCTGTCCCAGGTAAACACCGAAGTCCTTCTCATATAATATGGTCAATTCGGAAAATGTACCAACGGATGATGTCATTGCCGCCTCCTTTAGGCATTTGCCGCATGCTTTCCAAGCGCATGGCTCATTGCGAAAATAAAACTGCCGTCCCTTCGGGCCGGCAGTCATAAGTGCTGGGCTACAAGGATTCGAACCTTGGAAATGTCGGAATCAGAATCCGATGCCTTACCGCTTGGCTATAGCCCAATATATCTTCGTTGCGACGCGTCCAAACGAACCGTCCGCCGCGACGAAGGTTATTATACAACACATCCAAATGAATTGCAAGTGCTTTTTTACATTTTTTTACGGCTTATTTCGGCTGTTCAATTCATCGTAGAGTTTTTGCTTGAATTCCTCGTCTGTCATACCCAGATAACCGATGCCTTCGATCAGGGAAATGACCCACACCACGAGCGCGCCTGCGCCGCAGGTACATATCGAGACCAAAAGGTAAGCGATCGCCGAGGGATGGTTCAGATAGAATTTATGCGCACCCAAATGCCCCAGAAGGATCGCCAGGATCGCTGCGGTCACGCGGCTCTTCTCCTCTATGCTCTGGACCGGAGCGCCCTGCTGCTGATAGACCATAGGCACCTGTGCCTGCTGGTACTGGCGGTTCATATTGACCGTCTGTGAAAAACGCGGGTCGACCGATTGCCCATAGGGCGTCTCATAGGTCACTTCCTGATCCACATAAGCCGGATTTGCATAGTTCGTCGTCTTCTGCGCCCCATACGATGCCCCCTGTCCGGAGTCATACGGCTGGTAATTCGCGTACGGAGACGAGTTCGGAGCCTGCTGGCCATACTGCTGGCTCTGCTGCCCGTAGGGCTGTCCATACGGCGGAGTCTGCTGACTGTATTGTTGTGTTTGCTGCCCATGCGGCTGGCCGTACTGCGACATCTTCTGCTGTCCGTAATTCGGCGCCTGCATCGGCTGCGGACCCTGTCCGTAAGAATACTGGGGCGCCTGCATCGGTTGCGGACGCTGCATATTCTGCATCTGCGGGTTGTACTGCGGCTGCTGTGTGCTCTGTGCCTGCTGCGCGGCCTGTACCTGCTGGTACTGCACGCTCGTCTGTCCCGGCGCCGGCATCAACGGCGTAGTAAACTGCGGTGTTTGCGGTTGCTGCACCTGTGGCGCATACTGCGGCTGAGCCGCCTCAGAGATCTGCGCCTGCTGTGCCTGTTGCACTTCCTGAGTATCCGATGTCGCGGCAAATGTCTGGCCGGGTTCGACCGGTTGCTCTTTCATCATGCGCTCCTGATCCGCCTGGATCTTCGCGACCATCTCTTCAAACTTCGTCTGCGGCTTCGGCGCAGGCTGCTCCTTCGGCTGTTCCTGCACGGGTTCCGGAGTCTCGGTCTGCGCGGGCGCTTCCTCGGTAGCTGAAACGTCCGGAGTTACCGGTGCCTGCGGTTGCGGCGATCCCATCAGGTCGATCGGCGCGGGCGCCGTGAGATCGATCTTCGCAGGCATGACCAGCTGCGGGCTCCCCTGCGGAGCATATGTATTTGTTTGGATCTCCAGTTGCGGGCCTGACTCGGCGCTCTGCTTCCCTGAGGTTCCGAACGGATCCAGGGTCAATGTCGGGATCGCCATGGACGGCGCGGACGCGAACGGTCCATCCCCAAGGTCCACCTTAGGGATCGACGAAAGCTCCGCCGTCTGCTCCTCCTGCTTCGGCGCATCGATACCGCCGAAACACTTCGGGCATACACCGGTGTTCTCATCCAGCAAGCCTCCGCAATATGTACAATAACGCATCTTCATACGCTTACCTCACGATAAAAATCCCGATTTCATCAACCATTTGCCGGCCGGAGCCGACATCACTGTGAGCAACGTTTTACAAGTTCTTCAAAACGACGATCTACCTCGTTCTGGAACGCCTCGATCAGATATTCATTGCCCGGCTTAAACAGGTGCTTAAAGCGGGCCTGCGGCCGCAGGAAGTCCTCGATCGGGAGCTTCTTCTTCGGCTCATAGTTCAAGATCCAGGTGCCGTCCACAACTTCGAACAGCGGCCAGTAGTTCGTCTCAACGGCGAGCTGGCAGATCTTCAAAAGGTCCTGCGTCGGGTAACCCCAGCCGCGCGGGCAGGGAGCCAGAACGTTCAGGAATGCGGAACCGGGCGTATAGATCGCCTTCTCCGACTTCACATGCAGATCCTTAAAGTTGCGAACGAAGGTCGTCTGTGCAACGTAAGGGATGTTGTGAGCCGCGATGACTGCAGCGAGGTCCTTACGGATCTGCGGCTTACCGTGGCTGACAGAGCCGACGGGTGTCGTGGTCGTATCGGCGAACTGCGGTGTCGCGCTGCTTCGCTGTGTACCCGTGTTCATGTACGCGCCGTTGTCGTAGCAGACATAGACCAGATCGTGTCCGCGCTCCATGGCTCCGGACAGGGACTGCAGACCGATATCATAGGTACCGCCGTCGCCGCCGAAGGTGATGAACTTGAACGTCTCGTCGATCTTACCCTTACGCTTCAGTACTTTATATGCGCCTTCTACGCCACTCAAGGTAGCGCCGGCGTTCTCAAATGCATTGTGAACGTAACTGTCTGCCCATGCGGTGAACGGGTACATGAAGCTGGATACCTCCAGACAGCCCGTCGCGTTACCGATGACTGCGTGATCCTCCTCATGCAGTCCGCGCAGCACGTTACGTACGCACACCGCTCCGCCGCAACCGGCGCACA
This sequence comes from Lachnospiraceae bacterium, assembly GCA_017615545.1. Classification (GTDB taxonomy): domain Bacteria; phylum Bacillota; class Clostridia; order Lachnospirales; family Lachnospiraceae; genus UBA1201. The sequence goes on from JAFZZY010000067.1 coordinate 83,489, forward strand.
TGCGGTGTCCGGGAGCAAAACGCTCCTTTTTATTCATGGTTTCCTTAAAATTATATCCCATCGAACGATCCTCCGTGTGCTTAAGCCTGCTCTGTGTTCTCAGGCTTGCACAAATATGAAATCTGCTTGTGATCTGGGTCCGCCTGGTCCCTGAGTCCGACGTAGCGGTAGGATACACTGTCCTTCGGATCGCCCTTTGCAGCCAGTTCCATCAGCTCCGCGAAGATCTCTTCTACGTGGATGACCTGAAGGTCGCGGCCGCCCAAGCCGTACATATAGTTCACGGTAAATGCCTTGCAGCGTGCGTGATACAGTGCCTGTGTCAACTCGCTGCCGATGGGGCCGCCGTTGCTCGAAAAGCTCTCGCTGCGGTCCATGATCGCGATGCCGCGCACCTTCGAGAGTGCAGCTGCCAGCTCCTCTGCCGGGAACGGACGGAAGACACGGATCTTGATGAGTCCGACCTTCTTGCCACTCTCGCGCAGTTTGTCGACCGCATCCTTTGCGGTACCTGCTGCGGAACCGATGAGCACCATGGCAAATTCAGCATCGTCCATACGATACTCTTCAAAGAGGCCGTACTTACGTCCGGAGATCTTCTCGAAATCCCGTGCCACATCCAGGATCACCTTCTTTGCATTCAGGATGCCCTGGGCCTGGGCGCGACGCGCCTCCATATAATAATCCGTGATCGCGTACGGTCCGAGGGCCATCGTGCCCGTCTCGGACAGAAGGTAACGCTCGGGCTCATACTCGCCGACGAAACCTTTGACATCCGCGTCCGGAAGCAATTCCATATCCATAACTGCGTGGCTCGTGATGAAACCGTCCTGACAGATCATGATCGGAAGACGTACATCCGGATGCTCCGAAATGCGGTACGCCTGTACCATGTTGTCGTAGGCTTCCTGGTTGTCCTCTGCGTAGATCTGGATCCATCCGCAGTCACGTGCGCCCATGCTGTCGGAATGGTCGCAGTTGATGTTGATGGGTCCGGACAATGCACGGCAGACCAGCGCGAGTGCGAGCGGCAGGCGGTTGGACGCTGCTACGTGCAGTTCCTCCCACATCAGCGCGAGACCGCAGGAGGACGTCGCCGTCAGGCTGCGCGCTCCGGCAGCGGAAGCACCGATCGCCGCAGACATCGAGCTGTGCTCACTCTCCACGGGGATAAACTCGGTATCTACCAGGCCATTGGCCACATAGTTCGAAAAATACTGCGGGATCTCCGTCGAAGGTGTGATCGGAAATGCCGGGAAAACGTCCGGATTGATCTGGCGCAGGGCCGTTGCCACTGCCTCGTTACCGGAAAGCTGTACGCGTCTCTTCTTATCTTCCATTACGCATCCACCTCCATCGTGATCGCTCCAAACGGGCAAGAAGCCACGCAGATACCGCAGCCCTTGCAGTGCGCCAGGTCAAACTCGCCGCGCTTGCAATCCTTCACCGGAATGCAGCTGTCCGGGCATGCCGGCGCGCAAAGCAGACATTGCTTACATTTATCGGGATGGAAGGTCGGTTTCACCGTCGTCCAAAGTCCCGTCTCAAACTCTACGGAATTCGCCGAATCCGTGATGGTAAGACCTTCCGTCAGTTCCTGCCAAGCACATTTTACATGTAACTTCTGTGCTTCTGTCATCTTCTTATCCATACTATACTCCCACTCTAAACTATTTCAACTCTCGCAAAGCCATTCGCAACGCTTCCATGTTGCCGTCGATCACTTCGGGTTTCTTCGCGAACTTATGCCGGAAGGAAGCTTCCATCTTCTCCAGGAAGACATCCTCATCAATAAATCCGCTGACCTTTACGATCGCAGCGAGCATCGGAGAATTCGGGAAATACCGCCCCAATGTCTGAATGGAAATATGTCTTGCATCGATGGTATAGACCCGGCCGTTAAAGCCTTTTTGACGGATCTGTGCCTCAACTTCGGCCTTATCCCGCTGTGTGTTAACGATGATCGCGCCGTCTGCCTTCAGTCCCGCCGTAACGTCGATGGAGTCGATCAGGCTCTCATCCACCACGACAACGTAGTCGGGATCGTAAATGTTCGAGTGAACGCGGATCGGCGTATCGCTGATGCGGTCATATGCGGTGATCGGCGCGCCCATACGCTCCGGACCATACTCCGGAAAACCCTGCGCGTTTTTGCCGATCTGAAACGCTACCTCTGCCAGTAAAAGTGCCGCCGTTTTGGCTCCCTGTCCTCCGCGGCCATGCCATCTGATCTCAATCATAATTCATTTGCCCTCATGTCTAAATGTCAAAATATCTTTTGCCTTTTCGGCGAATGGGCGCGGCCGGGATCGGAAGCCTAAGCGTTCGGTCGACGGCCACGCCGCAAAAAAACTTGTTAAATTATTTCAATCGCTTATTTGCACTTTTTGTAAGCTTTGTAGAATTCATCCGCACGAGCAGGGATATCCGTCTTATTCATGTTCTGAATGGAGAACGAAGTAACGGTTGTAGTTCCCTGCGTCATGGAGTAAGTACCATTTGTGATCTTACCGCCGGTAATGGACAGATCCAGCGAGATCGCAGGCTTCTCGGGAGACAGCGCAGCCAGAGCCTGGATCATCGTGATCATCTGGTTCATCTCCTCCGTCACTGCACCGCCGGCTACGGTAAGACCGTAAGCCAGGATCGCTGAGAACTCAGGTTCAAACTTGCAATTGAGATAGCTGCCGGCCTTCGTCATGGTGAAACCGAAAACGCTCTTCTGTTTTGCTTCGTCTCTCAGATCGCTCTTGACCGTCTCGAATGCATTCTTAACCGCATCGAACGCCTTCTGATTCGTCTCAGCGTTATTGTTGTTGTTATACTGGCCGGTCAGTTTCGCCACAGCCGTATAGAATGCATCGTGGTCGTCCTTACGCATCGCCTGGATCGCCTCATAGATGTACGGGCCGGTCTCCAGGTTTCTCTCGAGAAGGTAGAAGTACGCATCACCGAAGTAGGTTGCGAATTCATCGCCCTCGTAGTGTGTTCCGCCAACTTTCTGTGAATAGATCTCTTGCGAAACCTGCTTTACCAAGTATGAGCCGCTCGGTGTGAAGATATACATCTTGATATCTTCTTTTTTCTCATCGAGCAGGTACAAACGGATCTCACGCTCTTTCGAGTCAAATACATAGTATCCTGTCGATTTTACTTCAAAGCCGCCTTCATTCGTGTTGATGCTGATCTCCATCGAATCCAGAGCGCCTGTATTGAAGAAACTGTCAATGAACTGATCGATCTGCTTCTTCGGCTTCAGGAAGATCATCAGGGCAATGACGATGCCCACGACTACGACCAGTGCCGCTACCGAGATCGCGATGATCTTCGGCAGTTTGGACGGCTCCTTCATGGGAACCGATTTATACTCCGTCTGTGCTGTCATCAAAACATCTCCGAACATACCGCCCTCAGTCGGTGTCTTCTTCGAATGGATGTTCTGACCGCACATGTCACACTTATACGCGCCTGCAGGTATCTCGGCGCCGCAAAATTTACAAACCATACCTTTCCTCCTGTTTATCCGTTATTATTTCAGCAATGAGATCGAATCTACCATCTTCTTAACATTCTCGGGATACTCTGTGCGGCCCGGATTTTCAATGCGCATATCCAACTTCATATAAGGAACCGACTGCATCGAGATCTCACCCGAGAGGATCGAGAAATAACCATCGTGGATCGTCAGACGTCCTGTACACTTGATGCCCAACTTCTCCAGAGTTTCCTTCGTGGCACTGCTAAGCTGGCTCAAATCGTATCCGGCGGGGAGAACCCCTGACATGGAAGAATACATGATCTGCATAAATTTCGCCAGATCCACATCGAACTCATAAACAATACCGCTGCTTATTTTGTTACGCTTTGCATTCAGGACATCCTTCATAAAGTTGGGATCGGTGAGCTCATCCTGGAATTTCTTTATGGCGTCATAATATTTCTTTTCCTCTGCCGTCATGCTGGCCAGAAGTTCTGCATCCGCCTGTTCCTGCTCCATCGAATCAAACCACTTATCGTTGAAGATGTTTTCCATCTGCTTGTAGTCACTTTCCGTACCGGTAATGGTTTTGATATCGAAGCATTCGCTTCCGATCATGATGATCTTCTCATTCGGATAGTCGTTCGGATTACTCAGGTAGAGATTATAATATCGCTCCGATGTCATGGTGACATTGTAGGTTTCTTTCTCTGTAAGGATGGTAACGACCAGCTTATTTTCCTCAGTATTCCAGCTTACGAGTTTCTTTTCGGACTTATCATAGTAAAATCCGCCGGTGATGCTTCTCACCGTAGATCCGCTTGTAACGCTGATCGAATACTCCGCATTTTTCGCGCGAACGACCTTCTTGAAGCTCTCAACGATCTCTTCGTTCTCATCCACGCCACGGTTTAAGATGAAATACCATGCGCCGAAACCGGCACCGCCGATCAGAGCCAGTACCAAAAGTACCACGAGGATCTTTTTGATCGGGAACGATCCGTGAACTTTCTTACGCTTAGTTTTTACAGGAACGATGTCGTCCGTGCCTGCTCCCTCCATGGAAGCACTCGGACCGGTGTTCCATCGATCCGCCGGTTTGCCTTTCTTCTCTGTCGCGGGCTTCGAACCCTCAAACGAAAAGGCACCAACCGGTTTAGATGCTTTTTGATTGTTTCCGCATAGGTCACAGATCATGGCTCCGTCCGGAAGCGGGCTTCCGCAAAATTTACATGTCATAGTCTTCCTTCTCCTTTTATGTATTTACACTTCTTGCTTATTTGCTTTCCGTGAAAACAAAATCCTTCCCCGTATATCACGCTGAAAGGCGGAAAAATCGCCTATCTGCGAAAGGATATACGCATACAGTTTTATTATAGTCACTTTATAAAGATTTTGTCAAGTATACCCGCGGAAAATGCGGGAGAAATGAAAAGAATTTCCGACATGTTTTTTATGTATTTTACCATTGTTTACGATATCGGGTATGCTATGATATATTTGAACTGTAGAACCGCACGGGCTTTCCGTGCCCAACCACACACCAGGAGAAGATCGCTATGCAAATTTCCACCACACAACAGCCGGGTGCTGCCCGCTTTTTCTTTAATCTTCTCGGTTTCCTCCCCCAAGGGCCGAAAACGATCATTACTTCTCATACTGAGGCGTCCCCCTTCTCTATTTTGAATGCTGAGACCGGCTCGGTCTGCTATACGGGCGTGCTTGAAGCATCCCCGCTCGACCCCGACACCGGTATCGCTTCCGCCAGGGCTGAGTTTTCGGATTTCACCGTTCCCGGTTCCTACCGGCTTTCGGTCGGCACCGATCTTTCGCCCGTTTTCACCATCGCTGAGCACTCCTACGATGCGCTCACGCACGACCTTTTGAAAATGTTTTATTTCCAGCGTTGCGGCTGCGCCCTGACAGAGAAATACGCCGGTGTGTTCACACACGCAGCCTGTCATACCGCCCCGGCCCTGCCCTATGGCGAGGATCCCGCGACGGCTGTTCCCCGCAACGTTTGCGGCGGCTGGCACGATGCCGGCGACTATGGCCGCTATGTCACTCCCGGTGCTCTCACCGTTTCGCATTTTCTCCATGCGTACGAGATCTTCCCGGAGAAATTCGACTTCACCGTCAACATTCCGGAATCGGGCAATGGTACCCCGGACGTCCTGAATGAGGCTCGCTATGAACTGGACTGGCTCCTGCGCATGCAGCTCCCGGACGGCCGCGTCTATCATAAGGTGACCACCGCGAACCACGCGCCCTTCATCATGCCGGAGGAAGACCTCGAGCAGTTGTATCTCTACCCGCCTTCGACGATCTCGGCGGCGATGTTCGTTGCAGTGACCATGCAGGCGGCACGCATTTTCCGCAAGTTTGACGAGGACTATTCGACGAAGCTTTTCGAGGCCGGCATGACCAGCCTGCGCTACCTTCTGGAGCATCCGGAATACATTCCGTTCCGCAACCCGAAGGACTGCCACACCGGCGAATACGGCCATCCGAGCGATCGTGACTCCCGTCTCTGGGCTTCCGCAGAATTCCTGCGCACCCTCGCGACCGGCAGCTTCGACGCTCAGCTTCCGGAAGACATCCGCCAGATCCGTGAGCAGGTCTACGCCCGCTTCTTCGGCAACATGTGCGACTTCACCGTGAAGAAGGACTCCTTCGGTTGGCATCAGGTCGGCGGTCTGGCGCTGCTCTCCGTATGCTTCTGCCCTGACGCCGACACGGTATTCGGCGAGAAGATGCACGAGATGGCAAAACGCTTTCTGTCCTACACAGCGGATTCGATCCTGAAGCTTCGTGAACAGTCGTCCTTCAACATTCCGATGGAGCGTGAGGACTACACCTGGGGCAGCAGTCTCGGCTTGATGAACCGCGCGATGTTCTGCATCGCCGCCCATCTTCTGACGGGCAATGATACCTACCGCATCTGTGCTTATGACTGTCTGGACTACCTGCTCGGCCGCAACACGTTGCAGTTTTCCTACGTGTCCGGTCATGGCTCCAACTGCCTGAAGGACCCGCACAACCGCCCCACCGTGGCGGACGACATCGAGGAGATGATCCCCGGTTTCGTCGCCGGCGGCGCGAACTGCCTGTTCCACGATCCGACCGCGAAGAAGCTCCTGCCCGAGCTGGGTAAGGTCGCTCCGATGGATTGCTACATCGACGACCACGACTGCTTCTCACTCAACGAGATCGCGATCTACTGGAACTCCACCGCACTGTTTGTAGCGGCATACTTGATGTAAACATACCTGATGCATCATACATCATGAATATAAAAAACGCTGCCGGCTAAGCCTGCAGCGTTTTTTCTTTATCACTTACGATATTGCGAGCCCAGATGCCGCTTAGGACCATGCAGGCCCCGATGCCGGCTTTGAGCGCCTCCATGGACTGGACGATGCATACCATCCCGATCACGCCCATGTTTGTGCAGCGGCTCAAATAGAAGGCCACAGGCACCTCCAGGCTCCACGCAAAGCAACTGTCGAACAAAAAGGTGATCAGCGTGTTGCCTCCGGAACGGATGGTGAAATACGACGAATGCGCATAAGCGCCAAACGGCATGATCAGAGCATACACGATGATGAAGCTGGTCGCCATCTTCCGGATCTCGTCGGAAGCATTATAGAGCAGCGGGTAGAACGGCGCCGCGCACAGCATGAGCAGGCCGAACGACGCGCCCAGAAACACCGTGAAGGCACGCATTTTCCGCGAAGTATCCTTCGCGCGGGCAATGTCACCCTTTCCGAGGATCTGGCCGGTGATGATGCCGACCGCCTCGCCCATGGCCAGGAAGGCCACGCCGAACAAGCCCCACAGCGTGTTCTCGATGTTGAGCGCCGCGACGGAGTCGAGGCTTCGGTAGGAATAGCACTGGTTCAGGGTGGTCACGCTCAGCGACCACAGAGTCTCGTTCGCCATCAACGGCAGGGATTTCACGAGAAACTTCCGGATCTGGATCCAAGGCAACGAGAAATTCCGGAACGCCCCCTGAATGAACGGATGTTTGGCTCTCTTCTTCTGCGTGTAGACGATGAGGACGCCCATCTCAACGAATCGGGAAATAACTGTCGCGATCGCGGCGCCGGCGGCGCCCAGCGCAGGGAAACCGAACAGACCATAGATCAGGATCGCATTGCCCACCAGGTTCACCAAAATAGCGGTGATCGACGCGGCCATCGGAGCCTTCGTGCAACCGGTGTCGCGGAGCGTTCCCGCGTAGGCCTGTGTGATGCCGATCGGAACCAGGCCGATCAGCATGATTCCCATGTATTCCATGCCATACTCGAGGATGGCCGCCGCATTTTCCGGTTTACCCTCACCCTTCAGGAAGAGGCTGATGAGGCTTTCGGAAAACAGCATAAAGATCACGATGCAAATGGAGGAAAGGATGAAGTTCATGACCAGTTTGAAGCGGAACGTCGCGCGGACGCCCTCGTGGTCTCCCTTTCCGTGGTACTGCGCGGTGAAAATGCCCGCGCCGGCGCTGGCCCCAAAAATGACCAGGTAAAACACAAATATCAACTGATTGGCGATCGAGACACCGGACAATGCATTTTCGTTCAGCTGCCCGATCATAAGATTATCCAGAAGGCTCACGAAATTCGAGACACCATTCTGAATCATGATCGGAAGCGCGATCGTCAACACACTGCGGTAAAACTGCCTGTCGCCGATAAACATACTCTTAAACTTACTCTGACTCATAACACACTCACGAAGGGCAGACGACTGCCCCTCTGCTTTAATATTTCTGTTGCTTTGAAACGCCCACCAAAAGACTTCCCTTCCGGGGCGGTTCCTTCTGCCCGCATCGGGGCGTTTTCCCGGAGCCTGCAGATACCGGCGGCCAGATCACTGCGCTGTGATCATCTAGTCGCTCGAACCGGATCCGGGTTTCAGGGGTCCCTTTTCGACTTCGGCCGTTTTCCTGATAGCGCCAGGCTCCCGCCTGACGCGAAAACGACCTCAGCGAACGCAAAAACCGATCTCGGAGATTCGGTTTTTGCCCCTGATCCGAATCCTCTCTCGCGAAGATGATCTGCAGCTCGATCTATGTCTGCCTTGCATCTGCAGGCTCCGTTCTGCCCCGATGCGCCGCTACTCTGAAGCCCCGGAAGGCATCCAGGCCGTTCATTTCAAAGTGTCGGGGAGGCGGTGACGGTTCTTTCGTCTCCCTCATAACTTCGGCCGCTTTAAAACGCCCGTCAGCGTTTCCGCTTTCGGGGCGCGACTGCACGAATTGCGATCGTAAGTCGGGCATTGGATCGAGCTGATGATGATCACAGCAAACGAGATGCCGGATTCGGGGCGAAAATCGGTCCACAAGTCCGATTTTCGCGCAAGACAGATGAGTTTTCATCAAGAAAACTCACTCTGTTCGACGCGGGACCCCGAAAATCCGGCATTGAGAGAGCTCATGATCATCACAGCGAAGTGACCTGCCCGCGTCGATCGCATTCGGAAGGAGACGACACGGAACTGGAAAAACTCAGGGGCGTTTAAAGCGAACCTATATTTGTGATGGAGACGTAAGAACCGCCTCCGTCTTGATCAGGCTTTGTAGAGGGCCGCCAGCTGCTCGAATTTGGGCAGGCTGCGGATCACCATATCGGTGTCGACGCAGTAGGCGATGCGGAAGTAGCCGGGGCAGCCGAAGCTGTCGCCGGGTACGATCACGAGGTCGAGTTCGAGGGCCTTCTGGCAGAAGGCAACGGAGTCTTCCTCAAGAGCCTTCGGGAAGATGTAGAACGTTCCGCCGGGGCGCACTACGGTGAAGCCGAGCTCCACGAGTTTGTCGTACAGGATGTTCATATTCTTCTCGTAGACCGACAGGTCGCTCGTTTCATCGAGCACCTCTGCCACGCCCAACTGAATGAGGGACGACGGGCAGTTATGTCCGATGCCGCGGCTGATCTGGCCGCACATGGGCACGATGTACTCCGCATCGACCGCGCGCGGGTTCACCGCCACGTAACCGATACGCTCGCCCGGCAGGCTCAGGCTCTTCGAGAACGAATAGCAGCTGATCGTATTGTCATAGTATTTGCTCACATAGAGCGGCTTGCGTCCGTCGAACTGGATCTCGCGGTACGGCTCATCGCTGATGATGAAGATCTCGTGGCCGTACTCCTCCTGCTTCGCACGCAGGATGTCGGCGAGCTTGCAGATGGTCTCCTCCGAATACACGATGCCGGAAGGGTTGTTCGGCGTGTTGATGAGGACAGCCGCCACCTTCGGGTTCAGCATCGAAACGAAGGCATCCACATTGATCTGGAAATCCGCAGTATTGGCCGGAACGACCTTCAGGACTGCGCCCGTCTGATCGACGTACGGATGGTACTCAGGGAAGAACGGGGCGAATGTCAGCACCTCGTCGCCGGGCTTCGTTACCGCACGGACCGCATGCGCGATCGCGCCGGCAGCGCCGCTCGTCATGAAGATGTGCTCCATCTTGTAGTCCATGCCGAAACGCTCGTTCAGGCTTCTCGCCACCGCGGCACGCACCTGGGGCAATGTCAGCGACGGGCTGTAGCCGTGCAGCGTCATCGGGTCCTGCGTCTGCAGAAGCTCGATCGTCTTCTTTGTATAGTCCTCGGGGCAGGGAACGCTGGGATTACCCAAGCTGAAATCGAAGACATTTTCCGCTCCGATCTCCTGCTTCCGCTTCGTTGCATACTCACTCATCTGGCGAATGACCGACTTATTCTGCAGCATCGCCTTGTAGGTCTGATTGATCATTTCATTCTATCCTTTCATTCATACGTCGATATATTTGATCGTGAAAAACGGATCGCCGAGGCGGTCGAACTCCATCATGATGTAGGACGGCCGCCGGTCCTGCTGGCGCGGGTACGAGATGCTTCCCGGGTTCACGGCGATCACGCCGTTTTTATTCTCCACGACCGGCCGGTGCGTGTGCCCGAACATCACGATGTCCATGCCCATGCCGCGCGCATCCTGCAGGATGTACTCCAGGCTCAGCGACACGCGGTAGATGTGCCCGTGCGTCAGCAGAACGTTGTAGTTTCCGATGCGGATCTCCTTCTCGCGGGCCAGGTCCGAAAACGCCGAGTCGCAGTTACCCGCGACGATCTCGAGCGGACAGTCGATCATGTCCAGGATCTCGCCCGCCTTACCCTCGGAGTCGCCCAGGTGGATCAGGAGGTCAATGTGTCCCTCCGCCTCGAGCGCGCGTTTCAGGTTCCCATGCGCACGGTGCGTGTCAGACACGATCATGATCCGTGTATTTTCCGTAACTTCCATCGTTTAAAACCATCTTTCCTCGATAATCTTCTTCATCGCGCGCAGTGCCTTACCGCGGTGACTGATCGCATTCTTCTCCTCCGCCGTCAGTTCCGCGCTCGTTTTGCCGTACTCCGGCAGGAACAGGATCGGGTCATAGCCGAAACCGCCCGAACCTGCGGGCTTCTGGGCAATGCGTCCCTCCATGATGCCGAACGTCGTCACGCGGCGCTCCTGCTTGCCGTCCATTGCCGGCAGATATCCGGCGATCGCGCAGACGAAACGTGCGCTCCGCGCGTCATCCTTCGCAGAAGCCAGGCGCTCGATGATGACCGAATTCTTTACATCGTATGAGGTATCCTCGCCCAGATAACGGGCGGAATAGATGCCCGGCTCGCCGTTGATATAGTCGACGACCAGTCCCGAGTCATCCGCCAGGATGATCGCCTCCTTCAGCTCCTCTATCTTCTGCTCCTCGATGTAGGCGCGCAGGGTGTCCACCTTGATCTGCGCATTCTCCTCGAAGGTCGAGCCATCCTCCACGATGGGCACGCCCGACAGGCCCGCCTCACGTAGCGAAACGACCTGCACATCCAGGCCCTGTAAGATCATGCGGATCTCCCGTAGTTTCCCCTCATTCGAGGTCGCAAATAAAATCGTTCTCATGCAAATTCCTTTCGAACCACCGGTCTCGGACCGGGAAATGAATAGAAGTCGGTGCGCAACATACCGTTGTAGATCTTGCGTTTTTTCGCAGCGGGACGGCCGAAGGCCTCCTCGACGCCCTCAAACGGCGTGATCACGTAGGCTGACCAGCAGTCCAGCCTCTTAAACGCGTCCGCGAAACTCTTATACAAAGCGGGCAATGCTGCCTGCTCCTCGAGGCGGACACCGTAAGGCGGGTTCGTCACAACGAAACCGTACGACGCCGGATGCTTCATGTCTGCAACGTCACGGCGGATCAGTTTGATCTGCTTCTCCACCCCGGCAGCGCGTGCATTGGAAAGTGCGAGTTTCAGCACCTCACGGTCGATATCGGAACCGATCAAAAGGCCTTCCGGCACGTCTTCCTTCACGCGGTCGGACGCTTCATTGCCCGCGTCATACCAGGCGCGGCGGTTCACGATGTTCTTCCATTGCTCCGCGGTGAACTCTCGGTTCATGCCCGGTGCCATGTCGGCGGCCATCATCGCAGCCTCGATCAGGAAGGTGCCGCTGCCGCAGAATGGATCCATCAGGATGCGGCCGGGCGTCCACGGCGTCAGTTTCAGCAGGGCCGCCGCCAGCGTCTCGGAAATGGGCGCGCGCGCCGTCAACTGGCGGTAGCCGCGCTTATGTAACGGCTCGCCGCTCGTATCGAGGGCGACCGTCGCGATATCCTTCATCAAAAAGACGCGCACGGGGTACTCCACACCGGTCTCGGGAAGTTCGGACACCCGCAGTTTCTCGCGCAGGCGCTCGACCATCGCTTTTTTCATGACCGACTGGATGGTCACCGTCGCCGTCAGTTTACTCTTCACGGACGATGCCTTCGTCACCCAGAACCTGCCGTCCGCAGGGATGTAATCCTCCCACGGCAGGGCCTTCGTGCACTCGAACAACATGTCGAACGACTCGACCGCGAAGCTTCCTACCTTCAGCAGAACACGCTCTGCCGTGCGCAGGAATACATTGGCCCGGGCCACGCCGGCCACGGGGCAGCGAAACGTAACGCGCCCGTCCTCGACCTGCGTGATCTCGTAGCCGAGATCCGTAATCTCATTTTTCAGGACCGCCTCCAGGCCGAAATGGCACGGAGCGATCAATTCTACCATATCAAACATAAAGTATTACCACCAGACGAAGAAGTCCTTAAGTTTCATCCAGTACGACGCGGGATAGGCCACGAAGTTTCCGTTGTACTGGTTTACCAGGAGCATGAGCCCCACAAAGATCGTGATCAGGAACGCGCAGACCGCAATGCCCATGACCGCCTTACGAACGGCATCTCCATATACGGCGAGGCCTTCGTGCGCCTCGAGCAGAACGAAGAGGCCGATGATGCCGAGCACCACTGCGAAATCAAAGGTGTAACGCCAGATGACGCCGCCCACGCTGAAATCGAGGATGGCCAGGAACAGGGACATTCCGATGCCCGTCAGGTACAGGATGTGACGCATGCGGATGTCGACATCCTCGCCGCCTGCCGTGCTGACATCGGCGCCGTTTTGGATCTGCTTGCGGCGAATGCGGTGCAGGAAGAACGCGAAGAATGAGATCGCGATCACCGGGAAGTTGCACAGACCGAAGTTGCTGTCGACGTAGACATAGTAGCCATAATCATTTAACTTCGAGCTCATGATCTGCACGAACGGGAAGTCCAGCGTCAGCCGCACCGGATGCAGGAAATAATGATACAGCGCCGGCAGGACACGATTGAGCGAGAAATGGTTCTGGCTGATGTCGCTGACGGTCAGCTGGTAGGAAGTACCGAACTCAAACGGGCTGCCGAAGCGTGCAAAATTGAAGATGCACACCAGGGCCGCGCCGATCAGCGTCGGAACGATAAAACAAAGAAAAGCGTTGAGTTTGCGGTCCGCGTCCGTCTCCTTCCGCAGGTAGTGGATGAAGATCGGGATGCAGAGGGCAATGCCCATCAGGGAGGCGCTCACACGAGATGCGACCGAGATGAGCAGGCAGAAGCCCGACAGCGCGAAAAGGACCGCAGCAGCCTTCTTCGACTCCGCCCGGCACGCACGCAAAGCGACGTACAGGAAGATCAGCAAACTGGTCACACCGGACAATGTCGCGATGTAGTATACCGAGGACCAACCGCGCTGCATGAGCAGGAGTCCCGAGGCGAAAGTCACCGCCACGCTTCCCAGAAGAAGCAGGACGATGTTCGTCCGGATCTTGAATACGCGGATCAATTCATAGATCACACCGAAGAGCGCTGCCACGCCCGCCAGGGCGTAGATCGTCATAACGGTGCCTGCCGGAGGCACGCTCCGGAAAACCGTGTAGTACGGATAGTAAACAAAGATGACCGGCGCAATGCCGAAGTACGAGTAGTATTTTCCGTTGTATAAGGCGCGATCCCAAAGGGCGCTTACACCGTCACGCTGGCCGCGGTCGTACGGGTTGTCGAGTGCCAGAAGTTCGGGCGACGGCTCCACATCCAGCGACAGCCGGCCCTTTTTCAGCGCGTCGAACTGCTGCACGTACGGTTGCTGCGCAGCGACATTCGTCAGCGGGTACTCGATCTTCTCCTTCACCTTCGGCCCGAGCAGGGCGAAATATACCCACATGACCAACATCAGGCAGAAGCCCATCGTCGCCAGAAAGGCGATGCGGTGTCTGCGGTCGTCGGGATCGAACTCGATCTCCCAGAGGCGCATTTTCCCGATGATATAGATGCCTAAAACGAGGAGGAAAATGGCCAGAAAACGGCCGAAATGGAACAGATGGAGGTCTGCTCCGTTCAGGATCAGGTTGCCGACCAGGTAGTCATCGGTCGATTTTGCGAACGTGATCTGAACTACCATCAGGTCGCTGTGGTCGCCCAGAAGAAGTTCGACTTCCTGCTGGGTGTCCATGACCGGGAAGGTCTGCGTCGAAATGGAATGCAGGGTCCGCGGCGTGTCCTTCTCCACGATCGCTATGGTCATCGAGGCATAGACATTGCCCTCTTTCTTCATGTCGAGCGTGGAAAATGTCAGTGAATGCAGGCCCTCGATGTCGCCCTGGAAGATCAGCGTGCCGCCGTCCTTCGAGACGTACAGCATGTTGTCCTTCCACTCCAGGCCCTCGCGGACATGCATCACGAAGTTGTTGGTGTTCGTCGTCTGCGCCTCCAGAAGCGAATACTCTTTCCGCGTTCCGAAGATCACATAATGGTATTTCAGGAAGGACAGGCAAAACTCGGCCATCAGACACGCAAACAGTATGATGCCGATGGTCAGCCACATGTTCCTTTCTTTTTTCTCTGTCATAAAAATTCCCCCTGGTTATCTGTGTACAGGTATATACTCCCTCAATATTTTATCATAACATTTCCGGCGGAAAATATCAACCCCGTGACACCGGGGACGGTTCTTTTTGTCACCTGTCACGCATTGATTTCAGTCAGTAACTGTGGTACAATCAAAACATCCTTATTTTCTTTTATGATTTTTACACACGAGGTGATCTTATGTTTGACTCGGCCAATATCCCGTCGAAGGGCTACACCCACGGCGGCAAATTCCACGCGGACGATGTTTTTTCGACCGCCCTTCTGCAGATCTTAAATCCGGACTATACTTATGAGCGCGGTCTGACGCCGCCGTCCGACCCCGACATCATCGTCTACGACATCGGCCTCGGCGTTTTCGACCATCACCAGGCGGACCGCCGGGTGCGTGAAAACGGCATCCCCTACGCGGCCTTCGGCCTGCTTTGGGAAGCTTTCGGCCCGAAGCTTCTGCCCACCATGTGGGAGAAGTTCGACGAAGATTTCATCCAGCCGCTGGACCTTTCGGACAATACCGGCGTGCCGAATGCATTGGCCGATGCCATCGACTACTTCAACCCTGCGTGGGACGCTTCCACACCGGTCAATACCGGCTTCCCGGAGGCCGTAGCGCTGGCGAAGCTGGTCCTGACGAAGGCGATCGAGCGCTATGAAAGCATGGCGCGCGCGAAGGAGCACGTTGAGGAGGCACTGCGCCAGGCGCAGGACCACATCCTCATCCTCCCGACCACCATGCCCTGGAAGAGTTTCGTGACGCCGGACATCGACTTTGTCGTCTACCCTTCCACACGCGGCGGTTACAACGCGCAGGCGATCGACCTGGACATCGAGGCGGGCACCCATCGCTGTGAATTTCCGAGCGAGTGGTACGGTCACTCCGACGCCGAGCTCGTGGCCATCTCCAGCCGTCCCGGCCTCCGCTTCTGCCACAAGAGCGGCTTCCTGCTCGCCGGCGACGATCTCGAGACCATCCTGGCGGTGTGCAAAGAAGCGATCGCAGCAAAATACGGAACCGAAGAATAAAACAAATCGGCCCCTTCCGCTATGGAAGAGGCCGATATTTTTGTCATGAGGCACGCGGGAATCGAACCCGCGACAACTTGATTAAAAGTCAAGTGCTCTACCGACTGAGCTAGTGCCCCATATGATTTTCTGAACGGTGTGCAAAGTAAGCACCCCGAGCAGGGCTAGCTGGATTTGAACCAGCGAATACAAGAATCAAAATCTTGTGCCTTACCCCTTGGCGATAGCCCTTTATGCACCGTCCGCAGACAGTAAAAAAACGGCGAAATCGCCTCACCGTCGTAAAGTCTCGAAATATTTCCGATCCGAAACTTGCTCGAAATTTCTTCTCATCCCGGCACTGGCGTGCCTTATTCGAAGATTTTTCTCGAATTACAGATTTCGTACAAAATCTGTAATAGGGTGGGTACAGGGATTCGAACCCTGGACCTTCAGAACCACAATCTGACGCGCTAACCAGCTGTGCTATACCCACCATGCGTGTTGATGCGACTCTTAAGAAAAAAGCCACCCTTTGAATATCAGGACAGCTCCCACTCAATCGATACCGCAAAAGCGGGTGATGGGAATCGAACCCACGTATCTAGCTTGGAAGGCTAGTGTTCTACCATTGAACTACACCCGCAAACGTTGTATCGGGGTGACAGGATTCGAACCTGCGACCCCCTGGTCCCAAACCAGGTGCTCTAGCCAAGCTGAGCCACACCCCGGTGGATCATTCGCGCGGTATCTTTGACGCAAGTGACATTATATCCTACTTACGCCCGCTTGTCAACTGTTTTTTTTCATTTCGATTCTGGTATCGGAAAATGCATACGAAAAGCCGGTCCGGGCCCCCCGGCCGGAC
>JAFZZY010000068.1 GCA_017615545.1 Lachnospiraceae bacterium
GTCCCCGTGGCTTTATTATTCAATAACCTTCGCAGGTGTTGCGATCGACGTAGCGTAGCTTCGGTATTCCGTCGGCGAGCACTTCTTGATGATGCGGAAGGCGCGGTTAAAGGTCGAAAGCGAATTGTATCCGACCTTCATGGAAATGTCGGTGGTCGAAAGATCGGGATATATCAGGAGCTTCTCGGCGAAGGAAATGCGCTTCTGATTCAGGTAATCGTTGAAGGACATTCCGGTGAAGGCCTCGAAAAGCTTCGAGAAATAACTCTTCGTCATGCCGGTGATCTCGCAGAGCTTCTCAATGCGGAGATCCTCGGTGTAATGATCGTCGATGTAATTGCAGACACCCATGAAACGGTTCACGTACTCATGCTGCTTGTTCGCGGGAAGGTTCGGGAACGGAGTCATCGTCTCGATGTTCGCGCGTCCGAGCGTCGTGAGGAACTTGACCAGCATGTAGTAGATCGTGGCGTCACGGTAAACATTGTCATGGAAGAACTCGTACTCGATCTCTTTAAGAACCTGGACAAGAGTCTCGCTGATCTTCGGATACTCCGTCTTCGAGATGAGCTTGAACGGATGGAGCGAATCGAT
This sequence comes from Lachnospiraceae bacterium, assembly GCA_017615545.1. Classification (GTDB taxonomy): domain Bacteria; phylum Bacillota; class Clostridia; order Lachnospirales; family Lachnospiraceae; genus UBA1201. The sequence goes on from JAFZZY010000068.1 coordinate 595, forward strand.
CAGTGAGTTAATGCCGGGCAGAGAGGAGAGCAGCGAGTAGTCGAACAGCATGATCAGACGCTCGCCCTCTTCGGGAGCGTAGAGCGCATGCAGCTCTCCGGGCGGAATGATGAAAATGTCGCCGGGGCTGATCGTGGTCTTGATACCGTTGATATCCGCCGCGTAGGTATTTACATAAGGCATGATGACCTCGATCGAGGTATGCCAGTGTGTCGCGTAGTTTTCGTCCTGAACGTTATGGTAAACGCGGACCCAGCTGAGCGCGGGCATTACATATTCACGCGCGTTGCTTCCGGCGAAGGGATTGCCGGGTTCGTTGATGTTCAAAATGTTCATCGGTGTCATGGGGGCCTCCCGTATTGAATACTGTTTCTCGAAAAAAGTATATTAAAAATCTTTCTCCATACTAATATTTTAAGGCTTTTTTCAAAATGCGGCAAATCATTTTTTGCGCTTTTTTTGGCATATTTTACGTATTTTTTTCATTCGAAAGGGCGGTTGATAAACTTTACAAGCAATCGTGTCTGTGTTACAATAACCTCAAATTGGGTAATTGCGGCGTGGCGTTTGCTTTTTACTGTGTTGCCGACGCAATTGTTCAAAATTAAAGGAGGTTCTATATGGCTAGAGCTAAACAATCAATGGATGGAAATACCGCTGCCGCTCATGTGGCATATGCGTTTACCGACGTTGCGGCTATTTACCCCATCACACCTTCGAGCCCCATGGCTGACTCTGTTGATCAGTGGTCGGCGGCAGGCCAGAAGAACATCTTCGGCAACCAGGTAAAGGTTGTTGAGATGCAGTCGGAAGCCGGCGCAGCAGGTACCGTTCACGGTTCTCTTGCAGCAGGCGCAATCACTACTACATTTACAGCATCACAGGGACTTCTTCTGATGATCCCCAACATGTACAAGATCGCGGGCGAGCAGCTTCCCTGCGTATTCGACGTATCGGCACGTACGGTTGCCACACAGTCGCTGAACATCTTCGGTGACCACAGTGACGTATATGCCTGCCGTCAGACCGGTTTCGCTATGCTTGCCGAGACCAATCCCCAGGAAGTTATGGATCTTTCACCCGTAGCTCATCTCGCAGCTATCGAGGGTAAGGTTCCTTTCCTTAACTTCTTCGACGGTTTCCGTACCTCCCACGAGATCCAGAAGATCGAGAAGTGGGACTACAAGGATCTGGCAGAGATGGTTAACATGGACGCTGTTAAGGCATTCAGAGAGCATGCTCTGAATCCCGAGAAGCCCGCTATGCGCGGTTCTCACGAGAACGGCGACGTATTCTTCCAGCATCGTGAGGCCTGCAACGCAGCTTACGACGCACTTCCCGCAGTTGTCGAGAAGTACATGAAGATGATCAACAAGAAGCTCGGCACAAAGTACGACCTGTTCAACTACTACGGCGCGAAGGACGCTGACCGCGTTATCGTTGCCATGGGTTCGATCTGTGACGTTGCGGAGGAAGTTATCGATTACCTCCTTGCAAAGAAGCAGAAGGTCGGTCTTATCAAGGTTCGTCTCTACAGACCTTGGGTAAGCAAGTCATTCCTTAAGGTTCTTCCCAAGACCGTTAAGAAGATCGCTGTTCTTGACCGTACAAAGGAGCCCGGATCACTCGGTGAGCCTCTGTACCTCGATGTTGCAACCACTCTCCGTGAGGCAGGTCTCAACGACATCGTACTTACCGGCGGTCGCTACGGCTTAGGTTCAAAGGATACTCCTCCTTCGTCCGTATTTGCTATTTACAAAGAGCTCAAGAAGGCTAATCCCAAGAAGCGCTTCACCATCGGTATCGTTGATGATGTTACCGGTCTTTCGCTTCCCGAGGAGAAGCCCGCACCTATCACTTCCGCACCCGGCACCGTTGAGTGTAAGTTCTGGGGTATCGGCGGCGATGGTACCGTAGGAGCTAACAAGGATTCGACAAAGATCATCGGTGACCACACCAATAAATACATCCAGGCTTACTTCCAGTATGACTCGAAGAAGACCGGCGGTATCACCATTTCGCATCTGCGTTTCGGTGATAAGCCCATCAAGAGCCCTTACTACATCAACCAGGCTGACCTCGTTGCATGTCATCAGCAGTCCTACATCATCAAGGGCTACAAGATGGTTCAGGACGTTAAGCCCGGCGGAATCTTCCTTATCAACTGCCAGTGGGATGATAAGGAGTTAGGCGAGA
>JAFZZY010000008.1 GCA_017615545.1 Lachnospiraceae bacterium
CTGTTAAAAAGGTTCCTGTAGGCCGTTGAATATCGGATCATCGTCTCCTGTTGAGACTTAGACAGTTCAGGAAAAAAATCCTGTATATCACCCGGCTCGACTTGTGATAAAAACGCCCTTCTCTTTGCTATCGCTTCTTCGCTCTCCATCTCGGGTAATAAATAGGCGGCTATTTCCGGATCCGTATAGCAGACTGAAAGGATCTCCAGAGCAAGATCCTGATTTTCCGATTTTTGTGACACTCCATAACTCATATTCATATTAATGTAGCCTGCATAGCCATTCAAAGGCATTGCTGTAAAACCTTCTTTCTCGATTCTGACATATTGCAATAGTACAAACATATTCTCGTCCGCAACCTGACTCAATGTCGGAACAACGAGTTTTCCGGTATGAAAATCTCCGGCTATTCTTTTTATCAGTTCTATGTCTTCGGGATTCATGGAAATATCAACAAAAGACTGTTCTTTCACGTCATATGGAACAGTTCTAAGAAATCGCTTATATGGCAAAAGGCTTTCCAGCGTACTCATCTCGCCTAATACAATCACTTCATCAGCCGTATGATGAGCCGAATAAATATCCATCAGCATAGAGTAGGAACCATCGAAATCACTAAATAGTTCAATATATCGGTCAGGGACATAAAGATATACAAATGGAGTAGACGCGATGGGACTGATCATAGGAGGAATCGCATATATGTTCCCCTCAATCGTCGTATGGGACCATTCAAACGGAGAAAAAACCTCCTTTAATGGACGGCCTTTCTCGGATTCGAGATAATCCGAAAGCGAGATGTATTTTTCCCGGACGAAGTCAATCGCCTCAAAATAATCATCACTAAAACTACCGGTAAATAAGATATCCAACGGCGGATTATTGGCTTCATAATCCTCCAACCATGGACGAATCATATCCGTATCATAAGCCCCGGTCGGAACGAACCGGATCTCGCAATCATATCCTTTTTCCAGCAACAACCGATTGATCTCCTTCTGTCCATCAGAATTAGGTGCTCCGTAAAAGCCCAGTTCCCACGTGATCTGTCTGCTTGCAGCATGCGTAGGCTCCGTTTGAATCGTCGTGGGTGGTATTTGCTCTGGTAGCGATACCTCGGTGAAACTCGGCGTCGTATCGGTTATCGAAGTCGTATAGGAAACAGTCGGATTATCACCCGTGGGATCGGGCTTTCCGTCATTGCATCCTGTAATCCCCAAGATAAGCAGACTCACTATTATAGTATATATGACTTTTCTCAACATAATTCTCCCCTTGTAAAGGGCGGGATCAAACTATCTTGATCCCGCATGTCCTTTTAGATGGCACGCCAATGATACTAAATACAGAATAGCCTCTATTTTCTTCCATGTCAATACATTTTGATTGTTTTGTAAAAAAGGCGAACACTCATGATAAGTGTTCACCTCTGTATTTCAAGCTACTATCGATTTCTCACATCGATGTATATCCCCCATCAACGGGTAAGATGACTCCGGTGACGTAGGTGGATGCGGGGGCCGCCAAAAATACGGTCGCCGTGTCCAGTTCGCCTTCGTTGCCGTAACGTTCTACGGGGATGAAGGCTTTTGCGTTTGCCTGGAAGAAATCGCTATCCAGAGTTTCTTTCGTAAGCGGGGTGTAGAAATAGCCCGGGCAGATGCAGTTTACGGTGATGCCATATTTACCCCATTCGGCCGCCAGGGCGCGGGTCAGGTTTACCAGACCGCCTTTCGCCGCATGATACGGAGAACAGGGCGCGATCTTATTGCCCACCATGCCGTACATGGAGGAAATGTTGATCACGCGGCCATACTTCGCAGGGATCATGGCCTTCTTCGCAATGGCGCGTGCCATCTTGAAAGAACCGAACAGATCGATGTCGAACTCGTTTTGGAACTGCTCGTCGGTGATGTCCTCAGCAGGAGCGACTGCGCCGGTTCCTGCGTTATTCACCAGGATGTCGATGCGGCCGAATTTCGCCAGCACTGCATCAACTACAGCTTCCACATTTTGCGTGTCGGTGATGTCACATCGAAGCGCCAAGGTTTCGACACCGGTCTCTTTTGCAATGGCGGCTGCCACCTCGTCGATCAGGTTCTGACGACGTGCCACGCATACGACCGTCGCACCCTGGCGAGCTAAAGCATACGCCATCTGGACGCCCAGGCCGGTCGACGCGCCCGTGACGATCGCCACGTTTCCTTTCAGATCAAATACGTTACTCATACCAATCTCCTTATATATACAGACTCTAGTCTGTTGATTACTATTCATATTCCCCTTTCGGGAAGATCACAAACGATCTCAGCCCGGAAGATCGCCCAGTGCGTGTCTGGCGGCGATCATGCCGAAAGTATAGCAGCGTCCGAGGGACAGACCCGTCTGATGGAAGGGATAGTCGGCGCCGCCGTAAAACGGGCCGCCGAGGTTGCCGACGCAGTACAGACCGGGGATCACCCGTCCGTCGGAATCCAGGGCCTGGCCGTTTTCATTGACCACGATGCCCGAAACCTCCGCTGATACACGGATATGCTTCCGCGCGCCCCAGAACGGAGCTTTTTCGATCTTATGCATGTATTTCGCGGGCTTACCGAAGTCGGTGTCGCACCCCTGCTCGCACAGTTCGTTGTAGCGGTCAATGGCCTCCTTCATTTTCTCGAAAGGCAGGTCGAGTTCCGCCGCCAGCTGCTCCAGCGTGTCGCACCGATGCAGGTCGATCAGGTTCTTGAAAACGCCCTGGGGATTTTCAACTGCTCCCGGGATGAACTTCTGCATGACTGCGGGCGGCACCTTGCCGCTCACAAATTCGTCCGCAGGCCAGCTCATGTAGCTGTCATCGTAGATGGTGCAGTACCAACCCTTCGAGCCGGTCTCCTTATGCTCTTCATCGAGCATGGTGCCTTTGTAGGAAGGCTGGTATTTCAGGATATTGCCCATGTAGACGAAGCCCGTGTATTCGTTGGTAAAACGCTCGCCGTTCATGTTCAGGTACAGGAACGGTTCCTCCCACATCAGGGCGGAATCGAAATCGTGCATCATCTTCGTGTGGCCCAGGTTCTCCATCTCGGCGCCGGCGCTCATGGCCAGGATGTGGCCGTCACCGGTCTTGCCGTACTGCTTTTTATCGAAGAGGTCGATATCCGGACACCAATGTTTTACCATCGGCGTGTTGTTCGTATAGTCGCCGGTCGCGAGGATCACCGCCTTCGAGGCGTTGAAGCGTATGTATTTTCCGTCTTTATTCTTACCGATCACGCCGATGACCTTACCGTCCAGTGTGATCAGCTGCACCGCGGGTGTCGAGAAAAATGTCTCGAGATTCGGATGCTTTTCTTTCACATGATCCAAAATGTTTTTGAGAGCATTGCCCACGTTCAACGGCTTGGGACCTACCCACGGAGCCCAGAAATAGCAGTGGTCGTCCCCGTATTCGTAACTGTTTTCGCGGTCTTTCCACGTACCCGTGAAGTCGCCGCTGGTGCTGATGAACGCGCAGAGTTTGTCGCCGTCGTTCAGGAGTTTCGCGCTTTCCGTGTTGCTGTCGACTTTGCTGCCGTCGCCGTACTCGGTCTCGGTCGTGAAGCCGCCGCGGTTCCAGAACCACATCATGGCTTCCTCAGAGTAGTCGGCGTAGGCACGGAGCTGCTTTACGTCCGCGCGCCAGTCGCACAGGCCGTTGGTGTGGTGGATCCATTTGGCGATGCCGGCCTCCGTGGAGCGGGATTTGATGATCGCGGATCCGCAGTTACCCTGCGATACGACAACAGCTTCTTTTTGAAGCAGGGCTGTCTTCGCGCCTAACTCGGCGGCCCAGCCGGCGGCGGGTACGCCCGCCGCTCCGGCACCGACCACTACGATGTCGTAATCCAGTACCATGTCCGGTACGATCTCACCCAATTCACACACCGAGGCAGCCACCTCACTCCGGCTGACTCCTCTGGCTAACAGTTCTTTTTCGGTTTCTTCTCTCATTTTCCCATTCCTTCTTTACATTTTTTCAGGGATATCCCTGTCTTATCCTCGGATCTTCTCCTTTACCTCTTGCAGGCTCAGGCCGTGTTCCCTGGCCAGCCGCGCGACGTCCTCGTGCTCGGGCTTCTCGCGCTTCACGCCGAAGCCTTCGGACACCTTAAACCGCACCTCGCCGAGCGGCGTCTGCCGCTTCTCGATGCGGCGGTCCAGCATGTGCCGGTGGTACCCGGTCTCGCGGATCCCGATCGTCGTCGTGTTCTTGAAGATCTGCTCAACCATGAAATCCTTCATCTGCGGGTCGCAAAGTACCGTGAGCAACAGCCCCGGGCGTCCCTTCTTCATGATCACGGGCGTGGCAAATGCTTCCCTGGCGCCCTGTTTGAGCAGTTCTTCGATGGCGTAGCCCATCTCCTCGCCGGTCATGTCGTCCACATTGCAAGACAAGCCGACAACTTCATAACCGGGCTCTTCGAACCCCGCCGTTTCGTTTAACAGTTCCTCGGGCACGGCGTCCCAAGCCTTTGCTTTTGCGCCCTCGCCGAGTATAGCGCGCACGCAGTTCGCCGCCTCCGGAAAGTCTTTCTTTCCGCAACCGTAGCCGACGCGCTCCGACACGATCGCCACGTCCTCGCAGGAAAATGTATCCACAAACCGGCGCAGGAGCGCTGCTCCGGTCGGCGTGCATAATTCGCCATTAACACGTCCTTGATAGTACGGAACGCCTTCTAGCAGATAGGCGGTCGCAGGCGCAGGCACCGGCATGATCCCGTGCGCACAATGCACGTGACCGCTGCCGACGTGCACGGGTGTCGCCACCACCTGCTCCGGCTTCAGTTTATTCATCAGCAGGCAGACCGCCGCGATATCCGCGATCGCGTCCATCATGCCGACCTCGTGGAAATGCACTTCACTCACTTCCTTACCATGCGCGCGGCTCTCCGCCTTTGCGATGTCCTCGTACACGGCGATCACATCCGCTTTTACCTCTTCCGGCAAATGCAGGCCGGCCACGATATTACGGATCCCCGCCATGGACACGTGCACATGGTGGTGATGGTTCTCATGTTCGTGCTCATGCTCGCGGTGATGATGCTCATGATGGATCTCATCCTCGAACTCATGGTGATGCTCGTGTTCGTGGTGATGGTGTTCATGCACATCCACACTTTCTTCTTTCTCACCGTTCACGCGCACAGTCATGTGCGTCCCGGCGATGCCGCAGCGGGTAACACGCTCCGCGCTCACCGTAACGCCAGGCACCCCGATCGCGTTCAGTTCGGCAAGTACTTCCTCTCTCTGCTCTTCCGGAAACAGTTCCAGGAGAGCTGCGGTCAGCATATCGCCCGCAGCTCCCATTTGCAGATCCAGCATTAATGTCTTCATTCGTACCTCCCCGCTCTATTCGGGGCGCTTAAGCCCCACATGGTTGATCGCGCTCGCCTGATAGCCCGCGCCGAAACCGTTGTCGATGTTCACCACCGACACCCCGCTCGCGCAGGAATTCAGCATGGACAGAAGCGCGGACAATCCCTCAAAATTCGCTCCATAACCGACACTCGTCGGCACCGCGATGACAGGCGCAGAAACCAGGCCGCCGACCACGCTGGCCAGAGCCCCCTCCATACCCGCGATCACGATGATCACGCTCGCCGCCTGCAGATCGGCCTTACGGGCCAGCAGACGGTCTAAACCGGCCACACCCACATCGTAGATGCGCTGCACGGCATTGCCCAGAAATTCGGCCGTTACCGCCGCCTCTTCCGCCACCGGGATGTCGCTGGTCCCCGCAGTCACGACTGCGATGGTCCCGTGTCCCGACACGGGCAATGTACCGCCGAAAACCGCAGTCTTCGGCACCGCATGATACGCCCAGAAAGCCGCCTCCGTCTCCGAAAGCATCCGGCGTACCTGAGCTTCTTTTTCAACGTCCAGACGGCTGACCAGGATGTTCTCCTGACCATTCTCGCGCAGCATCCGCAGGATGCCGCAGATCTGCTCCGCTGTCTTGCCGGCGCCGTAGATCACCTCTCCGACGCCGCAGCGTCTGAGCCGGTCCGGGTCCGCAACCGCGTAAGCCGGCTCAGTAGTTCTTTTCATTTCATCCTTCATACGTTCATCCTGCTCCGGCGAAACTTACTTCTTTGCAAGTTTTTTGCGGACCACGCCGGCCGGATCTTTTGCCAAAAGGTAAACGATCCAGATCACACATGCAAGTGCTATGACTGAAAAGCCTAAAAAAGTGTCATTGATCATATCGTCGACTGCGGGTGTAAAATAGTTCGCGCCATCCTCGATATACTCGGCGATCGCGTCGACCATCCACATCAACGATGCACCCCAGAACATCCAGCACAAAACGCCGACCTTCAGTTCGCGGGCTTTTTCCGAAGAATACCAGATCAGGGTCGAGAAAACAGCTGCCAATACAGTGATCAATAATGTCATACTCGTACCCTCCTAGTTCTTCTGTAATTCAGGTGTTGTCTTCTCCAGGTGCGAAGCGACCAGGACCATGGCGATCCACACCAAGGTGATCAGCGCAGCCATGCCGACGCCGACCGTTCCCATCTCGTGCAACATCTCCGCCGTGTCCTCGGAGTTCTCCATTGCCGTCAGGAACGGAAACCACAGAACGACCTCTCCGTGCCATACATGCTCGAATGCGAGCAGCACCGAACCGCCAATGAGCAGGTTGCTCAGCCAGTTCAGGTGGCGGATGAACGGGCTCTTCGCCTCGCTCTTCTCCACGGAATTTCCGGTTGCCTTCTCGACGATCTTCGTTACGACCGCCTCACCTGCAGGTACTACAAAACAAGCCATAATAAAACCTCCAATGCATTATTTTATATCATTACCGAAGTCAGCCGCGTTCCCTAAGCGTTTCGTTCATGCTGCCCGTGCGGTAGCCCGCCAGATCCAGCGTCACGTACGCATAGCCCAACGCTTTTAACTTCGAGTAGATCTCGTTTCTGAATGCTTCCGAGGAAAATGCTTCCATCTCCCCGGGAGCGACCTCGATGCGCGCGAGGTTTTGGTGCACCCGCACGCGAAACTGTGTAAACCCGGCCTGCGCCAAAATTTCTTCCGCCGCCTCCACGCGTTTTAAGCCCTCTGCGGTGATCCTCTCACCGTAAGCAAAACGTGTTGCCAGGCACGCAAAGGACGGCAGGTTCGCCGTCGTAAGGCCCAGATTTCGGGATGCCTCCCGGATCTCTGCCTTCGTCAGTCCCGCCTCCAAAAGCGGGCTCGTGATGCGCGGCCGCATCTCTTCCAGGGCCTTCAGCCCCGGCCGGTAGTCCGAAATGTCATCTGCATTCGTCCCTTCGACCATCACGGGATAGCCGGCTACGGCAGCCGCATCGGTCATGGCTCCCATCAACTGCTTCTTGCAGTGGTAGCAGCGGTCCGGCGGGTTCTCGTAGAATTCGGGAAGTTCCAGTTCCCGCGTCTCCACGAAGATCTGCCGGATCTGCTCGGCCTCGCAAAACGCGCTCGCGCGCTGCATTTCCCGCGCGGAAAATGCGGGCGACACCGCCGTCACTGCGACGCAGTCCTCACCCAGGATATCGTGGGCGACCTTCAGCAAAAACGTGCTGTCGACGCCGCCCGAAAAGCAGATCGCCAGGCGCTTATGATCCCTCAGGATCTCCTTCAGCCGCGCCAGACGAGCTTCCATTGTTTCATTCATTCGTTCCCCCCGATCGACGCTTCCGTCGTTTCTTCGGTCGCAGCTTCCGTTTCGATCGCATCTTCGGTCCCATCAACTTCGCTCGTTGCAACAATGGCCGAAGCATCGATGCCGAAATAGCCGAACAACGCCGAATCGGTACTGGTCAGTCCGACCAACACGAACGCCGCAGAAAATGTGCTCAGGAGCATGCGACGCATACGTTTTTTTCGTTTCTTGGCTTTCGCCTCTAAGTAAATATCGATCTCCGACTGCTCGGTCGGATGCCCCTGTTCAACATTGAACTCATCCCTGCGGATGTCCGGGGCGGGTAGTTTCGCCACCTCGTCCGGGAGAGCGGTCACCACTTCTTTCTCCGGAGTTCCCACACCCAGTGAGTGCTCCGGCGGCAGCCATGAGCGATATTCATCCGGCGTACTCTCGCGCCGTTTATACCTCTCATTCTTCATAGGCAGCGCTCCTATTTATCCGAATGTACATCCAACTGCGGGAACGGACACTCTACGCCGAGTTCACGGAATCCCAACAGGACGTCGTGGTTCAGGATGCGGCATACCGCATAGATGTCCGCCTCTTCCACGTCCGCGATGAACTTCAGCATTACAGCGCTTTCGGCCAATGCAGACACACCCAGATAGACCGGAATCGCTTTCATCTTATCGGTGTGCTCGTTGTAGATCTTCTCGCACAGGGCGGGGATCTGGCTCTCGAGCTTTAACAGATCCGTCGAATACGGGATCGCGATCTCGCAGAACGCGCGGGACACGCGGTCGGAACGATTCAGGATGTTCTTCATCATGGAGTTGTTGATGATCTTGATGTTGCCGCCCGGATCGGTGATGCAGGTGGTGCGGATGCCGATCGATGTGACCGTACCTCGGAAACCGCCGACCTCCAGGATGTCACCCACATTGTACTGGTTCTCCAGCATCATGAAGAGGCCGGTGATCATATCTTCGATCAGGCTCTCTGCCGAGAAGCCGACGATCAACGCCACAACGCTCACCGTCGCAACGATACCGGTTACATTGACCCCACAGAAAACCAGGATACCACAGACGACCACGATCGCAGTCACATACTTCAAAAGACTTCCCGCGAGCGAAAACAACGTCAGCGCCCGATGGTTCTTCGGTTTGAACAACCCCATGATAAACAGGATGAGGTTTTCCACAAAAATACAGGCCGCAGTAAACGCTACGATCTTGATCAATACAACGCAAAAGTCTTTAAACGACTCCCACTCTTTCTGACCCAGGTTCTCGCTAAAGATACCGATCAGGAGCAGGGCTCCCAACAGGATCGCCGACACGATGATCGCGACCAGTCGTTTCTTTTGTTTCAATTTCTCCATTTTCTTACCCTTATTTCTCCTTAACGGCGGTCAGATACCAATCGTAAGGGATCAGGCGGTCGTCGCCGCTGTCAATGCGGGCCTGCGCCTCTTCCAGTGTGAGCGGCGCCCCCAGAACAACATCATCACCCGGACGCCAGTCGGCCGGCGTGGAAACATTTTCCGCGTCATGCTTCTGAAGTGACTGGATGACACGTTTGATCTCGTCGATGTTGCGTCCCGTCGACATCGGATAGTACAGGATCGCGCGGATCACACCTTCCGGGTCAATGATAAACACGGCGCGGATGGTCTGTGTCTTCGCCACGGTCTGCAACATTCCGTAGGAACGAGCGACGTTCATGCTGATGTCGGCCACGATCGGGAACGGCAGTTCCACGCAGCCCTCGCCCTTCCAGTTGATGGTCGCGATGCTTTTCGCCCATGCCAGGTGCGAATGTAGCGAGTCGATGGACAGGCCCAGAAGTTCGACGTTCATCGCCTTGAACTCCTCATAACGTTTCGCGAGCGCGATAAACTCCGTTGTGCAAACCGGAGTAAAGTCCGCGGGATGCGAAAAGAAAACCACCCATTTTCCGCGATAATCGCCGGGGAAGTTGATCTTACCCTTCGTGGTCATGCTGCGGAAATACGGCGCCGCATCACCGATCATAGGCATTCTTACGACCTGCTCCTGCAGGCCTTCATTTTCATTCATGTTCATAGTAAGTCTCCTATTTTTTTCAGATGATATTGTATATCAAAATCTGGCTCTGATCGTAAGTATACTCTATAATATTACCATAGAAAGGGCAAATTGTCCATGCAAAATAACAGTGCTCGGAATTACAAACACCCGCGGTGAACTTCGGTTCCTCGCGGGTGTCTGCTCTCCGGACATCATCTGTCCATTTATTTAACTGTAACTGTTACCGTGTTTGTGATCACTTGCTTTCCGTTGCCGTCCGTGATGATGCATCGGAACTGCCAGCCGTTCAGGCCTTTCGTAGTCGCTACGGAAAGTGTCTTCGTCTTCGCGCCGGTCTGGCCGGAGTTCGACCATGCACTCGAGGAATTCTTGCGGGACTGCCACTGATAGGTGAGTTTTCCGGTGCCGGAGGTAGCCGCCGTCGTAAACTTCGCCGTGGTACCTGCCTTTACGCTCGTGCTCTTCGGCTGCGTTGTGATCTTGATGATGGAAAGTGTCGCCGTATTGGAGATCTCCTTCCGTCCGCTGCCGTCCGTCACGATACAACGGAACTGCCAGCCGTTCAGACCCTCGGTCGCGGTCAATGAAAGTGTCGGCGTAGTAGCGCCACTCTTACCGGAATTCGCCCACGCGCTATTCGAATCCTTACGGGACTGCCACTGATAGTTCAGCGTGCCCTGACCGGTCGCTGCGACTGTAAACTTAACTGTCTCAGCGGGCTTAGCGCTCGTGTTCTTCGGCTGGGTCTTGATGCAAGGTGTAATACCAAGGGTCGCAGGTTGCGAATAAGACTTCTGTCCGTTTGCATCCGTTACAACACAACGGAACTGCCAACCGTTCAGGCCCTTTGTGGTCGCTACGGAAAGTGTCTTTGTCTTCGCTCCGCTCTGGCCGGAATTCGCCCAGGTGCCGGTGGAATACTTTCGGGACTGCCACTGATAGGTGAGCGTTCCCGTGCCGGTCGCAGCGACCGTAAATTTCGCCGTAGAACCTGCTGCTGCAAATGTATTCTTCGGCTGAGTGGTGATCTTCGGAACGATCGATAATGTCGCCACTTCGGAATACATGGTCTTTCCCTTACCGTTCGTTACCGCGCAACGGATCTGGTATCCGTTCATCGTTGCGGTCGTATTTACGGAAAGATTTTTCGTCTTCGCTCCGCTCTGACTGAACGCAGCCCAGGAACCTGAAGGATTGCTGCGGTACTGCCACTGATAGGTCAGCGTTCCCGTGCCGGAAGCTTCCACGTTGAACTTCGCTATCGAACCTGCAGTCACGCTCTGGTTCGTCGGCTGTGTGTAGATATACGGATCTGAAAGTACAGGTGTAGCCAGTTTCGCCTTAGCGTTCACATTGTTCACCTCGTACATGCGATCGATCATATCCAGGATCTCTTGCTTCGTTGCCTTCTCATACGGGGAGATCGTACGCTCATCCTTCGGCGCACCGGGCTCACCTCTGCCCTCCATGATATTGTGGGTCGCAGCCCAGCAGACTGCCTCCCAATGATCGTAATCCACATCAAAATAGTCCAGAAAATCATCGGAACGGCCGAAGTCGATCGCTCGATCGTAACCGATATATTCCGCATAACGCATCAGCATGAGCATCAGGTCCTGACGGTTCAGATACTTACCGATACCGAACGTATCGGCTGCTGCATAAGGATACCCTACGCAGATCGAGTACTTCTCGCCCCAAAGGAGGGCGTTCGTGTACCATTGACCGGATTTAACATCCGTGAAACGTGTCTTCAATCCGCTGACGCTCGGTTTTCCTGCCATCTCATACAGCGTCTGAACCATGGTCTCACGGGTAATGAAATTCGACATATCACCGGTCGGCTCCTCCGGATATAAACCTTCTAAAGGATTTCCGCTGGGTTTATTCACGATCTTCACATCATTGTCCAACCAAAGAATGAAAAGGTTATCGCCCTGCGTGGAATCTTCGCCGCCGTAATCGATGGTCCAGGAAGACGAATTAAAGCCTTCATCTGCCCATACACCCTCGTTGTAGATCTTTTGCAGGAAGGGATTGTTGCCGATATTCAGTTCGGTGAAGTCATTGTATCCGCCCCAAATGAAACGAAGCATGGGGTTGTGCGAGATATCCAAAGTTTCCAGTTCATTATCCTGAATCTGCAGGATCGTCAACTTGGGATTATTCGAGATATCCAGTGACTTCAGGTAGCCGCGGTTATAACTTACGACCAGCTTCTGCAGCTCATGGTTCTTGCTGACATCGACGCTGGTACACTGGTTACTCGCGACGTTGTAGTACTGCAGGCCCTCCATGTGGCCGGTTTCCACGTCGCCCAGGCCGGGATTATTCCAAACATCCAGACGCTTCATCTTCGGGTTATTTGAAAGATCCAGCGATTTAAAGTGGTTGCTGAACGCGTCCAGATGCTGGAGGTTCGGATTATGTGTTACGTCCAGAGTCTTCAGTCCGCAGTCTCCGACCATCAGATGCTCGAGTTTATCGTTCTGGGTGACGTCGATCGTTCCCAACGGGTTGGAATTGAGTTCCAGATATGAGATCTCCTTATTATTTCTGACATTGAAATAAGTCAATTGATTGTAGTGCGCGTAAACCCACTGCAGATCCTGGTTCGGCGTAAAGTCCAGTGAGGTAAAGTTGTTAAACGAACACCAGATACCTGTGAGCAACTTATTTTGGCTCAGATCCCAGCTCGAGATCTGGTTTTTCATGCAATAAATGCCTCGGAGTTCCTTCAGGTATTCGATACCCTTCAGGGATTTGATACCCATATTGACACACCAAAGATTTCTGGCATATACGATCTCTCTGGATTCCAGAATGTGGTTTCCATTCGTATCAAAATCATCCAGCACAACGGCACGGAAGTTATCATCCGGAAATGTGGATGCATTGATCGGTACGGGATCGTAGATGTCGTCATATGCGTCCGCGTAGACAGGCGCCGCTCCGCCGAGCGGTGTGGTCAAACTTCCAAGCGTCAAAAACGCAGACATACATCCGGCCATGACCTTGGAAAAGATACTTTTTCCTTTTCTCATTTTTTCCCTCTTTTCTTTTTTGATTTTTCCTTCTGTTTCCTTCATTTCCCTAACAGGGACTCACGGATCTTCTTGCACACTCCGCGTTTCGATTATATCATTGATGTTTTTTTCGTTCTACCTTATGCCGTTAAACGTCGCTGTTTTCTTGCTTATGTAGAACGGCGACGGAATATCATCCGTCGCCGCTCATAACTCATATTTAATTATCGGATCAACCTACAGCGTGCATTCCGATCACCTGGACGGTATCATCCACGAGGAGTTCCTCCAGTAATGTGCAGTTGGTCACATCCAGTTTTGTGATCTTATTCGACCGGCAAACCAGCGTGAGCAGCTTTGTGTTTTTGCTCACATTCAGTGAACTCAACTGGTTGGAAGTACATGTCAATTCTACCAGTTTTGTGTTCTTGGTAACATCCAACTTCGAAAGATTATTATAGGAGCAGTACAGATACTTCAGTTCCGTGCAAGCGCCTACGTTCAGAGATGTCAGAGAATTGTCATCGGCATCGATCAAAACGATCCCGGGATCCACTGTCAGAGAAGTCAACTTATTTTTGTAGCAGTGAAGTTCGTGCAAAACCGTACATGCACTTACGTTCAAAGAAGTTAACTTGTTGTTTTCGCAGAACAACTGCTCCAGTGCTTTATTCTTGCTGACATCCAGTTTTGAGAGCTGGTTGAAAGCACAGTTCAGATAGGTCAGTGCAGTGTTATTGCTGATATCCAGTGTCGTCAGATCATTCGAATTACAACAGAAGAACGACAGCGACTTGTTCTTGGAAACATCCAGTTTTGTCAGATCATTGTAATCACAGCAGAGATTTCTTAACTTTGAATTCGAGGTCACATTCAGGGATTTCAATCCGTTATTCCAGCAGAACAAGATTTCCAGATCCGGATTGTTGCTCAGATCCAAAGACGTGAGCGAGCAATCATAGCAGTAGAGTTCTTTCAGAGAGGTGAAGAACTCGACACCCTTCAGGCTCTTGATACCATAGCCGTTCACATCCAGACTTGTGATCGCAAGCTCCGATTCTCCGAGTTTTCCGTCCTTATTTGTGTCGTTATAAGTCTTGATCTCATTACGGAAAATGGAATCCGGGAATGTCTTCTCATTGATCGGTATGTTGTACATGGTCAATGTTGCCGCGCGGGATCCCCATGATTTGCCATTGCCGTCGGTAACAACGCAACGGAACTGCCATCCCTGCAGACCTGCAGACGTCGTAACCTGAAGAGTTGCGGTCTTCGCACCGGTCTGTCCGGAGTTCGCCCATTCGGACGCAGCGTTTTTACGGGACTGCCACTGATATTTCAACGTTCCGGTTCCTTTTGCCGTTACCTTAAAGGTAGCAGCGGAACCCAAAGAAACATACTGATCCACAGGCTGTGAAGTGATCTCCGGAGCAACAGACAGTGTTGCCGCACTCGAGGTAGCCTTCTGTCCGTTTCCATCGGTCACGATGCAGCGGAACTGCCAGCCATGCAGGCCAACGCTCGTCGCTACAGAAAGAGTCGCTGTCTTCGCGCCGGGCTGGCCGGAGTTCGCCCAGGAACTCGAAGAATCCTTACGGGACTGCCACTGATAGGTCAGGGTAGCCTTTCCGGTCGCAGCTACGGTAAACTTTGCCGTAGTACCGCCGGTCGTGTTTACATTGGCCGGCTGTTTCGTGATCTTCGGGGTAATCGTCAGAGTCGCTGCGCTCGAACCCACCGATGCACCGGTCGAATCCTTAACGATGCAGCGGAACTGCCAGCCATACAGGCCCTGTGTCGTCGCTACTGACAGGGTCGCTGTCTTCGCGCCGGGCTGACCGGAGTTCGCCCAGGAACTCGAAGAATCCTTACGGGACTGCCACTGATAGGTAAGCGTTCCCTTACCCACAGCCGCTACCGTGAATGTCGCGGTATTTCCGACTGCTACCGACGTATTCTTAGGCTGGGAGGAGACTCCCACCTTCGTAAATAAGGTAGCTGCATTGGAAGTTGCTGTCGACCCGTTCGCATCGGTCACGATACAGCGGAACTGCCAGCCGTGCAGGCCTGCACTTACGGAAACGGACAGTGTAGCCGTCTTCGATCCGGACTGACCCGAGTTCGCCCAGGCCGCGGAAGAATCCTTACGAGACTGCCACTGGTATTTCAACGTTCCGGTTCCTGTCGCCGCGACCGTGAACTTCGCCGTGCTTCCTGCCGCCGAATAGATGCTCTTCGGCTGTGTGGTGATCTTTGCTGCGGTGGCTGCCTCAACCTTCTCACCCCATCCTGCCAGCGGCAACATCATTACGATCATTACCGCACACAGCAGGATCGACATTCGTCTTTTTGCTTGCTTGTGCTTCATTTTCTTTTCCTCCATGTTTTTTCAGTTTTCCACTGACGTTGATCGGCTCAGAGAACAATTGTAACACAGATTCAACTTAAAATCTACCATGTGACCGTCAGCAAGAACGACTTTGAAATCGCCGTCTGTCCGTTTGCGTCTGTCACGGTAACGCGATAATACCCCTCATCCAGGCGGGTTACATACCTTCCTACATCTGCATAGCTTGGATCATTCGGTGTAACAGATAAGACCCAATCCCACCCATAGGATGCTTTTCTTTCCAAAGTATAGGTAAGCGGGCCCTTTCCGATCGCTTCCGTAGAAAACATCGCGGTGGAACTATCTTTTACGACCATATCTCCCGGCTGTTTTGTGATCTTCGGTAGGATCGAAAGTGTGACCGGGTCGGTGTAAAGCGTTTGCCCGTAAGCATCGGTCACGACACAGCGGAACTGCCAACCATGCAGTCCCTGCGTAGTCGCTACCGAAAGTTTCGCCGTTCTGGCGCCACTCTGCCCGGAGTTCGTCCAGGTAGCGGAAGCATTTTTGCGGGACTGCCAAACATATTTCAGAGGTCCCTTTCCGGTTACACTCACGGAAAATGTCGCGGTATCTCCGACGGTAACTGCTGTATTACTCGGTTTCGACGTGATCTTGGGAAGCACTTTCAACGTCGCGATATCCGTGATCACTTGCTCATTTTTCGACTGTGTCACGACACAACGGAACTGCCAACCGTTCAGGCCCGGAGTTGTACTTACCTCCAGTCGGTTTGTCGTTGCGCCTTTCTGTGCAGAAGCCGCCCATGGACTCGACGAATCCTTTCGGGACTGCCATTGGTATGTGTATCCATTTCCCAGAACGTCCACAGAAAACTCTGCCGTCGTTCCGGTCGTAACACTCACATTTTTCGGTTGCGCCAAGATCGTTAGTTTGGACGCGAATAATGCGGTTTTTGAATAGGCTTTATTACCGTTTCCGTCCGTCACCACACATCGGAACTGGTATCCATTTAGCTCGGATGTGCTCTGGAAACGGTATTCGGACTTATAGCCGGTAACATACCCGTTATTATAGTAGGTGTAATACGCTCCTGAGGGCTCTCCTGCACTTGCATTTGACACATTTTTCCAGGCGGACGAACTGTTTTTGCGGGATTGCCACTGGAAAGTAAGCGGCGCCTTACCACTCGCTACTACACAGAAGTACGCCCAGTCAGATTCTCTGCTATATTCATCATATGGTTGCTGATGGAACTTCGGGACGATGGAAAGCGTTGCCGGTTTCGATGCGGTCTGCCCGTTCGCATTTGTAACGACACATCGGAACTGCCAACCGTTCAAGCCAGGGGTCGCAGCCACCGTAAGTGTCCTCGTCTTCGCTCCGCTCTGTCCGGAATTCGTCCAGGCACTCGAAGAATCCTTTCGCGACTGCCACTGGTAGCTGAGTTTTCCCGCACCGAAGGCCTGCACAGAAAACGTTACAGTCTCGCCGGGTACTTCACTCATATTCATCGGCTGTTCAAAAACATACGGTTTCACGCCGGTCGGCTGCGCAAGCAGTAAAGGAGCGCTCGCATAGTCCGACTCACATTCTGTATTCACATCTTCTGCCAAAAGGTATACGTAGTACTGCGAACCCCAGCCTCCCGCATCATAGGGAAGCGTAAATGTCCCGACACCCGTAGCGGAAAAGCTGCCGGATACCGCCAGTTTTTTGTAGAGAAGGATCTTGGCTCCGTTGCTGTTCGACGCCTTGTATTCCTTATCGAGGATCAGTACGGATACCTGTGTCGCCTTCGATGCATCATCTCCAGTGATGGTATAAGGGATCGTAACCTTCGTTTGGGAGAGAGACACCGTCTTGCCGGAAGAGATCGCCACGTTCATGGCGCTGTCCTTCAGAGTCAGTTTATACTCGGCATTGTTCGCTCCTGCAGTTCCCGTCACCAACGAAGTAAAGATGACCGAAGCCAGATCTACATTAAACGCGGGGCTCACGCCATAAGCGACATTCACATCATATGGATCGAGGGAACCGTTGTCATACACGTAACCGGCTCTCTCTTTGTCGTTCTTTTCGGCCGAGCGAAGCCACCAACTGGCCCTCTGCCCTCCGACAGTATACTTGACTCTTCTCAGTGAGTTGCCATCGGATACAGGGTATCCATAGTTGATGTTGGACACTTCTTCCAGATCCAAAAGAAAGATCTTTTCGCCGGTAAGAGCCACGGTGCTGTTGAATACCGATTTCGACCAGGTGCTTACATTGCCCGCAGATGTTCCCACGGTCAATTCGTGCGAACCGATCTTACTCGTCGCAATGGCACTGCGCTCGGCACGGGTAAAACCATAGTCTTTATTCAGAAACGAACTTCCATTCAGCCCGCTCCGGATATCGCTGTACTTCCATTCGTTCGGAGCGGCCGCGCCGGAATTTGCGACCATGTCGCGATCAAATTTTTCCGTATACAGGACGCGATCGCAATCGAGCAACATCGTTGCCTTGCCATAGGCCGTCGTTTTCGGTGCCAACACGCGGTATCTTACCGGTGTCGCGTCGTATTTACCGAACCAGACATAACTGCCCGTCCACGCGCTTTCCGTGTTTCCCGATACAGGCGCCTTGATCGACGCCGTACTCAGGCACACGACCTGCTTCTCTGCCGCTGCTGCCTCCGCGGATACCCCGTTTCCGACGATCGGCAACATCGTAACAATCATGATCACGGATAAAAATACCGAGATCACGCGGTCAACTGCACACTTTTTCATCCTTCTTTTCCTCCAAATTATTTATATACGACCACTTTCGCTATGTACGACTCAGTTTTCTGTCCGTTGCCATCCGTTACAACACAACGGAACTGCCAACCATTCAGTCCGGTGGTCGTCTTCACCGAAAGTGTCGGCGTCTTCGCGCCGCTCTGCGCAGAGTTCGTCCATTCGCTCGTCGAATCTTTACGCGACTGCCACTGATACCTCAGGGGGCCCTTTCCGGTCGCTTCGACCGAAAACTCCGCCACCGAACCGGCATTTACACGAACAATATCGGATTTCAGCTTGACCGTCGGAACGACCCATAATGTAGCGACATTTGTAATAATGCTCGCTCCCGTCGAGTCTGAAATGGTACAGCGGAACTGCCACCCATTCAGCCCCTGCGTCACCGGCACTTCAAGATTATACCTGTCTGCTCCATCCTGAGCGGATTTCGACCAACTTGAGTTCTCATCTTTCCGGGACTCCCACTGATACTTCAAGACTCCTTCTCCTGACGCTTCAGCAAAGAATAAAGCTTTCTCTCCTACCTTATTGTGCCTGTCATGTACCGGTGAAGTTAATGCCAAATGCGTCGTCAAGGAAATGGGAGCAGTATACATCTTTTCCCCATATCTGTCTGTGGCGATACAACGGAACTGCCACAGGTGAAGGCCCGCAGTCACGTGAATGGTCAATGTCCCCGTCTTCGCTCCTTCCAGCGCAGAATTTTTCCATTCCGCCGTGGAATCCTTGCGAGACTGCCACTGATATTTAAACGGTCCCGTTCCACTCGCTGATACCGTGATCGTCGTTGTGCTTCCGACCTTCGCAAATCTGTGCATGGGATACGAAATGGAATTAACCACAGTGATCTTACATTCTCTTGAATATGCTTTCTGTCCGTTAGCGTCGGTTACGACACAGCGGAACAGCCATCCATGCATTCCACTGGTGGCCCGAACCGTCAGCGTCGGTGTTTTCGCTCCTTCCTTTCCGGAATTCGCCCATTCCGACGAAGCGTCTTTTCGAGACTGCCACTGATACTTCAACGGACCGGTTCCGGATGCCGAGATCTTAAATTGTATCGTCGCATTGACAGTACACTGAAACCCATTAGGCTGAGAGATGATCACGGGGCCATCTGCCGCTCCCGCCTCTGCTCTTTCAATACATACACCCGTCAGAATCCAAAACACCACTTCAAATGCCGTCAAGATCACCATCAGTGATCGTCTGTACTTTTTTCCCTTCATGTTTTTTCTCACTTTCTGCGCATAGCGCATAGTTAACTCGGTTCACATAAGCAACAAGTTCATTGTAACATGTTGCGAACGGAATGTCCACTTACGAATACACAAACGCAGGAATCAAAGGGCCGCGCCGGGCAGCCTGCCCGACGCGGTCCTTTGTTATCTCTTTAATATTTTTACTTTACGGTCAATGTTGCGGGTTTCGACTCCGTCGGCTGTCCATTGGCATCCGTCACGATACAACGGAACTGCCAGCCGTTCAGGCCCTTCGTCGCCGAAACGTTCAGCGTCGCCGTCTTCGCGCCCGGCTGGCTGGAATTCGCCCACGTGCTCGAAGAATCTTTACGGGACTGCCACTGATATTTCAACGGTGCCTTACCGGTCGCCGTCACGGTGAATTTCGCCGTAGAACCTGCAGTCACACTCGTATTGGCCGGCTGCTTTGTGATGGCCGGTTTCACCGTAAGTGTCGCAGGATTTGACTCCGTCGGCTGTCCGTTGCCGTCCGTTACGACACAGCGGAACTGCCATCCGTGCAGGCCCGGCGTCGTCGTTACATTCAGAGTTGCTGTCTTCGCGCCCGGCTGGCTGGAGTTCGCCCACGTGCTCGAAGAATCCTTGCGAGACTGCCACTGGTATTTCAGGGTTGCCTTACCGGTCGCTGCTACCGTAAACTTCGCCGTGGATCCGACCGTTACCGTCGTATTCTTCGGCTGTGTCGTGATCTTCGGTTTTACGGTCAATGTTGCGGGGTTCGACGTGTTCGGCACGCCGTTGGCATCCGTCACAACGCAACGGAACTGCCATCCGTGCAGACCCGGTGTTGTCGTTACGCTCAGTGTAGCCGTCTTCGCGCCCGGCTGGCTGGAATTCGCCCATGTGCTCGAAGAGTCCTTACGGGACTGCCACTGATATTTCATGGGGCCCTTTCCGGACACCTTTACTGTGAATTTCGCCGTGGATCCGACGGTCACCGTCGTGTTCGCCGGCTGCTTCGTGAACGCCGGTTTTACGGTCAATGTTGCGTATTCCGAAGCCTTCGGTTTTCCGTTTCCATCGGTCACTACGCAACGGAACTGCCATCCATGCAGACCGGCCGTCGTCGTTACGCTCAGTGTCGCCGTCTTCGCGCCCGGCTGGCTGGAATTCGTCCATGTACTCGAAGAATCCTTACGGGACTGCCACTGATATTTCAGTGTAGCTGTTCCGGTCGCAGTCACGGTGAACTTCGCCGTGGATCCGACCACTACCGCTGTATCTGCCGGCTGCTTCGTGATCTTGGGACCGACACCATTGTCTTCCCAAATCGCGTACAGCAACGTATCTCCGGAGAGAGTAAAGGGATCACCGGGCTTATAGTTAACTGTCGTCGAAGTCGCCTTCGTTCCCCAACCCTTGAAGTTATAGCCTATACGCGTCGGAATGGTCGAAGGTATCACGACGATATTGCCCGCCTTACCGGTAACTTCGCTCGGTTTACCCGAATCGCCGCCGTTCAGATCAAATCTTATGCGGCCCATTTTATAAATAAACACATAGTTCGAAACCGCCAGTTCGTCGACCTGTTCGAAGGCCTTGTCCTGCACAGCGACAACACGGACTTCATACTCATCCATCGGTGCCAGGTTCGAGTTTGCATACCCGTAACTGTACTCCATCGTGCCATCCCACTCTACGGTAGCGACGGTCTGGAACTCGTCCTCTGACATCCTGCAGATCCGGACCTCATAACGATCGGCTCCTGCGATCGCGTTCCATTTGAGCATCCATTTCTTCGTAGCCCAGTCAAAAGATTTCTCAAGCGTCAGGTTCTCCGTTTCGATCTCTTGGAACGTCACATCGATCTGAAAGTATCCGCCTGCATTTCCCTGGCCGAAATCCGCAGGGATCATAGCGGATCTCTCCGTGCCATGCTGGAAACCTCCGGTAGCGCCGCTGCCGAAATCGATATCCTTGATACCATAGCCATAATACGGGGATACGTCAACGTAGATCCTGTCGCCGTACTTTACAACCGGCTTATCCGGAAATGCTGTGCCGCCGACTTCGGACACATTATGCCCCTCTTTATCGAACGTGGAAATGACGACCCTTACGGGGAAGGAATCGGAGCCCTTCGTCTCGAAGTTTTGCGTGGCTATGATATCCTCTGTCGCAACCTCGACCCTCACGCCTTCGTTTCGTACATTAACGATCCGGACCTCTGCGCCGTTGATCGTGACCTGCAAGTTTTCGGAAAAAATGTATCCACTCTCAGGAACCAGTTCAAACTGTGCAAAATAAGGCTTGCCGGCAACAAATGAGCCGGGTACCAGTCCGCAACCTTCGTTGGTTTCCATCGTCCCACCATTGAACCAGTATGATTTCTCGACCGTATAATGCCCCTGATCCAACGGCACCACCGAAGCATGAACTCCATCCACAGTACAGTGAGCATTGCCCAACTCCGGGTAGTGAAGTGCTACTTCGACTTCGTCTATCTCGGTCAGCCCCACCGCACTGACGATCACCGCTGTCGCCAGGATCGTTCCCGCGGTCAAAACAAACGCCAAAAGAATACCGATCAGTTTTTTCTTCGAAATGGTTTTCGTTTCCATACATGCCCTCTTTTCTTTTAGATTTTGTAATCATTATACACATAGGGACAGTTTTGTACTATCACCCATCTATACCATTTTTCAGCAGAAATGCCGCATATTTTTAATAGTGCGGGTGGATTCCCCGGCTTACGACCATGATCACGATGAACATCACGATCGAGGCCGCGCTGCTCACCAGCTGCACGATCCGCACCACGTTATTCTTCACGCCGCAGATCAGCAAAATGCCGGTAACGCAACTGATCACGATAAAAAACAGTTGCAAGAACCAAAGTTCTCTTCGGTCGGCGACCTCCAAACGGTCGAGCGGGCTCTTGTGATAAACCCGGATGCTCCCGTCCGCCATATGCGCACGATCCGTGTAGATCTCCATCCGTAAAACAATGAAGATAACGATGTTTGCGATGATCGTCGCAACACCTTGAATGATCCTGAGTATCATAGAACCTCCTCTCCAAATCCCTTCTTCGCCTGGGCAATGATCTCCTCCAGCAGGCTGATCCTCTTCCGCATCAAACGGACGAACCATTCGTCCGCCGTTTTCGTTCCCCGCTTCAGGGAAATGCGCCAGTTCGCCGTGTCGATCTCATCCTCGCACGCCTCAATGATCTCGACATTCGTTTTTTCACGTACGCAACTGTCCAGCGCCATGGCGATCCGGATCACGTCGAACCGGTCGATGTCATCGCAGTCCCGGACCGACATTTGAAACGTCGTCATGTCTTCGGGCAGCAAGTTAGTCAGCGGATGGCGCGCGATCGCCAGGATCATCTCCTGACGGTACGTCTCGTCGTAGCCGATCTGCTCCAAATACGCCTGGGCAATGTCCGCGCTCACCAGATGATGGATCATAAATCCGCCATAGGCATCGCTCTCCCGATAACCGACATCGTGCAGCAGGCAGGCAATGACCAGCGGTTCTTCCGGCAAGTCCTCTGCCCTCGCGATCACTTTCGCATTTTCCGCCACACGAATGCAGTGCTCGTAGCGATACTGCATATCGCCGCGATCCGGGGTCGGATCCAGCATCTCATACAGGAACGTCTTGGCGTCCGCGACCGGATCCTCCGGTTTCGTATGTCGGCGGATGATCTCCCGAATATGATCCGTGAACACAAATCCATCTGTAAACATTTTCCCTCCTGAACATGGTCTTATGACGACCTATAATAGTTTATCCACTCCGTCAGGGCCGCTTCGTCCCGCACTCCTCGCAGTAGTTTCCGGTATTATTCCTGCCGCAGCTGCACTGCCACGATCCCAGCGGCTTAAAACCCATTTGCATGAAACCCATCGTTATCGGATGCCTCTGGTCATATCTTTCTTCCTTATGCTCCAGGACCTGTCCGCCATCGATGCACGCTTTGATCTGCTCCGACAGTTTCCGGAGAGCCTCCGACTGAACGCGCCAGAACGAGTCCCCGTTCAGAGTCCGCCCGACTCTCGAAGCCCCGCCGACCGAACTGTCGTCAAAGGTAAATGTGGTGCTCGAACTCGAGGAAACATCGGTCGGCCGAAGTGAGGACGGAACCGGGATCGTCTTCACCTGCGCCATCTCCGCGAAACGCTTTTCCGCAACAAAAGCGCGCAGCTGCCCCGCAGGCTCTGCCTCCACGCGGATCTTATCATAGGTCTCCACGCCGTTTCGCTTATCCCGGATCTCGATCAACAGGCTTCCATCCGCCTGCCAGACCAGTGTTTTATCCACGGAGATACTACTACCCATCGCCATGCCGCTGCTCGAATGATAAGTCCCGATCTCCACGAGCGGACCATGCTGCTCTGGTGTCAGATCGCTCAGTTTCGGCTGGCCTTCCTGCAAACCCTGGATCATAGAATTTATTAAATTCATGCCTTTTCCGGCTTTCGCGCGGTATCGCTTATCGGACTCATCCATCAGGGAAAAATCATCCACCGTATAGGATCCCTTGATCCCCATCTTCTCGTAGGCCGCCTCCAAAAAGGAACCCATGAGAGAAGCCGCCGGGGAACCCGGGATAATGTCCGTCGGCCAGTACTTCAAAGAATCTTCCGCGATCGGTCTTACATTTTCCCGGATCGTTTTTGTAAGTTCTTCTTCCGACGCGTAGAGCGCCCGGTCATATTCGGAAACATAGGCCGTGCCATTCATGCGGGCTTCGAACTCCTCGTGTAACTTCGGGTCCGTATACCGGATGGGGCTGGCTCCGAACCGTATTGTGATATATGCCATGAACTGCCTCCTTTATTCCAACATAATGCCGTTTACGACTGCGCGGACTCTGTGGTGATGATAGAGTTCGTCATTCGGGCGCATGTTGTGCATATATGCTACGGCAAATTTATCGACCGGGTCCGCCTCGACCCAGATGCCGCTGCCGCCGGTCCAGCCGAAGCAGCCTAAATGTCCGTTGTGCCCGTACTTCTGCGTGAGCAATGTACGGAAACCAAGGCCGTAACCATAGCCGGCCAGATAGTCGTTTTCAAAGTCCGCCAGCTGGACAGGTCCTAGCTGGTTTTCATGCAGCATCGCCACCGTTCCGCTGCCTAAGAACTTCTTTCCCTTATAGGTGCCGCCGTTCGCCAGCATCTGCATAAACACGGCGAAATCATGGGCGCTGATGAGCAGGTTCGGACGGGCGCCCGCAGGCACCTTCTCCGGATCCATGGACGCGTAGTCCATCGCACGCTCAAACTGGCCCGGCGCCTTCTTCGCATAGTTCGTCACGATGCGGTCTTTATTCCACGAACGCATCAACGTATCCGCGTCCTCCAGTCCCAACGGCTCGATCAGGCGGTCTTTGAAGACCTCGCGCAGAGGCTTGCCCTCAAAGGTCTCCACCAGAACGCCGGTGATCTCGGAACCGAAGCCGTACAACCAGTGCGAGCCGGGTTCAAACATGACGGGTACATTGGCCATGGCATGAACCTCCTCGGCGATCGTGGTCGGTCCCTTCTTAAGCAACTCGCGCATCTGCTCGCTCATCGCGGCCAATGTCGGCGTCGTCGGGTTCACTGCGGGGAACATGCAGTACGGCAGGCCGCACATCATCGCGACCGCATCGCGGATCGTGATCGGCTTCTCCAGCGGAGCCACGTCGATCTCGCCGCTCGGGCGCATGATATATTTCTGTGTATTCTTCCACTCCGGCAGGTAGTAATACAAAGGATCGCTGAAGAGGAATTTGCCCTCCTCAAAGATCATGCCGAGGATGGCATAGGTGAACAGTTTCGTCGTGGAAGCCTGGCTGAACATGCTGTGTACATCTACCTTTTTGCCGGACTCGATGTCCGCATAGCCTGCCGCCCCGTGGTAGATCATCTCGTCTCCCTGCATGATCGCCACCGCGCAGCCGGGGTTCGTCCCCTGGTCCACAAACCTCTGGATCAGTTGATCCAATCTGGTAAAATCCTTCATAAACACACCTCCGATTTTCTCAAACTATATTCCCAATATGTGCTTTTCCATGCTGTCGCACAACACGCGTGAGGGGTCTTCGATCTCCGACAGATAGGTGATGACCAGCCCCTCCTTCGGAAGTACGTAACATTTCTGCTTCAGTCGTCCGTTGATGCTGAAACCGTCGCGGTACTTCCAGATAAAATATCCGTAGCCGCCTTCGCGGTTCATCATCTGCACGGACGTCGCCTCGTCCACATACTGCTCCGACACGATCCGTTTTCCTTCATACATGCCGCGGTCGTACAGGAGCAGGCCGACACGGCTCAGTTCATTGACCGTGAGTTTCATTCCGGAAGCCCCGTAGAAGTATCCCTCCGGGCAGCGCTCGATCGAATAGTTGTCGATCCCAAGCGGGGCCAGCAGCCTTTCCTCGATATATGTTCCCAGATCCCGTCCGAGCGCTTCGGTCAATGCCACTCCAACCAAATACGCACAGATATTGCTGTAATTAAACTGCAGGGTCTCCGGCTCGCTGATCTTGCAGTTCAGCGAAAAGTCCAGGTAACTGTTGCCTTCCGCGCGAAACGACAGGTCACCCACTGACATGGTCAGCAGACGACGGATCGTGATCTTGCGGAACGTCTCCTGCTGCTCCTTTGGCAGGAGGGCGATCTTCGACGCCGGCATGTAGGAAAGCACCGGCCTGTGAATGTCGAACTTTCCCTCATCGATCACCATGCCCGCCGCGATCGACAGGATGGTCTTCGTCGCGGAATAGATGTAATGCGTGTTCTCGCAGGTATCGCCCCAGGCATGCTTCAACTGCCCGTTCTCATAGACCTCGGTACCAAACACCTTCCACTCATTTTCCTTGATATCTCTGATAAATCCTTCAAAATCCATAGTTTCCCCTATAAGTTGAACTGCATAAAGTTTCCGTTGTGCTTGAAACCATAAGCGGTGTACAGTTTGACGCCCATGTTCGACGCCGTGATATGCACCGCGCCGCAACCGTAGGCACGCGCCTCCTCCACGACTCTGTGGAGCAGTTCCTTCGCGATGCCGAGCCGACGGTAGTTCGGATCGGTAAACATGCTCGAAAGCAGGCCGAGCCGCCCCGTCGGGCAGGTGAAATACGGCGGTTTCTCGACAAACGACATGCCGCTGGTGCCGACGATCTTATCCCCGTCGAGCGCGAGCCAGGACACAAAGGTCCCGTCCGCCATATGACGGTGGTAAAAGTCAAACAACGCCGCCTTCAGGTCGACACCCTTCGGCACCTCACGCCCCTCGGAAACATACTCTTCCGTAAGCTGCGCGATCCTCATATCGATAAATGTCTCCAACTCATTTTCCGTCAGTTTTTTATACGTGATCTCTGCCATTTTTTCCTTACCTATCAAATGTTCTTCTTTCAATTTGTTGATGAGCATCTCATCCCTCATAAAGAGGTGGTGTAACCATTCTTCCTTCGAATACTTCCCGTGGTCATTTTCTGCATTGGCCCGGATCATTTCATCCGGATCCATCCAGCACAGCTCATAGTCTTCGTCGATCTCATACGTGCCCAGTTTCTGCTGTAACACCTTATCGCTGACATCGCACAGAAAGTAATAATTCTCCTGAATAAACAGGTCGTCGATAGCGCCCTTTTCCTTCCGCACCACGAGGCCGTATTCGCGGATCGTCTCCGGCCGGACCTCCAGGCCGATCTCCTCACGGATCTCTCGTACCAAGGTCTCTTCCATGCTTTCGCCCGCGTCGATCCCGCCCCCGGGGAACGAATAGTAATCATATGTTTTGCTGTGGACCACAGCCAGTTTGCCATCGCGGATAATGATCCCCCGAACCGACGGCCGCCTTCCCACGGTCCCGTTCGGATCGTAGTTCTTATAATCGTATTCTTTCAGCAGTCGCATTTTCCACCTCTTAAACGCAGGAAGGCCCAAGTTCGGGCCTTCCTATCCATTTATTGCTTCGTCTGATCCGACCTTACCAAGGCTGGAGATCAAACAACGAAAATGCAATACCGACAATAGCACTGCAAAAATTAGCGAGAACGCCATAAAGGATCGCGATTTTCGGACGCTTCTTTCCTTCCCGATCCACAAGAGTTTGGGCATAGTATGTGCTTTCGGCGATCAAAACCATAACTTCCAAAACAAAAAATATGGTGAACCAGTTACTCTGATCGGTCCCGGCTGAATACACACAATAAAGGAGCAGATTCATTGGGATATTCGACACGGTGTTGACAAAAAGAAATTTCTTTCTGTTCTCGCGCACTCTCACAAAAGCGAAAGATCCCAAAACCGCATACTCGATCAAAAGAGTAAGTACATAACAACCCAAAACATACTTAAGTAATGATCCGACAAACCCTAGCGTGCTGGAACCAACCCATCCGCCCTTTTGAAAATCATATGTATAGTCTTTATGATCTACCATACTTTCGCTCATGGTCACTTCACCATCCGGCGAGATAAAAAGGATCCTGCCGGGAAACGGATTCTTCCAACCGCTAAAAAGCCAAGGGCCTTGTGAATTAAACAACAACGTGTCCTGATAATAGAACCAACCCTCATAGTAGAATTTACTCAGATATTCTTTAACCGATTCCATATCCACCTGGTCCAGATGAAACTCACTGTTTCGGTTCTCCCGATCATCCCAGAAATCGTGTGCCATAGTGGCGCCATTCGAAGCAATATTCGTGATGATCGCACAATAGTATCCTGCCGGTAAATTCTCGATCCTGATCCGATACTCCGGATGGCAGCCCAGATCCGCCTGAACATACGATACACTCGTCCAAACGACGAGCATGGTCATGGCAAGCATCACCATTACCTTAAAAAAACTCCTACTTTATTTCATAATCTCCTCCTCCAAAAATCATACTGCAAAAAACATAAGATCCGAAACCATATCCTACTGCTGATAGTATCATGAATCCCCTGAAAAGTCAATCCCGTGGGTACCTTTGCGGGGCACCCACGGGATCCTATATGTTTATTCTGCGATCAGCATATTGTAAGCTTCGATCTTACGGATCTTGCGCGCCTGCCACACCGAAAACAGGAAGGCCAGCACGATGACTCCGACTCCGATCAGCACGAGTCCCGGGATCGGGATATCGAATGCGCTCTTCACGATACCGAAGGAACTCAGGAAGAAGTTCAGGTATGGGTTCGCCGCGAAATAAGACACTACGGAGAAGATCAGCACCGAAAGGATAATGGACGGCATGAAACTGATGGCCGTCTGCAGGATCAGACTGTCGGAAGTATATCCGATGGCCTTGTAGATGCCGTAATCCTTTCTCTTGTTGTAGAGGAGCGACTTCACCAGCAGGAACAGCACCAGCAGGATCACGATCGCTGAGATCACGCAGACCAGGATGAGCATCAGCACTGCGATGCCTTGGAACGTGGTCAATGCTCCGTCCATGACCTCGTAGTAATTCATGGTAGTTACGATATGGCCCTCGAACTCCGCTTCCGCATCGCGAAAGATCTCGTTCGTCAGGTCGCGACCGTCACAGTCAAACCAGAGGTAGCCGGGAGCGCGCTTCAGATCCATCAGATGGCCCGCCGCAGCCTCACTCATGATCGCCTCATGGCCCATGTTATTGACCGTCTGCATAAAGCCGGTGATGACATAGGTCGCGCTTCTCGCGCCGTAATTAAGTTTGATCTCGTCTCCGATCTCCAGGCTCTGTTCATTCGCGAACTTACCGCTGACCGTGATCTCATTGTCATGCTTCGGCAATCTGCCTTTGTAGCAGACATTCTTGTTGTTCATCTTATCCGGATCATCAAAGATGAACGCGAAGAGCTGGTCTTCCGCCCCGTAGTAGACGTTGATATTCAGGCCGCGGCGAACATTAGAAACATCCGCCCGGTCGTTCAGATACGCTTCGGCCTCCGCCTTCGTCTCGCTATCCACGCCCAGGACACCGCTGCAGTGTTCCGCGTAGAGGAATTCCAACTTGGGATCGCGGCTGAAGTTCTCGTACATCATAAGTCCGATGGTGCAGACGAACATGATAAAACCGACTACAAAGAATGTGATGATATTCTGCTTGCGGTTTGTGAACATGGTCTTTAACGCAAGGCTTGTGTTTACGCCGAAACCGGAACGGTCCAGACGCACGTGGTTCTTTTTGAAATTATGGCCGGCCAGGCCGTCGCGAAGGGCAATGATCGGATCGATCTTCCCGATCTTGCGGGACGCGAACATGGTGACCAGAATCACGAAAAGCAGGATGAAGATCACAGGGCAGAACGTCGCGATCGCATTGAACGAAACGCTGTACGGCATACCCATCTGGGCGATAACGATGCCGGCAACGATCGGCATGGTCAGATAGCCGAGCACGATACCCACGATGCTGCCGCCTACGGCTAATGTGAGGAACTGGATGAGGAGTGAATTTCGGATGTCTGCTCCCGTATAGCCGATCGCCTTCAGCGCTCCGATAGCCTTCATGTTTTCACGAATGAAATTCGTGATGGAGTTAGCCAGCATGAGGATAATAACGATCAGAACGATCGCCGAAACGACGATGAAAGAGACCGCAATGATCAGAGACATGATACTCCGATAATACACGGCATGATCGAACGAGCATCCGCCGACCTGTGTGCGGCTGTTGATCGTCTTAATAGCGTTGGTAAATGCGATACGGAAAGCAGCATCTTTCACGCCCTCGTTCAACTTATAGGTGACCATGAACGCTGCCTCGGTGGCCCCGTCCCGTGTTTTCAGCACTTCATACGAAGTCGGATCCGGAATGAAGATAAAAGATCCGGTGTTGTTACATGCATTGTACGTCGAATTGAGGAAACCTCTTACCTTGAAAGAGTATCGGATACCTTTCAACGAGAATTCGAGCGTGTCGCCGATCTTGATGCTGCCGGAAGTGTAATACTGATACGGCAGGTAGAGATAGTCGGAAGTGATCGCCGGATCCTCATCCACGATCTCGATTCGTCCCAGCTGTGAATCCAGTACTTCTGCCCCGTAGAACAGGATGTTCAGGACCATCTCGCCATTGCCGAAGGGCACGGAAATATCCTGATACTCCAACCCTTTGTGGATCTCGTGCTCCGATGTATATTTCGCCAGGATATCTTCTAGCACGTCTTCAGAGAGGTTCTCGACGTCAAAACTGATGTTTAAACCACCGTCGCCGCCGTTCAGACGCTCGCCTTCCTTCACCGAAGTCGGATAGGCATCAAAGATGGTCAGCAACGATATCGTAAGGAGCGTCGCGGCCAGAAGGATCAAGACCAACAAACCGATGGAAGTTCCACGGTTTTTCTTAAAATGCGAACGAGCCAATAAGAATTCTTTACTCATCTTACCACCCCATTTCTCTGAGGAAATCTCTCAGCATGGAATGGCGATCCTTATCGCCGGAAACGTATTTTCCGAGTTCGAGTTCGCCGGCGATCTCACCGTCCTTCACGTACAGGATGCGGTTGCCGCGTCTCGCGCTGGTGATGTCGTGTGTGACCATCACGATGGACTGGCCGCTCTCATTGAAGCGGGTCAATGCATTCAGGACATCCTTACCGGTCTGGGAATTCAGGGCACCGGTCGGCTCATCCGCGAAGATGACACCGGGATGATTTACCAGGGCTCTGGCGATGCCGACACGCTGTGCCTCGCCGCCGGAGATCTGCGTCGGGAACTTATTCCAAAGTTCCTCGGGAAGGTCGACGCTGGTCAGGACTTCCTTCGCCTTTGTCGTCACTTTTTTCTTATCCTTCTCTACCAGAAGGCCGGCCGCTAGGACATTGTCCAGAACGCTCATGGAGTCGACCAGGTAGGTCTGCTGAAATACGAAGCCGCAGTTCTTTCTGCGAAACAACGCCAGCTGATCGGAGGACTTCTTCGCGATGTCCGTACCGTTCCACACTACCTCACCGAGGGTCGGACGGTCCATTCCGGACAATGCATAAAGAAGTGTGGATTTACCGGCGCCCGAAGCGCCCATGATGACCGTAAAATCACCTTCACGGATCTCGAGGTCGATATTCTTAAGGACGTGTTGCTGCACGCCGCCGTTGGAAAATGTCTTACACAGTTTCTTTGTTTCAATGATGTTTCTCATAAGGGTCTCCTTTTTTATGTTGGGCGGAGCGCCCGCCGTTTCGGCTGCGTTCCTTCCTGTTTTCTTGTTTACACCCTTATCTTACCTTTTCAACCCTTAAGCGTCTTTAATGAACTCTTAAATAGTTCTTAATTCTTACGAAGGTAGATTTCCGCGGTAAAACCGTCCTCACTGAGCAGTTCCAGTTTTCCGTTCATCTGCTTCATGAAGTAGTCCGCGAGGTACAGCCCCAGACCCGCACCCTCTTTCTCCGTCGTGTTGCTGCCACGTCGGTATTTCTCCTTCAGAACCGCGAGTTCCTCTTTCTTCACGCCCGAGCCGTGGTCCTTCACACTGATGAGCAGGTAGTCCTCTTCTTCCCGGATCCCGACATCGATCGGCGTATTGGCATATTTATATGAATTCACAAAGATATTATCCAGTACCTGCTGGAGACGCAGCTTATCCATGAAGACCATACAGTCCGGTATAGAAAACTCTCCCGCCTTATTCATGTAATCCGCGTTTCGGATCAGCCCCTCGATCGGAAGCGAGCGCTGCATGGTCGGGTTCACGGAGATGATCGTCACATCCTGAACGCTCGATTGGAACAGGTTATCCGTAAGCGTGGTGACCTGGTCGGATTTCTCCAGGATGCGGCGGAAGCTCTCCTTCACGCGCTCCTCCCGGGCCAATGCATACCCCAATTCCGACGTTGCTTTGATGGAAGCCACTGGCGTCTTAATATCGTGCGACAGTTTCGCTATGGTCTCCTTCTTCTCATCGTTCGCCCTCTTCTCGGCGATCTGCGCCTTCTTCAGCTCCGACCGCATCAGGTCAAAGGCCTCAGTAAAACTGCCGAACACGTGCCCACGGTCCATGTCGAGGGGAATGTCCAGATTACCGCCGGCCACACGGACCGCAAAATCGTTCAACTTCTCAAAGGGCCGAACCACCTTCCTGCGCAAATACAGGTAGTACAGTGCCATCGCGAGCATTTCCAACACAGAAAATACAACGATGGTGATCATCAACTTTTGCTTCGCCTGATCAAACGTTTCCGTGACCCTGGTCTTGAAGATGACCTTGCCGACTGTCTCGCCGCCGACCTCCAGGTCATAGACCGCGTCACTGTTCTGCGCCGCCGCATTGACCGAATCCGAAGCGCCGCCCTTGCTGCGATGCAGGACGGTGCCCTCGTTATCTATGATGGTATATGCCAGATCCTCCGGGTAGCTTTCCGGCTTCCCGAAGTACATTTCGATCTCTTTTCGGCAGCTGTTAAAGGCTACCGTATCCTGCTTTTCGACCCGGATCGACCGGATCAGCAGCAGGGCAATAACGAATTCCGCCGCGAAAAGCAGCAGGAACAGGATCAGAAAAAACTTCTTTCTCATAACTCCTGCCACCTGTAGCCTTCCTTCCAGACGGTCGTGATTCGCTTAGGATCCTTCGGGTCCTCCTCCACGGCCTCGCGGAGATGGCGGATATGCACGTTCAGCGTTCCATCGGAAGTGAATTTATCCTTCCACACGTTGTCGAACAGCTCCTGTTTCGTGATGAGCCGTCCCGGATTTCGCGACAGGTAGTCCAACAGAGCAAACTCCATGCTGGTCAGTTTGCGGACCTCGCCGTTCAGGTAGACGCACTTGTTGATGCGGTCAATGCGGAGGTTGCCGTTAACGTATTCTTTCTCCTCTTGGGCCGATGCGCCAGCAGTACGCCCGTAACGCTTCAGCGTCACCTTCACCTTCGCCAGCAGAACTCCCAAGGAGTACGGTTTCTCGATATAGTCGTCGCCGCCGATATTCAGGGCGATCAGTTTATCATCGTCCGCGTTGCGTGCGGAAACGAAAAGGATCGGAATATCTGAAGTCTCGCGGATGGTCTTACACAATTCAAAGCCGCTTCCGCTCCCCAGGTTGATATCCAGCAGGATCAGCGAGACTTCATTTTCCCGCAAAAAGATCCGCGCCTGACCGGAATCGTAGACCGCAGCCGTCTTCACGTCAAACATATTAAAAAACTCACACGTGCTGTCCGCCAGCAACTGCTCATCATCGATGATCAGGCAGTCATAATGATTTGGCTCTTTCATATTCCGAACCTCTATTTCTCAAATGCTTTATTTAAAGTAGGCATAATAAACGATCTGCCCATCCTCTAAGTAGACCAGAACCATATTGTTCCCGATTTCTTTTTTGAAATCGAAGTTAGTCTTAGTACCTTTCGGGTAGGAAAGGCCGATACCAATCTGTATATACCGAAGATTGTTATCCATGGCCTCTCGGTAAGTAATATACGGTTCAAAGCCCTCCGGCGCCGTGTAAGACTTAAACGATTTTGTCTTTGCGTCATAGTGAGCGAGCGCGAGATGTCCCTGCAGTTCTTTCATATCGATATCCTCGAACGAGAGCCGGATGAAAGAAAACTCCATGGTCGTATATGCACGGTCTTTATTCGAAGTCATGATCCCGGAGGACGTGCCTGCGATTTTTTGATTATCAACGCCCAAATAGTGGCCGCCCAGACATACGGGAGAATTCGGCGCCATATTGTCGAAGCCCATCTCCGCGATCGTGCTGTTCACCTTAAAGGTCATCGTGTCGACGTAGGATGTTTCTTTATTTTCATATTGGTAACGTACCGGAACCTTGAAGGACAGATCCTGCTTCGGCACCTTCTTCTCATCTTTCGACATGAAGATGATGGCGACCTTGTAATCTACCAGATCCCCTTCCACATCCTCGATCCACTGGAAAACCTTCACAGGATTGGAATACTTAATATCTTCGTTATCATTCTCGAAGTATTTGGATTTACCGGTCGAGTCGGAAATGTAGTAACCGGGCTTATCAAATTCCAGGAAAAAAGACGAATAATAACGATCTCCGACCTTTGCGTGGTCGAGCAACGCAAAGCGATACTCCGGAACATCCATCTTCGGAAGTGCCGTCGTAGGTTCCACAGTCGTCTCCGCAACGGTCGTCGGTGCCACAGTTGTTGGTGCCGCCGTCGTCGGTGCCTCGGTCCATGCTTCCAGACTCTCTTCGGTCGTCGCCGGTGTTTCGTTGTTCCCCTTACCGCAACCTGCCAGAATACCGATCATCATGATCATCCACACAACTGCCACTGTTTTTCTGATACGTTGTTTCATTTTCCATCCTCTTCTTTCCAGGCACTTAGCCTTTATAAATCCCCAAATCTTATCTTACCATAAAAGCCACGCGTTTTCAATGAAAGGAAACGGGGGATGCGCCAGGCATCCCCCGTGTATTATCAGTTTATTCCAACCTAATCAATAGTAATAGTCATCGTTTTGGTTCATATCCTTCATCTGCGCCCTCACCTGGTTGACCATTTTGTCGATCCGCCGTTCGCGAAGCAAAACGATCAGAGGGATCCAGGATGCCAGCGCGGCGATCAAAATGATACCGAAAAAGATCCATTTGATCAGCGGGGATGCCGGATAGAAAACCTCATCCGGTCTGGACTCCAGCACGTACGCCTCGACCTTCTGACCCACACTCACTTTCTTATTCAGGACCGCTTTCGCTTTAACACTCTTTCCGCTCGCATTCGTGTAGTAGACCCACACCTGCTGCTTTCCGGAAACCGTGAGGATCGAATCCACCGTACACGTCGTCAGCGTTCCCTCATTGACATATTCTCTTTCGTCAGCCGTGGTGTGCTGATGGATAAAGAAAAACACGATTGGAAGAAGGATACCCACACCGATGCCCAGGAGGATCGCCTTACCAATACCAAACCCATACTCCTGTCCCATACATTTTCTCCTCTCTTTTCGGGCAATGCCCTCAGTTTGCGTCCTGCAAACTCAGTCTGGCCTCGTTGATCTTCGGGTAAGCACGCTCGAACGCCTCAACAACTGCGGCATCAAACTGCGTGCCCTTTCCTTTTACGATCTCTTCGTAGGCCTTTGTGTCATCCCAGGCATCCTTGTAGCTACGGCGACTCGTAAGCGCGTCGTACACATCCGCTACGGCGACGATCTTGCCCTCGATGCTGATCGCCTCCTGTTGTTTGCCTTCGGGGTAGCCTCTGCCGTCCGGTCGCTCATGGTGTTCGAGCGCGACCGTCCTGGCCACCTTCATCACTTCTCCCTCAACATTGTTCAATAATTTCCCGCCGTAAGTCGTGTGCTTTTTGATCTCGGCAAATTCCTCATCGGTAAGCTTTGCAGGCTTATCCAGGATCTCGGACGGCACGAGGAGTTTTCCGATATCGTGCATCGTGGACGCAAGGCGCAGTCGATCTGCCTCTACAGCGTCCATTCCGAGTTCCGTTGCGAGGATCCGAGAATACTCGGCCACGCGCTTAACATGTTTTCCGGTCTGACCGGATTTATTTTCCGTGATCTCCGCGAATGAGAGGATCATCTCCTCCTGGATACGGTTCGTTTCATCCGCCCGTTTCTGAATGGCGGCGCCATATTCGAAAAGGTATGCAAACAGACGAACGAACAAAAACAGGACCAGACCCAGCAGAACGTTCACCAGTGCCAGAAGAAGGATGCCATCGGAAGCCTTCTTAAGGTCCCTCGCGACCTGATCCGTGAATGGTGACTCGCTGCGTACCATCTCCGCGAAGATCTTGCCGATCTTATGGATCACAAACAAAACTCCCAGCATGGAGAGCGCCCAGGCGAGCGCGCCGAGCATGATCCGGATGTTGTCGGGAATGTTTTCCATCGCGATCGCGATATTCACCAGGACCGAGTTCTCTTCCTCAAATATCTCCCAGATATCGTTCGCATCACCCAAAAGATCCGGCTTGAACAATGCATAGCCCGCAGCGATCAGCGCCAGAATAATGACACCGATCAGAACGATTTCTGCCACGATCACAAGCCATCTTACATAGTTTCCCAGTTTCCGGATATGACTCTTTGTTTCCTCCATACCAGTTACCTGCCTTTTCAATTCCTTAATATCGTATGATAGCGACATCCTTGCCGACGCCTCTGAGTTGAACTTCCGAGGCGCAATACAATGTCATCAAACTTCGGTTGTATCCGACATTCAATGTCTTCAGTTGATTAAATGCGCAACTGAGTATGACGAGAGCACGGTTCCGGCTCACGTCGAGTTGCGTCAGTTGGTTTCCGTAACACAGCAACTCCGTGAGCGCCGTATTACGACGTACGTCGAGCTTCGTCAACTGATTGTACGCGCACCCGAGGTCCACTAGCGCCGTATTCCGGCTCACGTCCAGTTCGGTCAATTCATTAAATGAGCAACCGAGCGTCAACAGTCCCGTGTTTCCACTCACATCCAGCTCGGCGATGTGATTATACGCGCATCGGAGCTCCTCGAGTTCCGTGTTTGCGCTCACATCCAGTGCGGTCAATTCATTCTCGGCGCAACTGAGCTTCACCAGTGCGGTGTTTGTGCTCACATCCAGCGCCGTCAAATGATTGTTGTTACAGTACAGTGTCGTAAGTGCCTCGCACCCGGTCACCTTCAGTTCGGTCACATCACAATAGGTACAGCTTAATTCTTCCAGTGCCTCACAACCGCTCACGTCCAGTGCCGGCATCGGATTTCCGTCACAAGTCAGTTTCACAAGCGCCGGGTTCGACCTAAGCATGAGCCCCGTCAGTTTGTTGTCGGCGCAGTTCAGTTCCGCCAGTTGCGCATTGGCGCTCAGATCCAGCTGCGTTAATTGGTTCAGCGAACAGTCCAGCACTTCCAGTTTACTGTTCAAACTGATATCCAGCGTGGTCAATTGATTCCCGGCGACCACCAGCTCCGTCAGTTCTGTGAAAAACTCCACGCCTTTTATGCTCTGGATCGCCGCCTCTTTCAATTCGATCTTCTCAACAGACTTGATCTCTTCCAGGGAAAGAATTCCGTTTCTGTCGCGGTCGAACTCCGAGGAAACATATTCGCGAAACTTTTTATCCGGGAAGTTCCGCTTACTGATCGATACCGCAGCGCTTCCGGGCTGCAACTCCACGTAGACATCCACTTCTTCCGGCGTCTCATCCCCGGCCGGCACATCGAATTCTGTCGAAGGCTCTTCCGGCGGACTCTCATCTTCCGTGCCCGGTTCCTCTACCCCGATCGTTTCCTCGGGGAGTTTTTCTTTTGCCACCGGGTCGACGACCCCGCAACCGGTCAGCATCATCACGATGCAAGCTCCGACCGCAAGGGATCGCATGGTCTTTTTGATCATATCGGGTAACCCCCCTGTTTCCTACACTAGTTCTTTTTTCTGATAACGCACCAACGTCAGCAAGAGCAACCCCGCACACAACGCCAGACTGATCACTGCAAAGATCGGACGGATCTCAGAATTCGTGATCACCCAGCGGGAGTCCGCGAGTGTGAAAACGGAAATATACTTAAACCCTTCCACGGATTTTCCCATTTCGGAGATCACGTTCAGGATGTACGCGGCAAATACCATGCCGATGCTGATTCCAAGCATCTTCTTCGTCTTATGGGTAAATGTGGATATGAACATGCCCAGCGCAAACAGCACGATGGACGGAAATATCGGGGTAATGCTCAAAAGCAGGAGTTGCGCATTATCCGGAGTTTCCGAGATATTCAGCGCGATCATATTGAACGCTCCGAGCAGGATGATCATGGACAGGATGTAGAACATCGAAACGAGGATCTTATCGATCACGACTTTTCGCCGGGAGATCGGCAACGCCGCCAGGTACTCGATCGTTTTTTCGCTCTCCTCTTTCAGCAGGATGTTCGACCCGAGCAGGCAGCTGTAGATGCCGACGATGAGGTACAGAAACACGAAACCCTCCGACTTCAGCCAGCCGAACGCGGTGTCCAGTCCCGCGATGTCCATGTTAAACGCCTTCAATATCTCCGGGGGAAATGCTTTCACCATCTCATCCACTTTGCTGCCATTTTCCCCGTTGATGATTGACGGGTAGACCATGTAGATCAGCAAAAGGAGCACCAGCATGGTCCCGGTCCAGATGATAAAGCCCTTCAGATTGACTTTTAATTCACGTTTGATCATCTCACCGCTCCTCCGTGTAATAATGCATAAACATCTCTTCGAGCGTCGCCTCTTCGATGAGGATCTTTTCGATACGATAATGCGACAGTTTTTTGATCAACTCGTCGTCCGGAAGCACGTTTGCAAACCGCACGGTATGATCCTCTTTTGAAAGCACTTTTACACCCAGATCCGACACAAGGGCATCGACGTCATTGGTGGTGACTGTCACGAATTTCAGTTGCTTATCGCTGATCTCGTCGACCGGACCCGCTTTGATGAGTTCGCCGCCGCGGATGATGCCCACGCGGTCACAGATCCGCGAAACTTCGCTCAAAATATGCGTGGAATAAAAGACCGTGTTGCCTTTTTCACGCTCTTCTTTCAACAATTCATAAAACACGTTTTGCATAATGGGATCCAGGCCGCTCGTCGGCTCGTCCATAATGATGAGCTCCGGCCCGTGCATCAACGCCAATATGATTCCGACCTTCTTCAAGTTTCCCAGAGAAAGGTCTTCGATCTTCTTCGTCTCATCGAGCTTCAACCGCTCGACCAGTTCTTTTCTTCTCTCGTGGATCCCGGCCGCATGCTCATACTTCCGGTAAAAAGTCTCGTGATGATCGAAGATGCCTTTGACGGTGAGATCATCATACAGAAAGACCTCACTCGGCAGGTAGCCGATCTTGCTTTTGGCGTCCACAGCGTCCCGGTCCAGTTCTTTTCCGTGAAACAAGACCGAGCCCGAATCCTTATTGATCAGATTCATGATCGAACGGATCGTCGTAGATTTTCCGGCTCCGTTCGGCCCAATAAAACCAAAGATCTCCCCCTTGTGTAAAGAAAGAGAGAGATCCTCAACCCCTTTTACCTTTCCGTAATACTTGGTAAGGTTTTTTATTTCAAGAATCATTTCTTGCATGAATCCAACTCCAGATCAGATTTCTGCCTTCCAAAGGCCGTGAAGATTACAATACTCGTAAGCAGCTACAGCGCTTTCGCCTTCTGCGAGAATAAATTCAGCCACGGGAGCCTCACCCGGCTTCAGGTTCTTCACCTGGTAACCATTCGTGGTCTCCAACAGGATAAACTGAATGTAATGCTCCGGGAGCATGGGATGCTGCACGGAACCGACACATACCGTAACTTTGCTTCCGTCTACGGTCACCGCAGGAACATGCTTCTCGAACGCAGCATCCGTTGTGTTTGCAACGATCTCCGTCATCTTCTCACCGCAGCACACGACCGGCACTCCGGAATCCTTAACCTTAATGATAATGTTCTTACAGTGGTTACAAATATAAAACTTCATGATAGATCCTCCTGTTTAAAATAATATATTGGTATGAACTTATATTCTTCTCTTCAATTCCGGATGGCGGTCGTAGAAGTCCCGCTTATCCCGGTACATAGCTTCGTCCGCGTTATGAAGAGCCACACGGATATCCTCGGATGCCGGACAGTAGTAGGTTCCGATCGCCATCCGCACATGTTTGGTCGCTTCACAATTCAAACGCAGTTTCAGCGTAAGACTGATAAACTCTTCTTCTGTGTGACCTTCCACGAGTACCATGAATTCATCTCCGCCTACGCGGAAAATGCTGCACTCTGAGGTGTAGGTTGCGCGAAGTACATCGGCCGCATCCTTCAGCAACTGATCGCCGGCCACGTGGCCTTCCTCATCGTTGACGTTCTTCAGGCCGTTCAGATCGGCAAATACAACGCCGTAGTTGCCGGTCAGGGGCGACGCTCCCGATACGATATCCGACACGCGGTTATTCATGGCATTACGATTATAGAGACCGGTCAAAAGGTCGGTATCGCTCAATATCTTCAGGCGGGTGAACAACTGACGGTTGGCGATCTCTGCTGCCAGAAGGAAGGTAGCTACTTCCAGGTTCGCCTTGATCGCAAGCGTGCGTTCACTGTTGAAATTCGTCGCCATGATAAAGCCGATCGTTTCTCCGCCCGACTTCAGCGGGTAAAGCACCAGACTGTACACTCCGGAAGCTATCAGGGACTGATACCAAAGGTAATCTTTATCTTTGATCTCTTCCAGTTCCTTTTCATTTTGGATGATGTAGCAGTTGCTTTCCGAAGTCATGCGATCCCAGATCTCGATGATCGGGAAGAAGAAGTCTGCCTGGAGCATCTCCCTGTCCATGACCACCTCGGTTTCCGCGACGCTCTCACAGAGCATAGTACTCGTACGTTTCTTAAAGTCCGTCAGGATGATACAGCAACGGTTTGCTTCGCAGTCTAAGCGGATATCCCGGATGATCTCATCCATGGCCTGCTGGAAGTTC
Organism: Lachnospiraceae bacterium; assembly: GCA_017615545.1. Lineage (GTDB taxonomy): Bacteria > Bacillota > Clostridia > Lachnospirales > Lachnospiraceae > UBA1201. Next base: position 40,472 of record JAFZZY010000008.1, read on the forward strand.
GTAGTATCCCGCAGACGAACACTGATAGAAAGCATCTGCATGGCCGTCTCCGGCGGAACATCTGCTAACCGCTCCGCGTCCAACTTCTCGGACATGTCATAAGAGAACAAATAGTAGCCCTTATTCGGTTCGTCCGAGATCAACGGAAGCATATAGATCTCCATCCACGCATGGTACTGGCCTGCATCCACATATGCATGGATCATCCGGTTTTCCGTTATACAGCGATAACTCATCGCTTCATAATTCCGGTCAGCCGGGACATAGTTATAGTAAGGCCGTCCGGGCACAAAATCTTCACGGCGCGTATTAATGGTCGCCAAATACGCATCATTGGCCGCCTCAAGAAGGATCTCTCCGCAAGATCCGTCCGGGTTTATGCCAACCGAAAGCACACTGGCCACATTTTTCAGATGCGATATGAATATGTCATAATTCATTCGGAAAGTCTCCTTTCTCACTCCATATCAAACATATCTCAATTCCACGAACACTAACTAAACTACTCACTCAATGTCTTTCTACCATTATACCAATTTCCAAAGCATCTTTCCACCTTTTTCTGAAGATTTTCACCATGTTTTTCAAAAAAGAGCGCGACCTGTCCGGTTGCGCTCTGTACCTTATGTTTTTTGCCGTGTTTTATGCCTAAATAGGGGCTATGGGTCCACCTTAGTCATTCCTTATCTTCTTCAGAGAAAGGCCACAACTCGCTTTTATGCCTAAAGCCTCAAATGAAGCAAGTTTTAGTCACTCAACTTCCGGTTTGATAGATTGTCCCGACTCACCATTTATGCCTAACCCCTCGAATACTCCAGCGGTTAGTCAATTATTCTTGATTTGGTCAAATGAGTCCCTTCTTGAATTATACCTAAAGCGATGTCGTCAGGTCGATTTAGGCATAACTCCTCTCCTGCTTAAGATCATGCTCGTCTCTTTTGTATGACTAAGATGTGAGGGCAAGCGTGATTTAGTCATTTTTCTTGCTTCGGATCCGTTTTACTACATTCATCGGAAGTATCAATTCATTGTTTACTACTCAACAAATCGTACATTTTCATGGTCTCTCTGTTTCGATACTCATGCTTTTCATAATACGCGATCAGTTCGCCGGCGTCGTCACGCAGAGCGACCATGTATACATCTTTGTTTTCTTTCTCGTTGTAGAACGTGTAGACCAGATTGTTTTCTTTTGAAGCCCGAAACCAGTCCACAACTTTGCAGATCGTTTCTCTCGACTTCTCGTTATGGCAAGTGAGCAGGCTCTTCCCGAGCAGATCCTTGCCGCCCCACTTTGCATATCTGCCGACCGCTGCCGGGTTCATATAGATGATCGTATGATCCAGGTCACAAATGACCACCGCTGCACGATCCGCCTCCAAAACACTTTTAAAGATCTTCTGTATATTCTCCATGTTTTATTCTCCGTCCAAATAGTTTACTTCCGAGTCGAGTTTGAAGGACTTCTGCATGCACTCCGCCAGGACGCGTACATTGCCCGAATCCGGATACAGGACAATGTCCGAGGGCGTGTAGGTGTCAATATCCAGATACGTCACCGGTTCGTCCGAAGTGTTCGTCAGCATGTGCGCGCCGTATTCGTTCGGCGGGAAGAAGGCCACATCGCCCGCGGTCACGACCCGGTCGCCGTCCGGCGTCCTAAGCGTCGCCGTGCCGGAAATGATGTAAAACATTTCTTCTCTCCCGAGATGCTGGTGGTACGGGTAGTTGCTCTGGCCCGGCATCAGCGTGTAGAACGCGACTGAAAGTTTCCCTTCGCCCGCTTTATACGGCGAGATCACCGTGCTCTTCAAAAAGCCGAACGAATGGCGGTGCTCCCCTTCCGGGTCGTACACCTGGTTCAGGTCGACCTCCTTATACTCGGCAGTCTTAAAGTTTTTGATCACGAAATCCTGCATATTTCCTCCTAAACATCTGCGAACTATCGCAGTGACATAACATAGATCTGGCACGGGTTCAGCTCGTCCCAATATGCCGGAAACACCTCGAACTCCTTAAAACCCAGCGCCCTGTAAAACAGGTTCGTCCTGTCATAATCCTCATAATGTCCCATCTGAACGGTCTTCACCTGCATGAAGGAATAGCCGCCGTCTACAGCCACTTTCTTCGCCTCGTCGAACATAGCCTTCCCGACGCCCGTCCTGTGATGATCCATAAGCACACCCATCACATGGATCTCCATGGTGTCTTTTCCTGTTTCTTTCAGGCATAAAAAGCCCACCGGTTTCTCGCCGTCGAAAGCGGCGATCAAAGGAAGGTCTGCACTCTCTTTGATGTAGGCTTCACGCGTCTCGGGGACCCCAAACCAATCGGGCAATGCTTCCAAGACCAGCCGCGTGATCTGCTGTTTTTCATTATCCTCGTTTATTACTCTGATATCCATATTTTCCTTTCTGACATCAACGATCCGTTGTGTTTGATCCTGTTCCACAGGATCTCTTTTTGCTCCATTCCGAAATTGAGGATCTTCCACAGGGAGTCGACCGCATAGGGCCCGTAGGTCTGCATGTACGATATGTGCATCTGTTCTGCGCCGTAAAAGATCAAGTCAAACTCTTCCCTCGAAACTCCCGCCTCGCCATAGTAACCCATCAAAAAACTCTCGGCCAGATCAAAGCGGTAATTCATCTCCTCGGTGTCATGGTTAAAGTCCACGTACTGCATGATGAACGGCCAACCGAGGTCCAGATACCGGCTGCCGATGCCGGAGTCATCCAGGTCGACAAATACCACCCTGCCGTCCTTATCGAGCATGGATTTATGCGGCCCCATGTCCGTGTGGACGAAGCATTGATCCAGCTTCTCAAAATCAGGGATCGCGTCCAGGATCGCATCGAATTCCTTGACAAAGTCGCGGTCCCTGAACCACTCGTAGTAACCCTGTTTACTCTGGGTAAATGGCGACTTTTCCTGATATTCTTGTAACGCATGTAGCTTTCTGGCTGCCTGTCCTAATCTAAATTCATCCTCCGGAGTTTCTTCGAGTTGTCTTCCCTCGATAAACTCCATAAGATAAAACCAATATCCGTGTTCGCAGATATAATACACTCCCGTCTTTGCGGGAAATACACGCGGCGCGAGGGCCTTTTCATTACCCAAAAACAGGTGCGCATGGACATTGCTTGAAATCGTAGTTTCCCGTGTTTCACACGAATAGCCTTTCAAAACAAAGCATTCGGAAGCGGTTATGATCTTGTATACCGGTCGGGCCGGGTCGTCCTTCAGCAGTTCTGCTGCGGAGCCCTCCAGTCCCCAACTCCGTAAGACGTTTTGTATCTGTTCTCCTATATTTTCCATTGATATTCCCCCTAATTCAATTACACTATTTCATGCTTTGTATCAACCTTAGCATGTTGATTTCCGTATCTTTCGGGTACGTGTAACCACAGTTTGCGGCGACTTCATTGCCGAGGAGGTTCCATAACTCAGCAACTGCATCAAACGCCGTCCAAATGCTCGCATAGTCTGCTGTCGGGTACGTCCGTTTATAAAGCGAAAAGCGTTCCTCTCCGAGCAGTTTTTCCATGTTGCTGTCCAGGATGCCCATGTCGACCGGCTGCCCCGCGCGCAGGAACAGGTCCCAGCGGATCATCCGGTTCAGGAGATCCCGCACTGCCACATTCAGGTAGAACATGGCGGAAGGCAGTTCTTTCCTCAAAGTATATTCGGCCAATGTCTTCATCACCCACCAGAACTCGTTGCACGCCGAAATAAAACCTTCCTCGGAAGGTTTTTCCGCAAACCATGTCTGTTTTTCGTCCAACCGTTCGATCACGGGCAATGCTCCATCCTTATCCAAAAGTTTCAGATAGGTATCCCCGATCCAAACGTTTTCATGATCCGGTTCGCCATTGTATCTGGCCAGAAATGTGTCCCGGTCCACGACGTTGATCGCGATCGTAACGCCGTCGCTAAACACCATCAAATGCGCTTTCGTATCGTTCGGGAACATCTCCGGATAGTTCTTATCTCCCCGATAGAGCAGGATCCGCTCGCCGAAACAGCGCGCAAAGACATCACCTTCAAACTTCTGCGTATCTTTCACCACAAAGTAAAAGTTGTAGTAATCATACTCCCTCTTAGGCAGCAGATTCGTCCGAATGACTGCCCTTACAGCCTCGTCTTCGCCGGCAACCGCCAGCACGTTTTCGATAATTTCCTTCTCCGTTCTCATCCGCTCTTTCGGTATCTGCATGAATTTCATTTCCGTCCCTCAGTTCGGTCAATGCTTATCGTTCAAAAATCTCTCGGCTGCCGCCAGCTCTCTTTTGGATTCTTCCGACGTCAGGCTTTGCATCGCGTCTTCGTAGTTCATGAGAACGAGCTCCGAAATCTCCGATGCCTGCGCCTTCAGTTCCTGATCGTGGTATTCCGCCAAAAAGTGAACGTTCGTCTTCTTATCGTTCGGACGGCCTTCGCGCGCCAGGAAGTGCTCATCCACTACCCGGAAACCATCGATCAGCACGACGTCCAGACCGGTTTCCTCTTTTACTTCCCGCAGTGCAGTCTCCTGCTCCGTCTCTCCGGCCTCCATGTGTCCCTTTGGGAAACCGCAAAAGGCCTGATAGATCCCGGTTCCGCGGGTCATCACGTATTTTCTGACGCCATTTTCATATGTGAACACGATAGCCCCGCAGGATTTCTCATCTCTGCCGACAGGCCTGGCTACAAACATTCCATATTCCTTCGGAACGCTTAACACGCCATCCTTCATGTTCCGGAGGAATACCTCTCTCAGTGTCTCACGGGGGATCTGCGTCAGCGAAGTCATCCCGCCCAGGGAATAGGCATAGTCCACCAAATCGTCGACATCGGTCACGGCCAGGCCGTCCTCATAGCGAAGCATTTCCACCTTAGAAAAGTACTTTCCGAGGATCTCGCTGCCATTTTGCAGGGTAAATGCCTTACTTGCCGTATCCTTTACTCCATATTCGCCGAGAAGGGATGCCAGATACTCCACGATGCCGTGTTCGCCATAGGTCGCCGTATAGAATACACCTGTCTTTTTCAGGACTCTTCTGACTTCACGAAGTCCCTGATCCAGGTCCGGCACATGATAAAGCATCATATTTGCGATCACAACATCAAAGGTTTCATCTTCGTACGGAATGTCCTGGATGTCGATCACGCGGTACTGTGTGTTCGGCCGGGATCCGAGGTTCGTCCGGATCGTCTCCACCATACCCTCGGAAAAATCCGACAGGATGATCTCGCCGCACGCATCCAGTAGAGCCTCATGGCCCTTCCACATGGATCCGGTGCCGCAGCCGAGTTCCAGGACCTTCATGCCCTCTAAGATCCGGTAGTTGGAGTAGATCCAATTGGCAAATCCCATCTTGTTGGTCGAATATTTGTCATGAATAGAGATCCTGGTATTTAACCGGTCTGCTTTCGCATACTGGTCTTTTACATCTTTTTCGTTATTGATCATTTCGTTGGTTCCTTTTCTTATTCGCCTGTCGGTATATTCGAATTCAGGCTCTTATTCCGATAATTGAGGTTCGTTCTCAGCGAGTACCCCTGCGCCTCCCAGAATGAATTGGCCGTATCGTTGTCTTTGAAAACGAGGCCGAAGACTTTCTGGATGCCTTCCTTCTGCAGCGCTTCCTCTGCCAGGGCGACCAGCCGCGCAGCGATGCCCAACCGACGATAGTCCGGATGAACGCACATATGGTGAATGAGCGCCCGCCGTCCGTCGTGACCGGTCAGGATCACGCCGATGATCTTTCCGTCGGCTACCGCAACAAAGCATGTGGTGGGGTTCCGCTTCAGATAACGGTCAATGCCCTCCCGTGTATCATCCACGGGGTTCAGCGCTCTCCGGCTCTGCTCGGTCGAATTCCACAGTTCAAAAATCGAATCATAATCTTCTATTGTTACAAGTCTTGTTGTATATTCCATGTTGTTTATCTCCTTTGATTTCCGGTAGTTTTATGCGTTTTATCGGTCGATCAACGCCGACAACGCGTCTGAGATCTCGTTTGCCTTTCCATGGATCTCGCGGCAGATCCCGGTTCGCCAAAATGCGAAATCCAGCAATGCCTCGCGGTTCTCCGTTTTAGCGACCAGGTACTCTTTGTATCCGTAGCTGCTCTGGGTCAGCTGGAACAGGTAGAGGTACGGCATCGCCTCCAGATCCCTTCGAGTAAGGGGCGCGTACTTCATGTATTCGGCAACGTAGGCAACCAAATCCTCGACATCGAGCGTAGTCTCGTTGCGCCCGACGCCGCCCGACTGGATGTAGGATCTCATGATCTCCCAGACCACGGGCAATGTACCCGCGGACGAAAAATCGATGATCGCCCGAATATCGTCTTCCCCGCAGATCAACTGGCAGGCAGTGTAGTCACCGTGGGTCGCGGAAAACGTGATCCCGCGGAAGTACTGCTTCCAGTCGTCGATGCAGGTCATTAAGTTCTTTTTGAAGATCAGGTCTTCGCGGATCTTCGCATAGTTCGGGTCCGACCGCTCTGCTTCGAGAGCCGCCAGTAATGCATCAAACTTGCGCGCAACTGCCTCGGCGGAAATGCTTTCGGCCCAGCGGTAGTCCATTTCGGTCTCGAGCGGGTAGTCTTTCAGCAGGGAATGCATGCGCCCCAGATATCCGGCGCTCTTCATCAGTAGCACGTGCGGAAGGTCGTTCAGATAGGACTTGCCTTCCACGTAATCCTGCACGCTGATCACATGTCCCTCGTAAAGAACAGCATTGCCCCCGTTCAAAGTCTTCACGAAACCGGCGACGGGAAATCGTCGGACTCGCAGATACGAGACGATTTCCGCCTCGCGGTCGACCCTGTCCATAGTGAAGTCGCTCTGATACTCCTTGAGGAAAAAATCACCCTCTTCACATCGGACTTTGAAGCAATTCGCAGAGCCTAAGGCGAGCTTTTTTCGGTCAATGAAGTGCAGGCCGTATTCGGTCTGCAAAAGCGCCATCATCTCGTCTGTATTCAACACACTTTTTTCAAGCGCCATACCATTCCCGCCTTTCTGAAAAATCCTAATGAAACATATTAAAAATGTATCATTTTCAGTACTATATGTCAACCTGATTATCAATCTCGCGAGGCAGTGAAAGGCCCTGAAAACAACGAGAGGCTGCCGGGTCATGGCAGCCTCTCGTTCATCGCTGGACGAGCGATATATTATTCTTTTCCGAGCAGTTTATCCAACAGATCGGAAAGGGTCTGCTTTTCATCTTCGGTCAGACGGCCGAAGAGGTCATCCAGGAAGGAGTCTCTCTCCGAGCGGATCTCTTCCGCACGGACAGCGCCCATCTCCGTAAGTTTCAGCAAGGTAGCGCGCTTATCGCTTTCGTCGATCACGCGAACCAGGTAGCCGTCGTCCTCCAGGCGGCTGACAACTTCCGAAGCCGAGGATGCGTTGATGCCGGCTGCCTCAGCCAGATCCTTCTGGCGAATGCCATCCGGATACTCGCTGATGATGGTCAGCAAACGCTCGCGGCTCATGCCTCTGCCCATCGGGCCTGCAGGACCCTTTCTGCATCCGAGTCCGCCAAAACCAGGCTGACCGGGTCTTTCGGGACCGCCGAAGCCGGGCTTACCACCCATGCCGAACGGCGGCTGGAACGGTGCCCCACCGGGGCCGCCAAAACCGGGCTTACCACCCATACCGAACTGCGGCTGGAACGGTGCTCCACCGGGACCGCCAAAGCCGGGCTTTCCGCCCATGCCAAACGGCGGCTGGCCCATTTCCTTCATCTTCATCATACTCAGTACTTTAGGTAAACTCATCATTTTTCTGAAAAGATCTCTGTTACTTACCATATTTCTTACCTCCTAAATCATATGTCTATTACTTCGGTTCCGAACTAATTATACTTCGGTTCCGAACTAATGTCAAGAGGTTTTTCAAATTTTTTTAAACATCTTCTTTCCAGTAATCGAGTTCCTCCTCATTCAAGCCGATATTCTTTCCGAAGAATACCGGTTTTTTGCCTTCTTTCTTCTGTTTCTCATAATCCTTCAACGCCCGGATGGCCACTCCGCCCAGTAACATACAGGCCGGAAGGTTGATCAACGTCATGCCGCCCATGGTGATGTCTGCCACAGCCCAGGCAGCATCCATCTTGATCAAAGCTCCGAGAAATACGATCAGCACACAGCCAACATGGAAACACTTCATGAAGGATTTCGATGGTTGCTTCTTATGGTTCAGGAAAATGAGCGCATTGTCCACATAGAAAAGGTTACCCAGCAGGGTTGTAAACGCGAACAGGATCATGGCGATCGTGATAAAGGTCGGGCCGATCTTGCCGAAGACCGTGGAAATGGCGTTCTGCACATAGGGTGCTCCGGAAACCTCGACGCTTCTCTTCACTCCCGTAGACAGGCACATGAGTGCCGTTGCCGTACACAATAGCAGGGTGTCGATGTAGACCGACAGAGTCTGGACCAGTCCCTGCTTCGCGGGATGCGATACCTTTGCCGAGGCGGAAGCGTTCGGCGCAGAACCGACGCCGGCCTCGTTCGAGTACAGGCCGCGCTTGATACCATAGATCATACAGGAACCCGCCACGCCGCCGAAGATCGCCTTGAAATCAAAGGCGTCACTGAAGATCTGACCGAACATGGCCGGAATGGTCCCGATATTCACAAAGATCACGACCAGGGAAATGAGCACGTAGGAAATGCCCATGACCGGCACGATCAGGCTGGTCAGTTTCACGATACGTTTGCCGCCGCCGAGCAGGCAGTAGCCGGTGAGCAGCGCCAGCACGCCTCCGATGATCGCCGGTGTGATCGACGCATCGTAAAACGAATATGTGGCAAATGTCGATTGTAGGTTATATGAACAGAGCAGATTGAAGCCAACTGCGTAGGTTGCGATCAGGAAGACACAGAACACGCCGGCTAGCACAGGTGCATGGAGGGCACGTTCAATGTAGTACGCGGGGCCGCCGTACGACTCGCCGTCTGCATTTTTGCGCTTGTAGATCTGCGCGAGCGTACTTTCGATGAAGGCCGATGAAGCGCCGACGATGCACATTACCCACATCCAGAAGCAGGCGCCCGGGCCGCCGAGGCAGATCGCCGTCGAAACGCCGACGATATTACCTGTGCCGACGCGCGATGCGGTCGAAACCAGCATCGCCTGCAAGGATGATACATTCTTCTTATCCTCAGGTGGCTCCATGAGCAGGTGCACCGAATGCGGGAAGAGGCGGATCTGCACCCCTCTCGTCCTCACGGTAAAAAACAGGCCGGCACACGCCATAACGATGATCAAAATCGGATAATACATCACATCGTCGATAGAGTTAAGTGTATCAGTCATCCCGGACGCGATCGAAGAAGCGCGTTCCCGGGCATCACTATCCAATACGACATACAGACAAATGCATACGATAACGATCGCCGCAACAAGCAATTTCCAATGTTTTTTAATGATCTTCATTTTCCCTCCTATTCATCTTCCCGATCATATTCATCGACGTTGCAGATATCCCATAGGATCATATCGTAAGCATATTATACCAAAAACTCTATGCACATTATCGCAACAGCCGTACATCAGGATCATCCCAGAACAAACTGCAAAAAACTGACGATCGAATAGATCACTCCGCATACTGCACTGATTATATTTGCGACCAACCCACATATAAAGGCTCGTTTCGGACAATGCTTATTCGTTTTATCGACCAGAACGCGGGAATAGAAATACGCCTCAACAAAAGTGATGAGCAACTCAAGTACGACGAAGAAAACAAGAGACGATGCCCCCGGAAATATTGTGGCAAGGCAATAATAAAGTATAGTAAACGGAACATTGGTTACGATGTTGATAAACAAAAAGGCAGACGTATTCTTCTTGCAAACAGCAAAGCCGAAGAAACCGAAAACGAGGAACTCCAGAAAAAAGGTCATAAAAAGGCAGGTAAGAACATAATGTAAAAAACCACTCTTTTGGGTTTTTGTTACTTCTCCGGTACGATAGTCGTACACATGCGATAGATTTCTTTGGAAAACCGGGCTTATATGAACTTCTCCATCCATCTCAATGAAGATCAGACGAAATCCACCCATTTCATATTTCCCATTCACATAGGTTATTTCATTCTTTTCGTTCGAATGTTTACAGGAATATTCATCACCGTACCAATTATCGATACATAAGTCTCTCAGAAATGCTTTCACGGACTGTTCATCCACCTGATCCAGATGCAGTTCGCTGTCATCGATCGGAGCATCCCACCCTTGTATCTGGTTTCCGCTCCTATGATATTCCATGAACGCATAATAGTACTCATTCGGCGCATTTTTGACTTTGATCACACGTTTCACTTTAAACCCGAAGTCCGCATAAACCGCTGATACACTCGTGCATAGGACTAAGATAGCCATGGCTAAAAATATAGCCGGTTTCAACACCTCTTTACATATCTTCATTTTTTCATACTCCTCCAACGCAGCTTATTTCTGCTCTCTGCTGCTATTGATTTCACTAAATATCACACCTGAAAACGTATTTTCATTCTATCTTATCTGTCAGGTATTGTCAATGTCACACCGCTGATGGATAAAACAAAAACACCCAAAAGCACGCTGTGTGCTTTCGGGTGTTTTGTATGCATAAGCTATTCACGCTCTGTCCTAAGATCAGGGATCTCTCCTGTCGATCAAAAGATATCTTATTCAAACTCGATCGTGCCCGGGGGCTTACCCGTGCAGTCATAAAGTACGCGGTTGACGCCTTTGACCTCGTTGACGATACGGTTCGTCACCTTCATGAGAACGTCCCAGGACAGGCGGGCCGCTTCTGCGGTCATAAAGTCGCTGGTGTAAACGGCGCGAAGCGCGATGGCGTAATCGTAGGTACGGAAATCGCCCATAACGCCGACGCTGCGCATATTCGTGAGTGCGGCGAAATACTGACCCAGTTCCTTACCGAGGCCGGCCTTCTCCACTTCTTCGCGGTAAATGTAATCCGCCTCCTGCACCATACGCACCTTCTCCGGCGTGATCTCGCCGATGATGCGGACGCCGAGGCCCGGACCCGGGAACGGCTGACGGTATACCAGACGCGCCGGAATACCGAGTTCCAGACCTGCCTTACGCACTTCGTCCTTAAACAGCATGCGCAACGGCTCGATGATCTCTTTGAAATCCACTACGGACGGCAGGCCGCCGACATTGTGGTGGCTTTTGATCACGGCAGATTTGCCGAGTCCCGATTCGATGACATCAGGGTAAATGGTTCCCTGCACGAGGTAATCCACCGCTCCGATCTTCTTTGCTTCCTCCTCGAAGACGCGGATGAATTCTTCGCCAATGATCTTACGCTTCTGCTCCGGTTCCGTAACGCCGGCCAGTTTCGCATAATAGCGCTCGGCCGCATTGACCCGAACAAAATTCAATTCATAAGGACCGTTGGGACCGAACACGGCCTCGACTTCGTCTCCCTCGTTCTTGCGGAGCAGACCGTGGTCGACGAAAACGCAGGTGAGCTGCTTGCCGATGGCTTTCGACAGCAGGACTGCGGCAACCGACGAATCCACGCCGCCGGACAATGCGCACAGCACGCGTCCGTTTCCGATGCGCTCCCGAAGTTCGCGGATGGTCGTATCCACGAAGGAAGACATGCGCCAGTCACCGGCGCAGCCGCAGATGCGGAGCACGAAGTTACGAAGCATGTGCGTTCCTTCTTCGGTATGCATGACCTCGGGGTGGAACTGCGTCGCATAGAGTTTGCGCGCCTCACACGCCATCGCTGCCACCGGGCAGACCGGTGTATGCGCGGTAATGATGAAGCCCTCCGGAGCCTTCGCGATATAGTCGGTATGGCTCATCCAGCAAACCGTGGAGGAGTGTTTATTTTCCGCCACGCCCTCAAACAAGGCGTCACGTTTGTCGATGGTCACTTCTGTGTGGCCGTACTCGCTGACAGGCGCGGTCTCCACGACACCGCCCAGGCTGTACGCCATGAGCTGCGATCCGTAGCAGATGCCCAGGATCGGGATGCCCAGATCGAAAATCGCGGGATCGTAGTGCGGCGACGCAGGATCGTAAACGCTGTTCGGGCCGCCGGTGAAGATGATGCCCTTCGGCGCCATCTCGCGGATCTGCTCCAGCGACATAGTGTAGGGATGCACCTCACAGTAAACGTTGCACTCTCTGACTCTTCTGGCGATCAACTGATTATACTGACCGCCGAAGTCCAAAACTAAGATCATCTCATGATTCATATATGGTATCCTTTACTCCTCCACCAGTCCCATGAAACCGTCGGACAGTTCGGATAATTTTTTATTTGCATCTTCCAGGTCGGAGCCCTTTACGCCCATGTAGAATTTGATCTTCGGCTCTGTGCCGGACGGGCGAACGCAGCACCATGCATTGTCCTCGAACTCGTAGTACAGAACGTTGGACTTCGGAAGGCCGGTCGGATGCTTGCTGCCATCAGCCATCACGAGGACTGCGTCCTTCTCGTAGTCGCGGAACTCTTTCACATTCAGACCAGCGAGGGATTTGATCGGGTTGTTGCGGAGGTTCTCCATGATCGCGCCGATCTTCTCGGCTCCATCAAGTCCCTTCAGGGTCAATGACTTCACGCCTTCACGATAGAAGCCGTACTTCTCGTAGATCTTGATCATCTGATCCCACAAGGTCAGGCCCTGCTTCTTATAGAACGCAGCCGCCTCGCAAAGCAGCATAACGGCGATGATGGCGTCCTTATCGCGGGCATGTGTGCCAACGAGCAGACCGTAGCTCTCCTCGAAACCGAACTGATAGCTGTAGGTGTTCTGCTCCTCGAACCATTTGATCTGCTCACCGATGAACTTAAATCCGGTCAGCACTTCGATCAGCTTCATGTTGTATTCTGCTGCGACTGCCTTACACAGGTCGGTAGAAACGATGGTCTCTACAACAGCACCGTTTGCGGGCAATGTACCCAAGGCCTTCTTCTGACTCAGCACATATTCGCAAACCAAAACGCCGGACATATTTCCGGTGAAGGAAACGTATTCGCCGGTCGCGGAATCCTTCGCGTAAACGCCGAGACGGTCGGCATCGGGATCCGTTGCAAGGATAACGTCTGCATCGACCTCTTTCGCCAACTTCAGCGCCAGGGCGAATGCCTTCGGATCCTCGGGGTTCGGGTAGGAAACGGTCGGGAAGTTGCCGTCAACTACGGACTGCTCCGGAACGGCGTAAACATTCTCAAAACCGATCTCTTTCAGCACACGACGCGCAGGAACGTTACCGGTTCCGTACAGAGGAGTGTAAACGATCTTCAGCTCCTTACCTACCTCGCGGCAGATCTCCGGATGGATGACCTGCTTCTTCAGTGCTTCGATGTAACGGTCGTCCATGTCAAAACTTACAACATTATACAGACCGTCGATCATGGCCTGAGTCTTATCCATGGTCTTGCAGGTCGAGTAATCTGTGATGGAGTTAACTTCATTGATGATATCGACATCCTTCGGGCTCGTTACCTGGGCGCCGTCCTCCCAATATACCTTATAGCCGTTGTATTCGGGCGGGTTGTGGCTCGCCGTTACCATGATGCCGGCGATGCAGTTCAGTTCACGAAGTGTGAAGGACAGCTGCGGCGTCGGGCGCAGTGACGGGTAAATGTACGCCTTGATGCCATTGGCCGCGAGGCAGAGAGCCGCACAATCAGCGAACTCGGGGCTCATGCGACGGCAGTCGTAAGAGATCGCAACGCCGCGGCCCAGGCCTCCATTTGCCAAAATGTAATTTGCAAGGCCCTGTGTTGCCTTGCGTACGGTATAAATGTTCATGCGGTTCGAGCCGGCGCCCAAGATACCGCGCAGACCGCCGGTACCGAACTCCAGGTTCTTGTAAAACCGCTCTTTGATCTCGTTGTCATCGCCCGCGATGGCCTTCAGCTCGTTACGGGTCGCTTCGTCAAAATATGGGTTTTCACACCACTCTTTATAGTTTTGCATGTAAGACATAAGATATCCTCCCATAGGTTGTGATGATTGGAGGGAAACATTATTCCCACCCTTTATTTTACACAAATCGTCCTCCAAACTCAAGAGAAAATCATGAAGAATCCCCACTGTTTTTGAAAAAGCTTCCAAGACCATCGGACAATTTATTTCTTACGACTTCTGTGGATAAGAATCGAACTTCTTACTTGACAGAAAACAGGGTGGATTCTATAATTGATTTAGTGCAACTGAACGTAACCCCGATGGAGCCAGACCTGAGCCGGCCGGCTTCATCACCCACAACCAAAGGAGTATGAAAATGGAGAAACTATTCAAACTCAAACAGAACAACACCAATGTTCGTACCGAGGTCATTGCGGGCCTCACGACCTTCATGACGATGGCTTACATCATCATGCTGAACCCGAATCTACTGATCGACTGGGGTCAGGGCAGTCCGGCCTTATGGAATGCGATTTTCTTAGCGACCTGTATCTCTTCCGCTATCGCAATGTTCGTCATGGCATTTTTAGCGAATAAACCTTTTGGCCTTGCACCCGGAATGGGACTGAATGCGTTCTTTGCTTCGGTCGTTACCAGCATCGCCGGAATGGGGATCGCCGGAGTAGACAGTTATGATAAAGCGTTCCAGGTAGCGCTTTGCATCATCCTGATCGAAGGTGTTGTCTTCCTGATCCTTTCCCTGTTCAGCATTCGTGAGAAGATCGTAGAAGCTCTTCCCTTAGGCATCCGTTTGGGTATCTCCCCGGCCATCGGCCTCATGCTCCTGAACATCGGTTTTGGATCTAACAATACGATCTTCGGCAATGAAGGCAAGCAATTCTACATGTTACGCGACTTTTTCGGATCCCTGACCGCAAAATCCGCCAGCGACGCCATAGGTTCCGGCTACAGCGAAATGGTACTCTCCGTTGCCACGACCTTTATCGGCTTGTTTATCATCGTTATTCTCGCTCATCATAAAGTGAAAGCATCCGTTCTGATCGGCATGCTCGGCGCCAGTTGCATCTTCTGGGCAGGACAAGCGATCTTTCTGGATACCAACCCTTTCGAATCGCTAAAGAATGCTTCCTTCATCCCCGCATTCGGCGACCTGGCTGATAAAACCCTCTTTAAGTTTGATTTCAGCAGTTTCTTTGATATCAGCATTTTCACCGTTATCACTTTGATCATTACCTTCTGCATTATCGATATGTTTGACACCATCGGCACGCTGGTAGGTACCGCAAGCCGCGCAAACATGCTGGATGAAAATGGTAAGATGCCTCAGATGCGCGAAGCTCTTACCGCTGATGCAGTCGGCACTGTAGTCGGCGCTGTTACCGGTACTTCTACCGTAACAACTTTTATTGAATCTGCATCCGGCGTAGAAGCAGGCGGCCGCACCGGTCTGACTGCCCTCGTTACCGGTCTTTGCTTCCTCGCATGTATTTTCCTGGCACCGGTGGCAGCAGTCATTCCTCCCGCAGCTACCAGCGCAGCTCTGATCTATGTCGGCATCCTGATGTTTTCCGGACTTAAGAAGATCAACTTCGACGATATGTCCCAGGTTCTTCCGGTTGCGATCATGGTCATTGCGATGCCCATCACCAGCTCCATCGGACATGCGATCGGCCTCGGCCTGATCTGCTACTCCGTATTCCAGACCTTCACCGGAAACGCAAAGAAGGTTTCGATCCTGACCTACGTACTGTCACTGATCTTCCTTATCAAATTCATGATTCCGGTATAAGAGATTGAATCATCCGAGCCGTACATCGGCTCACGCTATAAAAGCAGAACCGCCACCGTGTTTCGGTCGAAGCCGAACGCGGTGGCGGTTTTTATTGCAGCCGGAACCGGCTGTTCCTCCCCGGCTATACTGAAAAGCAAGCTCTTCCATGCCCAGCGGCTAAGATAATATTCAAATATCAAGTTTTCCTTAGCCGAGCATATCGAAAAGCAAGTTTTTCCATGGCCGGACGGCTAAGAATAATTCAAATATCAAGCTTTCCTTAGCCGGGTGTATCGAAAAGCAAGCTTTTCCATGGCCGGACGGCTAAGAAAAATACAAATATCAAGCTTTCCTTAGCCGGGTGTATCGAAAAGCAAGCTCTTACACGCCTGGACGGCTAAGAAAAATTCAAATATCAAGCTTTCCTTAGCCGGGTGTATCGAAAAGCAAGCTTTTCCATGGCCGGACGGCTAAGAAAAATTCAAATATCAAGTTTTCCTTAGCCGGGTATATCGAAAAGCAAGCTCTTACACGCCTGGACGGCTAAGAAAAACTCAAATATCAAGCTTTCCTTAGCCGGGCGCGCAGGAAAACACTTCACTGACGCCAAAGTAGGCTTGATCAAAGCACAGAGAAAAAGAGGGCCTCAGAAATGAGTCCCTCTTTTCTTCTCTATCAAACTTTACTTTTCTTATACGTCGTAGTCCATCTTATCGAGGATGTCGCAGAAATCGAAGGTCGCGAAGTAGTCCTTCGGAGTCTCGGCGCGGCGGATGAGTTTCACGGAGCCGTCCTCGCACAGCAGGAGTTCCTTGCTGCGGAGCTTTCCGTTGTAGTTGTAGCCCATGGAGTAGCCGTGTGCTCCTGTGTCGTGGATGTACAGCAGGTCGCCGATATCGATCTTCGGCAGCATGCGGTCGACCGCAAACTTATCGCAGTTCTCGCAGAGGGAACCGGTCACGTCGTACTTGTGATCGCAGGGCTGGTCTTCCTTACCCAGAACAGTCAGATGGTGATAAGCGCCATAGATCGCGGGACGCATGAGGTTCGCCGCGCAGGCATCGCAACCGATGTACTCTTTGTGGATGTGTTTCTCGTGAACGGCGGTGGTGACCAGAGCGCCGAACGGTCCGGTAACGAAACGTCCCATCTCGGTGTAGATGGCAACATCGCCCATGCCGGCAGGTACCAGGATCTCTTCGTAAGCCTTACGAACGCCCTCGCCGATCGCGAAGATGTCGTTTGCGGTGTCCTCCGGACGATAGGGAATGCCTACGCCGCCGGACAGGTTGATGAAGGACAGGGCGATACCGGTCTTATTCTTGATCTCAACGGCTACCTCGAACAAAGTCTTCGCAAGCAGAGGGTAGTATTCATTGGTCAATGTATTCGAAGCAAGGAAGGCGTGCATACCGAAACGCTTTGCGCCCAACTCTTTCAGACGAGGATATGCTGCGATGATCTGCTCCGGTGTCATGCCGTACTTCGCATCGCCCGGGTTATCCATGATGCCGTTGCTCATCTTGAAAACGCCGCCCGGGTTGTAACGGCAGCAAATGGTCTCCGGAATTCCGGCACACTGATCCAAAAAGTCGATATGGGTATAGTCGTCGAGATTGATGATCGCGCCGATCTTTTTTGCGTAAACATACTCTTCCGCCGGTGTCGCGTTAGAAGAAAACATGATGTCGTCGCCCTTGAAATCCAAAGCGTTCGACAGCATCAGCTCCGTCAGAGAAGAACAGTCACAGCCGCAGCCCTCTTCCTGAAGGATCTTCAAAAGGAAAGGGTTCGGGTTCGCCTTCACCGCGAAATACTCATGGAATCCGGGGTTCCAGGCAAAGGCCTTGCGGATGTTGCGGACGTTCTCGCGAAGTCCTTTTTCATCATAAATGTGGAAGGGCGTGGGATATTCCTTCACGATCTCCTTCATCTGCTCATAAGTTACAAATGGTTTCTTTTCCATTACTTTCTATCTCCTTCTTATTTCTTCGGAACCTTCGTATAATTCCAGTTCGGATAGATCATATTTTGCGTATCGGTCGTGCCCGCATAGATCCAGAAATCCTGGTTGTGCAGATTGATCTGTCCGATCAGGTCATCCCCGTTAGAGAGTTTCCCGTTAAAATCCGTACCGAGCCTCTCACTGAGTTTTGCAAAGAAATCCTGCCCGAGATTCTTGATATCCCGAAATCGGAATTGATAGATCGTCCGGGAGTCTCCGAAACTGAGGAAGGCGGGAGAATGGATCAGTTGATCCATGGATGTGATGACCGTATCAATCCGGGCATAATCCTCCTCCAACGCTTTTTTCTTTTTGTCGTCGAGGACCTTTTGGATCGACATGTACGCCACAACTGCGATCATCGCAAATATAACAAATCCAAGCAGTTTCTTCATACTTTAAGCCTCCCCATCCGACTTGTCGTCATCCACCTCACGTGCCTCGGAATCGATGATGTCGCTCTCCAGAACGCCGGGTTTTCCGGTCATCATCTGAATGTGAGCGCGTGTCTTCATCTCCTCAAGCATCTCAGGTGTGACATGTTTATGTGTATACAAATGCTCCGTGCAGTACTCGAAATCGCCTGCACATTTGGAGCAATATCGGAACTCCAGTGTAACGTCGTCGCGCTCGGTCTTTCCGCAGATCGCACAACGATGGCGCGGGCCGTCGGAAGGCTTGACGCGGATATTTCGTTTGAACTCCACACGGCGCTTCATCTGTCCCGGTGAGATCATCGGCGCGCCGCGCGTCACCAGGAAGAACAAAAGCACGTTCAACATCGCCGCCGTGATCATGACACGTGTAGCGATCGTTCCGTTGATAAACAAGACCAGATATACGCCGATCTCGATCCATCCCAGGATCTGCGCCTGGATCGGAATGAGGAACATGAAGAGCATCTGCGTCGTGGGAAATGTAAACGCAAACGCCATGAACAGTGAAAAGTTCAGGTACGAGGTTCCGACCGAGATGACCCCGATCCTATTCATGATATAACTCATCGGATCCATGATATCCAACTTCACCAAAGCAAATACCACGAACGATCCGATGATCGTATAGAGGATGCCGAAGAACATGAATACATTGAATCGGAATGCGCCCCATGCCCGCTCGACAAACGTGCCCAAAGAAAAGTAGATGTAGGCCGACAGAAGTGCGAAGAAGATATTATTCGAATCCGGCGCACACATCAAAAACGTGAAGATACGCCAGATCTGGAATTTCTCAACGATCATCCAGGGATCCAACGCCAGATAGTTGACATACAGCGTCGGATCTACGATATTCAAAACCGTTCCGGCCAGGTACAGCACCAGAATATACCGCATCAGGTTTCGGATCGCATATCGTCCGTATTTATATTCTAACTTATAAAACCATTTCATTTATGTTTCCCCGTTGCGTCTCAACGATCTGCAGTCGGAAACGCACTCTTAATGTATATTTTCCGGTCTAATACCGCCGGGTCGGACGCAGGATCATTTCTTCCGGTTGAAATACCAGCCGACCAACAGAGCGATCAGCATGGAGATAAAAACGATGATCGGGAAGGCGTACGGCTCATGCGCGAACGGCATCATATCCTCGCTGACGTTCATCCCGTAGAAACCCGAGATCAAGGTCGGCACCGCCAGGATGATCGTAACGACCGTCAGGAACTTCATGACGAAGTTCAGGTTGTTGGAGATGATCGAGGCGAACACATCCATGGTTCCGTTCAAAATGTCCCGGTAGATATTGGCCATCTCGATGGCCTGCTTATTCTCGATGATGACATCTTCCAGAAGCTCCGTATCCTCCGGATACCGCTTGATGCGATCGGTACGCATCAGTTTCTCGAGCACGGCCTCGTTCGACCGCAGGGATGTCGTGATGTAGACCAGGGACTTCTGCAGCTCCATGAGCTCGACCAGTTCCTGATTCTTCTGGTTGATACGCATCTTCTGCTCGATCTCGGTGCTCTTCTTTTCGATGTTACGCAGGTACTGCAGGTACAACGACGCGTTCCGATACAACATCTGGTAAATGAAGCGCGTCTTCATATAACTGTGATATTCCTTCACGCGCCCGTCGCAGAACGCCTCCAGAATGGGCGTATGGTACAGGCAGACCGTGATGATATAATCGTGGAAAACGTAGATACCAAGCGGGACTGTTACATACCAGTCCTTACCGTTACGTTCTTCTGTCATGGGGATATCGACGAGGATCATGGCGTAGTTATCCTCGACTTCGATACGGGACCGTTCCTCTTCATCCAAAGGAGCCTTTAAGTCGTCAATATCCATCTGAAAAAACGATGAGATCTGCTCCAACTCTGCTGTTGTCGGATCGGTCATCATGATCCAGCTGTCTTTCACGATCTCAGGCAGAACCTCGACTTTTCCTTCGCTCGTCTTAATGATCTGAATCATCTGCGGTCCTCCTTTCAGCCCAAAATATCACTCGCAAAGGGCATAGTACCCCCTGTCAACGTAAAGTTAATTATAGCAAACTGCCTATCATCTGTCAATCTTTCAAATCTTTACTTTTCCTTTACGGTTTTGATTTCCGCTTGCTTTCCGAGGATGGTTTAGGTATAATGTATGGTAGCGCATTTTGCGCAATTGACTCTCATTCTCCCTAAAGGGAGCATGTCTAAGGAGGTTTTCTGTGATGTCTGTTTTACCACAGGAAAAAACATACTATCTCGGTATCGACATCGGATCCACGACCGTTAAGATCGCGATCCTGGATACGGACGATCATACCATCCTTTTCTCCGATTACGAACGACATTTTGCAAATATACAGGAAACATTGGCCGAGCTGTTAAAGCGCGGTCTCGATAAATTGGGTCCTTTCCACGTGTTGCCGGTCATCACCGGTTCGGGCGGTCTCACCCTCTCGAAGCATCTGGAAGTGCCTTTCGTACAGGAAGTCGTTGCCGTTTCCACCTCGCTGAAGGATTACGCGCCGCACTGCGACGTCGCGATCGAGCTCGGCGGTGAGGACGCAAAGATCATCTATTTCACAAATGGTATCGAGCAGCGTATGAATGGTATCTGCGCCGGCGGTACGGGTTCGTTTATCGACCAGATGGCGTCCCTGCTACAGACCGACGCGTCCGGCCTGAACGCCTACGCGGCGAATTATTCCAACATCTATCCCATCGCGGCCCGCTGCGGCGTGTTCGCGAAGACCGATATCCAGCCCCTGATCAATGAAGGCGCCACCCGCGAGGATCTGGCTGCTTCCATTTTCCAGGCGGTCGTTAACCAGACCATCTCCGGCCTGGCCTGCGGTAAGCCCATCCGGGGCAATGTCGCTTTCTTAGGCGGCCCGCTCCACTTCCTGCCGGAGCTGCGCGCGGCGTTCATCCGCACGCTGAAACTGACCGGGGACGCGATCATTGCCCCCGAACATTCCCATCTGTTTGCCGCGATCGGCGCCGCTATGAACCACGCGGAGCGCGACGAGAACGGCGCATTTGCCGACGGCACCGTGATCCTCGATGCGCAGGATCTGATCGAGCGCCTCTCGAAGGGCATCAAGATGGACTTTGAAGTTAAGCGTATGGAGCCGCTGTTCCGTGACCAGGAGCAGTATGACCGTTTCCGCACACGCTTCGAAAATTACTGTGTAAAACGCGACTATCTGTCGACTTATAAGGGAAATTGCTTCCTTGGCATCGACGCCGGTTCCACCACGACGAAGGTGGCCCTGGTCTCCGACACGGGAAGCCTGCTCTACAGTTTCTACAGTTCCAACAACGGTAATCCGCTGGCGACGACGATCCGCGCCATTAAGGAGATCCGCGAGCTGATCCCCGAGGGTGTCACGATCGCGTACTCCTGCTCCACCGGTTACGGCGAAGCCCTGCTGAAAGCGGCGCTGATGCTCGATGAGGGCGAGGTCGAGACCGTTGCACACTTCTACGCGGCAAAATTCTTCCTGCCGGAGGTCGACTGTATCCTCGATATCGGCGGCCAGGACATGAAGTGCATCAAGATCAAAAACAACACGGTCGACAGCGTGCTTTTAAACGAGGCATGCTCGTCGGGTTGCGGTTCGTTCATCGAGACATTCGCCAAATCGTTGAACTACACGGTGGAGAATTTCGCAAAAGCAGCGCTGTTTGCGAAGCACCCGACCGACCTCGGTACCCGTTGTACCGTATTTATGAATTCAAACGTTAAGCAGGCCCAGAAGGAAGGCGCCGATGTGGCGGACATCTCGGCGGGTCTGGCGTATTCGGTCATCCGAAACGCGTTATATAAGGTTATCAAGCTGACCGATCCGAAGGATCTGGGTAAGAACATCGTCGTTCAGGGCGGTACCTTCTACAACGATGCGGTCCTGCGCAGTTTCGAGCGCATCTCCGGCTGCAAGGCCGTGCGTCCGGACATCGCTGGTATCATGGGCGCGTTCGGCGCGGCACTCATTGCCCGCGAACGTTACGTGGAGGGCACGAAGAGCTCCATGCTCTCGCTCGACGACATCATCAATCTTGAATATAAGACGACCATGACGCGCTGCCGCGGCTGTACCAACGCATGCCGTCTGACCATCAACCATTTCTCGGGCGGTCGCCGCTACATCAGCGGAAACCGTTGTGAGAAGGGTCTGGGCCAGGAGAAGAAAGGCTCGGGCGTTCCGAACCTGTTCGCATATAAGAATGAACGTATCTTCGGCTATGAGCCGCTGTCCGAGGAGGAGGCGACCCGCGGTGTGATCGGTATCCCGCGCGTTCTCAACCAGTACGAGGACTACCCGTTCTGGGCGACCTTCTTTAAGGCGCTGAAGTTCCGCGTCATCCTGTCGCCCGCGTCGACCCGTAAGATCTACGAGCTGGGCATCGAGTCCATCCCGAGTGAGTCGGAGTGCTACCCGGCGAAGCTCGCGCACGGTCATGTGGAGTGGCTCATCCAGAACGGCGTGAAGACCATCTTCTACCCTTGCATTCCTTACGAGCGCAACGAGCAGAAGGACGCGAATAACCACTACAACTGCCCGATCGTAACTTCCTATGCGGAAAATATCAAGAATAATGTTGAGACACTTTCGCAGAACCATATCCGCTTTATCAATCCGTTCATGGCATTTACCGATGAGGAAGTGCTGACGAAGCGTCTGGTGGAAGTATTTGACAAAGAGTATCACATCCCCGCCGGAGAGGTCCGCCGTGCGGCGCATGCTGCCTGGACCGAGCTTCTGCAGACCCGTGTGGACATGCAGCAGAAGGGCGAGGAAGTCATCGAATATCTGAAGCAAAGCGGTGGCCGCGGCATCGTGCTGGCCGGCCGTCCGTACCACATTGACCCCGAGATCAACCATGGTATCCCGGAGCTGATCGCCTCCTACGGCATCGCCGTTCTCACGGAGGACTCAGTCTCCCACCTGGGTAAGGTCGACCGTCCGCTGATCGTCATGGACCAATGGATGTACCACTCCCGCCTCTATGCGGCGGCAAACTATGTTAAGACGACGGAATTCCTGGATCTCATCCAGCTCAACTCCTTCGGTTGCGGCCTCGATGCCGTTACCACGGACGCGGTCGATGACATCCTCACGCGTTCCGGTAAGATCTACACCGTGCTGAAGATCGACGAGGTCAATAACCTCGGCGCGGCGCGTATCCGCATCCGTTCGCTGATCGCGGCCCTGCGTATCCGCGACCGCATGAACGAAAACGGCGAGAACTGCAATAAGCGTGTCATCCAGAGCTCCGCGTTTAAGCGCGTGGTGTTCACGAAGGAGATGGTGAAGGATTACACCATCCTCTGTCCGCAGATGACTCCCATCCATTTCGACATTTTGTCCGCGGCGCTGAAGTCGACCGGTCTGAATGTCGAGATCATGAAGGAAAGCAAGGATTCGGTCGATGTCGGTCTGAAGTACGTGAACAATGACGCCTGCTACCCTTCGCTGATCGTTGTCGGTCAGATCATGCAGGCCCTGCTCTCGGGACGCTACGACCTCAATAAGGTCGCGGTGCTCATCACCCAGACGGGCGGCGGCTGCCGTGCTTCCAACTACATCGGATTTATCCGCCGTGCCCTGACGAATGCAGGCATGGGACATATCCCGGTCATCTCCCTGAGTGTTCAGGGTCTGGAGAAAAATCCGGGCTTCAAATTCACACCGAAGCGTATCATTAAGGCGATGATGGCGATCATCTACGGCGACGTCTTCATGCGCGTGCTCTATCACACGCGTCCGTACGAAGTCACGCCGGGCAGCGCGGATGCCCTTCACGAGAAGTGGCGCGCGCGGTGTATCGCGACGCTGGAGAAGAAGCATGCTTCGTTCTCGGAGTTTAAGAAGAACATCCGCGGTATCATCCGCGATTTCGATGCTCTTCCCGTTCACGAGGATCTGAAGAAGCCCAGAGTTGGTATCGTCGGCGAGATCCTGGTTAAGTTCCTGCCTTCGGCGAACAACTATCTCGTTAAACTTCTGGAGCAGGAAGGCGCAGAGGCCGTTATGCCGGATCTGCTGGATTTCTTCCTCTACAGTTTCTACAACACGAATTTCAAGGCGCTCAAACTCGGCATGAAGAAGAGCAGCGCACGCAAGTCCAACCTCGGTATCTGGGCGCTCGAGCAGCTGCGTAAGACCGCGAAGGAGGAACTGGCGGCCAGCAAGCATTTCGCGCCGCCGTCCCATATCTCCCACCTGGCTCAGATGGCGAAGCCGTTCGTATCCTTGGGCAATCAGACCGGTGAAGGTTGGTTCCTGACCGGCGAGATGATGGAGCTCATCGAGAGCGGTGTTCCGAATATCGTCTGCGCACAGCCGTTCGGCTGCCTGCCGAACCACATCGTGGGCAAGGGCGTCATCAAAGGTTTGCGCGCTGCGCATCCCGAGGCAAACATTGTCGCGGTCGACTACGACCCCGGCGCCAGCGAAGTAAACCAGCTCAACCGTATCAAGCTGATGCTGGCCACCGCCGTGAAGAACATGAAAGCCGAAGCGGAAAAAGAACGCAAGGCAGAATAAAGAATATTGATTCAACTGAAACACCCCGCCACAGGAAGACCTGCGACGGGGTGTTTTATTTCAGGGGCTTGACATCTCTGGACTACTGTGATAGTATAGACTATAACAATAGTCTGAAGGAGGTTATCATCCATGAAAAATGCTAAATACAGATTGTGTTACCTGATCTCTCTGGTGTTGGTTTTTGCTGCCGCAGCCTATCCGCTGAAGATGGGTATCTTCGTCCTGAAAAAGATGTCCGAAAACGGTGGTGTCCCGACGGAGGAATATCCGAAATATGTCATACCCTACACGCCGATCTCCATCGCTGTCATCATCGGCGTACTGCTGATCCCGTTGCTGCAGAAATTGACCTTGAAATTCGACATGCTGTGCGGATCACTCATTGCCCTCGTGGTATTTCTGGTCACGGAGCGCTACATGGAGACGCACGTTCTGGTCCAAACCGTCGAAAAAGTCCCGCTCCAAAGCTGGCAGTTGTCACTGTGTATGGTCCCGCCGGATCGTTTTGAGACCCGAACCTGGGAGGCCGTGGACGTTCTGCTCGGCGGCTACAGCCCCACATTCAAGATCCACTTCTACCTGATCTCCCTCGTCATCATCATCTCGCTTCTGAACAGTTTCTATGGCTTCGCGAAGATGATCCGCTCCGGCGACTACAGCCGTCGGAAATCCCTGATCATCCAGGCGACGACCGGCGTCATCTTCCTGGGCATGTGCATCTGGGCCTGCTTCACCTCGTTCTATCGCGGCGGCGAGCTCAACGTCTCTCCCCTCTCCGCGGTTTTGATGGCCGTGTTCTTCGCCCTCCTCGGCATCACCGTGGGCGTATTCGTCGCATCATTTACCCTCGTGAAGCGCCGTCTGCTCTCCACTGTCGTTCCCACGCTCATCGCCGGCCTCATCACCATACTAATGTACATCGGGGAAATGTGCCTCCTGAACGGCAACCTGTACCGCTTCGGCCACGGCATTCTGTTCGACGGCCTGGGAGCCATGATCCTCGCCCCCGTCGACATCCTCATCATCCTCGCCTCCGGAGCGACCACCTACATTATCTGCCGTCTACTAAATCGGAGGAACTGAAATTGTTTACGACACCGACGAAGCAAATGAAGCTTCATGTCGTAAAAAATCCCGGAGTTACGCTCTCTTTACGACACAGAAAGAATGTATCTGCTGTATGTCGTAAATCACTCCCACATTACTTGCTTAATTACGACATAGCGGCCGCTCAAGATTTCTATGTCGTAAAGCCCCGGGGTTGTCGCGTCTTTGGGGCGCTCAACCTTCAGGGAGGGCTGGCGGTGAGCGATCACAAGGTGGACATTGATCGAGCTGTAGATCATCTTCGCGAGAGAGGTGCCGGATCAGGGGAGAAAATCGGGTCTCCGGGACCGATTTTCGCGCTCGCTGAGGTCGTTTTCATCGGAAAACGGCCGAAGTCGAGCAGGGCCCCCCGAAAGCCGGCACCGGTTCAAGCGACTAGATGATCACAGCGCAGTGAACTGCCCACCGGTGATCGCATACCGTAGCCATCGCCACCAAAAATGAAGCTCAAAGAAAAACCCCCGGGGCATGCCGTTACCGGCAGCCCCCGGGGGTTATTCTTCGCTCTTCTGCACCAGATCCTTTTCATCAAAGTAGTTCAGCACATCCTGCCCCTTTTGTTTTCGCATCATCATCCGATGTTGTTTCGGGGTCACGCCTTTATTCTTTTTGTATTCTTTTATGAAGTGACTGCAATCGAAATAACCGATTTCCTGACAGATGTAATTCAGATCATGATCCGTGAAAAGGACCAGTTCTTCCGCTTTGTTCATGCGGACATATTCGATGTATTCTTTGCAGCTCATGCCATAGTAATCACGGAAATTCTTCGCGAAGTAGGAATAACTCATGTTGCACATTTCGGCCAGATCCTGCACGCGGATACTCTGGCTGGAGTGCGCATCGATATACTCGGCGATCATGCAGAGTTCCTTATCTTCCGGCTTAACGTATCTCACATCTTTCGGGTCCAGGCCGTTGCGGCGCCAGATGCGGACGATCTGGATCAGCAAATCGCTGATGAAACTGTTCAGAAGGACCGTATAGCCGTAATCGCGCTGATGGCGTTCGCGGATGCAACCCCAGAAGATCGCTTCCGTGTCAAAATCCTGAAGATCCTCCGCGGAAAATACAACCTTGCACTCCGCCTGTCTCGCGGCCTGGAACAGATGACGGAACTTCGGCACATAATTGCTTCCGGTGTTCAGCGCGTTCAAGTCACACTGGATGACGAGGTATTGCCCAGGAATGATCTCGCCGGTCGCCGAGTCGCGCGAAGGGAGAAATTCATGAATCGCCTGGGAATGACACAGCAAAAGTTCACCCTCATGCAGGGAATACCATTTTCCGTCGCAGATCGCTTCGATCTGTCCTTTTCTTACATACAGCAGTTCGATAAAATAGTGCCAATGCTTCCGGACCGGGAAGAAACTGCTGGCGGTTTCCATTACAAAAGCTTCATAGGGGCTGTGGACTGTGTCCAGATATTCATACAATTTATTCATGTTGTTAACCTTCCTTCTGTTTTGTTAACAATACGGATCACACTTCGAGTATAGCACATCCGAAAGCAGGATTGCAATAGGTTTTTACTATTTTTCAATTTAATCGCCGATTGAACCGAAAATAGATTTGTTATATAATGTCGGTATATTGAACGGGTTCATTTGGAGGGTTTTACATGAAAGTTTTGTTTATCGGAGGTACCGGGACCATCAGTACCGCGATCTCCCGAAGCATTTTGAAGGCAGCCGCGGAGCACGATCCCATCGGGGTCAATGCATTTGCCGACTGCGAACTGTATCTTTTGAACCGCGGCAACCGCTCGATCGCAGACGCGAATATCGCCGGTTACCGTCAGATCGTTTGCGACATCAACGACGAGGAAGCAGCCACAAAGGCGCTCGGCGACCTGAAGTTCGATGTAGTCTGTGACTTCATCATCTTCTCCCTGGCGCAGGCGCAGCGCGACTATCGCCTGTTTAAGGACCGCACAAAACAGTTTATGTACATTTCCTCCGCATCGGCATACCAAAAGCCGGTCGGCGACTATCGCATCACGGAGGGAACGCCGATGGCGAACCCGTACTGGGAGTATTCGCGCAACAAGATCCTCTGCGAAGAGTTCTTCATGGAGAAATACCGCACCGAAGGCTTCCCGATCACGATCATTCGCCCCAGCCACACGTACGATGAGCGCAATGTCCCCCTCGGCGTGCATGGTAAGAACGGCAGCTGGTCGGTCATCAAGCGGATCATGGAAGGCAAGACCGTTATGATCCACGGCGACGGCACCTCGCTCTGGACATTGACCCACAACAGCGACTTCGCGAAGGGCTTTATGGGCCTCATGGGCAATATCCACGCCATCGGAGAGGCAGTGCAGATCACAAGTGACGAGACCGTGACCTGGAACCAGGTATACGAGTCGATCGCAGCTGCACTCGGTGTGAAACTCCACGCGATCCACGTGTCCTCAGAATTCCTGGCGGCATGTAAGGACGACGAGTATGACTTCACAGGAAGTCTCATCGGCGACAAGGCAAACTCCGTTGTGTTCGTAAATACCAAACTGAAGCGTCTGGTTCCCGGCTTCTGCGCGACCGTTCGCGCGGACGAAGGCATCGCCAACAGTATCCGCTACATTCTGGCGCATCCGGAATATCAGCAGGAAGATCCGGACTTCGACGCATTTACCGATCGTGTGATCGCAGCTCGGGAGGCAGCGATCGCAGCATTTAAAAACTGAATATGAACATTACACATCCCCTGATGAAAGGAGAGTCAAATGAACAATTTCACATTTTACAGCCCCACATATTTTGCATTCGGTAAGGGCCAGGAGGTCAATGCCGGAAAATATATCAAGCGTTTCGGCGGCTCCAAAGTGCTTCTGCACTACGGCGGCGGCTCGGTAGTTCGCAGCGGTCTCCTGGATCGTGTCTGTCAGGCACTCGATGCAGATCAGATCCCCTATGTGAAGCTCGGCGGCGTTAAGCCGAATCCCCGCAGCGGACTCGTATACGAAGGCATCGAAGTATGCCGTAAGGAAGGTGTAGATTTTATTCTCGCGATCGGCGGTGGTTCGGCGATCGACTCGGCGAAGGCCATCGCTATGGGCGTTTGCTACGAGGGCGATTTCTGGGATTTCTACTGCGGCAAGGCAGCGCCTAAGGCCGCTCTCCCTGTCGGAACCATTCTGACGATCGCAGCTGCAGGCAGCGAAGGTTCCGGCGACAGCGTGATCACACAGGAAGATGGCATGCTGAAGCGCGGTGCCGGCAGCGAGCTGATCCGACCGAAGTTCTCGATCCTGAATCCCGAACTGACGCAGACATTGCCCGCGTTCCAGACGGCCGCAGGCGCGACGGACATTTGCGCACACGTATGTGAGCGTTACTTCACCAATACGAAGGAAGTCGAGATCACCGACCGCCTGTGCGAAGCCGTTCTGCAGACCATGATCAAGGAAACACCCCGCGTGATCGCGGACCCGAACAACTATGACGCCCGGGCGAACATCATGTGGGCCGGCATGGTCGCTCACAATAACATCGTCGGCGTAGGCCGCGACCAGGACTGGAACTCTCACGGCATCGAGCACGAGCTTTCCGCCCTGTACGACGTAGCGCATGGCGCTGGCCTTGCAGTCGTAATGCCGAACTGGATGGAGTATGTCATGGATCATGACATCAACCGTTTCTGCCAGTTCGCGACTCGCGTCTTCCATCTCGATATGGACTACGCTAACCCGAGAAATACAGCCATGGCAGGCATCAATGCCTTCCGCAGATGGTTGCATTCGATCGGCATGCCTCTCACATTCGACGAGCTCGGCGCGAAGGCCGAGGACATCCCGAAGCTGGTAGAGACCTTCGGTATCGGCGATGGTGAGACCGGTGGTTTCGTTCATCTGAAGAAGGACGACATCACGAAGATCTACGAGCTTTGCGCCCGCCCTAACACGTGGGTGTAAAACTATATACTTTCTATTATTTTATCAACCTTATACAATGTATTGGAGGGGTTCAGTACGTTGAACAAACAAAGGCCGGTCATCTTGCGGATGACCGGCCCTTTGTTTTACGAGATTCATTGGTGGGCTTCCCGCCGAAGCGAGTCGCCGTGGTAAGGTGCTTTAGTAAAGATTACTTGTCTTCTTCGTCCTCGCTGAGGGCTTCTGCCTTCTTAGCGGCCTCTGCCTTTTCAGCACGAAGGGTGTCCAGTTTGTTGCGGAGCGCGTCGAGCTTCTCCAGGATCTCGCCCTTCTCCGTAACCAGAGCCTTCACTTCATCGAGTTTGGACTCGGATGCCTCCGGCTCCTTAGCGATCTCTGCGTTCAAAGCCTCAACTTCGTCATCCAGAGCCTCAGCGCGATCCTGCAGTGCAGTGATCTCATCCTCAGCCGCGGTGATGGAAGCCTCGAGAGCCTCGATCGTGTCGACCGTCTCAGCCATCTCTTCCGCAACGAACTCTGCCTCAGCAGCAGCCTTCGCTTCCTGCTCCGCCTTCTTCGACTCACGGTACTTATTCAGGGCATCTTTGGTCTTGCTCAGAACTGCGCTGGCAGCCTCATCGCCCTTACGAACCGCTTCTGTCATAGCTTCGCCTACGCGGTCAATGACGTTCTTCATCTTCTCCTGGTTCTCGGCGCTAGTGATGTCGGATACAAATCCTTCCACCTGCTCGCCTACGATCGAACCGTAAACCTTCAGTTTCTCCGCAGCCTCTTTCGTCTTCTTCGAAGCACGATCAGCGTATGCGGAATTCTTGATCTCTGATGCTTTGGATTTTACCTTTCCGGCAAATGCGGTCGCGGAACCGCCGATGGTCTTCGCGAACTTCGAGAATTCCTTACCGAAATCGAAGCTCTTGGTATCCTTCGCGCCCTCTTCGGTGTTGCCTCTCTTCGGCTTTCTCTTCGGAGGCTTGATCTCCGGATAGAGTTCCTTCAGGCATGCGGTGGAATACCAGTATTCCTTACCCGAAGGCCAGCCGTCGGAGAAAACGATGTTCGCGCGATACGGACGGTACTCCTCGTAGAGGTCGGGATCGTTCTCCCAGCCGTCGTATGCGGAAAGTTCTTCTGCCTTCATAACTGCCATGGGTGCCTTACCTGCGGTAAAGCGGAGCTCCGTGCTTACGGAAGCGCCTTCCGGCGTAGTGAAGGTGATCGCGTACAGTTCCCAGCCGGCAACCTTCAAGATCGGGGCAATGAACGTACGGTTCAGCTTGTAAGAATTGATCTTGTTGATATCGCCGTCGAAGATCACTTCGAGGCGGCAGGTCTCGTCATTGTCCTCGTTCTCGCCGCCATTCAGCCAGAAAACGAAGGTGTAGTCGGTTGCGCCCTCAAGAGCGATCGGCTCGGAAACAATGCGGGAAACCTCTGAGTCCCAGGCACCAACCTGGAAGATCTCGGTCATCTTACCATCAAAATCCTGAATGTAGGAGCGCTCGCCGACAGACTTCGCTGCGGTGTCCAGGCTCCACTGCTTTGCATCAAAATAAATATAATTCATATTGTAGTCCTCCATGTAGTGAAATACATAGCCGGACGTGTCCTCTTCGGCAAACATCATAATCGTAGTATCGTCCGTATAACACGCCCGACCTTTTTTAACCAGACCCCACGCTCTTTTTTCGTAGGTCGTTCCAATCTGTCTGCCCATTTCGTCTGTTACAATGATGTTTTTTTCCATGGGTGTCCTCCCCTCTTGCAACAAATGCCATGGACGACGCCGCCGATGTGCGGCCCGTCCCGAAACCATCGCCGTTTTTTGTTATGGGTGCCATCCCCTTTCGGTTTCGCCTTTAAACAAATTATGTCACAAATACTGTGTCAAGTCAATGAACCTTTTCTTAAGGATTCCTTAAATGTGACAATGGGGACGGTTCTTTCTGTCACCTGTCACACTCTCAAGCCTGATTATACGGAATCCTTGGCGAATGCGCACCGGGAATAGCAAGATTTTATTTTTTCTTGCCTTCCTTTCGATCTTCCGATTTTTTTACGCATTCGTGCATTGCTTCATTGGCTTCTTCGTCCCAAACGGTCCGTTCGGGCCCGAGTGTTCCGTACATTGTATTTTCAAAGGAATAGGTCATCTTCTCTTCCCGGATCAGGCGCTCGTTATCCACGTCATCGCTGAATGTGGCGAGTTGATCGAAGACCGCGCGGGTTATCTCATAGTTGTACTGTTCACGCCCCTCACGGCTCGTATAGATGATCTCCGCAAAATACCGATTCGTATCGGAGTCATAGTACGCCGTCCAGTTGTTTCCTTTTTTCTTAGTCATCAATCGGTTCCCTCTCTTTTCGAAGATCACTGGGTCAATGTCCCGAAAGCGGCGATCGCTTCATCGATCGTCATCGTGCCGGTCGCTACCCCGTAAACTGCCAGTCGCAACTGAATAACTGCGTCGTCCGTCAGGCCGAACACTTCCGGCGACAGGATCCGGGACTCCGGAATGCTGCCGAAAGCGGCATATACGCTGTTGAAGGACAGGTCCTTCGTCGGCGACATCAGGCCCTTATTCTGCGCCATCTCGCTCAGTTCGCGCGACGTGATCAAAAAGCGCATGAATTCATTGGCCACGTTCAGATTCTTACTTTCTTTATTCACGGAGAACTGCAGGTTCGGCATGTCCAGGAAGACCGCGCCTTCGTCCGACATGGGAACCGGGACGAACGTGTAATCAAACGGGAGGGCAATGATGACCACGTTGACTACAATGATTATGATCTTTCTCATACTGTTCACTCCTCAAATATGAGTTTCCGTATACTCCCCGTATTCCTCTTTATTTCGAAACAAACCACTACTTATAATATACCACATAATAGGAGTTTATACAACCAAGAGGCCTGTCGCATCTTCCGGGTGCGGCAGGCCTCTGGTGTAGAGAAAATGTTTGGTTTAGTATCATATTAGGAAAATGCACAAGCTAATGCATCTTGAGTGACCGAAAATGAAATCATCTTAAACGTTTTCGTTCTTGATGTGCTTTGAGTATAGCACATGTCTCGCACGGATGCAAGTACTTTTTTAGAAATTTTTTAGATTTTTTTCAGATGATCCGGATATCCTTAACAGAAGAACCCTCGATCAATTTGCCGCGAACGACGATACGCTCTACCATGGCGGTCTTCGGCTGTTCGATCGCGGTGATCAGGCGGCGGGCCGCCTCCTCGCCGAGCTTCTGCGTATTCTGCTGCCAGGTCGTAAGCTTCGGTGTAAGCACTTCTGCCATGGCCGTTCCGTCGTATCCGATGATGGAGATATCCTCGGGAATAGACAGGCCGGCTTCGTGGATCGCCTCCATGCCGCCGAGGGCTGCGAAATCGTCCGGATACAGGATGCAGGTCGGGCGCTCCTTCAGTTCCAGCAACTGTTTCGTTGCCTCGTAGCTGCCCTTTGTGTCGAGATAATCGGCCTCACGAACGTAGTCATCCGGCACCTCGATGCCGTAAGAATACATCGTTTTATAGAAGGTAGCCAGACGCTCCTGGGTAACGGAGGACGCATAGCCGTGAATGTACGCGATCTTCGAATGCCCCTTGGAAATAGCGTATTTCGCAAGCTCGCAGATGCCGTCCGCATTGTCCGAAAGGACCGTCGTACAACTATTGAATACATGGTCAATGGTAACCACAGGAAGGGTCGAATTGATCAGGCGCAGGATCTCCGGATCTTCATAATTTACGCAAACGATAGCGACGCCATCGACACCGCGGGACACGCAGTGCTCATAGTAAGGGTCCGTGAGCTGGCGGCTGATAAACATGATATCGTAGCCCGAAGCTTCGGCCACATTCCGCAGACTCTCGAGCACATGATTGAAATAATGATGCTTCAGACCGGTATGTGCCTCGTCGACGAAGATCACACCGATGGTGTTGCTCTTACGCATCTTCAGCATACGGGCCGCGGAATTCGGCATGTAGCCCATGTCGCTCGCCTTCTTGATGATGCGTTCCTTCGTCTCCTCACTGATGTCGGAATGATTATTCAGCGCCTTGCTGACGGTCGCTACGGATACCCCGCACTCTTTCGCAATGTCTTTTAATGAAACCAGACTCATCGTTCTTCCCTCTCCACTTCCATGAGAACCTAAAAATCTACTTAAAAACCCTCAAATTTTCGCTCGGGAGCGAAATTATTTTCGTAACAAGGCTATAATAATATAATCCTGCACAGATTTCAAGGGGTTTTTTCGTTTTTTTCTACGAATCTGTCGTTTTTTACAGGATTCCACATTGAAATCCTTAAGAAAATACCTTATACTAATTAGGAATGAAGGCATTCTGAAGCATTTGGAGAAAATTTTCGAAATTCAGCGAAAGCACGAAAGATTTGCGAAATTCTATCGTCCCCCTGTCCGAATGCGCCCCTTGTCTTCCACCAGCTTAAATATTTGCGCCGTTTCGGCGCGGAAATGAGGTACGTATGAAATTTGGTTACTTTGATGATGCGCGGAAAGAATACGTCATCACATCTCCGAAGACACCGCTTCCGTGGATCAACTATCTCGGTTGCGAAAGCTTCTTCCGTCTGATCTCAAATACCGGCGGCGGCTACGCTTTCTATAAAGATGCGAAGCTTCTTCGTCTGACCCGCTACCGTTATAACAATGTTCCCTCAGACGACGGCGGACATTACTACTACATTAAGGATGGCGATACCGTTTGGAACCCCGGCTGGCAGCCGACCCAGACAGCGCTGGACTCTTATGAGTGCCACCACGGTCTCGGCTACTCCATCTTCAAGTCCTCCAAGAACGGCGTGGCAGCGGAAGTGACCACCTTCGTTCCGATCGGAAAGAACTGCGAAGTTACATCCGTTACATTGACCAACAACACCGCAGCCTCCAAAGAGCTGCAGTTATTCTCTTACGTAGAGTTCTGCCTCTGGAACGCCATGGACGACATGACGAACTTCCAGCGTAACTTCTCCACCGGTGAGGTTGAGGTCAAGGGCAGCGCGATCTACCACAAGACCGAGTACCGCGAGCGCCGTAACCACTACGCTCTCTTCGCGGT
Source organism: Lachnospiraceae bacterium (assembly GCA_017615545.1). Classification (GTDB taxonomy): domain Bacteria; phylum Bacillota; class Clostridia; order Lachnospirales; family Lachnospiraceae; genus UBA1201. The sequence goes on from JAFZZY010000008.1 coordinate 75,240, forward strand.
CAATGCTCCCGTAGCCGGTTTCGATACCGACCGTGACAGCTTCCTCGGCGCTTACAACGGCTACCGCAATCCGGAAGTCGTATTCTCCGGAACTTCCAAGAATTCCATGGCGAGCGGCTGGGCACCCATCGGTTCCCACAACCTCAAGGTCGACCTCGCTGCCGGCGAGTCGAAGAACTTCATCTTCATCCTCGCTTACGTTGAGAACCCTCGCGACGACAAATGGGAAAGCCGCGGCGTGATCAATAAGAAGCCCGCTGAAGCTCTGATGCAGGAATTTGCCACAAAGGCTCAGTTCGACGCTTCATTGGCCGAGCTGTCCGCATACTGGAACAACCTGCTCTCCACCTTCACGGTAAAGACCGGCGACGAGAAGCTCGATCGTATGGTCAATATCTGGCACCAGTACCAGTGCATGGTTACCTTCAACATGTCCCGTTCCGCTTCTTATTATGAGTCCGGTATCGGTCGTGGTATGGGCTTCCGTGACAGCTGCCAGGATCTCTTCGGTTTCGTTCACCTGATCCCGGATCGTGCACGCCAGAGAATCATCGATATCGCATCCACCCAGTTCGAGGACGGTAGCGCGTACCATCAGTACCAGCCTCTCACAAAGAAGGGCAACTCCGATATCGGTTCCGGTTTCAACGATGACCCGCTGTGGCTCATCGCAGGTACGGCCGCATACATCAAGGAGTCTCACGACTTCTCGATCCTGGACGAGATCGTTCCTTTCGACAACGACGAAAGCAAGGCACAGACGCTGATGGAGCATCTGCGTCGTTCCTTCAACTATACACGTACGCATCTCGGCCCGCATAAGTTGCCTCTCATCGGCCGCGCGGACTGGAATGACTGTCTGAACCTGAACTGCTTCTCCGAGGAGCCCGGTGAGTCCTTCCAGACTTTCGGTCCGAGCGAAGGCCCCGTTGCAGAGTCCGTATTCATCGCCGGCATGTTCGTTAAGTACGGCCGCGAGTACGCTGTTCTCTGCCGTAAGAAGGGCTTGAACGACGAGGCAGATGCTGCTGAGGCGGCAGTTAACGACATGATCGCAGCCATCTATAAGGATGGTTGGGACGGCGAATGGTTCCTTCGTGCGTACGACGCGTTCGGCGAGAAGGTCGGCTCTCACGAGTGTGAGGACGGTCAGATCTTCATCGAGCCGCAGGGCTTCTGTGTTCTCGCAGGCGTTGGCCTTGAGAACGGTTATGCACAGAAGGCTATGGACAGCGTTGAAGCTAAGCTCGAGACCAAGTACGGCGTAATGATCCTGCAGCCCGCTTATAAGGACTATCACCTCAACCTCGGTGAAGTTTCCTCTTACCCGCCGGGCTACAAGGAAAATGCTGGTATCTTCTGCCACAACAACCCTTGGGTTTCCATCGCTGAGACCTGCCTGGGTCATGGCAACCGTGCATTCTCCCTGTATAAGAAGATCTGCCCCGCTTATGTCGAGGAGATCAGCGAGATCCACCGCACTGAACCGTACGTTTACTCCCAGATGGTTGCCGGCCGTGACGCGAAGAACCACGGCGAGGCGAAGAACAGTTGGCTGACCGGTACGGCTGCATGGACTTTCGTCAATGCTTCCCAGCACATCATCGGTGTTCGTCCGGATTACGACGGTCTTGTGATCGATCCTTGTATCCCCGACACCATCACCGATCTTACGATCACCCGTAAGTTCTCCGGCGCAGTTTACAACATTCATGTAAACAACGCCGCAAAGAGCCAGTATGGGGTCAAGAAAATGATCGTGAACGGAAAAGAAGTTTCCGGCTGCACCGTTCCTTTTGAAAACGGCGTGACCGAATACAACGTAGAGATCACCATGTGACCTCACGCATAGTCATAGCGAGCCTGCCGCATCTACATGCGGCGGGCTTTTTTATTTGTCAAAGTGTCTGTGCTCCGCGGCAGTTTACGTTATATATATCTGCACCCGCGTCGGTTAGTTCACTGCGCTGTGAAAAACATGCCTCTCTTTCTAAGAAGAATTACGGGCACCGCGATCGACTTCGGCCGTTTTCTTGATAGCGCAGGCTCCCGCCTGACGCGAAAACGACCTCAGCGACGCGCAAAAATCGATCTCGGAGATTCGATTTTTGACCCTGATTCTTCTTTTCATTCGAGGTGTTTTTCTACAGCTCGATCAATGCCCGCCGACGGGTGCAGATATATTACGAACTGCGCCGCGGAGCATTCCGACACTGATCGATAAAGCACGCCGCATGGGGAGGCGGCAGGCTGGCTAAGGAATGTACGGTGAGGTCACAGGGAGTTCCACGTTGTATTCGGTTGGGGGAGCGCGGAAGGAACGGTGCGGGATAAGGTGGGGAAAAAAGATTGATTTCGGATGGGAATAGGGTCTCGGATAATCGGTTTTTGACCCTTATTCTTCTTTTCATTCGAGGTGTTTTTCTACAGCTCGATCAATGCCCGTCGCCGGGTGCAGATATAGCGTGATGTGGGCCGGAGCACATTCACAATGCAATGGGCGGCGCATGATGCCGAAGGTGAATGAAATGCGGATGGATGGGCCGCGGAGCGTTTATGACACATAGGGCAAACAAAGCCCGCCTGTCTGGGAGGTGGCAGTCTCGCGTAGGGATGTGTGAGGTCACAGGTGCTCTACGTGTATTCGGTGTGGAGGGAGGCGGAACGGCGCGCTTCGCCGGAATGCGACGAAAAAAAGAGAGAAAAAGAGGGAGGTTGATGATAAGCCCGGTAGTTATATGGTAGATGTCAGGATCGTAAAATAAACTCTTTACAAGGGCGTGATGGCGTGGTACAATAAAACCGAACGTATGTTCGGTTTTATTGTTTTGTTGGGGTGTTGGTTGTTTTGCCTGAGGTTGTGAGGTGGTTTTATGTATTATTTTATTTGCCGGCCGTCGATTTGTGGGATTTTGACGGGGATTTATGAGGCGTGGGATTTTGCGTTGCGGATCAAGAGTCCGGTTGGGGCGAAGGTTGCGGATACGAGTCATGGGTCGGGTGATTCCGGAGAGAATGCGGGACATGACCTGCTTCGAATGGTCGTGGACGGTGGTTTCCGGTTTTGTGACTATTCCAAGTTCATCGATGTTCTGCCGAACGAGGCGGAGGCCGAGATGGTGTCGAACGGCATTGCCCGCAAGCTGGGTGATGAACTGCATGACCTCTGCTTGACGGCCATGCAGAGCAATGCGAAGGACCGCGTCGACACACTGTACCGCTTTCTGCTCTATGCTTTCGGGGTCGGCGAGAAGGCGATCGACCATACCGAGCGGCCGGAGGTCCGGCGCATGCAGGCTTACTATCAGAGCGTGCGGCGCGAGGGCGCTCTTCTCTTCGGCTTTCCGGGCTTCGAGCGGCATGTCTGCCCGCTCGGTGAGATCTATGTGGCGCGCATCCGCCCAAAGAACGACGTGCTGGACTTTCTGGTCCTGCATTTCGTCAACCAGCGCCCGCAGGACACCTTCCTGATCTACGATGAAAAACGTTATACTTTTGTGCTCCACATTCCCGGGCTTCCGCTGCAACGCGGGTACCAGAAGATCTTCCCGACTTCGGCGGCTGAGCAGGCAATGATGTCGGCCCCGATGGAGACGATTTTGAGCCTCGTGGACCGTGCCTCGGCCGTTCCTGCGGACGACACGACAAATATTGCTCTGCATTTATTGCGGGGTGCATAGCAAATACGATCATCCTCCATTTTTACGCTTTTCGAAAATATTTTCGTAAAAATCTATAGTTTTCAAGGGTTTTAGTATCGGTTTCTCCAAAAAACAAGTGATATTTTACACTTTTTTAATATTCTCAGATATTGATTCGCGTGTAATATACTGCTATACTGTGATTGCACATAAAAGTGCCGCTGTAAGGAGACGGGAATCCGATGCAGCGTTGCATATTAAGGAGGATGAATATGACACCTGATACGATCCGGAAGAGCGCGCAGCTGGACAAATTCACCAACTCTTTGCGCTACATCTCTACCCCCAGTAGCAATGCCCGTGAAGCATTTTTCTATTCGCAGGAAGTAGGTTACCTGCAGAGCCTGAAAGCCCACCGTTCCAGCCGTAAAGGTTTGGACTCCTATCTCTTTTTATACGTGTGGACAGGCTCCGGAAAGATAATGGTTGATGACGTTGTCTACACATTGAACGAGGGTGACTGTGCATTGATCGACTGTAGCAAAGGCTACTACCACGAAAGCAACGAATATACCCCCTGGGAGCTTTTGTGGGTACACTTCAATGGAAAAAATGCTCATGAGTATTACGACGCGATCAAAGAAGCAGAATCTCTGATCCTGTCCCCCGCAGACTCCACGCGTTTCCGCGATACCATGTTTGAACTGATCAACCTGCAGGAAGAGAAACCGCCGTGCTACGAGGCTCACACTTCACTGAAATTGACCACGCTCCTGACCTACATGCTGGACGAGAAGATCGACCTCAACCTCTTGCATGCCGAGGGTGACGACGAGTCCATGAGCGTGAAACTGCGTGACATCCGCGGATACCTGGACGAGCACTACCGCGAGCAGATCTCGCTGGATATGCTTTCCAAACTCTACGGCGTCAGCAAGTTCTACCTGTGCCGTGAGTTCAAAGATCGCTATACCTACAGCATCCTGAACTACATCACGACCATGCGTCTGAACTACGCGAAGGAGTTACTGCGTTTCACCAGCCACTCCATCCAGGAGATCGCCACATTGTGCGGCGTCATGGACGCAAACTATTTCAACAAAGTATTTAAGAAGACCGAAGGAATCACACCGACAGACTACCGGATCGAGTGGTTTGAAAGCACAAAGTCTGCCGACGTTCTGCGTCGTAGCACTTCACGTAAATAGACAACTATGGAAAATACGAATATTAAAAACGCAAAGGGCGTGCTTGAGCACGCCCTTTGGTATAAAAAACCTGCAACAAACTTTAATGAGGCCCTCCCTTTGGGCAATGGCCGCCTCGGCGCCATGTTCTATGGCGACCCGGAATGTGAGCGGATCCACATCAATGAGGATTCCGTCTGGTCCGGCGGACCGCGCAACCGCAACAACCCCACCGCGAAGGAAATGCTGCCCGTCCTGCGCCGCCTGCTTCAGGAAGAGAATATCCCCGAGGCGGAGCGTTTGGTCTTCGACAGCATGGCCGGCATCCCCGAGGGCTGCCGCCACTACATGCCGGTAGGCGATCTGCGCCTGTCCCTGAGCAGTAAAGCTGCAAACGGCGACGCCATCGAATACTTAGAGCGCACGCTCGATCTGGAGCGCGCGGTCGGCACGACCTCCTATCGGAAGGGCGGCGTCGGCTTCACGCAGACACTCTTCTGCTCTGCTCCGGCAGACGTCCTGGTCATTCATTGTGAGGCAACACAGGGTGAGCCGATCGACGGCGTGATCTTCATGGAAGACGGCGACCGTCGCGACTACATCGATGACAACCGTCCCTACGCGGGTGATATAAAAAACAACGAAGCAACGATCCTATATACCGGCGGAAGCGGCGGTCGCGACGGCATCTCTTTTTGCTGCATGGTACGCGCCAAAGCAGAAGGCGGAAGCGTTTCCATGCTCGGAAATAAGATCCTTGTGGACAATGCACGTTCATTCACTGTTTATCTGACCGTAAAAACCGATTATTACCACACAGAGCCCCTTCAGAGCCTCTGTAACGAGGTTTTGACCCGCGCATGTGAAATTGACTATTTCACGCTGTTAAAGGCCCATACGGACGATTTCAGCGCGTTGTACGATCGCGTCGCATTGACCGCGTCAAATAGTGAAAGCGAAACGGCGGCTCCGGAAGGAAATATGCCCGAGACGCTCTGCACCGACGTGCGTCTGGCGCGCACAAAGGAGGAGCCCGGCTACCTGAAGCAGGATCCGTCGCTCCCCGTCCTCTACTTTAACTTCGGACGCTACCTCACCATCAGCGGCAGCCGTCCCGGCACCCTCCCCCTGAACCTGCAGGGCATCTGGTGTAAGGACTCCTGGCCGGCCTGGGGCAGCAAGTACACCATCAACATCAATGCACAGATGAACTACTGGCCCACGGAGATCGTGAACCTGCCCGAGTTTCATTTGCCGCTCATCGATCTGATCGAGCGCATGCGTGAGCGCGGCCGTGTGACCGCGTCGGAGATGTACGGGTGCCGCGGATTTTGCGCGCATCACAACACCGACCTCTGGGGCGACACCGCGCCGCAGGATCGCTGGATGCCGTCGACCGTGTGGCCCATGGGCGCGGCGTGGCTGTGCCTGCACATCTACGAGCACTATGCATTTACCGGCGACAAAGCCTTCCTGGCGCAGCATTATGACGCCATGAAGGAGGTCGCCCTCTTCATCACCGACTATCTATTTGAGGATGCGGCCGGCCGCCTCGTTACGGGGCCCAGCGTATCCCCGGAAAATACCTACCGCACCGCGTCGGGCACGCAGGGCTGCCTGTGCATCGGCCCGTCCATGGACAGCCAGATCATCCTGTGTTTGTTTGACGCGATCGAGCAGGCCGCGCAGGCGCTCGGCATCAACGACCCCGAGGATGTTAAGTTCCGCAAGCAGCTGAGCGAGATGTCGGAGCGGATCCCCCGCCCTGCGATCGCGCCGGACGGACGCATCCCGGAATGGGCAGATCCGACCTATCAGGAGACCGAGCCGGGACACCGGCACATCTCCCACCTGTTCGCCCTGCATCCCGGCAACATGATCACCGGCGACCCGGAGGATCCTCTCACCGCGGCAGCGCAGAAGGTGCTCGATGTGCGCCTGCAAAACGGCGGCGGTCACACCGGCTGGAGCCGCGCATGGATCATCAACTTCCAGGCGCGTCTGCGTAACGCACAGGCAGTCGAAGAAAACCTAAGTGCCCTGCTCGGTCACTCCACTACGCCGAATCTACTCGATTCGCACCCGCCCTTCCAGATCGACGGAAACTTCGGTGGCTGCGCCGGCATCGCGGAGTCTCTCATTCAGAGCCACTTAGGCTATATCCGCCTGCTCCCCGCCCTCATCCCGGCTTGGGACAGCGGAAACGCATCCGGTCTCATGGCCCGCGGCGCCTTCGAGCTTTCCTTCACCTGGGAGCATCACGCCGTGACTTCGGTCTGCGTAACCTCCCACGCGGGCAATGTCTGCACCCTCGAGCTGTCTGCGCCTCACGACGGCATCACCATCACGAGTAATGACGAACCGGTCGCATTCACCAGACTCAGCCCGTCCCGCATCGCATTTGCCACCGAAGCAGAAACTACATATACAATTCAAATATGACCAAACACGCCCCTTCAGCAATAAGCCGAAGGGGCGTGTTAATCGAATTCAATTTTTTATATACGCGGATGGATCGGCCAGAACTGCCTTAATAAACTCCATCGGAAAAGTATCATCCGAAAATACGACATATACACCATCTAAATCATATGTGTATGTTTTCTCGGTGATATCCTGTAGAACTTTCCTGCTGAGGGAGATCATTTCACTGTTGTAGTTCATCACGATCTCGCAGACCATTGTTCTTGTGTATAAATTTGGATCCTCTCTATACCGTTCCATGATCAAGTAAAGCAATTCTGGATTATCCTTCGTCATTTCTCGTATCATATTAAGTTCTGACATTTGTGTCGGGCTGGTTCTTATACTTGATATCGGATCAATCAATGATTCATACGCTTCAACCCACACCAAAAACGCCTGATCATACTGCTCTTTCAATCCATCTCCTATATTGGAAACGAATCTCTGCAGCTCATGGATCTCATTTTCATTAAAACTACTATCAAGAATTCGAGATTTTGGGGTCTGATTCTGTGAAGCAGTAAGCAGTATATTCTCTTTATTAATCTCCACATTTTCTGCCGTTGATTCATCAATTACATTATCTGTGCATCCATAAACCATGAAAAGCAGAGATAATGTCAGCAAACAGCACAAATGATCAATGTATTTTTTCATTATCACTTTCTCCGCTATCCTCAGACGCATCGACCGCGTACGCTCCGACATCCAGGGCGTCATCGAGTGCATCCTCGATGTTCTTCTCATCCGGGATCATATCGACCAGGCCGGACGAATAATACTCCGAAGTCTTCACCGGCAAATGCTTCTTCTTCAACTGGCGAGCTGCCCAGTTCGTAACGATATGGTAAACGACAGCGAACATCGGAACACCGAACAGAAGTCCGAGAAAACCGAAGATCTTGCCGAAGAAGATGATAGAAAACAGAACCCAAAAACCATTGAGGCCCGTGGTGTTGCCGATGATCTTCGGGCTGATGATATTGCCCTCGACCTGCTGCAGGATCAGGATCATAATGGTGAACTTCAGAGCCGCAAGCGGATCGACCAACAGGATCAGGATGATACTGGGAATGGCGCCGATGTACGGTCCGAAGAACGGGATCACGTTTGTCATCGCAACGATGACGGCAACCAGCAGCGGGTACGGCAGGGACAAGATGTTCATCAACATGAATACTACGCAGCCCAGAACGAACGAGTCCGCCAGGGCGCCGCGGATGTAACGGCCGAAGACCGCATGCGCATACGCACATTCCGAAAGAACGGCGTCCGCCGTCTTCTTTCCGCCGATCGCATAAAGCATCTTCCGGCTCTGCGCCAGGAAGGTCTGCTTGCTGTTCAGGATATAGATGGTAACGATAAACGAAATAAAGGTGTTGACGATGGTCGTGACCACGGTGGATACGCCGCTCACGATGCTGCTCAGGATCGGGCCTGCCGACGCCTTCAGCCAGTCCATCATGGCTCCGCCCTTGATCCACTCCTTCACCTCAGCTACGATTTTCTCGTAGTACGGCATGATGAATTCTTCTGCCTGCGGATAATTATGCAGCCAGCCCTTCAAGCGTTCGCCGAGCGTGGCGGAGTTGCTGTCAAAACCATTGACGATGTTTTTGATGCTCCGGTAAGCTTCCGGGATGATCACGGCAAATATCGAAACGATGACGAGCAGGACCACGAGCAACGCCAGGATACTGCTGACGCATCGGCATTTATGCTCCGCCGCCGCCTGATCTTTCGCCCAGTGGAACTTTACGAAAACCTTCGAAAGATGGCGGTTCAGGAAGCAGAAGAACGGGTTCACCAGATAGGCGATCAGAACACCCGCGATAAACGGGGTCAGCATGCTGAAGAAGCCGCCGATGACGCCCATCACGTGGTCCCAGCGCAAGCAGAAAAAGTATAACAGGATCGCGGCCGCCAAAACGCAAAACGCCGTAACTCCTACCGAAACGTACTTCTTGATCTCCTGCTTCCTCATAGCATTGCCCTCCGAAAAACCAAAATACCCTTCCCTTCATACGTGCGCACACGCTTTCGGGAAGGGTACTTTTAATATACTAGATTTGTCTTACTTGTATTCGATCGTCGACATGTCGATCACGTACAGAGGATAGAACAAAAATCCGGACAGCCCCTTCTTAACGGCTACCAGTTTTGCAGGATCCTGGATGTAAACGCTCGCTGCGTCTGCGGTCAGCATCTGCTGCAACTTGTGATAAAGTTCTATCTTCTCCTCCTGGGATGTGCTCGCGATCGCCTTAGCGTAGATCGTGTCATACTCAGGATTCTTATAGTTGATGAAGTTGTTGGAAGCATCCGAACGGAAACGCTTCATAACATCGCCGGGCGCGAGCTTTGCATCCACACCGACTACGGTCGACTGGTACTCTCTGCCGTTATAAACGTCGGAAAGCCAGGTGCTCCAGTCTACCTTTTTGATCTTCGCATTCACGCCGATCTTCTTGAACTGCTCTACCAGCACTTCCGCGGTGTCGCAGTGTGCCTCGTAGTTGCCGGGAACGGTGATCTCAAGATCGAAACCGTTCGGGTAGCCGGCATCGGCCAGAAGTTTCTTTGCCTTCTCGACGTCGTAGCTGTAGACATCCTTCGTTGTCTCATCATAATACAGGGACAATGCGGGGATGAAGTGCGTACCGATCTCGTTGCCGTAACCGCCGAATACCATGTCGATGATCTCCTTCGGGTTCATCGCCATATTCAGCGCGCGACGTACATCCGCGTTGTTGAGCGGCTCTCTGTCGTTATTCAGGAAGAGCGCCTGCACCAGGTTGGTAGGACCTACTTCGATGTTGAAACCCTTCGTAAGTTCCTTCGCCTGCTGATGTGTCAGATAAGGGTAAATGTCGATCGTTCCTGCCTTCAGCGCCATTACAACGGAGTCCGCATTGGTGATGATACGGAAGGTCACGTCTTTGATCTTCGCTTTGTCACCCCAGTAATCGTCGAAACGTGTCATTACGAACGAATCCTGCGGTGTGTAGGATACATATTTGTAGGGGCCTGTGCCGACCGGATTCTTCGCCTGATCGTCGTATCCCTTCGGGATGATCGCCGCGGTCATGAATGCGATGAACTCGGTGTTTGCGGAAGTCAGGGTCAGTTTGATCGTCTTCTCATCTACGATCTCGACCTTATCTACGGTCTTGAAATCGCTGACCATGGGTGCTTCCTGGCCTTCCAGCTTACCTGCCGCGCGGTCGAGGGAATACTTAACATCCTCTGCCGTTACGGTCTGGCCGTTGTGGAACTTCACACCCTGACGCAAAACGAAGGTGTACTCGGTTCCGGCATCATTGACCGTGTAGCTCTCTGCTACCGCGCCCTTCATCTCGCCCGTCGAACTGGGCTTAACGAGGCCTTCAAAAACATTAAACAATACTTCTCTGGTTCCTGCCGCTTCTACTTTGTGAGGGTCAAGACTGTCAAGGTCCTGCTGTATTCCAACGACTACAGCATCTGTAGAAGAGGCCTTCTTACCGCAACCGGCAAATGCAAACAAAGCCGCTACGACAAGAAGCATGCATGACAAAAGACTTCTCTTTCTCATGTTTCCTCCTTCTCGGTGCATGGCACCGAATAAAATGTAAGCGTAACGGAAATCCGAAATCGCTCCAAACTAGATTATAACAGTGAATGCAGGTGCGGTCAAGTAGTACCGCCCTGCATTCATCTTACGATTTTATTACAAGCAGTGAGCCATGTGGCCTGAAAACGCCGTTTACGAGCGTTTTCGGACATATGGCGAACGCATCACCCTATATCCTCTACTTCTTCGTACTGCAGCATCGCGTAGTGCAGATACGTTCCTTCATTGATCGTCTCGGGAAGCAGCGCCCGCGCGACCAGTTTCGTCTCGCTGCCCGGTTCGTCCGGGATCTTACGCAGGTGGGCGTAGTCGCCGTCAATGCTTTCTACGATATAATAACAGTCCAGCATATCATTTCTCCTCGTCGAAAAAGTAACCGAAATTGAATCGTACTTCCTTCCGCTCGATGTCGCGGTTGGTGTAACAACAGGTGTCGTAACCGATGAGTCTGTACCCCTGCGCACGGTAGAACGCGATCGCTACTGTGTTGCAGGACTGCGTCTCCAGCATTATGACGCGGCGCCCCTGCTCTCTGGCCTTTTGTTTTGCCAGATCCATGAGCCTCTTTCCGACGTGCTGTCTGCGAAGTTCCTGCGACACCCACATGTTCGTCACGATCATGCGGTTGCTCCACGACTCAGAGCAGATCTCGATGCAGGCCAGCAGCTTCTTTTCACCATTGACCTCCTGAACCACGCCGTAAGCCTCGGCGCCCATCGACACCCAGTGATCCTCGTAGAGCCCGTCCGGAAAACCGTACTCTTCCTCGGTGTGTGTCACGGGCGTCTCGAACTTTTTCTTTCGCATCACGGTCGTGAAGCAGTCGTCCTCTTCGGTCGCCTCCACGTCATAGTACCACTCGGTCGTATAGTCGATGATCGGCAGCTTCGTGCCCTTCCACTCTTCCTTCGGAAGATATTCGATGCGGATGTCATTATACACATCAGAATGTGCGCTGGCAGGCTGTACGGCCTCGACCTTCTTCGATAGGAACAGAAGCAGATCGTCGTCGTTCACGCAGGGAGCGTACTCATCGAGTTGCTTTCCCTGGTACCACACACCGGTGCCGTCCGGCACATAGCCGCGCTTCGCGTAAATGCGCTGCGCCGGGCCGTAGCCCGAATGCACGCCGACCGCCAGGAACACGTGGTCCGCATATTTCGCCGCCTCGGCTTCCGTAACATCCAGAAGTTTGTTACCGATTCCGACGTTGTGGGTGTTGAAGAACACACAGAGATCCACGATCTCCGGCCAGCCTTTTGCGGCAAATGGTCCCTCCGTCGGATGGATGACCAGGGTGCAGATCCCGGCGACCTCTCCCTGATACTCGGGGATGAACACCAGGCGCTCACCCGCCTCCTGCTCCTTCAAATAGTTTTCATACGTCTCCAGCTGCGGATGCCATCCGTACGAAGCGTACGTATCAAATAGAACCTTACTGTCCGACTCGCACATGCTGCGGATCTTCAAGGTCCCGTCATCATAATATGTTTTCATAGTTAACCCCTCTTTTACATGTGACAACGGGGACGGTTCTATCTGTCACCTGTCACCAATAGAACCGTCCCCATTGACATTTTATTTTTCAAGTTGTGCCAGACGAAGCATTACCTGCTCCTTCATGGCAGTATAATTAGCAAGTTTTCCTTTCTCTTCATCGATCTTCGCCTGCGGCGCCTTACTCATGAAGCGCTCGTTCGACAGCATGCCCTCAACACGGGCCACTTCCTTCTCGAGGCGCTCCTTCTCGGCGTTCAGTCTCGCCAGCTCCTTTTCAATGTCAACGAGATCGGCGAACGGCATGTACAGAACCGCGTGCGGTACCACTGCGGAAACCGCATCGTCCGCGATGCCTGTGCGGTCGCTCTGAACGATGACCTGGCTCGCATAGCCCAGAGTTGCAAAGAATACGCTGCTCTTCTCAAAAGTCGCGCGAACGCCCACATTTTCCGAAACGACATAAACGGTAGCCTTCTTCGAAGGCGGAACGTTCATGGATGTACGTACGTTACGGATCTGGCGAACGGCTTCCTTAATGAGCTCGACTTCCTTTTCTTCCTCGGCAAATGCTCTCTCTGCGTGATATACCGGCCAATCGGATACCATGATCGAGTCTTCCTTATCCTGCAGGTTGCAGAAGATCTCCTCGGTAACGAACGGGATGAACGGATGCAGCATCTTCAGCGCGTCGATCAGGACGGTCTTCAGTGTCCAGATCGCAGCCGCGTGAGTCGCGTCTTCCGCGTTCCACAGACGAGGCTTCACCATCTCGATGTACCAGTCGCAGAACTCCTCCCAAACGAAGTCGTAAACCTTCTGGAGGGCGATACCCAGCTCGTATTTCTCGAGCATCTCGGTCACTTCTTTTACGAGCGTGTTGGATTTACTCAAGATCCAGCGATCGGCTGCCGTCAGCTCAGAGAGCTCAACGTGATCGACATCGCCGGTCTTCTCGATATTCATCATGATGAAACGCGACGCGTTCCATACTTTATTTGCGAAGTTGCGGGCTGCCTCGACGCGCTCCCAGTAGAAACGCATGTCGTTGCCGGGTGCATTGCCCATGATGAGCATCATACGCAAGGCGTCGGCGCCGTACTTATCGATAACTTCGAGCGGATCGATACCGTTACCCAGGGACTTACTCATCTTGCGGCCCTGCGAGTCACGAACGAGACCGTGGAACAGTACCGTGTGGAACGGGCGTCTGCCCATCTGCTCGTAGCTGGAGAACATCATACGGATGACCCAGAAGAAGATGATGTCGTAACCGGTTACCAGAACGTCGGTCGGGAAGAAGTAATCCAGTTCAGGCGTCTTCTCCGGCCAGCCGAGCGTCGCGAACGGCCACAGTGCCGACGAGAACCAGGTGTCCAGGGTATCCGGATCCTGTTCCATCGCTGTGCCACACTCCGGGCAGAACGTAACGGCGTCACGCGCTACGACCATCTTACCGCAGTTCGGGCAGGTGTACGCCGGGATGCGATGGCCCCACCAGAGCTGGCGGGAAATGCACCAGTCGCGGATATTGTCCGTCCAGTTGAAGAAGGTACGCTCCATGCGTTCGGGAACCAGCTTCACGTCGCCGCTCTTTACTGCCTCTGCAGCCGGCTTGATCAGCTCGTCCATCTTTACGTACCACTGCAGTTTGATCATCGGCTCGACCGTTGCCTTACAACGATCGTGTGTACCAACGTTATGTACGTGATCCTCAACGCGTACCAGGAGACCCAGACGGTCGAGTTCCTCGACGATCGCCTTGCGGGCCTCGTAACGGTCCATACCGCAGTAGCGGCCGCCGTTCTCATTGATCGTCGCGTCATCATTCAGGATATTGATCTCTTCGAGGTTGTGGCGCTTACCTACCTCGAAGTCGTTCGGGTCGTGCGCCGGTGTGATCTTAACGCAGCCGGTACCGAACTCCTTATCTACATAAGCATCCGCGATCACAGGGATCTCACGGTTTACGATCGGCAGCAAAAGCATCTTGCCGATCAGGTCCTTATAACGATCATCGTCCGGGTTAACGGCAACGGCGGTATCGCCGAGCATGGTCTCGGGACGGGTGGTCGCGATCTCAACGAAGCGGCCCTCCTCACCGATGATCGGATAGTTGATGTGCCAGAAATGTCCGGCCTGCTCCTCGTAAACGACCTCAGCATCGGAAATGGAAGTCTTACATACCGGGCACCAGTTGCCGATACGGGAACCCTTATAGATCCGGCCCTTCTCGTACAGGTTGCAGAAAACCTCGGTAACTGCTTTATTATTGCCCTCGTCCATCGTGAAACGCTCGCGGTCCCAGTCGGCCGAAGAACCCATCTTTTTAAGCTGGTTGATAATGGTTCCGCCGTATTGCTTACGCCATTCCCAAACTCGCTCCAAAAACTTCTCGCGACCCAGGTCCTTCTTATCGATGCCCTCTTCCTTGAGTTTCTCGATGACTCTGACCTCCGTCGCGATCGCAGCGTGGTCCGTTCCCGGCTGCCACAGTGCCTCATAGCCCTGCATACGCTTAAAACGGATCAGTATATCCTGCATCGTATTATCCAGCGCGTGTCCCATGTGCAGCTGACCCGTGATGTTCGGCGGCGGCATCATGATGGTAAACGGCTTCTTATTCGCATTTACCTCCGCGTGAAAATACTTCTTCTGCATCCATTTTTCGTACAAACGTCCCTCGATCTCTTGGGGATCGTACGTCTTTTCCAGTTCTTTCATTTTACTCACCTCTAAGCATGCTCGAAGTTTATTTCGTCTTCTCAACCTGCGGTTTCAAAGTCGAAACCAAACTTCTCGAGTGGCAGTTCGTCTCGCAAAGCTTATCTGTCGATAGCTTTCCGAATCAAACTGTCACAAAATGGCCTTTCTATACTCTTTTTTCTTTCGGCCAATATATTCGTCCAGCAGGTCTTTTCTGCGGACCGCGTCTTTCGTGAAGATGGCTGCTGTCGAGCCGGTCGACGCGAACAGATATGCCTGCGTCTTTGCCTCTTCGAACTCCGCGCGCCACTGCTGCTCTTTCACCGCGTCCAGCGACTGCAGGATCTCCTGCGGCATCGGCACGCCGGAAAACAGGGAGAACCGGAAGATCTGCTTCAAGATCTCCTCATTCTGCTGCTCCTGCCATGCAGATTTGAACGCCTCCATCGCCTCGGTGTTCAGGCCCAGGCGGATGTAAGCCACCGCCATGTGCTGCCGCACCTTGAAGATGAAATCGGGCTGCAACGTCAGATCCTTCTTCGCATAGTCGAAGTAATGATACATATTCAGCGCGCCGAGCACGTAGCCGTGCTCCAGCAAAAAGTCAGCCTTCAAAAGCCGCCGCATCGCCGTTCCGTTCCGCTTGAACTCCTCATAGCGGATCTGGAATTCATGCAGCTCCGTCTCGTTGTAGAAACGGAACTCGCGCAAGATAAAGAGCAACGTCAATTCCATCGACGGCTTATCCTCGATATACTTGCGGATATGCGCCACATGATCGCCGAGTTTGAGCTCATCCTCCAGGAACTCAAACAGCTCCCTCGAGATGAAATCATCATCGACGACGACGAAGTTATGATAAATATAATAGCAGAGTTCCTCCGCCGTGTAAATATCTACGCCCAATTCCCGTGTCCGATACGGATGTTTCGCCATCGGGCTTAAGCTTAAGATATAGGATCCCATAACCTGTTCCTCTCCTTATGTACTGACTACAGCGGTATCTCCCGCTCCACACACGCATCCGATGCCGGGAACATGGTACCGAAGCCCATGTCCTCGATCTTCAGTTTCAGCAGGCTCTCCGACGGGCACGACAGCGACATCTTCACACGCGTCGCGCGCTTCGGCCGCACCGGGAAATTATCGAGATCCACCTTCACCGTGCGGGACTGCATCTGGTCGATAGCCTGAATGGTCAGGTCGACCGAATCCATGTCGTCAATATAGAACTCCAGCTCGCTGCCGGCCTGATACCAACGCGTTCCCGCGCTGACCAGCATGACCGGACGTGACAGTCCGTTCACCTGCATGTTGATGCTGACGTTCGAAGCCAGTCTTCCGTCGCACACGCACATGTACGGGTACGCCGTTGACTCACGCTGCGTATCCATTGCCAGGTAGACGGCGCCCTTTGCAAACAGCGGTCCCTCGTAGAACGCCTTTCTGCGGTTGCAGATCACGGGCAATGCTTTCACGCCCCACTGATCCACATGTTCGAAGCCCTTACCCGCCAGGCAGACGGACGAGATGATCTTCTTCGCCAGGAGCCGCTCCGCGCACGAACAGATAATATTGTCCGCCAGGCGTTTACCCTGCGCGTTCTCCAGGATGCCCAGGTCGAAACCTTCCTCCAGGCGCTCCGCGCTGATCCGCACGATCTGCGGCTTCATACCGCGCATCACGCGGCACTCCATATACGTCAGTCCCTCTTCGGACAGTTCAAACAAACTTGCGATATTCGCGTAGACCTCCGGCTTCTGGCTCATCAGGAAATACATGTAAGCCTCGGCGTGGCCGATGATCTGCACCTGATCGTCCGACAGACCGAATTTCTTCGTCGTCGCCAGGATGCACTCGATGATCCGCGCGTCGAGCACGCGCAACGTGAACGTGATGCAGCGGATAGGCGCGTGATCGAACTTCTCGCTCACATAGCCCAGAACCTTCAGGATGAAGATCTCCAGAAGCTCCGACGCCTGATACGTCACGTCCTCCAGCGTTGCGACACCGCTCTTGCGGGACAGCCGGATGAGTTTATCGACCATGATGCCATCGCTTTCGAGCGCGGTTTTAAAACCGTCCGATCCGATGCGCCATTCGTCCCGGCGGCGGCATTTGCAGACCACCGTAGGGATGTCGCCGAACTGCGCGACCTCAGGATCGGAAAGCGGAATCACGATCGGTTCAGCGGTCTCTTCATCGTATACGCACACCTGTGTATAGGTGTCGCACAGATCAAATCCGATTAATAATCCGTCCATAACCTTCTCCCACTTTACATGACATCAAAATACTTGTTGATCAGTTCGTTTTTCGCCTCGCACGCGAGCAATGCTTCCTCGAGGCGTTTATCCTGTCCCTGTGCGTACAGCGTACCGATCTGGTTGATCGTATCGAACACGCTCCCCTGGCGCACAAACGACATATCGTTCGACAAAACTTCTTTCTTCACGGTGACGCTCACCGGGCCGGACGCGCTGTCGCGCTCCTCCACGATCGAGTAGTTCATCGTCTCATCCGCGAACAGTACCACCTGCGTCACGAAGATACCGTGATACATTTCCTTCATGGCAGCCACGTCCTCGTGGTCGCTTCCTGACATGCGGCTGTGGATATATACGCGGCGCGCCCCACTCGCACGGTGCTCAAGCAGGAACTTTCCGTTCAGTTCCGCCGGGCAGGACACCTTCGTCCAGAGTCTTCCGTAGAAGCCGAACATCAGGCCCTTCTTACACAGACGGTCGAGCAGGAGTTCACAATAGGAAAGCTGCTCGCGCGTCAGGTGCTCGACGCTCGAATAGTAGCACAAAAGGGCGATATTGCAAAGGTCCAGATCCACATACGGGCTGTCCTTCAGCATGCAATAGTCTTCCAAAACCGCGAAGATACGCTCTTCCATCGGTTTCTCGAGAACGAAGTAACGGTACGAGCAGACCACGTAGTACGCGCGCTCCAGGATCTCCGTCACCTTCATCTGACGGCGGTAAATGTCGTACACATCGTCGAGCTGCTCCCAGTCGCCGGAGAACAGTTTCTGCGCGAGGACACGCTCCGCCATCTCGCCGCACGGGATCTTCTGGCGGTTCGCCTCGAACATCACGCGGCACATCATATCACTCGGTCCGTCGTAGTAGGTCAACAGATAAACGAGTGTGGTGGAATTGTAAACATTTTTCGTAAACAGGTACAGGCACAGATAGCCGAGGTGCTCGTCGCCGGCAGCATTGGCCGATTTGATCACGGACGAAAGCACGGTCAGCAGGCTCTCGGGAGCCAGGCCGTTGATGCCGGATACCTTGATATAGTTGTAGACTGCGTCGTAATTGCCCACCTTTACCAGGCACTCGAGCGCCTTGCGGCGATCCTGGTAGGACAGGGTCGACAGGTCGAGCTGCTCCAGCACTTCCTTATCGATGCTGCCGCCGGCGAGCGCGACATCCAGCAGTTTGGACACGATGCGCAGTTTGAATAGCGGATTGAGTTCGGCCACGTGGTACATTTCCCGCAGAAGATCTACATCCTCCGGCGCCAGTTCGTCCTTCACCAGGACTTCTTTCGTGCGGCGCAGACGGAACATAAAGTGGCCGGGGTAGACCTGCTCGCAGGTCTCCATCAACTGGCGATCCTCAAAGAGGAGCTCCTTCGTGTACGGCACGTCGAGATAGCGATGGCCGAACGCGTCGATGAAGAAGATCATGCAGTTATCCATGAACAGGGGCGCGCAGCAAATGCCGTTCTCCAGCGGCAGCGTATCCTCGTAGTTGAGCTCCGGATAGCGAAGCACCATGGACTGCATCTTCGGGTTGCTGCAGGAGAATTCGTACGCCATGAGCAGGTTCGGCAGCACCTTCGCCAGGCGCTCGTCGATCATTTCCTGCACGATCAGGTGGCGGTACAGCGGAACGAGTTTGCGGCTGATGCGTCCCTCGAGGAGCTTCGTGAGCGCGTACTCTTCCATCATCGGGCGGTACTCGCGGTACACCGGGCTGTCCTGCGGGTAGAACATCAAAACGTTCTCATAGAGTTTTTCCTGCAGATCATCCTTCATGTTGTTGCTGTAGGTAAAGAACAGCAGAACTTCCTTCGGGATGGGCTTTTTATAATCTGCCGGGAGGCAGTACATATAGACTTCATTGAGCGACGTGATGGCCAGATGGCGCTCCACGCCCATCTCGTACCACTGGAAATCTCTTTCGTCGCGGTAGCCGCTGCGGATCAGGTAACCCAGCAGCATCTCGAGCATCGCGTCGGTCGGATATTTTTTGCACAGGTAGGTGAGCAGGCGGCGTGTGAACGGCTTATACTTCTGCTCATGCGAGGCGGCGCGTGCCACTTCCACGCTCATCTCCTCGGACAGAAGTCCCTTACGGGCTCCGAAGTATACGACCTGGAGTTCGAAGGAATTGAGCACACGAAGAAGATCGGGCTGGCTACGGTAGTGCTCGATCGCGATCAGGTACAGAAGCGGACTTCTGCAGCCGTTCTTATACAGTTCTTTCAGCCGCAGCAGCGCCAGGCTGGAGTTCTCCTTCAGGGAGTTGTCGACCTCCATCAGGAGCATCATCAGGACAGGGTCCTGGCCATTTTCCGCATAGTACTTATTGATCAATGCGGACGCGGTCTCCATGTGCTCCTTCTCCTGTGTGAACAGGGCACGCAGATAGAGGTAGAAGCAGTAATGGCGGTTATTGACCAGGCGGTTCTGCATGATGGGCTCGCGCACCTCATCCAGCAGAAGGTCTGCCTCTTCCGGATGTTTGCGGAGCATATCCACGTAAATGAGCATGAGGGTATAACCGGAGCGATCTGAGACATCCTCCGTTTCCTCACGCAGTTTTTTCAGGGAAGTGTAAAGGGATTTCAGACGGCGCTTCTGCTCTGCGAGCGCTTTCAGGCTGACTGCGATACGGTAAGCCACGAAATCCTGCATCAGGTTGAAACTGGAACGCTTACGCAGGAAGTCCGAACGGGACGCGAAACGCGTAAGCTCCTGCTGGGTAATGCTGACACGGAAAGTCTTATCGCCTTTCGCCGTCGTGAACAGGATGTCCGCAACGTTCAGCCCCTGGGCCAGCAGGTCCGCCTTTATCGTATAACGAAATACGTACGTATCGTCGACAAAATCATTGGATGTGATGTGGTCGGTGGACAGTTCGATATAGTCGGCGCTGCAGGAAACATACAGGTCGCCGTAGCCCCAGGTATTCTTCTGGAGCACGATCTCACCGCCGACGTCTTCCGTCAGCTCGGAGTAGTTTTTGATCGGGTCGCCTTCCATCGTGAACACGAGCGAAGGCTTCGCGCCGATACCGGACAGGAACTCCTCGACACCGCGCTCGACATTGCGATCGGACACAAGGGTCTGGTACAGGGCGATCTGGTCCGGGTTCTTCAGGATGTTCGAATCCATGAAGGCCTTTGAGCGGAAGAAACGATACGCGGCTTCGGGTTCTTTCGCCGTGAAATCGGCAAAATCATAGACGGAACGGATCACGCGTCCCTCGCTACCGTACACCGGCTCCTCCATCGAGAACGCGAACGGAATCTTGATCACGCCGGCATTCGTCACCAGAGTGAACCCGCCTTCGATCACTGCCTGTGCGGACAATGTATTGGTATTCACCTCATAGAAGATATCGCAGCTCCGTCCGTAAAACGTCGGGTGCGTGATGTTTACACGACTGTGCGACGAATACACCACGCCTTTCAAGGCGATCCCGTTCGTCGAATCGACGTGGATGGACGCCTTATACGTGATGTCTAATGGAAGTCTTTGTTCAATCTGTACGGGATTTATGGCAAGCGCGGGCGTCGTGATCTCAACCTGTCCGTTTGCCAATTCGCGAATGCGCTCTTTCATGTCCTGTCCTCCGATGCGTATCTTATGACATTCCTCCCTATATTGTATCAAAATTCGTAAGATAGTACAACCGCAAAAAGGAGAAAAAAACGCAAAAAGGCAAACAAAAACAGACCGAGATCTCGGATCTCGGTCTGTCCTGATATGTGCTATGATTCACCAAACGGATCAAACAGGATCTCCAAAGGTGCATCCGGCAGATCATAATCTTTGTAATACACGCAAAAGCCTGCGATCATGATCACCTTACTGTGCGTTTCGTCTGTGAAATATATGATGCGGGTCATTCCGCTGCCGCCTTTAAAATCCGGTGCATATGCCACCTCATCAAATGCAGTCATGACGGCATTCTCCCATTTTTCTTCCTTCGTCGGAAGATCCGTCAACCCGTTGCATATCTCGATCGCCTTCTCCTTCGTCAGGTAAGGCGCATCTGCGGGTATCTTATTTTCCAGGATCAGTATCTGCTTGATATACCCACTCTCAAGTCCGCCTATTACCGGGTCCTTAATGATCCTCGGATCATGAAGGTACTTCTCATAATAGGATGGCTCGTACGCTGAAATCGTCTCTTTGGTAAAAACCGCTTTTGTTGCTTTTGTTGCCTGAACCGACTCCTCACCGGTTTCCGGTACCGATTCCTTTTCTCTATACGAACGAAATCCGGGAAACACATAATAGATCACGTAGGCGATCGCGACCATCGACAGGCAGACCAATTGGACCCGAAAACGAATTTTGCGACTGGACATAACGCTCACTCCTTAACTATAGCAGTTCAATGCAATACCAACGATTTATCTTCCATAGATCACGGCGTTGAGATAGTTCCGGGCTGCCACCAGGTCGACCGAGATCACGCTCTTGCCGTCGATGCGAACACCGGTGCCCATGCCGTCGGCCGGGATGCGCGCCTCATTGATCGTATACTTCAAGAGGGAGGGCGCGCTCGTGATCAGCGAGTTTACATAGCCTCTGTCCAGATTTGTGGAGATCAGGGGCAATGTATTATTCAGGAACGAGTCGATCTCGAAGATGCCCATGCCGCGGAGTTTGGAAGCTACCGCGTTCAGGACCTCTCTCTGGCGCTGCGTACGTGCATAGTCCGAGCCGACATAGCGGATACGGGAATATGCGAGCGCCTGGCGACCGTTGAGGAGCTGCGCTCCCACCTGTCCTTCCGGATACTTGCTGTCGTTGGGATCGAGACCGAAGATACGGTTGATCTCACGCAGATAGCTGTTGATGTACTGGATCTCATTAGCCTCGACGCCGACGGTAACACCGCCGATGTTGTCGATGATCTGAGGGAAACTTACAAAATTCACACGTGCGAAACCATCGATGTGGATACCGAAGTTCAGCTCAATGGTCTGCATCAAAAGGTTCGCGCCGCCGTACGCATGTGCGGCATTCAGGCGATTGTTGCCGCGGCCCGGGATGGCCACATAACAGTCACGCATCAGGGATGTCATCGTGATGGTCTTCGTCTTATCATTGATCGACAGAATGATCATCGTGTCGGAACGCCCCGCGTTGGAATCGCCGCGCGCGTCAATGCCGATCAGCAGGATGTTCTTCACATTTTCATCCGTCTGCACGGCCGGCAGGGTGATCGGCTTTGAAGGTGCCTTCGTCGGTTTTGTGGCCGGATCGCCTTCACTTCCCGCCGGATCTCCGTTCGTTCCGGAATCGTCGGGCGTGCCCGGGATCACCAGATTTCCGTTCTCATCCGTGGTCGCATTCTCCAACTGGCTGAGAAGGTCGTCGATATTCTTTACCACTTCCTCCGGCGAGTCACTTCCCGCCTCCGTTTCGTCATCTTCCGGCGGCAGCGTCTCGTCAGGCGCCATCGTCACGTCATCGTACACATAGTTTAACAAACCTGAATAACGGTTCGGCAGAATAATAAAATAAAAGATCACGCCGACCATAGCCAGGATCGCCAGAAGAAGAAATACCGTGATGAAGATGCTCATCCCCTTACTACGGCGTTTCTTTTTCTTCTTCACCGTCTTTTTCTGTTCTTCACTCATTGTTTACCTCCGAAATCGCCTGATCGATGACCTTCCAGAGTTCATCCCTGCCCTGCTTCGTCTCTGACGAAAAAGGGATCAGCACATCATCCGGGCGCATGCCCAGCTTCTTGCGGATCAGACTGCACTGCTTCTGCAGTTGGCTGCGATTGATCTTGTCGAGTTTCGTCGCGATCACGATGGGGCGGTAGCCCGCATTCGCGATCCAATCAAACATCTGACAATCATGTAACGCAGGTTCGTGCCGAATATCTACAAGCAAAAAAACATGTTTCAGATTTTCGGACATACGAAGATAGCGCTCGATCATGCGTCCCCAGCGCTCCTTCTCTTCCTGTGACACCTTCGCATACCCATAACCGGGCAGGTCCACGAGGTACACTTCTTTGCTTATATTATAAAAATTGATGGTCTGTGTCTTTCCGGGCTGCGCGCTCGTTCTCGCATAGGATTTGCGGTTCATCAGCGCGTTGATCAGCGAAGATTTGCCGACGTTGGATTTGCCGGCAAATGCTACTTCGGGCAGTTTTGTCTCGGGCAATTTACTCGTGACGCCGCACACAAACTCCAGTTCCACACTACGAATGATCATGGGTCCTCCTATCTCGCGAAGGCCGATGCGATCACATCGTTCATGGCATTCACATAGCAGATGTCCAGGCCGTCCACGATCTCACCGGACAGTTCCGCCACATCGGGACGGTTGCGGTCCGGAACCAGCACGGTCGTCATGCCTGCCATCTTCGCCGCGAGGAGTTTCTCCTTCAGGCCGCCGATGGGCAGCACGCGTCCGCGCAGCGTGACCTCGCCGGTCATGGCGACATCGCCTCGTACCTCACGCAAGATCACGGCCGACAGGATCGCCGTCGCCAGCGTGATCCCTGCGGACGGACCGTCCTTCGGAACCGCGCCTTCCGGCACATGCACGTGGATGTCGTGCGTCTCGAAGAAATCGGGCGCAACGTCGTAATCCGGCGCGACAAAACGCACGTAACTCAACGCCGTCATGGCAGATTCCTTCATGACGTCGCCCAGTTTACCGGTCAGTTTCAGTTCACCCTTACCGGGCATGACATTGACCTCGATGTCCAGCGTGTCGCCGCCTGCGCCCGTCCAGGCCAGGCCATGGACCACGCCAATCTGCGGCACCAGTTCGCCTTTATCGTCCGTCCGGCCGCGGCCCAGCAGGGCACGCGCCTCGTCGGGCGTCACATTAAAGACCGCACTGCGATCTTCCATCTCCAACAGTTTGCGGGCATACTTGCGGCAGATCTCGCCGATGCGGCGCTCCAGAGCGCGCACGCCTGCCTCCCGCGTATATTCGCGGATCATCACCAGGATCGTATCATCGGAAAATGTCACCTGTCCCGACGCCAGGCCGTTCTTCTCGACCTGCTTCTTCACCAGGTAATCCTTCGCGATATGCAGTTTCTCATTTTCCGTGTAACCCGAAAGCTCGATGATCTCCATGCGGTCGTACAGCGGCGCCGGGATGTCCGAAGCATCGTTCGCCGTCGCGATGAACATGACCTTCGAGAGGTCCATCGGAACCTCCAGATAGTGGTCGCGGAACGCATGGTTCTGCTCGTAATCCAGCACCTCCAGCATCGCGGACGCAGGATCCCCATGCAGGTCCTTACTCATTTTGTCGATCTCATCCAGCAGGATCAGCGGATTGTTGACGCCCGCCTGCTTCATCGCATGGGCAATGCGTCCCGGCATGGCGCCGACGTAGGTCTTGCGGTGGCCGCGGATCTCCGCCTCGTCCCGCACGCCGCCCAGGCTGATGCGCACGAAGGCGCGCCGCAGGGCGCGGGCAATGGATGTCGCCACGGAGGTCTTTCCGCATCCGGGCGGGCCGACCAGGCAGATCAGCGTGCCCTGCACCTTCTCGGACAGCAGGTAGACCGCGAGATAGTCGAGGATGCGCTCCTTCACCTTCTCGAGGCCGTAGTGGTCCGCCTCCAACACCTCTTCCACGCGTTTGATATCGGAAAATACCTCCCCGCTCTTATTCCAGGGAAGCTCCAACATGGTCTCCAAATACGTCTGGATCACAGCCTTCTCCTGGCTGCCCGGCGGCATGGAACCCATACGGTTCATCTCTTTCTTCAGTTTCTCCAGAACCTCCTCCGGCGCGTCAAGCTCCGCGATCTTCTGCTCGAGTTCGCTCATCTGCGCCTCTTCGTCATCACCGACTTCCTTCTTCAGGGCGCGGATCTGCTCACGGATGAAGAATTCCTTCTGGTTTTTGTCAATGCTCGCCTTCACCTTTTGGTTCAGCTCCTGGCGCAGTGTCTCCACCTGCGTACGGTCCTTCAAAAACTGCAGGACGATCAGCGCACGTTTCGTCTCGTTATTCTCCTCCAGGTAGATCTGCTGCATGGGCGGGCGGCAGAACGGCATGCGAATGACCTGGTTCATAAGCGAAGCCAGATCGGGCGCCGGCGCACTCATCGCCGTGCGGTCCGAAACGCCGGCCAAACGCAACATGTGCGCCCGCTCGTCGCGGATGCTCTCGTAAAGCGCCTCTCGCTCCTGCTCGGAGATGTCCTCCAGGCGCATGATGAGCGGCTGCGATGCCACCAGACCGGACCAGTATTCGTCGCCCTCCATGGAGAGGCGCTTACCGCGGTCCACCACGCGCACACGCATGACCAGGTTATCATTGTCATTTTTATACACACGAAGAACACGCCCGATACCGCCGATGTCATAGACCTCGCTCGGCGCAGGATCCGCAGAGGAAGCATCCTTCTGCATGAATAATCCGACATAGAGGTCATCGGTCGAAACGGTATCCAGGCCCTCCTCGATACACGTCAGCTTCACGCGCATCCTCTGCGCGACCGCCTTCGATCTCTCCCTTTTTACTTCAATGGTCAGGTCCTGGTCCGGCAGCGGAACGATGTCCCGCAGGATCAGGATCGGAACCTCTTTGTAAAACTCTTTCATATAAACTCCCTACGACAGGCCTTCTGCGAAAACCTGCCCTATAAACGAACGGCGAGTAGGAGGGGCGCTCCTACTCGGTTCTATTTCTCAGTTAAATCTTTGATTTACAAGCTCGTGCGCCTTACGCCGGCTCGGGCTGTCCGGCCTGACTTTCGGCAAATGATTGCGCTCTTCTGCGCTGTGCGATCACCTCAGGATCGCGGTACGTGTACTCCGGATCAGAGTGCTTCTCCACCGCTTCCTTCGTGATACGGCAGGTTGCGATCGAGTCATCCGACGGAACCTCGTACATGGTGTCCATCATGATGTCTTCCAGGATGGCACGCAGGCCTCTGGCTCCGGTCTTCCGCTCCAGCGAAAGATCCGCGATCGCGAGCAATGCGTCCTCGTCGAATTCGAGTTTTACCTCGTCGAGTGACAGCATGTACTGATACTGGCGGACGATGGCGTTCTTCGGCTCGGTCAGGATGCGAACTAAAGCGTCGCGATCCAGCAGATCCAGAGAAACCGTGATCGGAACACGGCCGACAAACTCCGGAATGATACCGAACTTCACCAGATCCTGGGGCAGAACCTCGCGGAACAGTTCGCCTGTATTCTTCTCGACCTTACTCTCCACGTTCGAGTTGAAGCCCATGGACTTCTTACCGATGCGGGCTTCGATGATATTGTCCAAACCGTCGAATGCACCGCCGCAGATAAACAGGATATTCGTAGTGTCAATGTGCAAAAGTTCCTGCTGGGGATGCTTACGTCCGCCCTGCGGGGGAACGCTGGCAACCGTGCCTTCCAGGATCTTCAAAAGTGCCTGCTGTACGCCCTCACCGGATACGTCACGGGTCACGGAAACATTTTCCGATTTCTTCGCGATCTTATCGATCTCATCGATGTATACGATGCCGTACTGCGCGCGCTCGATGTCGTAATCCGCTGCCTGGATCAGTTTCAGCAGGATGTTCTCAACATCCTCGCCGACATAACCGGCCTCGGTGAGCGTCGTCGCGTCCGCGATGGCAAAAGGAACGTTCAAGATCTTCGCCAAAGACTGTGCCAGGAAGGTCTTACCGCAACCGGTCGGACCCAAAAGCAGGATGTTGGACTTCTGCAGGTCGACTTCGGAATTATCCGCGTGGTTGACGCGCTTATAGTGGTTGTAAACCGCTACGGAGAGCGCCTTCTTCGCCTGCTCCTGTCCTACGACATACTCGTCCAGATGACGTTTGATCTCCTTCGGATACATGAGACGCACCAGATCGTAGTCTCCACGGTCCGGCTTCTCGATCATCTCCATGCAGAGATTTACACAGTCTTCACAGATATAGGTTCCGGCATAGCTTCCGCCGAACAGCCGTCCTCGGACTTCCTTCTCGGTCCTACCGCAGAAGCCACAGCGAATGACGTCTTTTGCCTCTTTGTCTTTGTTATCCATGATTGATCACCTTTCAATGCCCACCGAGGATCTCGGCGGCTTCTGTCTCTTTCCTACCTCGTACTCAGCGGTTTGAGGCTCATGCCCCTCGCGCACCGATACTTAGTGGTTTGTGATAACGGCATCGATCAGGCCGTATTCCTTCGCCTGCTCAGCCGACATATAGTTGTCGCGCTCGGTGTCTCTAGCGATCTCTTCGAGCGGACGACCGCAGTTTGCTGCGAGGATCGTGTTCAACTTCTCGCGTGTCTTCAAAATGTGCTCAGCCGCGATCTGGATCTCCGTCGCCTGGCCCTGAGCGCCGCCCAGAGGCTGATGGATCATGATCTCCGCGTTCGGGAGCGCATAACGCTTACCCTTCGCGCCGCCGGACAGGAGGAAAGCTCCCATGCTGGCTGCCATGCCGATGCAAGTCGTGGAAACGTCGCACTTGATGTACTGCATGGTGTCGTAGATCGCCATACCTGCGGTAACGCTGCCGCCCGGGCTGTTGATGTAAAGGTTGATGTCCTTATTCGGGTCTTCCGACTCCAGGAACAAAAGCTGCGCAACGACCAGGCTCGCGGTCACTTCATTGACCTCCTCACCCAGGAAGATGATGCGTTCTTTCAAAAGTCTCGAATATATGTCGTACGATCTCTCGCCACGGTTTGTCTGTTCAATGACATAAGGTACCAATGCCATGATGTATTACCTCCGATAATTGAATTCGGCTCCGCGCGCAGGGCGCACGTCGCTCAGAATATTTTACCACAAAAATACGCCTTTGTAAACTCCCCACAGCATTTTGATGTGGGGCGCGGGCGGCCGCGGCCACCAAAGCGGAGAAATAAGCTTCCTTTGGTGGCTTTTCAGGCTTTCATGGCTCGCCCTCACTGCATTTGCGGCCACCAAAACAACGAAAGAAGCTTCCTTTGGTGGCTTTTCAAGCTTTCATGGCTCCCCCTCACTGCATTTGCGGCCACCAAAACAGCGAAAGAAGCTTCCTTTGGTGGCTTTTCGAGCTTTCACGGCTCGCCCTCACTGCATTTACGGCCACCAAAACAACAAAAGAAGCTTCCTTTGGTGGCTTTTCGAGCTTTCATGGCTCGCCCTCACTGCATTTTCGGCCACCAAACAGGGGAAATAAGCTTCATTTGGTTGCTTCATGCCATATCCTGAGCCGATCCACCGCCAAGTTTAC
>JAFZZY010000069.1 GCA_017615545.1 Lachnospiraceae bacterium
CAGAAGGCTTAAGGCTTACGGTTATGATCGCAAAAGACATTATTCCGGAGGACGAGATATATTTGCGGGTCAATAAAGATAATATTGCGTCCCAAAAGGTCATGATAAAAAACGGAGCTCGAATCGCAGGAGAAGATGAAACCCATCTGTTTATGCGAATAGCAAAATAATCCGGATTTGAAGCATCGTATTTTAGGAGGTTTCGTATGAATAAGGATTGGTCGGAAAAGAATAAGAAAATGCAGACCCTGATCGGGAAAGAGGCAACTTTCCGGGAGGGCATCGACGTTCTTATGGACCTGAGAAACGATCTGTTTCAGGAGATCACGTCGATCGTGAATACCTATCCTCCGGAAGCGTTTTATCAAATGCCGTTTCCCAAAGCGGAAGGGTACCATAGCAAGACACTGGTTTACTCCATGTGGCACATTTTCCGTATCGAGGATATCGTGGCGCATACCATTATCCTGCGGGACAGCCAGGTCCTTTTTACGGAGGACTTTCTGAAGAGAACCGGAAGTCCGGTCATTACCACGGGAAATGAGTTCCGGGGTGAGGCGATCGCCGATTTTTCGAAGCAGCTGGATGTTAAAGCAGTGCACGAATACTGTGCGGCTGTCAAGGCTTCGACGGATGTGATGCTGAAAAAACTCGAATACAAGGACCTGAAAAGAAAGTTTACAGAAGAGGATAAGAAACGGGTGGCAGACTCTCAGTCCGTGAGTCCGGACGAAGAGGCTGTCTGGCTGATCGATTACTGGTGTGACAAAGATGTTCGCGGATTGATCAAGATGCCGTTTTCAAGACACTGGATCATGCATATCGAGGCTATGGGCCGGATCAAAAGCAAAGTATGAAAACACGTGAAGAAGCATTAACCTATGGGCTCTCCTTTCCGGATACCTATCAGGACGCCCCGTTTCATGATACGAACTGGCAGTTGGTACGGTATAAGGGCAACAGGAAAGCCTTTTTATGGACTTATGAGAAGGATGGGTTTATCCATCTGAATGTCAAGGTCGTGCCGGAGAAGGCCTTCTTTTGGCGGCAGGTCTATCGTTCGGTCCTTCCGGGATATCATCAAAATAAAGAGCATTGGAATACGATCATCCTGGACGGAAGCATTCCGGATAAGGATGTGAAACTGATGATCGCAGAGAGTTACGACTTGGTCTCGGACAATCCATCCAAAAGGATCTACGAAGCAGTCAAAAAGATACCCTATGGTCGTGTGGCCACGTACGCGCAGATCGCGGAACTGGCCGGGGACCGGAAGATGGCGCGGGCCGTCGGGAACGCGCTGCATAAGAATCCGGATCCGGCAGGCATTCCCTGTTTTCGGGTCGTGAATTCGAAGGGCCAGCTCGCCGGCGAGTTTGCATTCGGCGGCGCCGGACAGCAGGCGAAACTGCTCATGGCGGAAGGTATCGAAGTCAAAGACGGCTGTGTGGATCTGGAGCGCTTTCAGTGGAGATTTGAAACCGAAGGAAGCGATGGTTGAGGTATTGAAATGTTACTACGAGCATTACGAGAAGATGAGAAAGAGTTGCTGAAGGATTTCCTTTATGAGGCGATCTTCATCCCGGAGGGGGTGGAGCCGCCGGCGCGTGAGATCATCGAACTGCCGGAACTGAAGATCTATTATGAGGATTTCGGAAGCGGGCGTGCGGACTACTGTATCGTCGCCGAGGATGAAGGCAGGGTGATCGGAGCGGCCTGGACGCGGATCATGAACGACTATGGTCACGTGGATGACGATACGCCGTCCTTCGCGATCTCTTTGTATAAGGAGTACCGCGGGCAGGGCATCGGAACGAAACTGATGCAAGCCATGTTGGACCTGCTTCAGGAAAATGGATATAAAAGAGCATCATTGGCCGTACAGAAAGCAAACTACGCCGTACGTATGTACGAGAAGGTCGGCTTCCGGACGGTGGATGAAAACGAAGAAGAGTATATTATGGTTTGCCGGTTATGAGACAAGGGACTGCTCCCTTGTCTCGATGCGTTTACAGACTTGTTTTTTTCTCGAAAATCATTATACTGATAGCGGGAGAACAACAATGGAGGAAATAATGATGGGTGCTACAGTCACAACACGCGATAAGTCGAATAAGAAGTTTATGCTGTTGTCGGCGATCGGTATTTTAATGGTCGTCGACCACCATACTTTCACGGCTTTTAATTTTCTGGGAGATTACCTCCCGTACAATTCGTTTTTTATGCCTATGTTCGTTTTTATCTCGGGGTATTTCAATAAGGTCGATAAAACTACCGATCTGTGGAAGTATTTCATTAAAAAGATAAAGACGTTGTTGATCCCTTACATGGGATTATCACTGTTTGTTTTTGCGGTCCAACAACTGCTTAACTTCATCAAACTCGGCAGTGAGATGACGGCGCTTCCTTCGGATTATCTGTCCTATGTCCTAAAACGGATCGTTACAGTCGGATCGTTCGGCGCTATCGTGGAACCGATGTGGTTCGTTATCGCCCTGTTTGCTACGTTGATGGTCTATGCCATCCTGAAGAAGTGTCTGCATAAGATCAAAGCATGGAACAGTTTTGTCATGCTGTTTCTGTTCTGCGCGCTTCACATCTATGTAGTATATCTGGCAAAGAATACAGATCCGGAAGTCCTCCATAACTGGTTGGTCCCGCTGAAATGCTGCTTTTTCTTCCCTTTTATCGAACTGGGTGTCATTTACAGGGAATACCTCGAGAAACCGCATACCGCTGTGCCTGTCGGAGGAAAGATCGGACTGCTGTTCGTGTTGCTTGCTTTGAATGCGATCCGTACGGTTTATATGCCGTCCGCTTATGATATCGCGTTTGACAGCATTGATGAATTGGCTGGTTTCACCAGCCCTTACGTGATCACACCATTGGTGTCTTCTTTGATCGGTATTCTCTTCTGGCTGACTGCGGTCGACCTGGTCGGAAAACCGGTGGGCGAGAGCCGCTTTGTGAACTACATGTCCTGCAACACGTTCTGGATCATGGGACTTCACATTATATCCTTTAACATTTTCAATTGTATCCTGATGGGGATCAATGGGATCGTCCGTATTCCGGAATTTGATGTTGAAGCATTTACAGAAACGGAATGGTATTATTGGGGGATCAGCGGGAATATCAAGATCCTCTACGTTATGGTCGGGGTACTGATCCCGCTGGGCATTAAGTATCTTTATGACCGGATCCGGGCAATGATCGTCCGTAAGATCGAAAGCATGGCGCCTGCTTCGCCGATAAAGGAAAAACGCCTGAGGGTGATCGCATCGATCGCGTCGGCCGCAGTTTTTGTTTTTGCTGTCAGCCTGGTCTTTGTCTTGACGCGCCCGAAAGAGACGAAGGAACCTTTCGATCCGGAACGGATCGCCGCATATGATCCGGAAGAGGAAGACGACGAAGAACAAGAATACTTTGATTTAAACGGCGGCGATGATGCTGACGATGAAGGCGATGAGGAACCGCTCGGCGATCCGGATGAAGAAGCATTGACCGAGGAAGACGGCGATGAAGATCCGGACAGTGATAAGCCGGCAGAAGCAAGCGGCGACGAGGATCCGGACAGTGATGAACCGTCTGAGGCGTCCGGTGATGAAGATCCTGCAAATGCAGATACGCAGGCTGAACCTGATAGTGAGGTGACGCAAGCCCCGAGTCCCGAGAAAGAGACCACGCAAGGCACGAAGAAGACCGAAGCGGCGAAACCGGATCATAAGAACACCTATCCGGTAAATGCCTACCTGGATCTGGCTTATGATGGCGGAGATTACCTTGCCGGCCCTTATTCGATCTACGGAAATGAGGGATATAAGGTCACTCTTCGTCGCAGTGACAGCGCAGAAGCTGCGGAAGCTTTTGACACATTGTCCTACATGGGGATAAGGATCCTGGAGGACGAGGTCGCAGACGTGGATATTGCGGAGGCTGAGATCAATAACATAAAAGTTGTATGCGACGGCGTTGCATTAAAACTTGATGTCGGAAATGGCACCGTGACCATGGACGGAGGAGCGATCGCGTGCTTTTTCGACTGTTATGGACCCGATGGTGCTCTATATGATTTCACCGGTAAAAACGAGATCGAGATCTCATTTACCATGAAAGGAACGAAGCAGAGAAGATAATGAACAGAGAACAAATCGAACAAATGGTTAAACAGCAAGTGGCTTATGAGTTCAATTGCAGTCCGGAAGATTTCTCGAAAGAGGAGAACGTCATCACCGTCGGCATTCAACATGAGAAGAGGAGGAGGTTTTCGGAGAAGACCTTCTTTCTTCAGATGGCGACGTTCGGGAACAATGCCGTGATCACGGCGGACGAAAGACTGCATCCCTGGCTGAACGAATGGGTGAAGGGAAAGAGCGGTTTCTGGCTGTTTGAGCAACATAACTTTTATGAACTGGAAACGAAACTCCGGGAGTACGGATATAAGATGGCGCTGACGCATCATATGTTTGTGCCGACGCCGGAGTTGATGAATGTGCAGACGGATCTGAAGATCCGCTGGCTGGAGCAGGCGGACATCGCGCCGCTTTACGGAAGAGAAGAGTTTTCGAATGCGCTGTGCTCCCGCTTTCTTCCGGACCGGCCGGATGTTCTGGCCGTGGTCGCATTGGACGGAGAGAAGATCATGGGTATGGCCGGATGTTCGGCCGACACGCCTGAAATGTGGCAGATCGGGATCGATGTCCTGCCCGAATATCGGGGCAGGGGTCTCGCGCGGATCTTGGTATCCCTGTTGCGTGACGAGGTCTTCCGCAGGGGGGCGCTTCCGTACTACGGTACGAGCCTTTCGAACCTGCGATCCTGGAAGACGGCGCTTTCCTCCGGTTTCGTTCCTGCCTGGGTGGAGACCGAAAGCCAGGAAGCGAAAAGTTGACAAGATCATCGAATGCATGATATAAAATGGGTATCTTTTTACAATTTATAACGGAGGACGGAAAATGATCAAGGCAGCGATTTTTGACATGTTTGAAACTCTGGTGACACTGTTCGTAGGCAGAACGTACTTCAGTGAGAATATAGCTGAGGACGTTGGTGTACCGCTCGCGGAGTTTCGGAAAGCCTGGCATTCCAATGAGCATGACAGGACCGTCGGTAAGCTTACCATGAAGGAGGGCATTGCCCGCACGCTGGAACTGATGAACTGCAATGACGAGGCTATGGTCGAGAAGATCGCGCAAAAACGTCTGGATGCGCTGGGCGATACGTTCCGCAATATTCCGGAGGAGACTCTGCAGCTGGTGAAGGATCTGAAGGCCCGCGGCATCAAGATCGGCCTGATCAGCAACTGTTTTTCGGATGAGTATGAATTGATCAAAAACAGTCCGTTCTATCCGCTGTTTGACGCACCGATGCTTTCTTATGAGCAGGGGCTGGCGAAGCCGGATCCCGAGATCTTCCAGCGGATCCTGAAAAAACTGGATGTCACGCCGGAGGAGTGTCTGTATATCGGCGACGGCGGTTCGAAGGAACTGTACGCGGCGAGAGAGGCCGGTATGAAGCCGCTTCAGGCCTTGTATTTCCATCATTTGGCGTTTGAGCCGCATGTTCCGTGCGATATCCTTCCGGAGTTTGATCCGATCTACAAACCCTCTGAGGTCTTACAATACTGCAAGAATTAAAAAAACTTTCAATTTCCTGCAGAATTATGTTGAAAGATATGCTATAATCGTTACAGATGTGTTTGAAACCGTAATAAACCATATTCGGAGAAAGAGGAAATACCCTGATGGACACGAGGAAGTTTTACGAGGAGAAGATGTACGGCATCTGGCGTGAGGGCGAGAATGTGACGTACGAACTTCTCGGAGAGGATCCGGCGGCAGCGCCGGGCGCGGAAAAGCCGAAGAACCCGTTCGCGCCGATCGGCGGAGAACTGGTGAAGATCAAGATCGAAGCAGGCGGAAGAGCATCTTCGTTTGTGATCCATGCGTATATACCGACCGAGGAGCAGCGGGAAGCATTTGCAGAGCGCCACAGTCAGAGTGCAAAGTACAACGGACTTCCGTTTTTGATCTGCATGCATCCGATTTTTCCGAAGGATTACCTGTTGGAGCAGGGCGTGGCGGTCTTCTTCATGGATTGTTATCAGATCGCTTCGGATGATATCCGTCGTGTCGGAGCTTTTTATGATATCTATCCCTACACGTCCGAACCCGCGACGCAGACCGGCGGCCTGATGGCCTGGGCTTGGGGCGCGGCAAAGGTACTGGATGCGGTCTATGCAGGCCTGAACCGTGAGTTCGGACTGGACGCCGAGGCGTCCATGGTGACCGGCGTATCCCGCTGGGGTAAAGCGACCGCGGTCTGCGGAGCGTTTGAGAAGCGTTTCCGCCTGACGATCCCGACCTGTTCGGGCGCCGGCGGTCTGGCACAATATAACTATGTATCTGAGGGCAGGACCTACGACCTGACGTCGGTCGGCGGCCCCGCAGAATATACCTATTCGCAGAATGAACCGCTTAGTTGTCTGCAGTCCGATGCAGAGCGCGGCTGGTTCGTCGATCGGTTCCTGGAGTTTAAGGAGCCGGCGGATATCGAGATGGAGCAGGATGCATTGCCCGTAATGGCGATGGACCCGAACCGTTACTACTTCATTATCGCCGCGTACACCGGCGAGGACTGGGTCAATGCACCCGCCATGTGGGAGTGTTACAAAAAGGCAAATGCAGTCTACGAGGCAAATGGACTGGCGGACCATCTGGTCGTACATTTCCATCTGCTCGGACATGCGGTGATCGAGGAAGATGTGAAGCTCTTCCTGCCGTATTTCGACCGTATGTACTACGGACTGGATGTGATGCCGGACCTCGCGCCGCTGAAGACGACGGCGTTTGCGGGGCAGGAAGGAAATCAGAACTGAGAAAGAAGGAATCAACACGGCGCCGAAGCGGGCGGGACAGGATGAGAGATGCTGGAGAAGATCAAGCGTACGCTCTTTTATGCGGATGTAGATAAAGATGCGTATAAAGCATTACGAAATAAGATCGAGCAGTCAAATATCGTTACGATGACGATATTCTCTTTAGTTGCGTTTATTCTGACCACGATCATGACATTGCTTTACGTTTTTGTGATCCGTGCCATGTCGGAAGCCTGGGTCGTATTCATCTTCGGCGTTTTTGGCTCGTTGCTGATCTTTGTGCTTTCCGTGATGTGCCGCACGTATCCGAAACTCAGTTATTTCACCGTTTATCTGGCTATCACGTTGTTTATGATGTACGGGATTCTGATGGGGACCCTGTGTCGTCCGACCGACGTAACGGTTACCTTTATGGTGTTGATGGCCTTTATGCCGCTTTTGTTCGTAGATCGCCCTATACGTTTGATCGGAACTTTGGTGTTCTTCATTTCTGTATTTTTGATCGCCGCTTGTAATACGAAAGAAGGAAGAGTTCTCGTGGCCGATATTTCCAATGCGGTCATGTTCGGAGCGCTTGCGATCATCAGCGTGGTGATCATTGTCCGTGTGAAGATACATGGCTTTTTGCTGGAGTATCGCCTGCAACATATGAGCGAGATGGACCAGCTGACCGGGCTTCATAACCGGAATTCCTACGAGTGGCATTTCAATGAGTATCCACTTCGTTGCCAGACCGGACTCGGCTGTGTGTATATCGATGTAAATGGTCTGCATGAACTAAACGACGCAGAAGGTCATAAGGCCGGCGATCTCATGTTGCAGACGATCGCGAGTTATGTAAGACAGATCTTTGGCGGCAGGGATACGTACCGCATCGGCGGCGATGAGTTTTTGGCATATGTTGTGGACTGGGAGACGACCACGATCGTGGAGAAGGCGCAACAATTACAGGGAATGGTCAGCGATGCCGGATATCGCGTCGCGATCGGGTGCGCGTATCGACCAGTGGAATTCCTCGACATGAATGCATTGACCATGGAAGCCGAACGCGTAATGTATCGCGATAAAGATGAATACTACCGGGTGTCCGGTAAGAAACGCAGAGGAGCCTGATCCTCATATAAAACGAGTCGGAAAGCCGGCTCGTTTTGTTCGAGAAAAAAGCGGGAAAAACGGGTCCCGCGTTGAGATAAAGGAGAGTTTACACATGACAGAGCAAGAGATCAAACAGGAGATCGAAGCGAAGATCAAAAAGGGTCCGCACGCGGTCCTGCCGGAGTACCGGTATGACACATTTGCTGACGGAACGGTCGTTCACGGAAAGAAGAAGGGGCACCTGCCGCCGATGGGCTGGAACAGTTGGAATGCATTTGGCACCAACAACACGGAGGCGCTGACGAAGCAGATGGCGGATGCGCTGGTCGCTTTGGGCCTGGATAAACTGGGTTATCAGTACGTCGTTTTGGACGACGGCTGCTATCAGAATACGCGTGAGAACGGCCTGCTGGTCAGCAACGCCGAGCGTTTCCCGAGTGGCTTTAAGGTAATGGCGGACTACGTGCACGAGCGCGGCCTGAAGTACGGTATGTACAACGATATCGGCGTGCGCCTGTGCAGCGCGGCGTATGTCGGAACCTGCGGTTTCGAGGACGTCGATGCAAAATCCTACATCGGCTGGGACGTTGACTTTTTGAAGGTTGATAACTGTTTCTATCTTTGGGACAATGCTACATTTTCCGATAAGCAGAACGCGCGCTACGTGTTTGCGCCGGCCATCCGGTCGATCCGCGTGTTCGGCAACGGATTTGATAAAAAGTACAGCGCGCTGACCGATGGAGAGATCCGCGGCGGCTGCATCGTGAAGACTTCGGATTGCGTAACGAGCATCGGTACGTATGACGGTACCGGTCCCGGACCGTCTCCGGTGGGCGCTCGCAGCGGTGAACTGGTGTTTAACGTTTGCGTTCCGAAGGCCGGGGATTATAAACTCGAGATCGAGTATGCGACCTCCCGCGAGGAGGGACAGGGTTGCTGGCTTCAGGTAGCGGTCGGCGAGAAGACGACGAAGCTGGCTTATGACGGTTTCGTACCGGAGACCCCGGTGCGCACCGTGTTTGAGACATTTTCCGATATCACCGTAACGCTGGAAGAGGGAGCGAACGTGCTGCGCCTCATGAACCACCGCCGCCAAGAGAACACACTGACTTCCTACGCGACTCTGGTCAATGAACTCAATAAGGCGAAGCCCGGCCACGACATCCTTCTCTCCATCTGCGAATGGGGTAAGACGCAGCCGCAGAACTGGGGTTACAAGATCGGTGATACCTGGCGTATCCTGAACGATATTACTTTCCGTGTCGGAAGCGACGGCAATCCGGGCGTCGGCTCGTGGAAGGATGACTACACCAACAGTGTGACCACGCAGTACGATAAGGCAGTCATCATGGATGAATTTGCCGGACTCGATAAGGGATGGAACGATCCGGATATGCTGATGATCGGCATGGATGGACTGACCGAGACGATGTGCAAAACGCACATGGCGATGTGGTGCATGATGAATGCTCCGCTGATGCTCGGACTGGATCTGCGCCGCGTGAAGGTCGGCGACTGGATCTATAATATCATTGCAAACATGCGCCTGATCGCGCTGAACCAGGATGCCCTGGGCGTGCAGGCGAAGCGTATCTACAGCAGCATTCCCGGCAAATATGCGCCGGATCGCGAGTATCTGACCAACATTGACCGCGTGGATATTTTGGCGAAGCCTCTGGCGGACGGATCGGTTGCGCTTTCGTTCATCAATGTGAGCGAGACCGAGAAGACGGGAGACTATTCCGTGGATGTGGCTGCGATCCTCGCAGGCATCGGAGCGAAGCTTCCTGCCGGCCACAAGTGGAATGCGGGAGCGAAGAGTTTCACCGTAACGGACCTGTGGACCGGTGAGGTTTCCGAGAATACGACCGGAATCTTCGGAGTATCGAAGCTGGATGCTTGTGATAACGTGACGATCCGCGTCACTCCGAATGCCTAGGCAGGCGGAAGCGGCTCAGGTCGCCGAACTGGCCGGACGGCTGGCGGGTGTGACTCGGCAGACGGCGGCTCGCATCGTGCATGAGTGGTTGCTGAATGTGCGACAGGAGGCGGATGTTGCGGATATCTCCGCGGCCTATCGTCTGATGGACCTTTTGGACTGCCATACCTGCGTACAGCATGTGGCCCAGGTCTATATCAAGGGCATCATGGGCGACAGTTCGCCGATCTTCGGCATGCAGGATGTGCTGATCGAAAGAGAGGCGGAGCAGATCGCCGCGCGGGCGGCAGATCCGAGGTTGCGAGATGCGCGAGGGGCGCAGACAACCGCGACGGTCCCGGAGAAAGTAACGTCCTCCGAGGACGGGCCGAAGCGGGTTTCGGTAGAGGATCTGGAGAGGCTGTCGCCGATCCGTATCATCGACGTACGTGAGCCGGAGGAATTCGCCGAAGGACATGTGCCCGGGGCGGTCAATATCCCGCTGGCGCAGTGTTTGCGGGCACCCGAAGCATTGGCCGAACGAACTGACGAGAGGCTTTGCTTTATCTGCACGAAAGGCATTAAAAGCAAGCTGGCAGCGGCCGCGGCGATACAGGCAGGATACGAGGAAGTCGTATATGCCGGCATGGACCCGCTATCGTAACAGGCGTTTCTTAATGCCGTTTTTGCAAATTAAGAAAATAGTAAGGAAATCCGGACAGCGTTGTGCTATAGTATACATAGAGGGTTTATTCTGATCATTTTTCAGGAGGAAAGGACTATGTATACGGACGCTGATTTGGAACAGCTGCGTAAAGATGCACTGGTTCAGTTTTGGATCCGGATATCGTTTGTTTTGATCATCGCTTTGGTCCTGGTCGTGTTCTCGCCGTTTTTGACGGTCTTCGTGGCCCTGTGCGGTATCGTTATTCTGGCATTCATCCCGAATGCGCGTAAGAAGAAATATATCGACGCAGTGAAGGACAGCGCGGTCCGCGGCGAGTTCGAAGAAGCCTTCGGCTCCGTAGTGGTTGATTATAACAGAGGGTACAACAAGAACTTCATTTCCCAGACGGGATTGATCCAGATGGGCAATGAATACAGCAGCGACGATTTTGTGAGCGGCGTATGCAATGGTGTGCCGTTTTCCAGATCAGACGTTTATATCGCGGATACTTCTTCCGACAGCGATGGTAATTCATCGACCACGGTGTATTTCGAGGGAAGATGGATGGTCTTCGAGTTTCCGAAGGAACTGTCCGGAGACCTGCAGGTCTTTGAGAAGAATTTCCACTTCGCGAAGAAGCGCAAGGGCATCTTCACCAAAAAGAGCGAGCGTCGCCATGAGATCTTTTTGGAGGATGAAGTATTCAACAAACGCTATGTAGTTATGGCGCAGGACGATCATGATGCGTTTTACTTTTTGACACCGCACATGATGGAGAAGATCGACCGGTATTGCAGCCAGGCCGATGGACGATTTATGATCGGTATCCTCGGAAACCAACTGCATGTCGCGATCAATAATCACAAGAACCCCATGGAGCCGAGCATGTTCCGAAAGAACGATGTAGAAGAGGTCCGCGGGGAGGTTGCAAACGAGATTGCTTTGATACGACGTACGATCGAGGAGTTTAATCTGGACGTCTATCAGTGAAGGGAGGCATGAACTATGGGACCTGTAGTAACAACTATTCTAGTCATAGTCGGCATTATTGTTATTTGGAGCGTGATCACCATCAACAGCATCCGTCGGATGCAGGTTAAGATCAATGAAGCGGAAGCGGACATCGATGTGGCTCTGAATAAGCGTTTTGATGTGCTCACGAAGATGCTTGACGTGGCGAAAGGCTACCTCGGCGAGGAGAAAGACATCATTCTGAAGAGCATTCAGCTTCGCGCGGCGATGAGCCTGACGCAGAAGGGCGCTACCGGCGCTGCGATGGAAAATGCGCAGAAGCAGTTGTTCGCTGTCGGTGAGAGCTATCCTCAGTTGGGTGCTACGAACCAGTTCAAGCAGCTTCAGATCGCGATCTTGGATACGGAGGAGCACCTTCAGGCTGCCCGTCGTGTCTACAACTCCAATATTTCGCATTACAATCAGATGTGCGTGTCCTTCCCGAAGTCGATCATAGCAGGCTTGATCGGCGCATCCCGCCGTGAATTCTTCAAGATCGATGACAGCAAGAGGGAAGATGTGAAGATGGAATTCTAAGCCATTTTTTTCTTGACATTGCCATGTGCATTTGATAAACTTTTCATAAGGCATTGAAGATAACCGCCCTAAACGAGCACGATGCTGCTCTTTAGGGCGTTTTATTTCTAACGAGGGGCGGAAAAACAGCCCTTCGTAAATGTTTCAGGAGGTTAGAAATGAAGATTGACAAGCTTGTTGGTGAACGTTTTAAGGAGCGTCCCGCGGATTGTGTCATTGACAGCCATGCGCTGATGGTGCGCGGTGGCTACATGAAGTATGTAGGTAACGGTATTTTTTCCCAGTATCCGATCCTGAAGCGGATCTCGAAGAAGATCGAGAACATTATCCGCGAGGAGATGGACCGCATCGACGGACAGGAGGTTCTGTTCCCGGTCGTTATGCCGGCGTCCCTGTGGGAGGAGTCGGGCCGTTATGAGTCTGTCGGAAGCGAGCTTTTGCGTTTTACGGACCGCAACGGAAGCAAGATGATCCTGGGTATGACGCATGAGGAGGCAGCCGTACATCTGGTACGTGAGTATGGCCTCAGTTACACGCGTTATCCGTTCATGATCTATCAGATCCAGACGAAGTTCCGTGACGAGGCGCGCCCGCGCGGCGGCATGATCCGTGTGCGTGAATTCACCATGAAGGATGCATATTCCTTCCATACCAGCCAGGAGGATCTGGAGCAGTACTACGATGTCTGCTATAAGGCGTACGAGCGTATTTTCGCGCGTGCCGGCGTTCCCGAGGTCATCTCGGTCGCATCCGACAGTGGTATGATGGGCGGCAATCTGTCCCATGAATATATGCTTCTTACACCGGTCGGCGAGGATTCGATCGCGATCTGCGATTCCTGCGACTATCGCGCGAACATGGAAGCGGCGGAAAGCATTACGGAAAATGCGCCCGTGGCTGAGAGGGAAACTCTCACAAAGGTTGCGACGCCTCATCAGGAGACGATCGAGGATGTCTGCAAGTTCCTGAACGCTGAGACCATTAAGAGTGTTAAGGCTGTTGTATATCAGTTGAACCGTACGGATGAGTATGTGATCATCTTCATCCGCGGCGACTTGGATGTCAATGAGACGAAGCTTACGAATCACCTGGGTGAGGACGTGCATCCTGCAGTGATCGACCTCGAGAGCGGCATCGTTGCCGGCTATATCGGACCGGTCGATCTGGATGCGAAGGACGGCACCATCGTTCTTTTCGATAAGTCACTGATGGGCGCGGATAACATGGTCTGCGGCGCGAACGATGCTGGCTATCACTTCACGGGTCTGTCCATGGAGCGTGACTGTCCGGAGGCAGTATACATTGACCTCGCGAAGATCACCGAGGGTGGCGTATGTCCGAAGTGCGGAAAGAAGTCGATCCACATTTCCCGCGGAATCGAGGTAGGAAATATCTTCCAGCTCGGCACGAAGTACACGAAGTCGATGAACATGCAGTACATCGACGAGAACGGCGAGAAGCATTATCCGATCATGGGTTGCTATGGTATCGGTGTCGGCCGTCTGGCTGCTTCCGTTTGCGAGGCAAAGCATGATGAGTATGGTCCGATCTGGCCCATCACGATCGCGCCTTTCACCGTGCATCTCTGCTGTATCCGTTCGGATGATCCCGAGGCGAAGAAGACGGCGGACGATCTGTACGCAGCTCTGCAGGCGAAGGGTATCGAGGTTCTGTACGACGACCGTGACGTGCGTCCGGGCGTTATGTTCTCCGATGCCGACCTGATCGGTGCACCGATCCGCATCACAGTCAGCCCCAGAAATATGAAAGAGGGCGTTGCCGAGATGGCGACCCGCGATAAGCGTTTCTCGGAGAAGGTTGCGCTGGATAGCGTATTAGAGACAACGATGCGTTGGATCTGTACATTGACCGAAGAGATCGAGAGCGTTGCTGACGCGATCAAATAATAAAGTTTGAGAGATTGAAACCAGAAAAGCAGAGCGGACTTTAAGTCCGCGGAAAGGAATGAAATGAGCAGTAATGTAAGACCGGAAACGATGGAACGTATCACGACTCCAGCGCTGGCACAGGCTTTTATCGAGGAGCAGGTTGCAGCGGTCCGTGAGCAGGTGGGAGATAAGAAAGTGCTCCTGGCTCTGTCCGGAGGTGTTGACTCCTCCGTTGTAGCAGCACTTTTGATCAAGGCGATCGGCAAGAACCTGACCTGTGTACATGTTAACCATGGTCTCCTTCGTAAGGGCGAGCCTGAGCAGGTTATCGAAGTTTTCAAAAACCAGTTGAATGCAAACCTGATCTATGTGGACGCGATCGATCGTTTCCTGGATAAACTCGCAGGTGTTTCGGATCCCGAG
The DNA here is from genome assembly GCA_017615545.1 of Lachnospiraceae bacterium. GTDB lineage: Bacteria > Bacillota > Clostridia > Lachnospirales > Lachnospiraceae > UBA1201. The sequence goes on from JAFZZY010000069.1 coordinate 14,418, forward strand.
CAGAAGCGTAAGATCATCGGTAAGGAATTCATCGATGTATTCGCTGAGGAAGCTCGTAAGCTGGATGGCGTAGAGTTCCTGGCACAGGGAACCATTTATCCGGACATTCTGGAGAGCCACGGCGTAAAGGCACACCACAATGTAGGCGGCCTGCCGGAGGATCTGAATTTCGAACTCGTTGAGCCCGTGAAGCTCCTGTATAAGGATGAGGTTCGCGTAGTCGGTAAGGAACTCGGCCTTCCGGATAACATGGTTTACCGTCAGCCGTTCCCCGGCCCGGGCTTAGGCGTACGTTGCGTCGGTGCTATCACCCGCGACCGTCTCGAGTCTTTGCGTGAGGCAGATGCCATCGTTCGTGAGGAGATCGGTAAGCTGGATCCCGTACCGTGGCAGTATTTCTGTGCGATCCCGGATTTCACATCCACCGGTATCCGTTACGTGGATGGTAAGGGTGAGCGTTACATGGGCTGGGCAGTTGTTATCCGTGCGGTGAACACTGTAGACGCCGTAACGGCAACCGTTCCCGAGATCCCGTTCAAGATGCTTTGTACGATCCGCGATCGTATCATCGCAACCGTTCCCGGTGTAAACCGCGTTCTTTGGGACATCAGTGAAAAGCCCGTAAGTACTATTGAGTGGGAATAGACATATTGTGAAATATCATCAGGCAGCATGGCTGAGTGCCATGCTGCCTGATTTGAATCTGGGGGGGATTACGGCTGGAAGGGGGAAAGGTGAAATTCAGCCGTAACGGAAGCCGGGACATTACGGCTGGAGAGGAAAAAGATGAAATTCAGCCGTAATGGAAGCCGGGGCATTACGGCTGGATAGGAAAAAGATGAAATCTAGTCGTAACGGCTGCCGGGACATTACGGCTGGAGGGGAAAAAGATGAAATCTAGCCGTAACGGAAGCCGGGACCTTACGGCTGAAAGGGAAAAAGATGAAATCCAGCCGTAACGGAAGCCGGGACATTACGGCTGAAAGAGAAAAAGATGAAATCTAGCCGTAACGGAAGCCGGGACATTACGGCTGGAGGGGAAAAAGATGAAATCTAGCCGTAATGGAAGCCGGGGCATTACGGCTAGAGGGGAAAAAGATGAAATCCAGCGGTAACGATCGCCAACGTATTACGGCTGGAGGGGAAAAAGATGAAATCTAGCCGTAACGGAAGCCGGGACCTTACGGCTGAAAG
>JAFZZY010000070.1 GCA_017615545.1 Lachnospiraceae bacterium
CCATGCGGGAAGTATATGGTATGGATCCGCGGTTAAGCGAGTAAACTCGCAAAAGTAACTATATCGGTGTGGCGGTTCCCTGTTCCGGATTCACGGTTTCCAATTTTCCGGAATGGCGGCTCCGCCGCACCGGAATATTCATCCAGCACGGATCATGATGTTGACCGCGAGACTATGTTACAGGCAATGGGATATTCTGCGGAAGAGTACGAAAACATAATGCGTGAATTATGTTCAGCTGAAGTCAGGGAGAGACTCATTGTCCTGGGGATCTGCCGCCAGGAAGGTTATGAGATCACGGATTCCGAAATGTCGGAATTGAAGCAGAGGATGATGGCCGAGCGAAGTTTGGGTTCTGAAGAGAAACTTATGGAGGCTGTTTCGGAAGACGAACTCAAATGGCAGTTGTACTACGAAAAATTTATGGAGTATCTTGATAACTTTAAGACGGTCGACTAACGTGTAGAATGGACTTGTAAAACGATCGGGAATCGTGTATAATCAAAGGTGGGCCACGAATTGTGTGCCCCAGACTTCATGCGGCGGCATATATTCCGCCGGGATAAAGGAGACAGTATTATGAAAAAATCTAAATTGGTTTTGCTGGCACTCGGCCTTTCATTGAGCGTTTCCGCGTGCGGCAAGAAGGATGGTACTGAGACCACGGCAGCTGCGGCTACGACAGAAGTTGCTGCTACCACCACCGCAGAGGCTACGACCGCTGCACCTGCTACAACGGCAGCTCCCGCAACCGAGGCTCCTACAACACAGGCACCCACGACAGCGGCTCCTACGACCGAAGCGCCTACGACTGAGGCTCCTGTAAAGGTTATGAGCTACGATGAGTACATCGCGGCTGAGGTTGACGATCCGGTCGTGATCGAGGCTTACGTTCAGGCGAAGCAGTCCTGGTGGGATAACAAGGCTACCGTTTACACACAGGATGAGGACGGCGCATACTTCCTGTACAACATGACCTGCTCGAAGGAAGATTACGAGAAACTGACCGAAGGAACGAAGATCCGCGTTACCGGTTTCCGCGCAGAGTGGTCCGGCGAGATCGAAGTTGCTCAGGGCGCTACCTTTGAGATCATTGATGGCAATTACATCGCTGAAGCAAAGGATGTAACCGATAAGCTTGCATCTGAGGATCTGATCAAATTCCAGAACCAGAAGGTTGCTTTCAAGAACATGACGGTTGAAGCAGCAAACGATGAGGGCGCTGCATTCACATACAAGTGGGATAATTCCGGTTCCCAGGGTGATGACTTGTACTTCAAGGTTTCCGTAGACGGAACGACCTATACATTTACCGTTGAGTCTTATCTTTGCGATAAGGACACCGACGTTTATAAGGCTGTTGAGGCTCTGAAGGTCGGCGACGTGATCGACATGGAAGGCTTCCTGTACTGGTATGAGGGCGTTAACCCGCACATCACATCTGTTAAGGCTGCAGGCAGCGAAGAGCCTACATCTGAGGCACCCACAAGCGAAGAGAAAAGCGAAGGCGTTATGACCTACGATCAGTATATCGCTGCAGAAGTTGACGATCCGGTAGTGATCGAAGCTTACGTTCAGGCGAAGCAGGGCTGGTGGGAGAATAAGGCTACCGTTTACACCCAGGATAAGGACGGCGCTTACTTCCTGTACAACATGGCATGCTCCGAAGAGGATTATGCTAAGTTGACCGAAGGAACGAAGATCCGCGTAACCGGTTTCCGTGCAGAGTGGTCCGGTGAGATCGAGGTTGCCGAGGGCGCAACATTCGAGATCCTGGAAGGCAACTATGTAGCAGAGCCGAAGGACGTTACCGAACTGCTCGGTACCGAGGATCTGATCAAATCCCAGAACCAGAAGGTTTCCTTCAAAGGTATGAAGGTTGAGGCCATTAACGATGATGGCGCAGCATTCCTGTATAAGTGGGATGGCTCCGGTTCCCAGGGCGATGACCTGTACTTCAAGGTTTCCGTAAACGACAACACTTACACCTTCACCGTTGAGTCTTACCTCTGCGGTAAGGACACCGACGTTTACAAGGCTGTAGAAGGCCTGAAGGTCGGCGACACAGTTGATATGGAAGGCTTCCTGTATTGGTATGAGGGCGTTAACCCGCACATCACAGCAGTAACCGTAAAGTAATATCAGGGAAGATCGATCCCTTTAAGAATTGAAATACAAAGCGCAGTGGTTTCGACCGCTGCGCTTTTTGGATTCTTGGGGTTTTGAACTATTGGGACTGCGGGCGGGGGCTGGCCTACGCGCAAAACAGTGAAGATCAAGATAATGCGCGTAAGGGGGCGCTGAATCGGCGGCTATTCCTACGCGCAAAACAGAGGAAGGCAGGAAAATGCGCGTAAGGGATCACTGGATCGGAGGCTATTCCTACGCGTAAAACAGTGAAAATCAAGAAAATGCGCGTAAGGGATCACTGGATCGGCGGCTATTCCTACGCGTAAAACAGAGGAAAACAAGATAATGCGCGTAAGGGATCACTGGATCGGCGGCTATTCCTACGCGCAAAACAGTGAAGATCAAAATAATGCGCGTAAGGGGTCGCTGGATCGGCGGCTATTCCTACGCGCAAAACAGAGGAAGGCAGGAAAATGCGCGTAAGGAACCATGCCGGGAGGTGAAGATCCTACGCGCAAAACAGTGAAAATCAAGATAATGCGCGTAAAAAACCGCGCGGGGAGGTGAAGATCCTACGCGCAAAACAGAGGAAACCAAGAGAATGCGCGTAAGGAACCATGCCGGGAGGTGAAGATCCTACGCGTAAACTAGAGGAAATCAAGAAAATGCGTGGGGTGGAGCTAAGGAAAAGTAAGAAAAGTGAAAAATCTTAGCCGAATAGGCCGAAAACCGGGCGGAAATGGAGGGGAGCGGCTAAGAAAAAGCAAGAAAAGAGAAATATCTTAGCTGAATACACTGGAAACTGGGCGGAAATGGAGGGGAGCGGCTAAGGAAAAGCAAGAAAAGAGAAAAATCTTAGCCGAATAGGCTGTGAACCGGGCGGAAATGGAGGGGAGCGGCTAAGAAAAAGCAAGAAAAGTGAAAAATCTTAGCCGAATACACTGGAAACTGGGCGGAAATGGAGGGGAGCGGCTAAGGAAAAGCAAGAAAAGAGAAATATCTTAGCCGAATACACTGGAAACTGGGCGGAAATGATGGGGAGCGGCTAAGGAAAAGTAAGAAAAGTGAAAAATCTTAGCCGAATAGGCCGAAAACCGTGCGGAAATGGAGGGGAGCGGCTAAGAAAAAGCAAGAAAAGTGAAAAATCTTAGCCGAATACACTGGAAACCGTGCGGAAATGGAGGGGAGCGGCTAAGGAAAAGTAAGAAAAGTGAAAAATCTTAGCCGAATAGGCCGTGAACCGTGCGGAAATGGAGGGGAGCGGCTAAGGAAAAGCAAGAAAAGAGAAATATCTTAGCCGAATACACCGGAAACCGGTCGGAAATGGAGGGATGAGGTCAGAAAAACGGAACACTTTAGGTCAGAAAAACGGTCAGGGGAAAACAAGAAAAGAGAAAAACCTATAACAAGGGTATAGTCTGAACCTATGAATGAGTAAAAGTTTTAAGTATTTTTCTGGCGGGGGATTATCGTGTAGAATGTAGCAAAAAGGAGGAAACAAATATGCAAACATCAGTTATCGGTTATCCCAGAGTCGGTTCTCTTCGTGAACTTAAGTTTGCGACGGAGAAGTATTTCAAGAATGATATCACACAGGAAGCTCTGCTTGCGCAGGCGAAGGCGCTGCGGGCGGAGCACTTAAAGAGCATGAAGGAGAGTGGTATTGACTTCATCCCGGTCAATGATTTCTCATTCTATGACGGTATGCTGGACACGGTGGTCCTGCTCAATGCGACCCCGGCGCGCTACCGCAAGTTAAATGTAAGCGAGTTGGACACCTATTTCGCGATGGCGCGTGGTTACCAGAAGGATGGTAAGGACGTTAAGGCGCTCGCGATGAAGAAGTGGTTCAACACAAACTATCACTATATGGTTCCTGAGATCGAGGACGATGCGGACATCCGTCTGGCAGGTAAAAAGCCTTTCGATGAGTTTAAGGAGGCGCTGACCGGCGGTGTAGTCGCTAAGCCCGTGCTGATCGGTCCGTTCACCTTCCTGAAGCTGGCGCGTTACACAGGAACCAAAAGTGCGGCAGATTTCGCTGATGCCTTTGCGGCAGCCTACAGCGAGACCCTGAAGAAGTTTGCGGACCTCGGTGCGAAGTGGGTACAGTTTGACGAGCCCGCCCTGGTCTACGATCTGACGGCGGATGAGATCGCCCTGTTTGAGAAGTTGTACCGCGTGATCCTGACTGCAAAGGGCAGTGTAAAGGTTCTGCTCCAGACTTACTTCGGCGACATTCGCGATGCATACGACACAGTTACGAAGCTGGGCTTCGACGGTATCGGCATCGATTTTCTGGAAGGCCAGAAGTCCTTCGAACTTGTATCGACCAAGGGCTTCCCTGCACAGACTGTGCTGTTCGCCGGTCTGGTCAATGGTAAAAACATCTGGAAGAATCATTATCGTAAAACGATCGGCCGCCTGAACGAGCTGTCCGCATTTGCGAAGGAGATCGTGCTTTCGACATCCTGCTCCCTGCTGCATGTGCCGTACACGCTGAAGAACGAGAATAAGCTTCCTGAGGCCTACAAGCGGCATTTCGCTTTTGCTGAGGAGAAACTCGTTGAACTGGCAGAATTGGCAAAAATAAGCGGTTCCGAGGGCTCAGACGCCATTTCTGAGGTTTTGGCGGCCAATGATGCGCTTTTCGCGACGGCTCGTCCCGACTGCGAGAACGCTACGGTCCGCGCACGCTTGCAGGCCGTAAGCGAGGCAGACTTCGAGCGCAAACCCGCATTTGCCGAAAGAGAGAAGATCCAGAAGGAAGCGCTGGCGCTGCCGCAGTTCCCGACGACCACCATCGGATCGTTCCCGCAGACCGCCGACGTCAAGGCAAACCGTAAGGCGTTCAAGGCAGGACAGATCAGCGAAGAAGAATACAAAAAGTTCAATCAGGAGAAGATCCGCGAGTGCGTGAAGCTGCAGGAAGAACTGGATCTGGACGTTCTGGTACACGGTGAGTACGAGAGAAACGACATGGTCGAATACTTCGGCGAGCAGCTGAAAGGTTACCTCTTCACGGAGAAGGCATGGGTGCAGTCCTACGGTACGAGATGTGTAAAACCGCCCATCGTCTGGGGAGACATTTCCCGCGAAAAACCGATGACCGTCGAGTGGTCGGTGTTCGCGAAGAGTTGCACCAACCGTCCTATGAAGGGCATGCTCACCGGCCCGGTGACCATCCTCAACTGGTCGTTCCCGCGTGAGGATATCACCCATAAAGAGAGCGCCCTGCAGATCGCGCTGGCGATCCGCGATGAGGTTCTGGATCTCGAGGCGGCCGGCATCAACATCATCCAGATCGACGAGGCGGCGCTGCGTGAGAAGCTGCCGCTGCGTAAGAGCGACTGGTACAGCGAGTACCTCGATTGGGCCATCCCGGCGTTCCGCCTGGTGCACAGCGGCGTAAAGGCATCCACCCAGATCCACACCCACATGTGCTACAGCGAGTTCACCGACATCATCCCGGTTATCGATAACATGGACGCCGACGTGATCACATTCGAGGCTTCCCGTTCGGATCTGCTGATCCTCGACGCCCTGCGCGCGAACAACTTCAAGACCGAAGTCGGCCCCGGCGTGTACGACATTCATTCGCCGCGTGTGCCGTCCGAAGAGGAGATCGTGAACGCGCTGTCCCGCATGTTGGCGCGCATCAACCCGGAGAAACTCTGGGTGAACCCAGACTGCGGCCTGAAGACCCGTGGCACGACCGAGACCGTTGCGAGCCTGAAGAACATGGTCGCTGCGGCAAAACGATTAAGAGCAGCGGATTGACCGATCCGTACCGCATAGACACAGAAGGAGTCGCAAAACGGCTCCTTCTTTTTTGCATAGGGGAGGGCGCGTCCCTTTTAAGGGACTTTCGCTTGACTTTATATCGTTGTTTATGTATAATTCTACACAAGAAGCATCAGGATCGAATAATGAGACATTTTGTGGAAGGGGAGCTCCTATGGCCAGAGGGACCAAACAGAAATTAAAACTTTTATATCTGCTCAGGATCATGATGGAGCAAACCGATGAGACGCATGGTCTCACGATCGATGAAGCACTGTCAGAACTGAGTAAATACGGCGTAACGGCGCAGCGCAAGAGCATCTACAAAGACTTTGAGGCGCTCACGGAGTACGGCTTCCAGATCCGCAAACTCCGCAAACTGCACGCGGTCAGCTACTATTTGTCGAGTCGCCGGTTCGACACAAAGGAGATGCAGTACCTCGTGGAGGCGATCCGTGGTTGCCGGTTTCTGTCCGAGGACAATGCACGCCGCATGATCGAGAAGTTCGAGGGTGAGGTCGGCGCGTATGCGATGGACCTGATCGAACGCCAGGTGAAGGTGGCAAACCGCGTGAAAGAGGGCGGCGAGCGAGTGCTCGACACCTTAGGACGCGTCCACGCGGCGATCGAAGCGGACCGCAAACTGATCTTTCGTTACTATAGCTGGAGCCCGGAGGGCAGGCTGGTCGCGCGCTATGACGGCGCGGCGATCACGGTCAGTCCCTGGACGGTGATCCTGCACCATGAAAACTACTACCTGCTCGCATTGCCCGAGGGAGAGACGGCGTTGAAAACGTACCGCATCGATAAGATGGAGGTCGCGGACACGGCGCCCGGCCCGCGCGCAGGCGCAGAGGTTTACGCCGCGGTGGATCCGGTCGAGTACCTGACCCGCACGGTCAATATGTTCCACGGCGAGGAGAAGACCGTGACGCTGGTGTGCGACAACGAGATCTCCAACGTGATCTTCGACCTGTGGCCGAACGCGAAGCCGCATAAGGTCGACGACGAGCATTTCCGCGTGAAGTTCGACGTGTACGTCAGCGGCCAGTTCTTCGCACAGCTGTGCGGCATGGGCAGCCACGTGCGCATCAAGGCGCCGAACGACGTCCGGAAAGAATACATCACATTTTTGAAAGATACCATACATAACCAGCGCATCCGCCGGAAGATTCCGGGCGATAAGGAAGAACAGGCGCAGGAATAAACCGTAAATAAAGGAGTACAAGATGTCAGATTACATGAATTATGAAAAAGAGATCCAGGCGGCGGCTGAGCAGATCGCTGCCATCGGCGAGAGTCTGCGTGAGCGCATCCGCCGCGACGAGTATATTTATGTGGCCCTGCCGTTCATCCTGTTCCGTCGTTTCGACGAAGTGATCGGACCCGAGATGGGTGAACTGGTCGACTACGCGCGCCTGCACGACGACCTCGAGCTCAAAGACCTAGACGAGCGCATCCGCGCCATGGCTCCGTTTGAGACGTACAACGCGTCCGGCCTGAAACTGGAGACGCTTGCCTACGAGACTTCGAAGCAGGACCTGCATTTCCGCGATTACCTTAACGGTTTCTCGGTCAATGTCCGCCGCCTGTTGGCGTCCCTGCGCTTCCACAGCATCTTCCCGAGCCTCGTGCGTTTCGTGCTCCTCGGCGATGTCTGCAAAGCATTTTCCGCGAAGGAACTGAAACTCGACGCAGTCAGCCTTCCGGCAGCAGCTTACGAGAAACTGCTCAATCAACTCGTTGAAACGGCCAATGCTTCGACGCCGAACGGCGATTGCGGTATCGGAACCGACATCATCAACCGCATGGTCCGCGCGACCGGCGAGATCCACCGCATCACGCCCGGAAGCACCGCATCGCTTGATGCGTTCGAGACGGCAAACATGGTGCGCACCGATCCCGAACTCCTGCAGCAGAAACTCGAAGCTCAGAAGAAGGAGCAAGAAGCGGTGCAGGAAGAGGAGACTGAGGAAGAATAATAAATGGATACTATGATCTGGAGTTGTATCCTGCTGATCACGGCGGGAATTACAGTCGGGGGGCTGATCTTCATCCGACATATGAAGAGCGCGGTTTTGCGGCGGGGAGTGTTCCTCGCCGCGACGGCGTTTATTTTGGTGCCTGCGATTTGGCTCAGCGTGAGATTTCCGCTGAACGCAGGCGTTATTTTGTTGCATCTCACGGGCTTTCTGATCGGCGCAATGATCGTCGACGCTATCATTGATCTGATCGAAAAAAAGAAGTCCGAAAAGAAGGAGAAGGAGCCGCGTGCGAAGCGCCTGTCGCGGATCGCAACGGCGGCCATGATCGGCTGCCTGATCTACCTGATCGCAGGCTACGTCAACGCGGGCTGGATCCGCCGCACAACGTACGTTGTGAATACTGAAAAGACCATTGCCGGCGGGCATCTGCGGATCGCCCAGCTTTCCGATGTGCATCTCGGAACGACGATGGACAGCGAAGAGTTCGAAGATCTGCTTGTGAAGATCTCCAACGAGAACGCCGACATCCTGGCGGTGACCGGCGACCTGATCGACGAGAACACGAGCCGCGAGGAGATGCTGCGCTGCTGTGCTGCATTTTCCGCAAAATGTTCGGTCCCGAAGATCTTCTACATCGCAGGTAATCACGACGTATACGAGGACATGGCATTTACCGAAGAGGAGTTGTTTGAAGCCCTGAAGGCGAATGGCGTGACTGTGTTGTGTGATGATGTAGCGCTCATGCCGGAAGGCTATTATGTTGTCGGACGAAAAGACGCGTCTGAAAACCGAAAGAGCATGGCGGAACTCCTGGAAGATGTCGATCCGACAAAATATATCATCATTTTGGATCATCAGCCGAATGATTTTGACAGAGAATCGCAGTTCGGCACGGATCTGGTCCTGACCGGACACATGCACGGGGGATACCTGTTCCCGATGCGCCTGGTGGCGCCGCTTCTGACCGGCTTCTTCGGAGATTCGGACCGGATCGCAGGCAGGGAGATCCGGGGAAACTCACATTTTATCGTCAGTTCCGGCGCCGGCACCTGGGGGTGCTCCTTTAAGACGGGCGCCATCTCCGAGTATGTGATCATCGACGTTTCGTCCAGCGCGAATGTGAGCGACGTAGACCCGACGAGGAGCAACTTGGACGAACTCACCGATGAAGACTTCGAAAGACATGAGTATCGTGTGTTGAATGAAACAACGGACCAATATATCTATACCTTCAAAAACAAATCAGGAAAGACCGTCGGGATCGAAGGAAGACTCACTTTATTTTCTGCGGGGGGAGATGAGTACGAGTCCCTGTGGGACGAGATCGACATTTTGGCTCCCGGCGAGGAGAGCATCCTGGTCTTCGACCTCAGTAACTACGATGATGAATATCAGGTGGAATTCAAGGCAGATTACAATACATTTCCCTTTGAAAACCCCGTGATCAGTGACCTCAAGGTCGAGATGATCACGAATCCGAACGTAACGAAAGAAAAACTGTCCGCGATCATAAAGAATACCGGCACATCCTATGCGGAAAATGTGAATATGTATGTCGTATATTTTTCGTCAGGCACGGCTGTAGGGTGTGAAAAAAAGTATCTGCAGAGGCTGAAACCGAATGCTTCGGTCGCTGTGGCTTTCCAAACGGAGAATGCTTATGATGAGGCCAGATATTATCTGACCGGTTACAGTAGCGTGAACCTGCCGCGGGAGACGGATCCGGTATCCAAAGAAGATTTTGCGGTCAGACAGTACAATTTTACGAACGAAGGCCGGGAATTATATTTCCTGGCGATAAAAAACAACGGCGACAAAACCGCAAAAGTCAACGGGATCATCATCGGTGGAGACGAGCGCGGCTATATGATCGTTGCCAAAGGCAGTAATGACAAAGATAATGTCCTCCGGCCGGGAGATGAGGCACTTTTGCGGTTTGATCTTCCCGCCGATGTCGGAGTCACTTCCGTCGGTTATGATCTGAGTTTTGATACGGAACTCGCTCCGCAGGAAAACCTCGGGCAGGGCGAACTGGATGTGACGAAAAAGATCGACGGCAATATGGCGACGGTCACCGTAACGAACCGCAGTTATTCGTGGCCCATGCGGTTTTCCATGACTGTGTTATTCTATGATGCTTCCGGAAACGTTGTATGGGCAGATGAGGCGGACATAGTAGATCTGAGAGGTGTGGATATTGATTACGATCCTTATGTAGCCGGAAATACCCTTTCAGGCGGGGCTGCGATCATCCGACAGTTCTATTCTCCGGTCCCGTTTGACTCGGTAGAGGTTTTCTGCGACAGCACTACTTGGATGATGGTAGTAAGCAAAGTATCCCCGACGCCGGTCACCGTGCGCGATGATGCGTTTGAAACGAGCGGACATCTGATCCAGACGGAAGATAGGGCCGAATATATCTGCCTCGTTAAGAATAATTCCGATACCACGGTCGCTGTCTCCGGATCGGCGATCGCCCTGGACGCTTCCGGTAAAGTATTAGCCTGGCTGGGCGATGAGAAACTGACTCTGCCCTCAGCAGGTGACTATGTTATAGATCTATCCGACATTTCCGGTGGAGCAACAACTATAACTGATCTTCTCGAAAGCATTGGTTTTGTGGGCACCGTTATAGATGCTCATAACGAAAGGAGGGTTGCTGCATTGCATCCGGGCGAGACCGGTGTTCTTTGGTTTGCTTTCTCTGATTTAAATGTGAGCGAGATCGATCGGATCGTCTGTCCTTTGATGTATGATACGAAGGCGAAAGATAACCCTGTGAACACAGACATACATGCGGAGGTCGTGATGAAGGAAGGCACGACATTGACCATAAAAGCGGTCAATGAGTCGGCTTACGAGTGTCAGCGCGGCGTCCTGTATGCATTGTATTTTGATCAGGATCATAAACTGATCGCGTACGATCAGAAGAACTTAGCGACCAATACGAACAAGATATACCGTACCGGTGACGTTGTTGGAGAATACTTCGGTGATCTCAGTGCCGGCTCGTTAACAACGCTTCGGTTGGAATGCCCGGAGGAGTTCGATTCTGTCGAGTTTTATGCGAGCAGCAGTTCGGTCGCCTACGGCAATGAGCAGTATCGATGCGCGTCTGAGGGTGATTTTACGGTTCGGGAATATCGAGGCGCACAGGGCAGCATGTATGCGCTCGCGATTCAAAACAACATGGACCGGTCCGTCGGGGTCAATGCTTTGGTTACCGCTTATGATGCGGATGGAAAGGCGATCGGTGTTGACAGCTCGACCCTGAGCGTGATCGGGTCCGGCGAGGAATATGTCATGTGCTTCGATCTTCGCACGGAAGGCGCCATCGATCACATAGCCTATGAATTGCGGTATGCCGAGTCGACGACAGCGCAAGATACGAAGAAAGAGCTGACCATAGAGGAGACCACACGCCCGGATGGGGTTGAGGTCTCGGTGACAAACAAAGGAGTTATGCGACTGAACTTTGTGTATGCGACCGTCCTGTTCCTGGATTCAGACGGGCATGTGGTCTACTGTGCGGAAGAAAGTTTTAAGAATGAACTCGCGAAGTATTACGAACCCGGAGAGGCGCAAACCTGCTTCTTCGAATGCCCGGTGGCATTTGATAAAGCATTGACCTTCATCAATTGCTACAAAGTCAGCGGATCATGACCCGGAAATTACGTTCCGACATTTTCCGCGTCCCAATCGTTATATATGTGAAGGAGGAGTTCCATGTCGGAAACTGCATTACGTACGGATGCGGATTTCGAAGCGTTCTATGAACGGCACTGGAAATATGTGTACCGCCTGTGCTACACCTACATGCGCTCCGAGGCTGACGCTGAGGACTGCACGGAGGATGTGTTCGTGAAGGTCCTGACCGGCGCGCCGGAGTTTCAGGACGAGACGCACGAGCGCAAATGGCTGACGATCACGGCGATCAATCTATGCAAGGACCGTTTGAAGAGCTATGGTCGGCGAAATGTCGACTCGCTGGACGACGAAAACGCGCCCGAGATCGCCGCGGCCAATGCGGAGGCGGAGCCTGAGGAGGCTCTGGCGCTGGAGTCAGAGTACGCCGAGGTGCGACAGGCCGTGATGGATCTGCCGCCGAAACTGAAGGATGTCATCTGGTTGTACTATTTTGACGGCTACTCGACGGACGAGATCGCAGCGATGCTGGAGCGCCCGTCGTCCACCGTCCGAAACCAGATGCGGGACGCAAGAAATCTTTTGAGAGACCGTTTGAAAACGGATTTTGGGAGTGAAATAACGTGAACGAAACGAGAGATGACCGGATCCGGGAGTCGATCGAGGAGATCGAACCGGCAGCAGGCGCGAAGGAGCGCATGCTGGAAAATATAAGGCGAAAAGCCGCCGCGCAGAACGCGGAACCCGAGTCACGCATTACGCAGGTGAACACGACTGCGCCCCACGCAGGCGAGGCGAAGAACCGGCGGAAGAACAACCGCCGCATCGTGATCCTCCGCAATGTCGTGCTGGCTGCCGCATGTGTCGCCCTGGCGCTCTTTGGAGCCGTCAAACTGCTTCCCGGGAAGCCGGATGCGCCCGTGATCGGCACTGATGTGATCACTGCGGGAGGTACACTGGTCCTGCCCGAAGAGGCTGCGAACGTGACCTATGCGACGGAGGATACCGACTATACGAAGGTCTCCTTTGATTACAAGGGTTGGAAATGCGAACTGTATGTGAGCGAGTCTGCGGATGCATTGCCCGAGTTCGGAAAGGAGTCGGAACCGTCCGAATTCGATGCGAAAAACGATGCGACGTACTGCGAACTGCCGGGGGCAGGTGGGAAATACAAGCTCACCTGGAAGCTTTCGGGGAAGACCTGCGTCCTGCTCGGACCGGGCGGAATGGGGACCGAAACGATCCGCGAACTGTACCAAAAGATCTATTAAAATATCACAAGCGATACCGACCTGTCCCGGTGCGGCAATCCTTGAACATGCGCCCTCCTTATGCTATACTATATGCAAAAAGGAGGGCGTTTTTGCGCCTGCGTGATCGGAAATATCGGACAGAATGTGAAAGGAGCAGCGCCATGGTGCGTAAAAAGATGAGATTTTACGGCTCGGTGCAGGGGGTCGGTTTTCGCTATCGCGCCCGCTACGCTGCAGAGATGTACGGCTGCACCGGCTGGGTGGCCAATGAATGGGACGGCTCGGTCAGCATGGAGATCCAGGGCGAGGAGGAGCAGATCGACCAGGTGATCCTGACGATCGAACGCGGGGCCTACGTCCGCATCGAAAATATGGAATGCAAGACCATACCCGTGATCGAAGAGCATGGCTTTGATTACGGAAGACATTGAGGGGTGAACATTATGACGGTAGACGAAGCGAGAAAGATCGTAAGAGCATTTGATGAGAATAAAAAACTGACCGAAGACGACGTGTTCATGTTTACGGAGGCCATGAATTACCTGATCGAAACCTTTCATGACCCGCACGACATGATGCATCTCGGCGGATATTACTACGAGATCAAAAAGTTTGATCTGGCACTGAAATACTACGAGATGGCGGCCACGTATGACTATCCTTCGGCCTACGAGTGCCTCGGCTATATCTGGTATTACGGCAGGACGGGAGAGCGCGATTTCAAGAAAGCATTTGAGTATTTCTCCAAACTGATGGATATGGGCGATCCCGTGGCTACGTACAAAGTGGCGGACATGTATAAGAATGGCTATTACGTGGAGAAAAACCAGGCGAAATACGAGGAGATCATCGAAGAACTCTACCCGGAAGTAAAAGACATGAACAATGTTTTCGACCCGGTTCCGGAGGTGTTCACGCGCCTGGCAGCGATCCGCGTATCGCAGGGGAGGAAGGACGAAGCGATCGGCCTCTACCTCTATGCAAAAGACTTCCTGGCACAGCGGATCCGCTACAACGCCTTCTTCGGTAACCTGAACATCATGAAATGGCTGATCGACGCCCTGTATGAATTGACCGATCTGGACGTGGATGACATCGACCTTTTCGACCTCTACTACCTGCTGAAGACTCCGCATAAAATCACTTTTTTCTATCGAAAAGACCGGCAGACGCTGGAGTCCGTGAAGGAAGAGGCAGGCTGCAGCGTTTGTTTTAACGGAACGTGGTTCCGCAGCCGCGACGATTTCTTCAAAGATGCCTGCATCGGGAACACCAAACTGACCGCCCTCTACCGCGATCTGTACGGCTTCAAAGTGAAGTAAGAACGCACGGCTCCCGGATTTTGAGGGACACGGAAGTGCTGGTATTTTTATCGTACGCATTGACTGTTATGCTGATACTATCTTAAGCTTAGAAAGGAGGAATCAGTATGACGGTTGCAGATGCGGTCAATGTTTTACACACCTACTATGATTTGACGAACCCGGATGCCGCGGAGAACTTCGCATATACGGAGACGCTCCGGTTTTTGATCGAAGCAACGAAGGATCCGAAATATATGACGGAGCTGGCGTGGCATTACTGCTCGACGAAACGGTTCGATCTGGAGGTCAAATATCTCGAGATGGCTGCGGAATGCGGAAGTTCGCAAGCCATGACGGAACTGGGATACGTCTGGTACTATGGTCAGAACGGAGAGCAGGATCCGGTAAAGGCATTCCGTTATTTTTCCAAAGGAGCCGAGGCCGGAAGCCTTTGGAGCAAATACAAACTTGCAGATATGTATCGCTTCGGAATGGCGGTTGAGAAAGATATCGAAGTGTATCGAAGGAGGATCCGGGACGCTTACGAGGAAGTGAAGAAATCGAGATATCTGAGCGCCCCCTATCCGGAGATCGCCTATCGGTTAGCGGATATTCTGATCGAAGAGGGAACCCCGGGGCCGGCGACGGATCTCTATCAGCGAGCCAAACGGTTTATGGCTCAGAGGCTGAGTGTAGAGCCCTTTTGGGGGCATTTCGAAGTCATGGAGCGGATCATACGGCGGCTGTATGGTTGCATACCCTTTGACCGGAAGCATTTGGACTTCTATGATCTGTTTTCTTCTGCAGGAAGTCCGGGAGTCTATTCGCTTACGTGGAAAGGACGGGAGTACCGACTGGAGTTTCCTGAGGATGACGCGGCGGTATTCTTTGACGGCAAATGGTTTCGGTCATTTACCGAGTTTTGCGAAAAGGCGGAGATCGAAGGGGAAAAATGCACGGCCGTCTACGATGAGATATATGTCAGGGAGGTGGAAACATGAGTAAGGTGACAATACCCGGTCTAGAGGATAAGGATCGGTATGATGATTATACGGAACTGCTGGTACAGAAGGATCAGTTGCAGAAGGAGGCGCTCTCTTACCAGATCGCATACACGCAGGAATTCGGCGAACTCATCTGCGCAAATTTTGAGTTGAAGATCCAGTGTATCAAGGTGAAGAAATCCATCAGTTACTGCCGCAGGCGTTTGAACCGCGGACTCGCTGTGGATCCCGTGAAGATGGATGAGGAGATCGAGCGGGAGATGAAGGCCTACTACTTGCAACGGGACGAACTTCAGGCGGATTATGCACAGGCGAAAAAAGCCGGGATGACCGATGGGATCACCTATATGCGCGCTAAAAAGATCTATCGCCGTCTTGCAAAACTCCTCCATCCGGATATCAACGGAAAAACAGAGCAGGACGCAGAACTATCAGATCTTTGGAACCGGATCGTCGCGGCCTATATGAGGAATGACGCGCAGAAACTGGAAGAACTGGAAGTCCTGGCGAAACACCGACTGGAAGAGTTGGGAGCAGACAGCTTTGAGAAGGATTACTCGAATCTGGAAGAACGGATCGAAGAGGTGGAACGCGAGATCGATATCATCATCTCCACAGAGCCGTATACTTACAAGGAGATCCTGGAAGATGAAGAGAAAATAAAGGAGCTTCGCAATACGCTGCAGGCAGAGCATGATGATTTTGAGCAGTATCTCGCGACGTTGAAACAGGCTCTGGAAGAAATGATGAAAGAGGAGGCATCGAAAGTCATATGGCTAACGAATTAGACAAGATCAAACAAAACATGCTTTCATTGACCTCATCGGAACATGCGATCGAAGAGTTGATCAAACCCCTGAGCCGGGAGATACATTTGTTTGACTCTTTTATCGCCGGAACCAGTTTTATTAAAGATGAGGCAGTATTTGATGATATCAAGGTCGGAGATAAACTGATCTTGCAGCGGGAAGAGGACAATCGTTTTGACGATAAAGCGATTCAAATTCTGGACCCGAAGAAAAGAAAACTCGGATATATCCCGGAGAAAGACAACGTTATTTTTGCCAGATTGATGGATGCCGGAAAGTATCTGATCGCGATCATCGACGGGATCGAAAAAAAGGGATCTTTCCGTCAGATCAAAATAGGGATCTATCTGGTGGATTTTTAAGGGGAAGTTGCATTTCACTGCGATCCATGTAAGAAGGAGGCCGCTATGCCGAAGGGAAGCAATCAAAAACTGAAACTATACTATCTCAGCCGCATTATGCTGGAGAAGACGGACGATGAGCATATGATCACCATGCCGGAGATACAGCGTGCATTGGAAGCCTATGGAGTGACTGCCGACCGGAAGAGTCTGTATGACGACATGGAGGCGCTTAGGGTTCTCGGGGTCGAAGTACTCGGCGAGAAGGTCGGGCGAAATTACTACTACCATGTTTGCGGAAAGCAGTTCGAGATCGCGGAATTGAAGCTCTTAGTGGACGCGATCCAGTCTTCGAAATCGATCACCGAGAAGAAGTCCAACGAGCTGATCAAAAAACTTGCAGGCATGGCGAGCGATTATGAAGCGGCGCAACTAAAGCGTCAGGTGGTCGTGCAGGGGCGCGTTAAAACGATGAATGAAAGCATCTACTATTTTGTGGATGATATCCACCGGGCCATCGCGGAAAACAAACAGATCCGTTTCGAATACATGCGGTGGAACCTGGATAAAAAGATGGAGCGTCGGAGGGAGAGACCCTATGTGGTCAGCCCTTGGGCGCTGACTTGGGATGATGAAAATTATTATCTGATCGCGTATGACGAAGAAGCGGAGGGGATCAAACATTTCCGCGTTGATAAAATGAAGAGCATCCAGGTGTTGGAAGAGACAAGAAACGGTCAGAAACAGTTTAAGCAGTTCGACCTGGCGAAATATTCAAAGATGAGTTTCGGCATGTTCGCCGGCGAGCCGGTCCGCGTTAAACTGGCATTTAAAAACGAACTGGTCGGGATCTTTTTGGACCGCTTCGGCCGTGATATCACCATCCGTCCCTCGGCTCGTGAAGGCTGGTCGGAGACCCATGTGGATGTTTCCATGAGCGACCAGTTCCTGGGCTGGATCTTCGCCCTAGGGACTGATGTGAAGATCATCGGACCGGAGGAAGCGGTCGACAGGTTTGCGAACGAATTAAAGATGATGTATGCTCATTATTTGCAAAAATAGGAAATTGCCTATTGACTTTCGGCTGATCATCTGCTAATCTGAATTTAGAGATGGCAAATCTATTCTGCTCAACACAGAAATATGCCTTGATAGAGTATCGGAAATGCACAGTCGCAATTGATCATTCGCTTCTGTGAGAAAACTGAATATGTGTTCGCGGACCCAATAGAGGTATATCTGTATTGTAATAGAATAGCCGCCACTTTAATATCAATAATGTATTTAAGGAGGTTTCATCATGTCAAGAAAGAGAAAAATGGTTGCACTTTTATGTATGGCTTTGGTTTTTGTGATTCAAGTATACGTAGTCTTTGCCGATGATTACGAGTCTATACAGACGGGTAGCATTGGCAATTACCCCGTTGTGGCCAGAAACAAGATATCAGAGAACATGAAGTATGCCGAGGCAGAGACAACAATTTCAGGACCACAGTATGGTACGTCTACATCCGTTTCGGCAACATTCTATTATCACGGTGTAAATGGACCGGATATTGGTGTTGACGCTACTTATAATGGCGGCAATGTAGGGCAGCATGGCTGCAATTACCATATGAATGTACCCAATGATAATTATAGATTTTACAGAGCAGAGTCAACGCATCACGCCTATTATCAGCAAGTGGATTTCTATGTACCTAGCTTGGTGACGATTCCGTAATTTGTTTTTGTTTTTTGTTGTATCGGGATTGATGGGCATCAATCCCGATTTTTTTGTTAGCCAGGAGGAAGTCTATGATGAAAAAGATAATAGGGCTGATGATATTGACTATAAATTCAATTGCTTTGTTTGGGTGTGCATCTGAGGATTCACACGCTTCTTCTGAGACTTATAGTTCATCGTATAAGCCGATCGAGAGTAGTGGTACAGTGGAGAATGGTGAACAAATAGGAATAATTGCATCGTCGTCAACTGAGGATTATCCTACTGCTAGCAATTATATTATTTGGGAGTTAGGCCCTTATGCAACACCAAAGATAGAAGCGCAAAATCAGATCAATCGGTTGCTCATGGAAAAGGGGTACGATTGTGAGATCCAGTTTGTCAGCACTGGTGCGTTTAAAAGTGAGGACAGGATCCCGTGGTTGGAGAAGTATGAAGCGAGTAATCCGCCATTCGATATACTATTTACGGGAAGTTGGAATTACGATGTGTTTAAGGCAATGGATTTCGTTCAGGAGAGGTACATTCCTCTTTCGGACTATCTGAATTCCGATGACGGACGAGTGTTGAAGGATTTTTTTACTCCATACGAGTGGGCGTTTACAACTGTGAAAGGATGTATATATGCCATTCCGTTGATGGTTAATCCTTCGTCATCCATAGGATTATCGAAATATATGTATGTACCTGAGGAACATGCCGATTTGTTTTCGGATTATGATGGTTCATATGAGATGTTAAGAAAGATATATGATCAGTCGGGGCAGAAAGAAAAGATGATTATACTTCAAGACTTAACTCTTTTAGAGGCTTTTACGGATTATAGCAGGTATTTGTATAGTATTCCTTTCGATATGCAGCGCAAACGTTTTGCAGACCTTTCTGAAGAAAAAGAAATTAAAGAGTTGATATCTGACATGGCGGAGGATGTTCGAAATGGCGTGTTATCTTATCCGGTAATGGAAGACGTGCCCAAAGATCGTACTTTCGCGATCATTCAAAGTGGAAGGGCTGAGTTTCTTGGATACGTCGAAATTCCGCTCCAGAAGACATCCGCATATTTGAATTTGAATGTGTCTTATGGTATTTCACAAAAATCAGAAAAGAAAGATCTGGCATTTAGGATCCTTTCTGTTTGTTACACAGATCCTGACATTCAGGAATATCTCCTTCCAGATATGGGAGGAAAGGAGATGATCGACAAACGAAGGGAATTGTTATCTCAGATAGAAGTTGGTGCAGTACAAGATTTTATTCCTCAACTATCAGATGAAATGAAAGATACTTTTCTGGGCTATCCATATACGAAACTATTCAATGAAATATTGGTATATACCTTTGATAACGACATCAAGACATATCGGTGGATGGTAAATGAAGAATATGATGTGGATGAGATCCTTAAAGAGATGGAAGCACCGGAATATCGTGAGTTGATCGATGAATTAAATAAACAACTGGATGCATATTATCAAACGAAGGGGGAAACATGAAGCGATTAATAGCATACGTTGTGATGGCTTTTATTTTGGTTACCTCTTTTGGGTGCAAGCATGCCGATACAGAAAAAAATACTTCGGATGCAACAAACTCTGATACGCATGCATCGGGCTCCGAGCCTGAAACA
>JAFZZY010000009.1 GCA_017615545.1 Lachnospiraceae bacterium
CACAGTCGGACCCGGCGATTGGGGCCTCTGGAGAAATACACAAGAAGTGAAATCATGATTTCAAAAGAAAGCAATTCTTAACTGTGACGAAGGAATGCAAGTTCAACGCAGGCCGAAAAGCCAAGAAAAACGAGATTATTGTAATTTCCTTAGCCAGATGAGAGGCAAAACTCGCTCAACGTTCTCCCACAGGCTAAGAAAAACGCGAGTATCTCAATTCTCATAGCCAGATAGGAGATGAAATTCGCTTAACAGGTGACATATGGCTAAGGAAAATACTGATATCGTAATTATCTTAGCCCAAAGGAAAAAGAAACCCGCTCATAGAGTACCAGAAGGCTAAGGGAAACGCCAATATCGCAATTTCCTTAGCCTCCCTGGCAGAAAACCAGCTCAACAAAAATCAAACAAAACAATACAACAACAAATAAGGAGGAAGAATGCTCAGAACTAAGGAAATACTCAACGAGATTACATCACTAGAGGATAGCAAGAAGAAGGTTGCACGCGAATTAGAGCGGCTGAAACAACAAGTCCCGGAAGGCGTCTCGCTAAGAGTGGCACGGCACGGAGGAAGCTATCAATATTTCATTCGTGAAAAAGGCGCTGAAAAAACCGGGAAGTACATTAAAAAAAAGGATCACAAAAGCGCTGAAAAACTGGCGCAAATCGAATACGACGAGAAGTTGATCAACCCGCTGAATGAAACTTTAGAACAATTAAAAGCTCTGGTAAAAATTTGGGGCGACGATCCGTTTAATGAAGCAATAAAACAATTGCCCCCTTTGAAAAGAGACTTGGTTGTGCCTTTGAATAAATCAGACGAATCATTCCTCTCTGAATGGAAGGAGCAAGAATACACTGGGGTAGCATTTCCCGATGACTCACCTGAGTATTATACCAGGCAGGGGCTTCGGGTCAGGTCGAAATCAGAAATCATAATCGCCGATCTATTGGACGAGATGTCGATCCCCTTTCATTATGAAAAGCCCCTGAAACTCGGATCAGGAATAGTGCACCCGGACTTTACGCTCTTGAATTTGATTGAGCGAAAGGAAGTGTACTGGGAGCATTTCGGGATGATGGATGACATGGATTATCGGAACAATGCGTTCCTCAAGATCCGCAAATATGAGTCAGCAGGATTGTATCAACATGATTCCGTGATTTGGACCTTTGAAACCGGGAAATATCCGCTGAATACCAGAGAAATTCGAAAAATGATAAAAACCCTAAAGGATACTTTGGGATATTAAATAATCAATCCGGCGGACAGATCGTATAGCAAGACCTGTTCGCCGGAAGAATTGAAAATATGTATGTTTTCATCATATGTCCTCTTCGATCACCTGAATCTCCAGATAGTCGAAGGGGATCTTTTCTATGAAACTGTCATCGCGGAAGCGTGTTTTTGATGTTTTTTTGAATTCATCGATATTGGAGTTGAGCCAGATAGGTACAGGCAGATCGAACTGATGACAAGCAACTTCCAACGCTGCAAAGATCTTCCGCGTGCGGTTCAGATCGGACACATCCTCAATGGTCGTGTCGGCCAAAAGGTGGTTGTTTTTCCATAGTTTACACCACATGCGAAACATAATCAGTCCTCCAAAATCGTTGAAGTATTAATATGGGATAATGCTTATACTGCGTTGTTTCAAACTCACACTGAAATCCAGTCACGAGACAAGTCGTCTAGTCCACATATACATCGAATACAGTGTAACAAAAAAACAAGAAAATGTCCATATGATGAAGAGGGGTATTCATGCTACGAGTTATTAAAGACACTCTACTAAAGTGATCCGGCTAAGGAAAACTCTATTTTCAGGACTTCCCTTAGCCAACTAGCTCGAATTTCGTGTCCAATAAAGTCACACTGGCTAAGATAATCGCTGTTTCGGCGGTTTTCTTAGCCGGACGACTCAAAATTCATGCCTAATCAAGGCATAATGGCTAAGAAAATGGCTGTTTCTGCTTTTTCCTTAGCCAACCGACTCGGAATTCATGCCTATTCAAGGCATAATGGCTAAGAAAAAGGCTGTTTCTGCTTTTTCCTTAGCCAACCGACTCGGAATTCATGCCTATTCAAGGCATAATGGCTAAGAAAAAAGCTATTTGAGCGTTTTCCTTAGCCAACCGGTTTGAAATTCACCCCTAGCGAAGAAAAAAGGCTAAGGAAAATGCCTCTCGGACATTTTCCTTAGCCGGGCTAGTGTCTATATTGACTTCTATTACAGTCTCTTCATCAGCACTTCTCTCTCTGCCTCGTATCCGGGCTTGCCGAGAAGGGCGAACATATTCTTCTTGTAGCTTTCAACGCCGGGCTGGTCGAAGGGATTTACACCGAGGGTGTAGCCGCTGACGCCGCAGGCGAACTCATACATATAGAAGAGCTGGCCCAGGAAGAATTCATTTTCTTCAGGGATGTGGATCATCAGGTTCGGAACATTTCCGTCGGTGTGCGCCAGAACGGTACCGTTCATAGCGGACTTGTTGACGAAATCCATGGTCTTTCCTGCCAGATAGTTCAGGCCGTCCAGATCGACAGGCTCAGCCTCGATCGTGATATCTTCCTTCGGTGTGTCCACGCAGAGAACGGTCTCGAACATGATGCGTGCGCCGTCCTGGATGAACTGGCCCATGGAGTGCAGGTCGGTGGTCAGGTCCACGGAAGCCGGGAACAGACCGCGCTGGTCCTTACCTTCGCTCTCACCGAACAGCTGCTTCCACCACTCAGCGATGTAGTGCAGGCTCGGCTCGTAGTTGCAGGTGATCTCCACGCTCTTACCCTTGCGAAGCAGGATGTTGCGGACTGCCGCATACATCAGAGCGTCGTTCTGCTCGTACGGCAGGTTGAGTGCAGCCTCACGTCCGGAAGCAGCGCCCTCCATCAGCTTCGTGATGTCTGCGCCGGAAACGGCGATCGGAAGCAGGCCGACTGCAGTCAGAACGGAGAAACGTCCGCCGACATCATCCGGAACTACGAAGGTCTCGTAGCCCTCTTCGGTCGCAAGCTTCTTCAGCGCGCCGCGGCTCTTATCGGTCGTAGCGTAGATACGCTTTGCAGCGCCTTCCTTGCCATAACGATCCTCGAGCATCTTCTTGAATACGCGGAATGCGATGGCCGGCTCGGTCGTCGTACCGGATTTGGAGATGACATTGACCGAGAAATCGCGACCCTCAACCAGTTTGCACAGGTGCTTCAGGTAGGTACCGGAAATGGAATTACCCGCATAGTAGATCTCGGGTGTCTTGCGCTCGCTCTTCGGCTGGTTGTTGTAGAAGCTGTTGCTCAAAAACTCGATCGCCGCACGTGCGCCGAGGTAGGAGCCGCCGATGCCGATGACGATCAGCACGTCGGAGTCGGAAGCGATCTTCGCTACCGCCGCCTGAATGCGCGCAAACTCCTCTTTATCATAGTTGACAGGCAGGTCGATCCAGCCCAGGAAATCCGAGCCCGCGCCGGTCTTATTCACCAGGGTCGCCTTTGCGGTCTCAATGATCGGCTTCATGTTCTCGATCTCTTTCGCGGAGATGACTCCGGCTGTCTTCGAATAATCAAACGATACTTTACTCATAAAAAACCTCCTAACGAGTGTTGATACGATATACAACAGGCAGTCCAACTGCCTCGAATCCTATTATAATTCTTCCGGTTGAAAATGCAAGATGGCCGCCGGAAAAAGCGGGAAAAATACATCATCCGAACCGATATTTCACATTTTCTGAAACGGCGATTTCGGGCTTCGCATCACGCCTGGGCCACGTATGTGATCTGCAGCGAAAACTCCGCCTGCGAGATCTCCTCGCCGCCCTGCAGCACGCGGTACGCCGCGCTCGCAGCCGCCCCGTCGTAGCCCTGCGAAAACGCCAGTTCGGTCGTCTCGATGTCAAACAGCAACATCCCGACCGGTGTCTGATACGGGCAATGTGTGACCTCCCCGGTCACGAACACCATCTTCGTGCGGATCGGGCCGCGCCGCGTCAGTGTGATCCGGCACGCCTCGCTCCCGGTATCGGAAATGTACGTCTCCGCCTTCATCAGGGTCGTCACGGCCTCCTCAACGCCCGGGATCTTCTCCTCAAACGAGGTGTAAAATCCGCCCTCCGTCTCCACGCAGGACGCGTCCCCGGAATACTCCGTGACCTCTTCCGCCCCGTCCACACGCGTCACGATCCGGAAATCGATCACGGCCGATCGTTTATTCTCATACATGGGCACTACCTCTAGCGAAAGGAAAGGTTCTGCGCGACCGTCGCTTCCTGATTCTCGATGTGCTTCCACATCGCCTTACGCGCCGCCTCTTCGTCCTTTTTCTCCAGGGCAGAAACGATCACCTTATGCTCTGCGACCAGCGCGCGCCGCTTATTCGCATCCTTAATATATTCCAAACGATAACGGTACATCTGCTCGCGGATGTTGTTCATCAGCTGCAGGAGTTTGTCGTTCTGCGTCGCCAGATAGATCAGGTCGTGGAACTTCTCGTCCGCCTCCGCGATCGTCGTCGCATCGTCCGTGGACAATGAAAGTTCAAAATAGGAGTTCGCCCGCTTAAGCTCCAGCAGTTTCTCCTCGGTAATACGCCGACAGGCCAGGCTCACCGCCAGGTCCTCCAGCGTCCGACGCACCTCCAGGACGTCACGCAGGTTCTTCTCGGATATCCGCGCAACCTCGGCGCCGCGCCGAGGGATATTGACCACGAGGCCCTCGAGTTCGAGCTTACGGATCGCCTCACGCACCGGCGTACGGCTGACGCCCAGACGCGTCGCGAGCGCGACCTCCATCAGGCGCTCGCCCGGAGCCAGCTCCCCCTTCAGGATCAGCTGCCGCAACGTGTTGAACACGACATCGCGCAAGGGCAGATACTCGTTCATATTTAATTTGATATATTCGTCCATCTTATCGTTTTGCATATTCTGCTCCTTACTCCGGGTCCCGGGCTGCATGCTGCGCCAGATCCGTCGCGGGATCGTAGAACTCGGTATAATTGATGCGTCCCGGCACACGATGCGCCTTCAGCGTATCGTACGCCCGTTTCATGGTTTCAAAATCTTCAAACAGTCCGAAGACCGTGGGCCCGCTGCCGCTCATCATCGACGCGCACGCGCCCAGCGTCAGCATATCCTTCTTAATGTCCGCGATCACGGGATGCATGGGGATGGTCACCTGCTCCAGGCAGTTGCCCAAAAGCTTCGGCAGGTCGCCCTTCGGATGCTCGATCTCGCGGATCATGGCATCCACATCCGGGTGTCGCAGCGGTTCTTTCAGTTCATCCAGGTCCGTGTAGACCTTCCGCGTCGACACGCCGAACGGCGGCGTCACCAGCAACACGTAATAATGCGGCGCGGCCGGAAGTCGTGTCAGTTCCTCGCCGATCCCTTCGGCCAATGCGGTCCCGCGCACCAGACAGAACGGCACATCCGCACCGATCTGCAAGCCCCGCTTCATCAACATGCTGCGGGACAGGGGCAGGTCATACATACGGGAGATCGCAAACAGGACCGACGCCGCATCCGCGCTGCCGCCGGCCAGTCCGGCCGACGCAGGGATCCTCTTATTCAGGTCGATCTCAATACCTCCCGGCAAATGAAACTCATTGAACAGGATCTCCGCCGCCCGATACGCCAGATTCATCTGGTTCGTCGGAACATGCCGGAAGTTCGTCGTGATGCGGATCTCCGGCTCCGGGATCTTCAAAAGATAGATATCATCATACAGGCGCAATGTCTGCATGATCATGCGGACTTCATGATAGCCGTCCTCACGCGTTCCTACTATATCAAGTGCCAGATTGATCTTCGCCCTGGCCCGGATCCTCATTTGATTGACCATACTAACCTCCCGATCGTCATGTATACAGTATACAACATCCGTACAAAAAAATCAACCGTCGCGGGCTTTATTTCAGCCTGCGGCGGTTGGTTCTTTCGTCCGTTCCCTCACGGGAACACGCTATGTTTAACGATAGTAATCGTCTCCGTTCTTCTTACGGTTGATGACCTTCTGATACTCCTCGGAAAGCTTCTTCTGGAACTCGGTCGCCTTCGCCATCTTCGCGTCGTCTACAACGAACTTCGGGCTCATGACGTCGTTCTCCAGCGCTGCCGCCGTCTCGGTATCGATACACAGAAGGAACTCATCGAACCTCACTGCAACCTGGTGGTCAATGCAGCTGCACAGCTCCTCGAGTCCACGCCAGAATACGTCGACATGAGGAACGTAATCCTCATTCATCATGCCCCAGTACTTGCGCTCGTTGTTCTCCTTCATGTACTCGATGGCATCGTTGATATTCAAGAACTCTACGCGATCCATCTCGGACTGCAACATATCGTCATCGTACTCATCCGAGAACGAAAGCACGTTGCTTCCGTGCAAGTTCGACGGGAATACCGCGTCCATACCGTTCTGGTTTACGCATCTCTTATACTTCTGGTATGCGCCGATGACCTGCTTATACAGAACCTGGATCTCTTTCTTCGTACAGGTCTGCTCGATCTGTGCGCTCTCGGCTGTGTGCATCAGTTTACCGCTCTCATAGGAACGTCCTGTAAGAGTATGCAGTTCGCGAACCAACTCGTCAATATCGTTCACCGCTGCCTTTAAGCGGGACTCTGCATTCTCCTTCGTATTCTCCTTCATGGTCAGGATAACGTTATCGAGTGTATCCAAAAATCCTTCGATCCTGGACAATGCTGTCCGGCTGCTTACGCTCTGGCGGATCAGTTCTACATTGCCCACATACTGGGACAGGCTGCCTCCCGGCATGATCGCATTCACCTTCGCGCACGCGATATCGTTGATCGTATCGATGCATCCGGTAACTATAGCCGAATACTTCTTCTTCAGTTTCAGCTCGCGTCCCGGAAGCGGTCCTGCGGCTGCACGCGGCGCCTTCTTGCGCTCGGGCTCTGCCTTCTTCTCGGTTGCTTCCTTCGTCTCTGCAGACTCCGCAGGCTTCTCAACCTTCTCTGTCTTCTCAGGCTTCGCGTCTTTCTCCGCGTTCTTCAGTTCTGCCTGAACCTCATGTGCCAGTTTCGCAGTCAACTGCTCTGCGATCTTCGCCAACGGATCATCCGAAGCTCCGTCTTTTCTGGCCGCCTTACGCGACTCGCTTTCCTTCGGGGCTTTCTCTGCTGCTGCACGCTTTGCTGCTTCTTCCGCCTCGCGCTTCGCTGCTGCTTCACGCTTAGCGGCTTCCTCAGCCTCACGTTTTGCGTCCTCTGCTGACTTATCAGACTGTGCCAAACCGCTTCCGCAATAAGGACAGAAATAAATGATATCGCGGAACTCAAATTTCTTCTTGCATTTCTCACATGAATATCGCATGTCTGGCACCTCCTTTCCTTCCTTAGTGTAACCGGTATTGACGTTCCTATTTCCTACATATTTCGCCGTGCCGTTTGTTTATTTTTCCTCTTCCTCCACCGGTGCGTCCTCGTCGGACACATCCTCCTCCGGCTCTGAAGTCAGAGTTTCTTCCGTATCGTCATCCCGAACCGTCTCGCCATTCATCTCTGCAATAGCCGCCTGACGGTCTAAGATCCTCTGTGTGTAAATGTCCATGATCTTTCGCAACGGGTACGCCGTAAAGAAAACGTAGGCGCCGCCGATGAAAACGATCAACGGGGGAATGAAGACCACAGCCACCACGCAGGCAGCCAGAATCGCGAGGCAAATGAGTGTCGTTCCGAAGTGCCGGACGGACATCGCATATGCCGAGATATACATTGCCTTTATACTGTTCGAAAACTTCGACAGGATCGCAAAGATGTACATGGATCCGATGATCCAGATAAACGCCATGATCAAAAAGAACATATACAGGTAGGCGCTCATCTGTGTATCCTGGCCATAATAAAACCAAAGATCGTAACCGATGAATACCGCTAAAGCGATATTGAGCACGCCGATGATCGCTCCCTGCCGGAAGTTCTCTTTGAACGACTTCCAGAACATCTTATAAACGTAGCTTTCTTCGTTGCGCACCATTTTGAACGCGACATAATACAACGCCGCGGTCGCCGGACCTGCACCTACGATGGTGAGGCACGCCAAAAGCCATATGGCGCCAAGCAACATGGCGTCGGCCAGTTTTCCGACAAATGTCCAAAACGGGTTCTCAACGTTGAACAATCCACCCATGAACATACCTCTGTTTCTAACGGGAAATGATATACTACTTTATTATACCAAACTGCCGCGGAAAATGCAAACCCTTTTCTTTTATTTTCCTCTACACAGGCATTTGTTTTTGTGGTATGATAGGTAATGTCGCGGTGTGCGACTCATTTACCCCCTATTTCAGGAGCATTTCTATGACAGAAAAGGAAAAAGAGCGTCAGAGCGTCAATAAAACGTTCAAAGGCGAGATCCAAAAGATAAAAGAACTGCCGGGCTTCAAGGCAAAAGTCGGCTACATCTTCGATTACTACACCGTTCACATCGTCGTGATCATCGTGGCGATCGTCGTGGCCGTTTCACTCATCTTGCATTACACAAACCTCAAAAAAGATATCCTCTTCGGTGTCGTTCTGAACCTGGGTTGCGATGACACCACGGTCTTCAGCGAGCAGTTGGACGATTATTTCGAAGTCGCCCCGAAGGAAAGAACCTTCCTCGAGCGCGGCCTCTTCATGGGACAGTACGGAAACGAGGTCGAGCAGAAGCTCGTCATGTACATCGCCGCGCACCAGCTCGACTATGTTATCACCGACGAAGACGGACTCAACCACTTCGGAAGGCAGTTTTTCTGGAGAGACCTGCGTGAGTTTCTGCCCGCCGACCTCTACAATGACCTCAAAGACGACATCATTATCCGCACCTTCACCGTGACGGATGAGGAGACCGGCGAGGCCAAAACCAAAGAGCAGACGATCCTGCGCATAAACGATTACAAGATCGCCCAGGTGCTGAATCTGTACGGCTATGACGAGGGCTCGACCTTCTACCTCGGTGTCTACCTCTACCCGCCGGACGAGGAAAATGTGATCAAACTGTTCAAATACGTTCGCGACCTGGGTAAGGTCGAACCGACCGAAGAAACCACCACCGAAGCCGGTACGAATTGACCCGTATAAAGCAGATAGCCCGCATCTCATAAGATGCGGGCTATTTTTATTCCGCGAGTCCGAGGTATTCCCGGAGGCCTTCGGTGTTTTTCAGTTCGGGTTTCGTGTACGAGTATTTCTCGGCGGGGTACTTTTTGCAGAGGGCGTCGAGGAAGTCGTCCCAGCGGAGAGCAAACCACTCCGCAGGAAGGGTTCGGCTGAAGCCCGAGCCGTCCCAGTGAGTGCCGGCGTGCCAGCCGACCTGGATCTCGAGTTCGATCGTCTGATCTTTCATCTTTTTGAAAATGTATTTCTCCAGGCGTACCGGGGTGTTGCCGTTTGACGGCAGGAGCCGCGAGGGTGCGTCTTCTTTTGACATATCATAGACGGCAAAACTTGAAACGGCGGGATTTCCATAGTACGTTCCCGAATGCAGGCGCGCGTAGGCCAGCGAGGCTTTTTTCACTGCCTCGTCGTAGGTCGCAAGCCACGTTTCCAAAGAGGTTCCCATGACTGCATACCGGAATTCATCGAGTTTTTCGATAAATGCATCCAGGGACATCTTCTTCCACGTGCCTCGGTCCGGCTTATCATTCTCCGAACCTTGCCGCTCAAAGGAAAAGCCTTCTTCATCGAGGCCCAGTCCGTAAAACTCACCGTCCGATGCATTCTTCATGCCGGCCAGGAAGGTCATCCCTTCCGCGTCGGGCGCGACCGCCGGCGCATCGTAGATCCAGTCACCGACGCAAAGCTTTCCATCAATCACTTCTCGTTTCGCCATAGTATTCCCTCATGATCCGTAACTGCGGTCGTCTTTCAGATCCGCAGCGAACGTATATAGGCAAATGTCTTCTCTTCGCCTGCGTCTGCCAGCATGCGAAGCAGTTTCTCCAGGATCTCGCCCGACTTCGGGTGCAGATGTCCTACGTAATGCTCTTTATTCTTCAGATAGTATTCCAGCGGCATGCGGTCATTGTAATGGCCACGGTTGTAGATCTTGCTAGCCGCCACGCGGTCACAAAACATCTCGATCACATAGCGCATGGGCATGGGCACCGGCTCGTACTGCTTCGTCACGATGTTATGGTCCGACCAGTACTCAAAGTGGTGCTTGTTGCGCCCCTTGTGGTGCATCCAAGCGCGGGAGTACCCCTTATCCTGACGTTCTCCCTCGTTCGGGCTGTGGTCGCCGGCGAAATACTTCACGCCCGGCAGGAACTCCTCCGGCAGGTATTTCGACAGATCGTGCGCCAACCCCTGCAGCGGGATACCCGCCTTAAAGCAGTGGATCATCACCTGGTGGCGATGCTTCGTGATCGTTGTAAAATGTCCGTACAAACGGCGTAATGAGTCCTTCATGATCATTCTCTCCTGAAATATTTTCCCGCAAAGGTTTTCAGTTTGTCAAACAACGCAGCAGAATCCTTCGGCTCGGGCTGCATCGGCTTCTCGCACAACGTCTTCCGGAAATGCAGCACGTCTCCGTCCCGCGTCGTCTGCACGAAGCCGAGCGTCATCGCGACGCTTTGCGACGCCAGGTTCTCCCAGTCGATCAATGCGTAGACCTCCTCGGCCTGCTGCCACTCCTTGACGAAATCCAGCGCCATCCGGCAGGCCTGCGTGGCATAACCGTACCTGCGATAGGTCGGGAAAATATAATAGCCCAGCGACATGTCTACCTCTTCCGTCGTGGAGAACCCGCACATTCCGATGAGTTTTCCTTCGGGTTTGTAGTAGACGCCCCAGAGCCCGTATTCGTAAAATGCATATTGATGCTCGATGTAGGAAGCCAACCGCGCGGTCAGTTCATCCCGCTCCGCCTCCGGCAGTTCCGCCCACGGCGTATCCGGGATCTCCCCGAGGATGCCGTGAAGGTCCTTATGCTTTCGCATCCCCTGCTCCAGCCGGTACAGTTCCGCGATATCTTCCGCGGCAAATTCTCGCAGGGTCAGGCGCTCATTTTCCCCGATGATCCAGGGTTTATGACAAAAGCGGGCGTAGACACGTCCAGCAAAGTCCGCATCTACGCTCTCTTCCTCTTCAACCAGATAACAGCCGCTCGGAAGCGGCGGGGGAACGCAGCCGTCCATCACTCCGATCACGCATTCACCGCGTGCCATGTGGACGACCATGCCTTCCTCAGCGGACAGGACCAGCACCCGGCCTCCGTCCTCCATGATAAATTCTCTGGCCATATTTTAGTATTTTACAACCTCCGGATAGGTGATGCCAAAGGTGTCAACGGTAACCTTATCCATGATGACAGGCTCCAGCGGGCGGTCGTTGCGATCCGTGCGGACCGTTGCGATCTCGTCGACCACATCCATGCCCTCGATGACCTTACCGAATGCAGCGTACTCGCCGTCGAGATGCGGGGAGGTCTTATGCATGATGAAGAACTGGGAACCCGCGGAATTGGGCATCATGGAACGCGCCATGGACAGAACGCCCGGGGTATGCTTCAGCGGATTGTCGAAACCGTTGTGGGAGAACTCGCCGGCGATCTTGTAGCCGGGGCCGCCCATGCCGGTGCCCTGCGGGTCACCGCCCTGGATCATAAAGCCGTTGATGACGCGGTGGAAGCACACGCCGTCATAGAAGCCCTTTTGGATCAGGCTGATGAAATTATTAACGGTATTCGGGGCAATGTCCGGATAGAGCTCCGCTTTGATGACCTTACCGCTGTTCATTTGAAATGTTACGATCGGATTCTGTTTCTCCATGTTCTCAGTTTTGGGGCAAATCCTGTTTGCCCTCCTCCTTCTTCAATGCTAATACAGCTTCTTTATCTCTGCGCTTTTCCTCGCGCTCCTGCTGTTTTTCTTCGCGCCTGGCCGCTGCGGCTTCCCGCCACGTAACACGGCGTCCGTCCTTCGGCCTGCGCCGATGTATCTCGATGTCCCCCCGGCCGGAGGCTACCACGAGACTTATGATCAGGACGACCATAAAAATAGTCGCCATCGTATATCCGGTACTCCAACCAGCTAACATAGTTTAGTTCCTTTCTAGAAATGTCCTCCGCTTCCATGGCCGCCGCCACCGCCGCCGCCACCATGGCTGTGACCTCCGCCACCGCCGCTGGAACTGGACATGCGCACGCGTGTCGTGGTACGAACACGGAATTGATCGCTCTGCTCCAAAATAGCAAATTGATTACGGTTGCTGTATACTTCGGGATCCGTTACGGTCTTGGGC
This sequence comes from Lachnospiraceae bacterium, assembly GCA_017615545.1. Taxonomy (GTDB): domain Bacteria; phylum Bacillota; class Clostridia; order Lachnospirales; family Lachnospiraceae; genus UBA1201. Next base: position 12,250 of record JAFZZY010000009.1, read on the forward strand.
TTATGCTTCGATGCGCAGATCGCCGTCGCGATGCCGGAGACTGCCGCTCCGATCACTCCGAAGAGTCCGAATCTACCCCAAAGAATGGTGCGGTGACCATCCAGGTCATAGCGCTCATAATTGTCCGAGTACTGGAAAGCCTCATACGGAGCCTCATCGAAGTCCGCATGTTTCTCCGCATACTCCAGGAAGGTCGTCGCTGCAGTCGCAAACGCTGCCTGCGACCTATCCAGCGAGTACGAGTTTCGGTTGTTCATGCCTGTCGACAGGTTCGGTTTTACCGCATCAAAGATGTCGTCCAACTCCACCTGAAGATACCGATGGTATTTTTCGATGTTTGCCGACCATTCGTACGCCATGGCGTAGCGGTTGCTGACGCTGATCGCAAACATGATGACGTAGCGTTCCTCACCGTAGCCGTAGCCCTTCTCGCGACACACAGCGCCCAAATGCTCGCACGCCGAATCCGCATAGTCTGAGAAATAATTCTCCGTCAGGAAGATGATATCGACTCCGAGCTCCTCGGATTTCTCTGCAAAAAGTTTCTCCAAACGCTCAGCTTCCGACTGGCTCAGAAGGCCTTCACGGTCATCGATATGGCGTCCGTTGTAAGCATTGGCCGTAGGATACGAAGTATTCGTGTTGTTCGCGGGCTGTGCATCCTCTCCCAGGATCCAGTCTCTGTAAGCAACGGGATCGAACTCCGGCTGGATCATCTCCGCAGCTACGATCGCCGTCTCACAAGCGGCTTCCTTGTATCGCCCCTCGTTGAGGCTGCTGACCATGGTAGACAACAGAGTATTCAGTTCCTCATCCGACAGATCGGTATTATATCCACTGACCTTGGCGGTTTTCGACAGGCTGCTGATCTGCAGCAAAATGCACGGAGTCGTATCCTCAAGATAAACATTCAGGAAAGGAAAATCCGTCGAAATAGTATCTTTACTCGGAAGATCCTTTTCGGTCGTCAGGAATACAAACTGTATGCCGGTCTCGGCCCACAATGAATCATATAATTCTTCGACCTCTTCTTCCTCACCATACGAAAGGAAACCGCTATCGTCATAAACATCTGAGGTATCAAGATCGGCAAATACCTCCCCTGCGGGAATTTGCAGCGAAAACATCAGGATCAGCGCTGCACAGATCACGGATAGTATTTTCTTCTTCATCAGAACACACCTCCGAACGCAGTTAATAAGCCCCAGATCACGGCCATGATCGATCCGAACATGATGCCGGCCTTCGCTTTGCTGACGGGCAGCACGCCGACCGTTTTTCCGGTCTGTCCGTTCATCGCGAACCGGTAATGCTCCCCTTTATACTCATAGTTGATGATCCAGACAGGCAGAAGCACGTACTCCGTCTTCTTCAGGCTCATCCGGATATCCTTACCCTTTGTGATCACGTTTGCGTAGCCCTTAATGGTCCCGCGCGCATGCGTCTCACCATACTGTGCCACACGTGTCTTTACACGGGGCGCCATCTCTTCGTCCGTGTAGCTGTTCTTCTCGGCATAGAAACCGGACAGATACGGCATCTCGAACTCTTTCATGGCAGAGTAATTAAACGGTTCCAGGCAGTCCATCATGTGGTCGTCCATCTCTTTGGACGCATCTGCCGGCACCATGTCGTATTCTGCATGTATCTTACGATGCACATCATAGTGATCGGTGTGCGTCAGTCGGTATTCACCGCGGATCTCGTGGGAAATGATCTGGCCGTCGGCCTGGTAGTTCACCAGCACGCCATAGTCAAAAAGCCAGAACGGCACGTAGATGCCGACCGTCTTCTCGAGGTTCGTTTTCGAACGGAAGGTGCTCGGCGTCAGGATACCCTTATGCGTCCACGCGCGGAAAGCCTCGATCGCCCTATCCTTCTGGATCGTGAACGGGATCAGACGGGACGGACGCTTCTGTCCGGTCAGCTGCTCCGCGATCAATGTCGGGTTGCCGCAGTAACTGCAGAACGTCGCAGCGGTAACATCATCCGTCAGGATCTCACCGCCGCAGCTGGAGCACGTATACACACGCAGATTGATGCTCTCCTCTTCCGTATGAGGTCTGTCATCCGTATGCTCGATGTTGGTCGCCGCCGCAACAGAGTCCACAGCGCCCATGCCAACGTCGATATTGACCGTTTCAATATGCCCGGTCTCCATCTGTCCGGCTGCTGCCGCCGCGGCAGCCTCTGCCTTCGCTTCCTCTTCCAGATAGAGCTGCTGCATGGTCTCGACCGTCTCCGAACGGCCGCAGAACGGGCATTCCATCTTACCGGTCGACTCGTTGAAATTCATCGCTCCGGCACACCCGGGGCATTTGTAGGTAAGAATCAATTCCCTTTCCTCCTATACCAGATATTTCTAAAACCAATGCCTTTAAGCCGATTTTGATTGTACCATCGATCCGGCCCGAATTCAATGCAGCCGGCGTATTCTTAAAGGTTTTGTAAGAAGCCGTAAGGGCTTTGTAAATCTTACTCGGGAATGACGTCCTCACACGCCTGCTTATACTCGAGATAGGCAGGATCGCTCTCGTAACCATCTTTTCCGGACAGGCGGATCGTCATATGCGGCAGGCCGCAGCGCAGCTGCACCTTACCCTTTTCATCCTCTTCGCTGCGGGCGCAGAAAATGTACGTCGCGCCGACGCTCGGCAGGATGTCATCCGAAAAAACTACATAACGACGGTTGCTCTTATTCAGTCCGCCGACCTTCGTGACTTCGACCTTGCTGTCTTTCTCCAGCTCGCCGCGCAGGTTCTCGACCACGCGCACCGAATAGACCGTCTCCGGGAAGTCCTCGACGTTGGTACGGATGTATTTTTCGACCACGCCGACGAATACATTGTCCGAGAAATCGACCACTTGGGTAATGTTCTTGATGTCCGCATCCTCACCCATCGCCCGCTGGTAGGTGACGAAATCTTCAAACTCTTTGTAGTCCGCCATATCCTCGTACTTCGTCTTCATACGCTCCGTTCCGATGATCTTCGCGATCGACGCGTCGGAATAACCGGCCAGATACACGACCAGATAGACCAAAATGCCAAAGACCACCACGAGGATGCCGGTCACGGGGATCAGCCAGCGCTCCTCTTCAAACAGACTTTTCTTCTGCTCTTCCATGTTTGATGTAACTCCTTAAAACCAAGGCCTGCAGCGCAGACCCTTCTATCTTTTCCTACCGGTGAAAACGGTAGCCGACGCCCCAGATCGTCTCGATGTACTTCGGCTTCGCCGGATCGACTTCGATCTTTTCGCGCAGTTTTTTTACATGAACGGTAACGGTCGCCGTGTCGCCGACAACCTCGAACCCCCAGATATTCCGGAACAGTTCGTCCTTCGTGAACACCGTGTTCGGATGCTCCGCCAAAAACAGCAGGAGGTCATACTCCTTCTGGGTCAATGTGATCTCGTTTCCGCGTAGGATCACACGACGCGCCGCACGGTCGATCGAAAGATCCAGAATCTCGATGATGTCATCGGTCTTGCGATCTTTCGCCGCGTTCATCAGACGGTCGTAACGACTCATGTGCGCATTGACCCGGGCCACCAGTTCGCTGGGTGAAAACGGCTTCGTCATGAAATCGTCCGCACCGAGGCCGAAGACGCGGATCTTATCCGAGTCCTCTTTCTTCGCGGAGACTACGATGACCGGAACCTCTGAAACGCTGCGCAGGCGACGGCAGATCTCATAGCCGTCCACACCCGGCAACATCAGGTCCAGGATCACCAGGTCGTACTCCTCGTGCATGACCATGTCCAGACCCTTATCGCCTTCATTTGCCACCTCGACCTCATAGCCGCTGACCTGGAGATAATCGCGCTCCAGTTGGGCAATGCTGACCTCATCTTCAACGATCAATATCTTCTTCATCTTCCCTGTCCTCGTCTTCGTTATATATGTTTAGTTCGATCGTGATCTTCGTTCCCTCGCCGAGCGTGCTGGTCGCATAGACCGTGCCGCCGTGGTCTTCCACCACCTTCTGGACGATCGAAAGTCCGATCCCGCTGCCTGCCTGGTTTTGTGTCCGCGCCGCATCCGCCCGGTAGAACCGGTCGAAAATGTACGGCAGCGCATCCTCGCTGATGCCGGGGCCGTTATCCATCAGTTCCGCATACACCTTGCGCTCATCCCGCCAAAGGTGGATCCCGACAACGCCGTTCGGCTTATCCATGTACTTAACACTGTTTCCGATAATGTTGTTCAAAACGCGATGCATCTGCTCGGGATCCGCCTTCACGAGAACACTGTCCTCGACCTCGCAGGAAAACTCCAGTTTCATGCCCCGCGAAGTCAGGTCCAGTACGGTCTCATCCACACAGTCGCGGAAGAAATCGGCGATCGGAAGCGGTACGAAGTTGTACGGGATCCGGTTCGTGTCGATCCGGGAGTAGAATGTCAACTCGTCGATCAGACGCTGCATGTCGTTTGTCTTGTTGTAGATCGTGGTAAGGTAGCGCTCGCGACGTTCCGGTGTATCGGCGATGTTGTCGAGCAGACCTTCCACGTAACCTTTGATCGCCGTCAGCGGCGTCTTCAAGTCGTGGCTGATGTTGCTGATCAGCTCCTGATTCTCCGCATCGGCCTCCGCCTTTATCCGGTCCGTCTCCTTCAGACGCAGGCGCATCTGGTTGAAGTCGTCGCAAAGCGGCGCGAACTCCTTATCCTTGATCGTGAGTTCGTAATCCAGGTCGCCATCGCGCACCTTACGTGACGCCTTCTGGACCTCCTGGATCGGCTGGATCATCGACCGGGCAATGATCGCCGTGATCAACGCTGTCACAAACAGTACCAGGATGACGCTGGCCACCAAAAGTTTCAAAAACTCCTTATACTCGGGGCTTTGCTGGTCGCCGTAGGTCACCACCGCGATGATGCCGTATTTCGCCTGACTCTGCTCGTCGGTATTTACGACTTTGAAGAACAGATTTTCATCCGCGAAGTATTGGACTTTCTCTTGCCGCGCGGCTGCTTTGATCGCCGCGAACAACGGATCCTTTTTTTTGCGATCCCCTCCATAGAAATACCAACTGTCGCTGATATTGATCTTGACCAAAAAACAATTCATGTTCTTCATCAGGTAGACATTGTATTTTATCAGATCCGAGGAGTCCTCATCTTTCGAGCAGAGGAAACGTCCCGAATTCACTTCGAATTCGAGCATAACGCTTTTGCACGCCATGTCACAAATGCCGGCAACGCTTTCGGCGCTCAGGTAACCCTGCCTGTCCATCTCGATATTGTAGATCTCCTCGAGGCGATCCCTCTGGGAACTGAAAAAGATCATCCCGAACAGCGCGATCAGAAGGATCGGGAGAAACAATACGATCAAAAATCCTGCCAGCAGACGATATCTATATCTCATTCATTTACCCCTATAAATTTCACATTCTCGGAAACATCTTATCCCCCTTCGGGGAACCCTCGAAAGATCTCCCGCGCCGTCCCTTCACAGCGCACACCTTTCCACATAACAGTATATAAAAAACAGGCGGAAAATGCAAGCAAAAAACCTCTCCGAAGGATTTGTCTATTGAAGCCTTCTCTCTCCTATGATAAAATAATACTATCTTATTCTTAGCACGTAGGAGGAATGTGTATATGGATTTCAAAGTAGTGATCAACAAAAACCCCGCAAACCGGGATAAATATGAGTATTTTCTGTCGCTGGGCTACGGCGAAAAGGCCGCTACCGTTCTGGCGATCCTGACATATGGAGACGCCGGCACCGCCTGCCTGGCTTCGCTCTTCCCGCGCGAAAACCGTCTGGACCGGATCTATGACTGCCTGACGGAGTTACCGGACTATTCGCCGACATTGATCCGCGACTATATAAAAGAGCATATTTCGGAGCTTCCCGACGATCTCCGGAAGGAGGCCGCGCTATTTCTGAATCCGGCGGAACTTTGCGGGACCGCTTTCGGCGGCGCTACAGCTGCCTACGCCCCTACAGGAATGGTCATGCCGGCGGCGGTGGTCGGTGGCGGCATGATGATGAGCAACGCCATGTTTTCCGCCGGTGCCACAATGGCCGGTGCTCCCGTAGCGCAGGTCTCCATGCCGGCTCCCGGCATGCCGATCGATCCGGAAAAACTCGCCACGGATTCTTACGAACTCATCGAGGAAAAAGATGCCAAGTCCGTGCTTACAGCTCCGACTTCCACCTTCCGGATGACCACGAGCACGGCCTCGGTCGGCATCCTGCTGAACCAGCGCCGCAACGGCCGGGCGATCAACATTTCCCAAGTCCGCATCGAGGAGATCCTGAACTACTTCGATTACGATCATAAGGCGGCAAATGCAGAGAAAAAAGCCCGGTTTAAGATCAACTCCGAGCTTATGGATAAAGGCAAAAACAAGAAACTTCTGTATATCAATGTCGAGGCAGACGACACACCGAAGGAGCATCAAAATATCGTCCTCCTTCTGGACGCTTCGGGCAGCATGACGACGCAACGAGACGTCACGCTCGAGTCTCTGGCCACGATCGTTTCGAAGCTGAAGGAAGGTGATGTCCTGAGCCTGGTCACCTACAGCACCAACGACCATACGATCTTCTCGAACCATGTGGTCAGCGGTCGCGGCGACCTGGAAGACATCATGGGTGACATCCTGACCGTCTTTATCTACGGATCCACCAACGGCTCCGCCGGCATCGAGACCGCCTACTCCATCGGTGAAAAAACATACAGGGACGGCTGGAACAACCAGGTCATCCTGATCACGGACGGCGACCTGAACTTCGGCATCAACTCGAAAAACGGGCTCAAAACCCTGATCGAAGAAAAGAAAAAGACGGGCATGTTCCTGTCGGTGATCGGCACGGGCCTGTATAACTATCAGGACGATAAACTCGAAGTTCTGAGTAAGCACGGCAACGGAACCTACTGCGTGGTCAATGACATCGCAGACGTGAAGGAAAGCATTGACCGCAAATTCGTGAGTCTCACGAACATCGTGGCAAAAGACGTGAAGGCGCAGGTCGAGTTCAACCCGAAATACGTGCAGAAATACCGCCTATTGGGCTACGAGAACCGCGCCCTGAACCATGAAGATTTCCGAAACGACGCCGTCATCTCAGAGCCTTACGGCAGCGGCGGCCACGGCGTGGCCCTCTACGAACTCACCATGGGCAATGCAGTCGAAGAACCCACGGAAAAGCTGAAATACCAGCGTCTGATGCCGAACGACTACGAGGAGCTCGGCACGGTCAGCGTGCGCTTCAAAGCCCCGCTCAGCGAGATATCCGAAGAGATCTCCGAGATCATCCCGCTTGAGCCGAAGGCGACCGATAACAGCAAACGCGCATATCTGCTCTACTGCGTATCGGAAGTCCTGCGCAAATCCGACAAACTCGATGACGACGATTATACCTTCCTTCTGGATATGCTGACCGACAAAAAATACAACGGACTGGCCGGAAACAAACAATACGCGCTCGACCTTCTGCTCCGCGATCTCGATATAGATAGTGTGACTAAGGCCCGCGAGGAGGCGAAGTCCAGAGAAGCGACACGTTTCGGCATAAAGGCCGGTCTGCTTCAACCGAATTCGGACGGCAGCGGCTATCATTATGTAGATACGACCGACCGCCCGATGCAGCCACCGACGCCGATGAATGGTTTCATCGGCATCATGGGACCGGGCAACCCCATGATGAATCTTATGATGCAGCAGATGAACCAACAACCGCAACCGACGTCGGATCCGACGCTGAACATGGTCGACGGTCCCGGCTCACAGCAGCCCAAACCGGAAAACCTCGTCTCGGATGGCAGCACGTGGACATGCCCTTCCTGCGGATGCAGTGCAGATAACCGCGGCAAATTCTGCATGACCTGTGGTGCGGTCCGGCCGGCGGATGTCTGGCAGTGCTCGTGCGGTCGCTTCACTACCGCCAAATTCTGCCCTGACTGCGGCTCCCCGAAGCCAACAACCAACTGATACGATAGACACGACACCAGGGGAGGTTGTTTATGCGAGTGATCTATGAAACCCCGGATCCGGAGGAAGAGGACGTCATCATCGTACGCTGCTCTTCTCCGGATGAACGGCTCATTTCCATGCTGAAAACCTATGAAACTTCCCAAGCGGGTCTCACCGGCTATCTCGAGGATAAGATCGTCCCGATCAAACTGCAGGACGTGTTTTATTTCGAGGCCAATGAGAACCGTGTGTTTGCGTACTGCGATTCCGAGGTCTACGAGATCAAATACAAGTTGTATGAGCTGGAAGAGCTCTTCGGCGCCGGTGATTTCCTCCGATGTTCGAAGTCGATGATCCTCAACATGGAGAAGATCGAATTCCTCTCTCCGCATTTCAACGGTAAACTGGAAGCGCACCTGGTAAATGGCGAGCGCATCCTGATCTCCCGGCAATACGTACGTGATCTTAAGGCTAAGTTGAGCCTCGGAAAGGAGGGCTGATGGTTAAAGAATTTTTTGTTTCGCTTCTGCAATATTTCCTGGCCATAACGACCGGCGTCATCCTGGCAGCCGCAGTGTTCTTTTCGTTTTCCGACCATCAGCCGGACTTCGCCACCTTCTGGCAGATTCTGTTCTATTCGTTCATCACGGCTCTGCCCTCCTCCCTCTTTTTGTGTTTGGACACGAAGAGCGCAAAGGCTTCGCTGGCACTGTGGACTTTCCACTATATCCTGATCTATTCGCTGACATTGTTCCTGCTGAAAGTGTTTAAATGGTGCGATATCACGCCCGTGGTTGCGCTCTTTACCTTCCTTGCAGTCTCGTTCATTTATTTTTTCACCAGTTTTTCACATTATCTATCCGACCGGAAACACACGGCGCTCATGAACGAACAGCTGAAAAAAAGGTACAACAGAAAGTGATCAAAACCTTGCTCCTCCTTGACATTTTTCGAAAATGAGACTATAATTTTCCCTGTATATATTCATTCGAAAAGAGGAAGACGTTCCCATCGCTTGGGGGGCGTTTCGGAGGTAGTATGATCAAAATAATCAAACAACTGCCGGGACGAGATAAGCTGATCGCTCTTCTCTGCCTGGCGCTCGTTGCAGGCCAAGTCTGGCTGGACATCGAGCTACCCGACTTCATGGCTGAAGTCGTTCAAAAGTTGGCATCCACCGAGGAAAATCTCACGGGAGATATTCTGGTTTCCGGTATGTGGATGCTTTTGTGTGCCGCCGGCAGCGTAGCGCTGTCCATCACGGTCGGTTATCTCGCCGCCCGGATCGCGGCGAACTTCAGTTACACGGTGCGTGCGTCCCTGTTTAATAAGATCTCGGACTTCGGCACCGCAGAGATGAAACATTTCTCGCCTGCGAGTCTCATTACCCGTACGACGAACGATATCACCCAGATCCAGATGGTGATCTCGATGGGTCTGCAGGTCATGGTAAAGGCTCCCATCACGGCCGTTTGGGCCGTTGTGCGCATCCTCGGTAAGAGCACTTCGCTCTCCATCGTGGTAGCTGTGGCAGTTCTCATTCTGGCCATCACCATCACGACCGTTATGCGCTTCGTCATTCCGAAATTCCGGATCATCCAGCGGCAGGTGGACGACGTCAATCGTGTGATCGACGAAAGCCTGACCGGTCTCAAAGTCGTTCGCGCCTTCAATGCGGACGAATACCAGCAGAACAAATTCGAACGTGTAAACTTAAACCTTACCGCAACGAACCTGTTCACCATGCGGACCATGTCCTTTATGGGACCGATCATCGGCCTCGTAATGAGCAGCATCCAACTCGTGATCTATTACATCGGTGCGATCATCGTCAATGGCATCAACCTCGGCGATACGTCTCCGACCGGCGAGCTGATCAACACGGTTAAAGTGCTCAAGGATACGCGCGCTGATTTTTTTGCCGATCTCGTCGTATTCGGAAGCTACGCGATGATGGTCGTTATGAGTTTCATGATGCTCACCATGATCTTCATGATCCTGCCGCGTGCGCAGGTTTCCGCGAAGCGTATCCGTGAAGTCCTGGATGAGGAGATTTCCGTTCAGAGTGGCAACGCTTACGTTCCGAACGATAAAGAGATCGAAGGCGCAGTTGAGTCTGCTGCCGATCCGATCGGAACCATCGAATTTAAGAATGTGTCCTTCCATTTCCCGGGAAGCAACGAGAACTTCATGAAGAACCTGAACTTCCAGGTTACGCAGGGTCAGACGCTGGCTATCATCGGTTCCACCGGTTCCGGTAAGAGTACCCTCCTGAACCTGGCTGCCCGTCTCTATGACGCTACCGAGGGTGAGGTCCTCATCGACGGACACAACGTAAAAGATTATCCTTTTGAAGTCTTATATAAGAAAGTCGGACTGATCCCGCAGAAGGCGACCCTGTTTGCGGATACCATCCGGGACAATGTAACCTTCGGTGACCGTCATGCGAAGATCTCCGAAGAAGATGTCATGGCGGCTCTGGATATCGCGCAGGCGACCGAGTTCGTTATGAAGAAAGAAGGCGGCCTCGACTTCATGGTATCGCAGGGAGGAAGCAATATCTCCGGCGGCCAGAAGCAGCGTCTCGCGATCGCGCGTGCCATTGCGAAGAAGCCCGAGATCCTGCTCTTCGACGATTCATTTTCCGCGTTGGACTTCAAGACCGACCGTTTGCTCCGTAAGGAGATCGCCGAGAAGCTTAAGGATACGACCTGCGTGATCGTAGCCAGCCGTATCGGTACCATAAAGAACGCCGACTGCATCCTCGTGCTGGCAGACGGCGAGATCGTAGGAAAAGGAACGCACCGCGAACTGCTTAAGTCCTGCGATGTTTATCGTGAAATTGCCCAGTCTCAGCTCACCGAAGCTGAGCTGGAAGCGTAAGGAGGTGATCGTATGCCACCTATGATGGACCGTATTCCGGAGAAGCCGAAGAACTTTAAAAAGGCGGTGAAGGAAACTCTCTCTTACGCTTCAAGTTCCATGCTTCCGTTTATCATTGTAGTCTATCTTTCCATCGGCTCGACCATCCTCATGATCGTCGGTCCGAACCAACTCGGCAGGATCACCGATGAGATCACAAAGGGCCTGGCCACGTCGATCGATATGGACGCCGTGCTCGGCATCGCCTACTTCATCGGTTTCCTGTACATTCTCAGTGCACTCTTCAGTCTGGTGCAGGGCCTGCTCATGGCGGGCATGACGCAGAACATCGCGAAGACGCTTCGTAGTAAGATCAATGCGAAGATCGCGCGTCTGCCGCTGAAGTATTTTGCAACGCATTCGTACGGCGACGTTCTGTCCCGTGCGACGAACGATGTCGATCTGGTCAGCCAGTCGCTGGCGAACTCATTGACCTCGATCATTTCAGCATTCGCCCAGTTCGCAGGCTGTCTGGTCATGATGATCATCACCAACTGGATCCTGGCGGGCGTTACCGTTGCTTCTACCCTGCTCGGTCTGTTCTTCATGATCGTCGTAGTCAAGCACTCCCAGCGCTACTTCAAGATGCGCCAGGTTTCCCTGGGCCAGCTCAACGGCTACATCGAGGAGATGTACAACGGTCACGACGTGATCCGTATCTCCAACGCCGAGCAGTCCGTTAAGGAGCGTTTTGTGAAGCTCAACGATGCAGTCCGCACCGCGAACTTCAAATCGCAGTTCCTGTCCGGCCTGATGCCGCCCGTTATGAACTTCGTGGGTAATCTCGGCTATGTTTGCGTTTGGGTCGCAGGCGCCCTGCTTCTCTACAACGGCATGATCTCCTTCGGTGTCATCACATCGTTCATCATCTATGTTCGTCTGTTCGAGGGGCCGCTTCGTCAGATCTCGCAGAACATCACGAACCTGCAGTCCGCAGCCGCGGCTTCCGAGCGTGTATTTGCCTTCCTCGATGAGGAGGAACTGCCGGATGAGAGCGAGAAGAACAATGCCCTTCCGGGCGTCGGCGCTGTCGAGTTCGACCACGTAAAGTTTGCATATCCGGACCGTCCGGAGAAGGAAGTCATCCACGATTTCTCCGCTTCGGTAAAGGCCGGTCAGAAGATCGCCATCGTCGGCCCGACCGGCGCCGGCAAAACCACCATCGTCAACCTGCTCATGCGCTTCCATGAAGTCACGGGCGGCCAGATCCGCATTGACGGCGTTCCGATCACCGACGTATCGCGTGAAGAGATCCACCGCCAGTTCGGTATGGTTCTTCAGGACACCTGGATGTTCGAAGGCACGGTTCGTGAGAACCTGGTCTACAACATGGAGGGTGTTACGGACGATGACCTTGTAAAGGTCTGCAAGGCTTGCGGCCTCTACCACTTCGTAGAGACGCTGCCGCAGAAGTTTGATACCGTTCTCACTGCGAACTCCGACATCTCCGTCGGCCAGAAGCAGTTGCTCACCATCGCGCGCGCCATGCTTCAGAACAACCCGATGCTCATCCTGGATGAGGCGACCAGCTCCATCGATACCCGTACCGAGATGCTGGTTCAGCGGGCCATGGATAACCTGATGGCGTCCCGTACCTCGTTCGTCATCGCGCATCGTCTTTCGACGATCCGCAACGCCGACCTGATCCTCGTGATGCAGAAAGGCGATATCGTCGAGCAGGGCACACACGAAAGCCTCATGGAACTCGGCGGAGCATACGCAGAACTGTACAACAGCCAGTTTGAAACTGCATAATTTAGTACCTTGAGATATAAAAAGAGGACGCCGAAAGGCGTCCTCTTTTTGATATGTCCGTGATTTTTACTTACTTTTCATAATCCGTACGCACTTTTGAAGTCAATCCGGTAACTTGAGTTCCCTGGTCCACGATCAGGCTTTCCAGTTTCTTATTCTTCGTTATATCCAGCGCTGTCACGTTATTGTGAGCGCAGGCCAGGATCTCCAACGCAGGGTTCTGACTCAGATCCAGTCCACTCAAACTATTATTATTGACGCTTAGATAAACTAAAGCCGGGTTTTGGCTCACGTCCAGAGCAGTCAGCTTGTTATTATAACAGATCAGATTTACCAGATTCGGGTTGTGACTGACATCCAGAGCCGTTAAACTGTTATACTCGCAGTGTAGCGTTTCCAAAGCAGTATTGTGACTGATATCCAACTCAGTCAGTTTATTGTTTGTGCAAAGCAGAGACTTCAGTTCCGTGTTGTGGCTGATGTCCAACTCGGTCAATCCGTTTCGGTCACATACCAAACTCGTGAGTGCCGTGTTATAGCTTATATCCAGGTCAGTGATTTTGACATTGCGGAGATCCAGTGACTGCAGATTATAAAAGTACTCTACGCCCTGCAGGCTGGACAGTTCCTTTTTAGACAGGTATATTTTTTCTACCTGACTCAGCTCCTCGGAACTAAGCACTCCGTTCTCATCCAGATCGAACTCTTGGCTTACATACTCGCGGAAGGCCTCCGCCGGGAAGTTCACCTCATTGATCTCAACATCCGCCCCCGGGTTCGGCGCAGGTTTCGTCGGCTTGGTTTCCTCCTCGGTCGTCGGGATTTCCGTTTCCGGTTCCGAAGCTTCACCGATCCAAATAACCGGGCGGACGCCATAGCCTCCCGAACTAACTCCGGACTCGTAGTGCGGTCCTGCATACCCATTGGGGAATACTGCACAAACATCCGTGTCCCAGCCCATCGTGCGAAGCCACCAGTATGTACCTGACAGATCCGTTATGGACGCCTGATAGCCCTTGGGTGCATAGCCGTCCATCCAATACTCATCACCAATCGGTTCATCGATACAATCCTTTGCTCTGAAAGTATGCAGCCCATTCGCCTTTGCATATTCCGTGGGCAATGTGATCAGTTCCTTGCAAAAGCCGAAGAACGCGTACTTATCGAGTTCAACCTCGTAGTATTTCGCCACTTCTTCCAGGCTCAAGCAGAAAATCTGATCCTCCGTGTCGTTTCCGCCGGGCATCTCAACACCACTGTTCTTCAGATGCACCTTCGGGATCAACGTCTGCTCCGCCTTGGAAAATGCCTCATTCAGGAAGTCTTTGTTTAACCATTCTCTCAGCGAACAGGTCTCCCATGTAACATCCTCATATTTGTTGTTGAACGGAACACAGTCCAAAATGTATCTGCTGATCACAAGTCTGCCTTTTTCATTTTCCTCCAAAACGACCCACTCGATCGGCTCCTTACCGTTCGTTGTGTCGCCATCCTGCTCATAACGGCCGAATACCAAATAACCATCATCGTTTATGTAAGGAGGAATTACCGCCGACTTCTTCACCCGAATAACAGGGCGGACTCCATTGCAATTGTTGGAGACATACAAGCCGGTACTGCGGACAGCACCGGTACTGGTTACGTCAGCCGACTCGCTGGCATAAGTTCCCGGAGAGCGAAGCCACCATCCGCAATTATCAAACGCATGTACACTTACACCATTTTTAACCGCGTAGGCCGTTGCTTCGGATCTTCTCATATCATCCGTCGGAAGGTACCAACTTGCTTCATCGATGCTCAACAAATAGACCCTATCCTTCGTCGAAGAGCCGCCATCGGTTCCATTCGGATTGTCGGGGTTTTCCACGTCGGATTCCACTATCATATTTTTTTCTTCTCCGCTGAACGCAGCGTTGTAGAAATCATTGTTCAGCCAGTTCCTCAGCGAACACTGCTCCCATGTAACACTCATGGTATACTCGTTATTATACGGTTTCGCATCCAGGGCTTCCTTGGACATGAGTAACATTTCTTCCCCGTCGTCTTCCAGGACGATCCACTCAATCTCCTCTTTTCCGTTTTTTTCGTTTCCGTCGATCTCATACCTTCCGAATGTGGCCACATCATATTCGGCCAGCGGGTCGGTCGTAACTGAAATTGCTGTAGGGCCTTCATCCTCCTGCTCTTGCACACGTTTCGCCTCAAGTTCATTGATCTTCGCCTGTACACATGCTGCATATCCGAGCCTTGCGCCGTCTTCATTGGGGTGAATAGAATAAGCACTGACCGGAGGCAAGAAATTCAGATCCTCGATCGACGAGCCCAAAACTCCATTGATCCAAGGAGTAGCCGTATATGGTTCATTTCCCTCAAATGCTTTTTGTACGTCGATGTATTCAATGTTCAGCCCCTCTTCTTTGCATTCGCCAACGATCTTCTCGAGTACTCCATTGAAGAAATCGATCTTGGAGTTGATCTTTCTAGCCTCTACAGGATCCAGGATATTCAGGTTCGTGAACAAATCCCTGATATCCTTGCCGAATTTATTCCAACTGTCATTCAAAAGATGCGGATAACCTGCAACCAGAATGTAGGGCTTCTTATCTCCGATCTGTGCAGCATCATTAAGGGCCTTATATGTCTTCTTCAGTCTGTCCTTGACACTTTCTGTAACACGTTGCGGGTTTTTTTCACTTTCTAATTTTCCTTCTAAGCCATCAACATCTTCCGTCAGTTTGCATACCGCATCCATAAGATACGCATCTAAATATTTCGGATTATTGTAGGTTGGATATATGGCAACCTGTTTCAATATTTCCGAGAAACCGAGATCGTTGCCCCCTAAGGTCAATGTAATGTAATCCGGAACCCGGTCCTCTCTGTTTAATTCCTCCAGGACATGGATCTGTGCCTCCAGATTTCTCTTATAAGTATTACCATTTCCAAGAATAAACTCTTTATCCTGTGTATCAAAGATATGCCAGGCCACGGCACCCGAGGAAGCTACAAAATACCAATCGGCCGACGCTTTTCCCTCATACTTGTGGTCACCGAGTATCCCCAATCCGGGGATCTCTAATTGAGCCGACCACGATTTTTGAGATCTGTGTGCCAACCAGTCATCTACATAAACTGCTATTTCTTTTCTGGACTCATCGTTCAGCCACACGTCGAGCGTTGGTTTTTTATGTTCATCGTCGCCTTCCGGCAGTTTCAACCACTCCTCCAACAAAACCGTAGAACCGACGCGACCTCCAAAAAACGGTTCAATACCTTCACCGGCTGAATATGAATCTCCCATGGAGACAACGAGTCGACCGCTGTCCGTTTTCTCCGAAATCGGCTGTTGATCCTTATAAACGTCGGCATCTGCGTCATGACCGGACACGGAAACCAGAGATAAGATCAAAGATGATACTACCAAACCGACCAATGGTTTCTTCATTCTTCTATTTCGTCTCATCGGCTACCTCCTCCAAATTTATAGACTCGAGTGTTTTTGCATCGATTTTGTCGATCACGCGAACATCCAACACCGTTTCTTTCGGTATGGTCAGGTAAATGCTGTTCGTGCTACTGTCATAACTTGCGATCTGCCTAGTCTCGGAGAACTCGACAGGAACCTTATCCATATGTTCGAGATTATAGGAGGACGGATATGCGAAAAACAACCCGTCGATCACGGTGATGACCCACAACTCATTTTTCGATGTCACATAGTATATGTCGTAGATCGGGTGCGTTTCAGAAGAACCGGAGGAAACCTCTGCCGCTTCTATGAAACTGCCATCGACCGAATAGCACGTCATTATCGAGCAGTCAGAAAATCCTCTTTCCCTAAGTTCGTTAACGACATCCTTCTCCGAAAGTGTATTCTTAGAGTCTTTGACTGGAGTGATCGATATGACCTCGGCCCTCTCCTCGAAGTATTTCTGAACATCGAGGCTCTCCGAAACGACCGTAGGATCCTCTGTGCTCTCCTGTGGGGTTCCGGGCTCGGCACCGGTCGCGTTTTCTTCTGATGTGACAGGTGCCGTTGTCACCGCAGTCGTCGCTGCAGTCGCCACGCTCGTCTCTTCCTCTCCGCCCTTTTTACATCCGAACAGGCTGCCCGCCGCCAGGGAAGCCGCGAGCAAAAACGCAAATCCTCTTCTTCTCATGATTTCATTCCCCCTATCGTCTACTTCGTTGTATACTTCACACCATTGTTCTTGCAGTACTGCTCGGCGTAGGAACCGGCCGCCACAGTAACGGTCAGGTTCGGACAATCCTTAAATGCATCCTTGCCGATCTCTGTCACGCTGGCGGGAATTTCCAGCTCGGTCAATGCAAGGCAGCCGCAGAAGGCTTCCTCCCCGATCGACGTCGCATTGGCCGGAAGCTCGACCTCGGTCAGTGAATTGCAACCGTAAAACAAGTTCTTCTCTATGCGCGTTACGCCTTTCGGTATCTTAATGGATGTCAGCGATTTGCAGCCGAAAAACGTATCGTTTCCAATCTCTGTTACGCTGTCCGGGATCTCGATGCTCTTCAGACTCGTACACCAGGTAAATACCTCTGTTTTGATCTTCGTAACACTGCTCGGAATCACCACATTATCGAGTGCAGAGCACTCTTGGAATGCATTGCCGTTTATCGCCGTCACACTGTCCGGGATGACGACAGTGGTTATTTTAGAGTTTCGAATAAATGCGAACGAATCTATTTCGGTCACGCCATCCGGGATCACGACGGTCTCATCCTCCCCTTTATAGCGCGTCAATTTATTGTTACTGAATTCAAAATCACCGACGGTTCCGTTTAAGCCGCCTTCGGTCTCTTTCGGTGCCTGCGTTTGCGAAGCTTTCGTTCCCTGTGTTTGTGAAGTCTTCGTAGCTTCGGTCCCGGAAACCCCGGGCTCCCCCGCAGTTTTAGCCTCTGTATTTGAAGTCGGCTCCGGCCCACAGCCTACCATGCTGACACTCATTAATCCTGCTAATGCAATTGCTTTCCACGTCTTTTTCATCTTCTGAGCCTCCATGAAAATGAGATACCTTTATTATAGCATTCTAAGCCTTAAAATGCCACCAAAAGCTCCGTTTCAGCGTGCTTTGGTGGCTGCCACCCTAGCAAACTGCCTCCCGGATGCTTAAATCAGCAACCAAAAGCTCTGTTTCAGCGTGCTTTGGTGGCCGCCACCCCAGCGAGCTGCCTCCCGGAAGCTTAAATTAGCAACCAAAAGCTCCGTTTCAACCTACTTTGGTGGCCGCCACCCTGGCAAACCGCCTCCCGGATGCTTAAATTAGCAACCAAATGCGTTGCTTCAGCGTGCTTTGGTGGCCGCAAACCTAGCAAACTGCCTCCTGGAAGCTTAAATTAGCAACCAAAATCTCTGTTTCAGCCTACTTTGGTGGCCGCCACCCTAGCAAACTGCCTCCTGGAAACTTAAAAAAGCAACCAAAAGCGCTGTTTCAGCGTGCTTTGGTGGCCGCCACCCTAGCAAACCGCCTCCCGGATGCTTATATTAGCAACCAAAAGCTCTGCTTCAGCCTACTTTGGTGGCCGCCACCCTAGCAAACTGCCTCCCGGGAGCTTAAATCAGCAACCAAAAGTTCTGCTTCAGCCTACTTTGGTGGCCGCCACCCTAAGGCCGCGCATAGAAAAAGCGGAAACCGTCCGGATGTCACACATCCGGCGGTTTCCGTAAATAAACTATATATCAAGCCATGCTTTACGCTTCGCTCTTTACTTCGCGGCTCAGGCTGATCACGAGGGCGATCTGCATGCCTAAGATGAAGAAAGCTACAACTGCAGGCGTTGTGAGGATGCCGAGGATCAGCGCGATGGCAGCGCCTGCAATAGCGGCGATGCGGTAGCTGATCGAGCGGTACAGCCAGCTAAACGGAAGCATGTGTGCTGCATGCACGATGGCGAAGGCCATGACCATGCCTTCCGGGCGCTCCGAGTATACCCACATTACGATGAGGAGGTAGAGGAGCTGGTTCATGGTGAACAGGAAGCCGGCCTTACTCAGCGGGTTCGTCTTATCTGCGATCTTCACATGCATGAAGTGTGCAAACAACAGTGCGAGCGGCATAAGCAACGGGGAAACGCAGAACGTGATGAGGTTCCGCAGCCCGATCTCCAGGCTTGTAAGTTGAACTATTCCGATCCCCAGCCAGAGGATCACTGATGCTGCCATGAACGGCAGTCCCTTCTTCTGTGTCTTCGCGCAATCCGCGATCATTTCATTTAATGCTGTCTCATGATATTCCTTGTTGATCGTTCTCATATTCTTGTCTCCTTTCATTCTGGTACGCTTTTAATTGCTGTGTGTAAACTTCACCTCGTTTTGCAAACACAACACGATCCAGAACTACAGAGATCACGTAGGATAATACGAACGTTCCGACGAATAAGAGCCAGAGCACTGCATTGCCCGAGCCTTCGAAAATGCCCATCCAGTAGAAGCAGGCCACTTCGAACGGCAGGAAGGCGATCATGAGGATCGTCAGGCGGAAAATGAACGATTTCCCTTTCAGAATCATCTCGGAAAATGCTCCGCAGAAGATCACGGATGCGCCGGCGCAGAACGCCAGGAGCTTCAGGGCAAATCCCACCGAGAGTGACTCGTTTCCGCGGGCTGCTGCGGTCAGCAGGACCAGGAGCATCAGCCATGTGAACGCGATCGTAAATACCATTCGGAACATCAACAATGCACTCTTTACATTGGCCCGTCCCATTTCTTTCTTTTGTTTATCTCTCGCTTCATTCATGCTCCGCACCTCCTGCGATCCGCTCCTTAAACGCCTTTGCGTACCGCCGCGAGATGTACAGGATCTCGTCATTGTCCATGGTCACGCGGATATTCCGGGTGATCTCCGGCCGCAGCGCGCGGATGTGATAGATATTCACGATCAGCGACTTGCCGCAGCGGAAGAAATCGCGGGCGCTCAGCAGCGTCTCCAGTTCGTATAACTTCCGGTCTGTCTCATACACACCGGACTGCGTGTACAGGAAGACGTTGTTGTCCACCGCTTCGATGTACAGGATGTCCCGCACGGATACGCGGGCCATTTCCTCGCCGGCATGTGCGATCAGCTTTCCGTCGTAATTTCGGATGTACCGTTCGAGATCGCGGACCTCACCGGTGATCTGCCGGCACAGGATCTCTACGCGCATCTCGTCTTCATTGCTTGTCGTGTTTACAAATACTTTCATTTCAGTCTAACATGTTCTCCTGAGTCCCCCGTCGGGGAGGTTGTGTTTCAAACCTGAGTCAACAATAAAGCAACACATGAAAAAAAACAAGAGGTGGACAGGTAAGCGGTACAAAACTGAAAGGTAAGCGGCTCATGTGACACCGGGGACGGTTCTTTTTGTCACCTGTCACATGTGACATTGGGGACGGTTCTTTTTGTCACCTGTCACCAACATGTGTCGCAAGCCCCACGTTGACGGCGCTCCACTATGAGCGGCTCCACACGTAACAGTATGCCTGTGTCCTTCCCGCGAAAACCTCGCTTTTCAGCAGTTCACGGACTTCTTCTTTGGTGTACCAAGCGGAGCGGATCTCTTCATATTCGGAGTCACTTTCGGCAAATGTCCCGCGGGCGCGGCCGACGATGGTCAGGTTCTTCTCGTTCGAAAAACCAACCGCCGAATAACTCTCGCCAATCACGTCCTCGATGGCGTAGAGCTCGAGTCCGGTCTCCTCGCGCAACTCCCGCCGCGCCGCCTCCTCGGGCGTCTCGCCGGGGTCGATCAGCCCGGCCGGGAAGTTGTAGACCCACGCATCGACCGCCAGACGATACTCGCAGTCCAGCAGGATCCGCTCCCCGCTCTCGTCGAAGATCACCAGAACCACAGCGTCGATCTTATCGCGCCGCAACGCCTCTTCAGTATTCATATTCGGGTCGCGGCTGATCATCTCATAGACCTTCTCATGCCCGCCCTCCGTCTCATAGGTCACATCGTAGCGGGTAATGAACCTCCCCTGATGCACCTTTTCTATTTTTTTAAACTTCATAGTATCCTCCTTGTGACGACGTGACAGGTGACAGATAGAACCGTCCCCGGTGTCACATGTGACAGGTGACAAAAAGAACCGTCCCCGGTGTCACCCCTTCTTGTGAAAGCCGGCGCACTTAAAATTCTCATCATATATGAAACTATCCACAAAACAATTGGGTATATGCCCATATGGCTTAATCTGATGCATTAGCATTCCATGCGTAACGATCAGAATTTTATCATAGCTCACATATTTGTCTAATACTCCCAAAAGCCTTTTTTCCATCATGTCAATGCTTTCCCATCTGCAAGGCTCTCCGTCTGGGTACTTCCCTTCATTCAATGCAAACTCTTTGCCGTAAGCTTTTGCTTCTCCAGCTTTGTTTTGAAATAGCAGATCGGGAATCCACTCATGCAGGTCGACTTCTACCTTCAGCGGAATATTCCTTATTCTGGATACGATTGCGGCCGTTTGCAGGCACCTTGTGTAGGGCGAAGACACAATAACGGAACATCCGTCGATCAAAGGATTCCATGCAGCTTCTTCCGCTTGCTTCTCCCCAATTTCAGTCAATGGTGCCAATTCTAAGCCTTGACCGATAAATCCTCTTTCATGACAGGGCTCGTAATCTCTTTCCCCATGACGCATAACAATAACTTCCATTCACTCTCTCCTTGTGACAGATAGAACCGTCCCCATTGTCACATGTGACAGGTGACAAAAAGAACCGTCCCCGGTGTCACTTAATCCCGGCTTTCAACCACGATGCAGTACCCGTCGCAGCGGATCTCGCCTACTTTCGCGGTCAATTCGTTGCTGACCGTGAGGCTGACGCTGAAATCCGTGCTCAGATCCTCCGCCGGATATTTGAAACCCTTCATATACAGGTGCTCGATGCGGTCGCCGTACGGAAGCACCGAAACATAGGTGCCAAACGCATCGGCCGCGCGTAGCGTGCAGGCGTCGCGCACCACGCGCACGCGGTTATTCGCATCCAAAATGTATGCCTCGATCCCCGCGTCCGTCGCCTGCTTCAGCAGGCCAATGCTGCTGATGGTCTGGTCCAGGCGCGTGCCCGTGCAGCCCAGCATCAGGATCTTCTTCGGCGCCAGGCTGATCGCATAGCGCAGCGCATGCTCCGTGTCGGTGTCATCCTTCTCCGGGATCAGTTTCTCCACGTGCGGCAGCGCGCGGATGCGCTCCCACTGCGCAGTGTCGACCGAGTCGAAATCGCCGATCGCGCGGCTCGGCTCCAGGCCTGCCTCGAGGATCGCGATGGTCCCGCGATCCACACCGATCAGCAAGGCCGGCATCTCCGCCTCCTCAAACACGCGGCGAATGAACTCCGGCTCGACCGTTCCTCCCGCGACCAGGATCACGGTCTCGCCGTTCTTCGGTATATCTTTCTTCATTATCTGCTCCTTATATATCCATCTGTGTCAGCAGGTGCAGCCCGTTTTCCTCCACGATCTGCATCGCGACCTTCTCGCACTCCGGCAGCCAGATCTTGCTGACATGGTGCGCATCGGCCCCGAAGATCACGTCCATCTGCTCCTCGCCGGCGATCTTCCAGAAGCGACGGTCCGGGTAGTTCCGCCCGTCCCAGATGCCCAGGAAATTGATCTCGAGCGGCAGCCCATATTCCTTCACCTTCTTACATAAAGCGCGCATATGGCGCTCGTAGACGGCCTCCTCGCCCTTAAAATTTACGAGGTCGGGATGCGCGAGGTACAAAAACTTTCCCACGGCCAATGCTTCGCCGATCTGGCTGCAGTACCGCTCCAGCACCCTCTCGTCCTGCGTCGGGAAACCGACATAGGTGCCGTCATATTCATTTTCCGTGTGATGCTGCGCCAGCAGGAAGTACTCGATCGGGTACGGCTCGCAAAGTCGCATCAGATCCTCGAAATGCTTCGGGAAGTATTCGACCTCCAGTCCGAGTTTGATGTCGATGTCCTTCTTATACTCTTCCTTCAGGTCCAGAGTTTCCTTCACATAATCCTCGAGTTCGTCCGGAAGCATCCGGATCGGCGAAACGAAGCCGTTGTTGTACGGATAGGGCGTATGATCGGAAAAACCGAATACGCGATAACCGGCCTCGATCGCCTTCTCTACATATTCTCTTTGTGTGCCCGTCGCATGGTGGCAGCGGGTCGTGTGACTGTGATAATTTGCTGTCATTGTTGTTGCCTTTCTGTTTCGTAAACCCCCGTAAGCCACAGATAGTGGCTCCACCTACAATTTTACCAAACCATACACAGGATGTAAACTATGCAACGCCGTGCCAAACCTGATTTTTATACCTAAACCAAAGCTTTTACGCGCTCTTAGGCATGAAATTCTTCCGCGTACCCTCCCGCCAAACTTCGTCTCTATGCCTAAGATGAAGTCTTCCCCTGGTCTTAGGCATAAAAGGCTTCCGCGTGCCCTCTCGTCAAACTTCACCTCTATGCCTAAGATGAAGCTTTCACCTTCCTTTAGGCATAAAAGACTTCCGCATGCCCTCCCGCTATACTTCGCCTCTATGTCTAAGAGGAAGCTTTCTCCTGCATTTAGTCATGAAATGTTCCCGCGTTCCCTCCCGCCAAACTTCGCCCCTATGCCTAAGATGAAGCTTTCGCCTGCCTTTAGGCATGAAATTCTTCCGCGTACTCTCCCGCCAAACTTCGCCTCTATGCCTAAGAGGAAGCTTTCTCCTGCATTTAGTCATGAAATGTTCCCGCGTGCCCTCCCGCCAAACTTCGCCCCTATGCCTAAGAGGAAGCTTTCTCCTGCCTTTAGGCATAAAAAGTTTCCGCATGCCCTCCCGTCCTGCTTCGGCTTATGCCTAAAATGATGCTTTCCCACCCCCTTAGGCATAAAACTTCATAGCCGGGCCGTCGAGCTGCGGCGACCGGCGGCGGCTACGCCCGAATTGTGCGTTTTGCAGTACGAATTACGACAATTCAACCGGGTTTTTGATTGGTGGAAGGAAACATGATTGCAAAAAATAAAAACCGCCCGTTTTTAATGTCGAAACTTTCGTTTTTCGTTGACACGGCTTGCTTTCTTTGCTAAGATATGCGCGGGGAAAAATCCCCTCGTAGCAATACATTTCAAGCATAAATCATTATAGGAGGCCTTATGCAGGATAATAATAATTATTGTGTAGAAAAGGGCGAACTTACCGAAGAATATCTCCGGAAAATGGACGCCTACTGGCGCGCAACGAACTATCTTTCCGCAGGACAGCTGTACTTGCTGGATAATCCGCTGCTCCGTAAACCGCTGACTCTGGACAGCATCAAGAAGAAGATCGTAGGTCACTGGGGAACCGTTCCCGGCCAGAACTTCGTATACGTTCATCTGAACCGTGTTATCAAGCGTTACGATCTGGATCTGATCCTTCTGTCCGGTCCCGGACACGGCGGAAACTTCTTCATCGCCAACAGCTATCTGGAAGGCAGCTACAGTGAGATCTACCCGGATATCAGCGAAGATGAAGCAGGTATGGCCAAAATGTTCAAACGCTTCTCTTTCCCGGGCGGCATGCCGAGCCACTGTGCTCCCGAGACTCCCGGTTCCATCAACGAGGGCGGCGAGCTCGGATATGGTATCGCTCATGCATTCGGTGCTGTATTCGATAACCCGGATCTGATCGCTGCTGTTACTGTCGGCGACGGTGAGGCCGAGACCGGTCCTCTTGCAACCTCCTGGCAGTCCAATAAATTCCTGAACCCGATCAATGACGGTGCGGTTCTTCCGATCCTTCATCTGAACGGCTACAAGATCGCTAACCCGACCATCTTCGCTCGTATGTCCCACGAGGAGATCGAGTGCTTCTTCAAGGGTACCGGCTGGAAGCCTTACTTCGTAGAAGGCGACGATCCGATGACCATGCATAAGAAGATGGCTGAGACCCTCAATACTGTTATCGAAGAGATCAAGGCGATCCAGAAGAACGCTCGTGAGAACAACGATCCCACACGTCCGATCTGGCCCATGATCGTACTTCGCACACCGAAGGGCTGGACAGGCCCGAAGGTAGTTG
This sequence comes from Lachnospiraceae bacterium, assembly GCA_017615545.1. Lineage (GTDB taxonomy): Bacteria > Bacillota > Clostridia > Lachnospirales > Lachnospiraceae > UBA1201. Next base: position 36,880 of record JAFZZY010000009.1, read on the forward strand.
ACGGCAAGCCCATCGAAGGCTACTTCCTGGCTCACCAGGTTCCGATCAGCTTCGAGAAGCCGGAGGAGCACCTCCAGATCCTGAAGGATTGGCTGGCTAGCTACCATGCAGAGGAACTCTTCGACGAGAAGGGTGCCCTGATCCCCGAGCTTAAGGCTCTCGCTCCTGTCGGCGATGCCCGCATCGGCGCGAACCCTCACGCAAACGGCGGTAAGCTTCTGCGTGACCTGCGTCTGCCGGATTTCCGCGACTACGCTGTAGAAGTGAAGGAGCACGGCGGCCAGGACGGTCAGGATATGACCGAACTCGGTAAATTCGTTCGCGATATCTTCAAGCTCAATGCAGCTAGCAAGAACTTCCGTATCTTCGGACCGGACGAGACGAACTCCAACCGTTTGAACGCAGTTTTCGAGACCGAGAACCGCGATTGGAACTCTGAGATCTATGACAATGATGACCATCTGGCTGTAGACGGCCGTGTAATGGACTCCATGCTTTCCGAGCACATGTGCGAAGGCTGGCTGGAAGGCTACCTGCTCACCGGACGTCACGGTTTCTTCGCAACCTACGAAGCATTTGCCCGTATCATCGACTCCATGGCTGCTCAGCACGCTAAGTGGATGAAGGTCTGCAACCAGCTTCCTTGGAGAGAGGAGATCGCTTCCCTCAACCTGATCATGGCTTCTACTGTATGGCAGCAGGACCACAACGGATTTACACACCAGGATCCGGGCTTCATGGATCACATCGCAAATAAGAAGGCAGACGTTGTCCGCCTGTATCTGCCGCCGGATTCGAACTGCCTGCTCTCCTGCTTCGATCACTGTATCCGCAGCCGTAACTACGTGAACGTTATCGTTGCTTCTAAGCATCCGCGTCCGCAGTGGTTGACCATGCCTGAGGCAGTAAAGCACTGCACACAGGGTATCAGCATCTGGGATTGGGCATCCAACGATCAGGGTCAGGAACCCGATATCGTATTTGCCTGCGCAGGTGAGACCCCGACCCTCGAAGCATTGGCCGCAGTATCGATCCTCAACGAGGAGCTGCCGGAAGTTAAGATCCGCTTCATCAACGTTGTCGACCTGTTTAAGCTTCAGCCGAACACCGAGCACCCGCACGGCCTGACCGACGCTGAGTACGACATTCTCTTCACTCAGAATAAGCCCGTACTCTTCAACTTCCACGGATATGCTTCTCTCATCCACGAGTTGACCTATCGTCGTCACAACAACCGTCTGATGCACGTTCGCGGCTACAAAGAGGAAGGTACCATCACGACTCCTTTCGATGTTCGCGTACAGAACGATATCGACCGTTTCCACCTGGTAATGGATGCGATCAAGTTCCTGCCTCAGCTCGGAAACCGCGGCGCTTACCTCTACCAGAAGATGAGTGATAAGCTCGTTGAGCACAAGCAGTACATCCACGAAGTTGGTTTGGATCTGCCGGAAGTGGCAAACTGGAAGTGGAAGAGATCCTGATAAGATCGATAAACATCATATAAATATATGCAGACGCCCGACGAAAATCGTCGGGCGTCTGTTATATTTCTGTCGCCGTATCAATGTCTTATTATATGCCTTTCGGCAGTATTATTCTACATCGATCTCTTTGAAGTTTTTGACTGTGCTATTAAGCAGCAGGAACAACATGATCTGCAGAAGCAATGAAAGAGAACAGGTGACCAGGGAAGCTCCCATAGATTCGATCACCGCATTTTTATTGAACAGTTTGATAACGACGATCAGGATCGCCGCTATGGCAGAAAGTGCGGCATACGCCGGGAACAGGCTCTTCCAGCGAAGGGATGTTTTTACATCGATCAGTTCGGTCAGATATGACATTGCCCGGTGCAAAAACCAAACATAAACCACTGTGCCCGCAATGTTTTGGAGGAGATATTCGATCTCGCCTCCCCTTCCGCCGATCAGGTTGCGGAGCCCCGTAAAATAGTCTAACGCAACCATGGCGACACAACTGATGGCAACCATCCAAAAACTTCTTTCAAACTGTTTGAGTTCCACATAGTATATCAGTTCGAGAAGGATCAGGATGAGAAAGGCCACTTTGGCAAATCCCAAAATATACTCGGATTTTTCAAACAGGGAATTAACGAAGTTTGCCGATCTCGAACTCCAGTTCTTCATATAGGAACTCAACCCGTACACCCGGATGATGTCTATCACCAACACGCCCAACTGTATCCACAGAAATATCTTTTGAATGATCAGGTTCTTTTGAAGTATTCCGGTCGAGCCCTTCAGGTAACGGACTTCTTCTGTCCACTCCTCCTCGTCTAAAATATCCTCCTGCTCGGTTCCCTCGGTCTCTTCGATCTCCTCAATCTCCTCTCCGCAAACCGGGCAGACCTTCACTCCTTCAGGCAGTTCCTGACCACATGATCTGCAAAACATTTTAATTCCTCCTTCATCCTCTCAATAATACGTATGTTCTTTTCAGATGTTTGTAAACGGGCAATCCGATGGCAAACACCAGCAGATATGCGAGCGCAAAGCATATCTCCATTTCCTTAAGTGTTTTTACGGCAAGGCCCATATATAAGCCCAGAGCACCTGCTGCAATATAAGCATAGATCCACAACGTGAGCAGGCGGTCCCAACGATCGGCGATCGAATAATCCAGCGGACGGGTGAACCTGCTAAACTGCCGGAAAAGCACTACCGCATACACGATCTCCAGGACCACGGCGACTCCCTCTCCGATCAAACGCTGCTTTGCGTCCGTCTCACCTTCTGTAATGATATTCGCGATCACCAGGGCTATGCTGATCAAACCGGCCTGCCAGAAGCCATTCCCGTAGCTGCCCATGATCAAAAGCATGATCACGCTCAGGATCATTATGAAGATCAGTATCCACCTGACATTTTTGATCGATTTATCCAGGAAATCAAAGAAATCAGCCCCGGACCGTGAAAACAAAAGATCCGGATGGTTCAGGTAGAAAAATAATATCAGTGCTGTGACTAGCTGGTAGGCATAGATAAGCAATGAAACTCCCTGAAGGCGCGTAAACCAAGCGAGCGGCCCGGCCATCCAGCCCGGCGATTCCACTTTGACAGCGGCCTTCTGTTTATTTTGCCATTCCTGCGTGTCCGTGGTCTGCGAAACCACGGTATTGTCCGGGATCGCTCCGCACTCGAGACATACGCTCATTCCCTCCGGGATCTCTGCCCCGCATGAACTGCAACGCATAGTCAACTCCTCCTATTCTTTTTACCCCTCTATTATATCACACCGCAAATTTAATAGAAAATTACAGTTCTTAATTCTTTACTACAATTCCAAAGGGATCTCGTACATTTTTCTTACGAACCTGCTTAGATTCGTACGGCTCCCTTACGGTATTCGCTGGGGGAGCACCCCATCTGCTTTTTGAAAACGGTCGTGAAGTAGAATGGTTCGGTGAAACCGAGGCGCTCGCTGACTTCACGGATGGAGATATCTCCCTGGCGCAGCAGGCGGGCGGCCTGCTCCATTCGCACCTGCGTGTGGTAGGCCTGCAGGGTCATCCCGGTCTCCTCTTTGAAGCACGCGGAGAGGTGCTTGTAGGAAAGCCCCATGCGCTCTTCGATCACCCGCGCCGAAAACGGCGACTGTGCCAGCGCCTCCAGCAGATGCTTCAACTGGCGTATCCGCAGAGCGTGCGACGCCACCGGGCGCGCCTCCTCCGCCTCATAGTGGATATCGAGCAACAGCCGGTAGAGGAAGGCGTTCATATACGCCCGCTCCTGCGGATCGTTGCTTCGGTACATGCCCAGAAGCGACTCAAAACGCGAAACGAGCATCCCCTTCGGCGGCAGTTTCACCAGTTTCGGGAGGCAAATGTACTTCTTTGGCGCCGCATTGGCCGCGGGATCGGATCCTTCTGTGTAAGCAAAATCCTCGGCGCTTCGGGCTTCTTCGCAAAGATCCTCCCCCTGCAGCAGCGAAAAATGCACGAAGAACCAGCGGGTCCCGCGCGGGCAATGCTTCCGCCCCCAGTGGTGCAGTCCCTGCTTCAGGAAGAAGACGGAGCCCTCCGGCACGCGGTAGCATACGCCCTCTTCGTAGATCTCGAACTCGCCCTTCCGGACATAAAGCAGCACGTTCACGTCCATGACACGGTCCGGGTGAACGAAACCTTCTTCGGTCCACAGGTCGTCGCTCAGGCTGACCAGCGGCAGTGTATCCAGCGGCAAATGCACCCGGGCATCCATCATCTTCCATCCCTCCTTTCAAATCGGAATATTTTATAGGTATTTCGGCATATCTTGCATTTATGTTTCTATATTTCCGATTATACTATAGGTAAGGGCGGATTGCAACCGCGATCTGCGACTGTCTTAAGGAGGGTTTTTCCATGAAAGAACTGAGCGGAAGAGACGTCGTTCTAATGGACGGCGAGTTGTTATCGAAAGAGAGATGTAATACCGAATATCTGAAGGAGCTGACCGACGCGGCCCTCCTGCAGAACTACTACCAGGAGGCGGGCCTGCACCAGAACTTCGGCAGCAAGGCCATGGCGCACGGCGGCTGGGAGGATCCGTCCTGCCAGTTGCGCGGACATTTCCTGGGTCACTTCCTGAGCGCGGCGGCGATCCACTATGCAGAGAGCGGCGACGAGGAACTCCTGGCGAAGGCGAACTTCATCGTGGGTGAGCTTAAGCACTGCCAGGTCGAGAACGGCGGTTCCTGGGTCGCAGCCATCCCGGAGAAGTATTTCCACTGGATCGCGCGCGGAAAGGCCGTCTGGGCGCCGCATTACAACGTACACAAGCTTTTTATGGGCCTGATGGATATGTACCGCTACGCGGGCAATGCACAGGCTCTGGAGGTCGCTGAAGCATTTGCCAAATGGTTCTACGACTTCACAAATGATATGAGCCGCAAGCAGCTCGACGACCTGCTGGACTTCGAGACCGGCGGCATGCTGGAGATCTGGGCGGACCTCTATGAATTCACAAAAGATGAAATGTACCTGACACTGATCGACCGCTACGACCGGCACCGCCTGTTCGACCCGCTCCTCGCGGGCGTCGACGTGCTGACGAACATGCATGCCAACACGACCATCCCCGAAGCGATCGGCGCGCTGCGTGTCTACGAGGTCACAGGCATCGAGCGCTATCGCGACATTGCCCTCGCGTACTGGAAGTGCGCGGTCACCGACCGCGGCAGCTTCGTGACCGGCGGGCAGACGCTCGGCGAGATCTGGACGCCCATGCGGTCCATGGCGGCGCGCCTGGGCGAGAAGAACCAGGAGCACTGCACGGTCTACAACATGATGCGGCTGGCGGACGGGCTGTTTAAGCTCACCGGCGACGCGAAGTACCTCGACTACATCGAGCGCAACCTGTACAACGGCATCCTGGCGCAGGGACATTTCCGCGGCGGCCACTCGAACGGACAGACGCCGGAGTTCCCCGAGGAGGGCCTGATCACATATTTCCTGCCGCTCTATGGCGGCGGACGCAAGGGCTGGGGCTCGAAGACGCAGGATTTCTTCTGCTGCCACGGCACCCTGGTCCAGGCCAATGCAGCGCACAACCGTTTCCTGTATTATCAGGACGGCAACGATATCTACACCGGCCTGTATTTCGCTTCGCAGGCTGCGTTTGAACTTGAGAACGGCGGCGCGGTGAAGATCCGCCAGTGGCGCGATGCCCTGAACGGAAGCTACCATTTCTCGTCGACCGATTCGTCCGCGCAGACGGTGCGCGAGGAGGCGCACATCTACCTCCACCAGCCCGACTGCCTGGCGGAATGCTTCCGCGTGGAGGCCGAAGGCAGCGTGCAGTTTGCCCTGAACCTGCGTGTTCCCGAGTGGGTCGGAAACGAGCCGTCGGCGCGCATCCTGGTCAATGGAGTTCCGATCAATGCCGCCCTCATCCCTGGCCGGTTCGTACGCATTGACCGCACATGGGATAACGGCGACGAGGTCCGCATCGAGCTGCCGCTGCGCATCCGCGCGACGCTCCTGCCCGGCACCGACGACATGGTCGCATTCTCCTACGGACCCATCGTACTCGCCGGCCTCTGCAACGCCGAGCGCCTGCTGCACACGAAGGGCGCAGCGCCTGAGACCCTGCTGGTCCACGACTGCGAGCGCGAGTGGGGCATGTGGAAGATGACCTTCAAGACCCGCGGCCAGGATCCCGGCATCCGCTTCGTACCGCTCTACCAGATCGGCTACGAACGCTACCAGGTATACTTCCCGATCATAGACTAAAAACCAAATGCATCCCGGCGCCTGCATAAGGCTTCCCGGGATGCATTTCTTTGAAGTGTTTTTCTTGATTTGCATCCTGTAGCCTTCCTAAAGCCTCCTGGGATGCATTCCTTTGAAGTGTTTTTCTTGATTTGCATCCTGTAGCCCGCCTAAGGCCTCCCGGGATGCATTCCTTTGAAGTACTTTTCTTAATTTGCATCCTGTAGCCTTCCTAAGGCCTCCTGGGATGCATTTCTTTGAAATACTATTCTTGAGTTGCATCCTGTAGCCTTCCTAAGGCTTCCTGGGATGCATTCCTTTGAAGTGTTTTTCTTGATTTGCATCCCAGCGCCTGCCTAAGGCTTCCCGGGATGCATTCCTTTGAAGTACTATTCTTGAGTTGCATCCTGTAGCCCGCCTAAGGCTTCCTGGGATGCATTCCTTTGAAATACTATTCTTGATTTGCATCCTGTAGCCTTCCTAAGGCCTCCTGGGATGCATTTCTTTGAAATACTCTTCTTGATTTGCATCCTGTAGCCTTCCTAAGGCTTCCCGGGATGCATTCCTTTGAAGTACTTTTCTAGATTTGCATCCTGTAGCCTTCCTAAGGCCTCCCGGGATGCATTCCTTTGAAGTGTTTTTCTTGATTTGCATCCCGGCGCCTGCATAAGGGCTTCCGGGATGCGCCGTGTGTTTCTTTTACTTTCCGCCGGCGGTCTTCAGTACCATGTCACCGGTCGCTTTTGCGTAGCCTTCGGCTCCGTAGCCCATGTCGTCCAAAACGTTGTAGACATCGCCCATGTCACAGCCGATGTGTCCATCCTTGGGACCATTGATCGCGCGCTCGATCAGAGCGTGCATGGTCATCTCGTCCTCGGTGATGGCGTTCGGATTACCCTCGATCATCAGTTCCTTATTACGAGGAAGGGAGGTTCGGTTGCTCTGCTTGACGCCGTTGCGGAAGCCTTCGAAGTACTCATTGCAGGCCTTCTTGATCAGGCTGCGCTGAGCCTCGCTTCCCGGCGGATGCTTCGCGGCTTCGGCCAGGAGGGCCTTCGCCTCGTCGATGTGCATCTGAACCTTGTGCGTCGTTACCTTAGCGTTCCACTCTGCATACTCCAATTTGAGCTTGTGGCCCTCAGGACTGAGCATTCGGTCTACCTGCAGGTATTTCTCGCTTGCGTGCTGGTTTGCGCCCGCTACGACGTTATAATCGTATTTCTTGCAGGTTTCCAGAGCGGTTTTCAGATCGGTGGTCTTCTGGCCCGTGATCTGCTCGTGGACTTCGAATGCAACTTCATTCGCCTGAACGGTATCGCGGATCTCGATGTCGCCCCTCGCGCCGCGCCTCTGGTAGCCGGTGAGGTCTGTATCCACGGCGTTGGTCCGGCCGGTCTTCAGCTTCAGCTCGGTATTGCCCGATACGCTCTTGAAATAGATGTCCTCCTCAGGGATTCCGGTCGCCTTCGAAATACGCTTCACGGATCCTGCCTTGATCGCGGTGTCCTTACCGCCCCAGTATTCGTTGTACTTCATACGAAGCTCCGTCGCGTTGAAATCGTGCAGATTCTTGAGCTGCTGCTTCGCGTAGTAGTTTCCGCGTACTTCCTTATACATCGCCTCCAGTTTCGCGGCATTCTCCGCGCTGGGGTAGAGTTTGTTCTGGTTGTATGCCCGTTCGAGATCCTTCACCAACTCGAGACCCTCGCGGCTCGCCTTTACGAATTCATCGGAGAGTTGCGATGCCTTACCGCTCTGGCGCGTCTTCCGCAGCAGGCGGTCGACGTTGTTTTCGGCCTTCGTGCGGAGATTGCCCAGTTCGGCGTTTGCCTTCTGAACGCCGCGCGTGCTACCGGAGTTGCTGAAGTTATCCTTCGCGTGTGCCGGATTTTCGACATTTCCGCGGCCGTTCGTGCCGACAGTCGCCTTCGGTCCCTTACCCAACGAGAACTTCATGTTGAAGCCCTGAACCTTCGCCGCGTAGTTGAGGTAAGCCTTCTCGACGCTCTTGAGGAACGGGATCTTCGCGGTCAATTTACCCCAGGCCTTTCCGGCGAGCCAGCCCAGGACCTTCTCGCCTGCATAGGCAAAAACGAACGGTTTCGCGCCGGCCCACATCAGTCCGGTCACGGTCTCTTCGCCGTTATCCCAGGCCTGCTTCATGTTGTACGGGATTCGGATGAAATCCATGGTCCAGAATGCGACCTCGGACAGGCCGACGGTCGTGAACCCGAGGAGGAGTCGTCCCGAGAGGCCTGCGCTCTCCTCGATCTCATTGGCCGATTTCGCCATCTCGGCGTAGAAGCACCAGATGTACTCGCCGATGCTCATGTCCGAAGTAGGGGTCGCATTCGCGCCGACGATATCACCGCGCAGGAAGCCGTTGTAGACCTCCATCAGGTAGAATACCGTAGACTCGTCGAAACCGTACTCTTCGTTAAACCCGTAGAGCTGGTCGCCCGCCAGGCGGTAGACCGGTCCGAGGTTCTGCATATAATTATTCCAAATGTTCTCACGTAGCGTCTCCAGGCCCTCACGCAGGCGCTCGTCGCGCTCACGCTCCTCCGCGCTGAGCATGCCGTACTCATCGTAACGGCTGGGCTGGCTCAGCAGCAGGACTTCCTTCGAACACTCGTATTCGCGGTCTTCCACGGCGCCCTTCACCGTAAGCACTGCCTGGATCCGGCGCGGCGCGTCGAGCACCGCCTTCGAGCACTGCAGGGAAACGACCAGGGAGCCATCCTCCAGGATCTCGGGATCGGACTCGCCCGCATCGATCGCGATGCCGAGCGCCTTTACGATCTCCTCGTCCTCCTCGCGGACCGCATGCACCGAAAAACCGGTGAGCAGCGGCGCGTAGACATGCACCCTCTCATTCTCCTTATCGCACTCCAGCACGCGGACCGTCGTCAGGGTCTTCGCGATCTTATAATCGGTCTTCTGGCGCTGGGTGAATGGCTTCGTCTTTCCTTCATCGGTCGGGATCAGACAGCAGTCGATCTTATCCACTGCGATCGAGATACCTTCCTTCAGGCGGCCAATGTACAGCTGTTCCTCGAGGTATCGGCCGTCCGTCTGTTCTGCGCGCACGGTCAATGTGTAGTTGTCGATGGCAGCCGCCGGGCGGTCATCCATCGGATCCGCCTTCTCTTTTTCTTTGATCACCGCGTAATATGCGCGGGCCAGGTTGGTTCCGAAATCTGCCTCGATGGGCTCAACGGATACTTCATATGCATCCTCCGGTTTAACGGAGGCATTGACCTTCAGACCCTCTGCATTCATGCCGAGGACTATGAAATACGGCTTTATCTCGCCCTTAAATCCCAGCGGGAGCGTGATGTTCGGCTGGTCGAAAACGATCTCCGGCACGGCGAGGACGAACTTCATCCGGTTAGTGAAAGAACCTCCCTTTCCGCGGTACTGGAACGCGATCTCGGCTTCTTTCTCCTGCGTGTTCGGATCCTGGACCCAGGCACGTGCGGCCTTATACGTTCCGGCGAGCGCCTCCTGCTCCTGGATGCCCAGGATATTATCCGGGGAGAATATCCTTATGTTCTTCGAAAGATCCGGACGGTCGGTCTCCGTGCCCTGCGGTGATACTTCGACCACGCGCGCATACACGACCACGGGCGCTGCCCCCGGGATAATGATGTTTCCGAAGTCCTTATAGATCTTCAGTCTGTACTTCTTCTTTTTCTCTTCGTCGGTCTCGTTGCGGTCGGGCTTATTCTGGCCCTCAGCTCCGGCACCACCGGCAGAACCACCCGCGGCCCCTGCACCCTCCGGTGCTCCGATCGGTCCATTTCCGCCTGCGCCTGCCGTTCCGCCGCCGGAAGCTCCTGCGCCTCCCGCTGCTCCACCGGCTCCGCCGCCACCGCCGGCACCGGCAATTCCTCCGACCGTAGCGCCTACGATGCCCGCTCCTCCGACCGAAACGATCGTAGGGATCCACGGAACTGACGGCTTCTTACCGCCCTTATCGTCGTCTTTTTCCTCGGATTTATGCTCGCCGGTCGGGGCAACGATCTCATCATCGATCTCCCCACCGTCGACTTCGCCCGGTTTTTCATCCGCGTCGGAGAAAATGATATCCGTTATACCCGCCGCTTCCGCCTTCACATCGACATACAGACTGTATCCGACGTAGGATGCGAAGTTATCATACTGAAGCCCGGAGTC
>JAFZZY010000010.1 GCA_017615545.1 Lachnospiraceae bacterium
CAATGCATCCTATTTCGTACTTTCTCATCATATTGGATGCAGTCTGCTCCTTCGGAAGATCTGCAGTGCATCCTATTTCGGCTATCCTGCTACATTGGATGCATTCTGCTCCTTCAAAAGATCTGCAATGCATCCTATTTCGTACTTTCTCATCATATTGGATGCAGTCTGCTCCTTCGGAAGATCTGCAGTGCATCCTATTTCGGCTATCCTGCTACATTGGATGCATTCCGCTCCTTCAAAAGATCCGCAGTGCATCCTATTTTGTACTTTCTCATCATATTGGATGCAGTCCGCTCCTTCGGAAGATCTGCAGTGCACCCTATTTCGGCTATCCTGCTACATTGGATGCAGTCTGCTCCTCCAGAAGATCCGCAGTGCATCCTATTTCGTACTTTCTCATCATATCGGATGCAGTCTGCTCCTTCGGATGATTTGTAGTGCATCCTATTTCGGCTATCCTGCTACATTGGATGCAGTCTGCTCCTCCGGAAATTCGGAACCGAGCCCCAAATACCGGTCCGAGGCATAAGCTTCCGTCCATGCTATGTGTTTTATTGACATCCCCCTTTAAAAATGGCATAATAAAAGATGGAGTGCGTTCGGATACCTCTTTCTTTCCGACGCAGGAACTTAGATTATTTTGGGGGCAAAATCCACGTCCCGACCCAAGGTACTGTATGGATACAAAACTTCACGATCTTTTATCGGAGGCGATCACACCGAAAACGTTCGTCTCTCTCATACTGAGTCATTCCCGCACGCCGCTTACGGTCACGAAGGTGAAACTGCGCCCGATCCTGCTTAAGGGGGCGCCCACGATCCAGGCCGAGCGTTTCAGCGGCAAGCAGGTCTTCCACTCGAATATGACCTATGAAGAGACCGTTTCCTATATAGAGAAGGAACTCGAAGAGACCTTCATGCAGGCGGAGATCAGCGAACAGACCCGCAGCCACACGATCCTGGTCAGCAAGAAGGGGACCATGACCATAAAAACGCGGCATCTGAAGCCGGACGCTCCCGGCATGGTGGGCGTTATGCCCGGCGCGCAGGCGCTCGCGCATAATAAGACGAAGGCTTACATCCTGCCGGAAGGCACGCCCGTGCCCTACCTCGTGGAACTCGGCGTCATGACGCCGCAGGGCCGCGTCGTCCACGCGCGCTACGATAAATTCCGTCAGATCAACCGGTTTCTGGAGTTCATACGCGACGTCGTTCCGTATCTTCCGACCGACCGGCAGGTCCGCATCCTGGATTTCGGTTGCGGCCGCTCCTATCTGACCTTCGCGATCTATGATTATCTGAAGTATCACATCGGCTTGAACGTGCATATTCTCGGGTTGGACCTGAAGCAGAGCGTGATCGCGGACTGCTCCGCCCTCGCGGAAAAACTGCACTACGACGACCTGGAGTTTCGCTGCGGCGATGTCGCGGACTATGCGGAGGATGCGTCCATTGACCTGATGGTGACCCTGCACGCCTGCGACCTGGCGACCGACTACGCGCTCGCGCACGCCGTCTCGCACAACGCCCGCGTGATCCTCTCCGTCCCCTGCTGCCAGCACGAGCTGAATCGGCAAATGCATTGCGACGCCCTGGCGATCCCGTTTTCCTACGGCCTCATCAAGGAGCGCACGGCGGCCCTGTTCACGGACTCGATCCGCGCCGCCCTCCTGTCTGCCCTCGGCTACGAAGCGCAGATCCTGGAATTCATCGACACCGAACACACGCCGAAAAACATATTGATCCGCGCCATGAAGAAAGGCGACGCGCCCGCGACGCCCGATCCCGCGAAGATGCAGGAGATCCGCAACCTGTGCGCATTTCTCGGAGTATCGCCCACCCTGCTTTCGCTCCTTTCGGCCGATGAATGACCTTACGAAGCACTATAAAACTTAAAGGTTTGAATATACATGAGTACACCTATTAACGAACCGGAAGAGATCCGTCTTCTGGCCAATGCTTACCACAACATCTACAAAAAGATCAGCTACGGAAAGATCCGGATCCGCAAGCGTCATAAGCCGTTTTCGATCACGGCGCCCGCGCTGAACGAGTTTTTGGAGCAGTATCTGGAGGCGCCCTACGACGCGACCGACCAGAACCGCATGCGGCGGCTTTTGTTCCGCTACATTGCCCGCAAGCGCCCGTGCCCGACGCAGATGAACATCCGCGAGCTCATCGAGGCCTATGCGAAAAAGGAATACGAAGACTTTATGACCGTGCGTGTCGGCGACACGCCGATCAGCGATATCCTGTCTCTGGAGAAGGAAAATCCGGAGCTTTTGGCGACGCAGCCGTTCTCCCAGATCTACCGGGAGCGCTATGTTGTGAAGCAGACGCGAAACGACATCTTGGCGCTGCTGCCGCTGAACCCGATCGACGCCTACCCCGAAGCGCGCGCTTTGCTTCGTCACTTCATCATCCACGTGGGCGCGACAAACACAGGTAAGACTTACCAGTCCCTGCAGCGTCTGAAAGAGGCGCGGCACGGCGTCTATCTCTCGCCGCTCCGTCTGCTCGCGCTGGAGGTGCAGGAGCGTTTCCTGATGGAGGACGTTATGTGCTCTATGTCCACCGGCGAGGAGGAAGACATCGTCCCGAACGCAACCATCATGTCGTGTACGGTGGAGAAACTCCACGTGGAGGAGGTCTACGACATCGCCGTCGTGGACGAATGCCAGATGATCGCGGACATTGACCGCGGTTACGCGTGGACGCGCGCCATCCTGGGCCTGATGTGCACCGAGATCCATTTGTGCATGGCGCCGGAGGCCCTCCCCATCATCTGCAAGATGATCGAGGAATGCAACGATACCTATGAGATTCATGAACATACGCGTGACACCGAGCTCGTGTTCGAGAACGAGCCGTACGATCTGGAGCGCGACCTGACACCGGGCGACGCGCTGATCGTGTTTTCCAAGAAGAAGGTGCTCGCGCTGGCGTCGCACCTGAAGGCGCAGGGCCGCAAGGTCAGCGTCATCTACGGCGCGCTGCCGTACCAGTCTCGTAAGGAGCAGGTGCGCCTGTTCCTCGAGGGCGATACCGATGTGGTCGTAGCGACCGACGCCATCGGCATGGGCATGAACCTGCCGATCCGCCGCGTGGTCTTCATGGAGACCGAGAAGTTCGACGGCGTCACCTACCGCCATCTGGAGCCGCAAGAGGTGAAGCAGATCGCCGGGCGCGCAGGCCGACGCGGAATGTACGATGTCGGTTATGTGCGCAGCGTTGAGAACTGCGAGCAGGTGAAGACCATGCTGGAGCAACCGCTGGCACCGCTGCCGGTCATCCAGCTCGGTGTTCCGGACAATATCATCAAACTCGACCATCGTCTGGACGATATCCTGAATACCTGGCAGTCATTGCCCACGAGCGATGTCTACCGCAGACGCGACGTATCGCGTGAGGTACAGTTGTACCGCATCCTGCACGACCGCGTCCCGAACCTGAACAACTACGACTATTACGACGCCATCACGATCCCGTTCGCGGAGACGCCGGAGATCCAGCGGGAGTGGCTGAACTACTGTACCATCTTCTTCACGAAGGGCGAGGACGCGCTCTGGTTCCCGTCCCGCAACCCAAAGAACCTGGACGAATACGAGACCTACTATAAGATTCTGGACCTGTATTATCAGTTCTGCAACCGTTTCGAGCTGCCGTTCGAGTACGACCTGCTGATCGAAACGAAGGCGGAGGTAGCGGACCATATCTGCGATATCCTCGTGGACAATCTGCGCCTCTACCGCCGAGTTTGTCGCCTGTGCGGCAAGCCGCTGCGCTGGGATCACCCCTTCCCCGTGTGCGAAGCCTGCTATGAAAAACAGCACGCGATCGCGACACCCGAGGATAAATCTGAAGAAGAATACGCAGAACCCGCGGAAATCGAGTAAAAAAGGCTTTACTTCATCAGTTTAAAGTGATATATTTAAAAAGGGTCGGAGCAGATCCGGCCCTTTTGATTTGGAACATTTTTATCAACCTGCCCGGATCCTTCCGGCAACAAGGAGTTTTATCATGCCTATCACAGAAATCTTAGAGAGAAACTGTAAGCTCTACGGGGATGACATTTGCCTCGTCGAGATCAATCCCGAGATCAAAGAGACCCGCCGCGTTACGTGGAAAGAGTACGAGCTCACCGAGCCGAACCCCACGTCCTACTACCGCCGCGAGATCACCTGGAACGTCTTCAACGAGAAGGCGAATCGTTTTGCAAACCTGCTGCTCTCCCGCGGCATCAAGAAGAACGACAAGGTCGCTATCCTCTTGATGAACTGCTTGGAGTGGCTTCCCATCTATTTCGGTATCCTGAAGACCGGCGCTATCGCCGTTCCGTTGAATTTCCGTTATGCATCCGACGAGATCAAATATTGTGTTGAGCTCGCTGAGGTGGATGTTCTGGTCTTCGGACCGGAGTTCATCGGCCGTGTTGAGGAGATCGCGGACGACATCAGCGCGAACCGTCTTCTGTTCTATGTTGGTCCGAACTGCCCGACCTTTGCGGAGGATTACATCGAGCAGACCGCGAACTGCGCGAGCACGAGCCCGGCGATCCGCCTGACCGACGACGATTACGCAGCGATCTACTTCTCTTCCGGAACCACAGGTTTCCCGAAGGCGATCCTGCATAAGCATCAGTCATTGACCCATTCCTGTAAGGTGGAGCAGAACCACCATCACCAGACGAAGGACGATGTCTTCCTCTGCATCCCGCCGCTCTATCACACCGGCGCGAAGATGCACTGGTTCGGTTCCTTCCTCGAGGGCGCGAAGTCCGTTCTCCTGAAGGGTACCCGTCCGGAGGTCATCCTGGACGCTGTTTCCAAAGAGCACTGCACCATCGTGTGGCTGCTGGTTCCGTGGGCGCAGGATATTCTCGATGCCATCGACTCGGGCGAGGTGAACCTTAACGATTACGAACTGTCGCAGTGGCGTCTCATGCACATCGGCGCACAGCCCGTGCCGCCGAGCCTCATCGCCCGTTGGAAGAAGCATTTCCCGAATCATCAGTATGACACGAACTACGGTCTGTCCGAGTCCATCGGACCCGGCTGCGTACATTTGGGCGTGGAAAATGAACATAAGGTCGGAGCGATCGGTAAGGCCGGCTACGGCTGGGAAGTTAAGATCATCGACGAGAACGGCGAGACCGTGAAGCAGGGCGAGGTCGGCGAGCTGGCTGTAAAGGGCCCCGGCGTCATGACCTGCTACTATCGCGACCCGAAGGCAACCGCAGAGGTTCTCCACGACGGCTGGCTCTACACCGGTGACATGGCCCAGGAAGACGAGGACGGTTTCATCTACCTCGTTGACCGTAAGAAGGACGTCGTTATCTCCGGCGGCGAGAACATCTACCCCGTGCAGATCGAAGATTTCCTGCGTTCCAACGATAAGATCAAAGACGTCGCAGTCATCGGTATCCCCGATAAGCGTCTGGGCGAGATCACCGCGGCCATCATCGAGCTGAAGCCGGGCGAGACTGCTACGGAAGATGATATCAACACCTTCTGCAAAGCATTGCCCCGTTATAAGCGTCCCCGCAAGATCATCTTCGCGGACATCCCGCGCAATCCTACCGGCAAGATCGAGAAGCCGAAGCTTCGTAAGATGTACGGCGGCGACATGCTCGTAGCATCACAGTACCATTCATAATTTGAGATAGAAAACCGGCGGCAGGTCCGAAAGGCCTGCCGCC
>JAFZZY010000011.1 GCA_017615545.1 Lachnospiraceae bacterium
ACCGGGTTTTGCAAGGACCTGTCCTCTTTCGATCTCCTTACGGTCAACACCACGAAGAAGTGCTCCGATGTTGTCTCCTGCTTCACCCTGATCAAGAAGCTTACGGAACATCTCGATACCGGTTACAACAGTCTTCTTAACATCTTCCCTGATACCAACAATCTCTACTTCGTCATTGAGATGAAGTGTACCTCTCTCAACACGGCCGGTAGCAACGGTTCCACGTCCTGTGATGGTGAAGACATCCTCAACAGGCATAAGGAACGGCTTGTCTGTAGGACGAACAGGTGTAGGGATGTAGCTGTCAACAGCATCCATAAGCTCGATAACCTTGTCGCCCCACTCGCACTTGGGATCCTCAAGAGCCTTCAGAGCAGAACCGCGGATGATCGGAATATCATCTCCGGGGAACTCATACTCGTTAAGCTGGTCACGGATCTCCATGTCGACAAGGTCAAGGAGTTCTTCGTCATCAACCATATCGCACTTGTTCATGAAAACGACCATCGCCGGAACACCGACCTGACGGGCAAGGAGGATGTGCTCCTTGGTCTGAGCCATAACACCATCGGTTGCAGCAACAACCAGGATAGCGCCGTCCATCTGTGCAGCACCGGTGATCATGTTCTTAACGTAGTCGGCATGTCCAGGGCAGTCAACGTGAGCGTAGTGACGCTTCTCGGTCTCGTACTCAACGTGTGCGGTAGAAATTGTGATACCACGCTCTCTCTCTTCCGGAGCCTTATCGATGTTCTCGAAGTCTACTGCTGCGTTACCAGCTACTCTCTCGGACAGAACCTTGGTGATAGCTGCGGTCAGTGTGGTCTTACCATGGTCAACGTGGCCGATGGTACCAATGTTACAATGGGGTTTTGTTCTTTCAAACTTAGCCTTTGCCATTTTAAACTTCCTCCTAAATTTACCTTTTCGGTTTTTGAAATTGTATTTTTGAAATAAATAGGCTGTTTCGAGTATAAATCAAATCTCACTCAAATGCAAGCACTATTTCGCTAAAACAGCGTGTTTGCTGATTTATTTGCCGGATTTTGCGGACAATACCTTATCTGCAACGTTCTTCGGTACCGGCTCGTACTTTTCGAAGAACATGGAATAGTTACCACGGCCCTGTGTCTTGGAACGGAGGTCGGTTGAATAACCGAACATCTCAGCAAGCGGAACATAACCACGGATCATCTTACCGCCGCCGATGTCATCCATACCTTCGATACGGCCACGACGGGAGTTGATGTCACCGATAACATCGCCCATGTAATCTTCGGGGGTGCTTACCTCGACCTTCATGATCGGCTCAAGAAGGATCGCTCCACCCTTCTGCATAGCTTCCTTAAATGCCATGGAACCGGCAATGTGGAATGCCATTTCGGAAGAGTCGACTTCATGGTAAGAACCATCGTATACGTTAGCGTGTACGCCGAGTACGGGGAAACCGCCCAGGATACCGCACTTGGTAGCCTCTTCGATACCCTCGCCGACAGCAGGGATGTATTCCTTCGGAATAGCGCCGCCGACTACCGTAGACTCAAACTCGAAGGTCTTCTCACCATTGGGTTCCATAGGTGTGAAGATAACCTTACAATGTCCGTACTGTCCACGACCACCGGACTGCTTAGCGTACTTACTGTCAATGTTGACTTCCTTCGTGAAGGTCTCTTTATAAGCAACCTGAGGAGCACCGACATTGGCCTCTACGTGATACTCTCTCTTCAGACGGTCAACGATGATCTCCAGGTGAAGCTCACCCATACCGGAGATGATGGTCTGACCTGTCTCCTGATCCGTGTGAACACGGAAGGTCGGATCTTCTTCTGCAAGTTTCGAGAGTGCCTCGCCCATCTTACCCTGAGCTGCCTTAGTCAACGGCTCGATAGCGATATCGATAACGGGCTCCGGGAATACCATGGACTCGAGGATTACGGGGTGCTGCTCGTCGCAGATCGTATCACCGGTCGTGGTAAGCTTGAAGCCTACAGCTGCGGCGATATCACCGGAGTAAACCTTATCGAGTTCGGTTCTCTTATTTGCATGCATCTGAAGGATACGTCCGACACGCTCCTTCTTTCCTTTTGTTGCGTTCAGTACGTAAGAGCCTGAATTCAATGTTCCGGAATATACACGGAAGTATGCAAGCTTACCTACGAACGGATCCGCCATGATCTTGAATGCCAGAGCGGAGAAAGGCTCTTCATCGGAAGAATGACGAACAACTTCGTTTCCGTCCAGATCCACACCCTGGATCGAAGGAATGTCGGTAGGTGCGGGCATGTACTCAAGGATCGCATCCAGAAGCTTCTGAACACCCTTGTTACGATATGCGCTACCGCAGCAAACCGGGATAATGGAAACATTGATCGTTGCAGCACGAAGTGCTTTCTTCAGTTCTTCGATAGAAGGCTCCTCGCCCTCAAGATACTGCATCATCAGATCGTCGTCTGTCTCGCAGATCGCCTCGATCATGTTGGTTCTGTACAGCTCCGCGTCGTCCTTCATATCATCCGGAATAGCGGTAACCTCTACGTCCTCACCCTTATCGCCGTGATACAGGTAAGCCTGCATCTCGAAAAGGTCGATAACTCCCATGAAGGAGTCTTCCTTACCGATCGGCAACTGGATCGGAACTGCGTTATGACCCAGACGGGTCTTGATCTGCTCTACTGCACTGTAGAAATCAGCGCCCAGGATATCCATCTTGTTGATGAATGCCATACGCGGAACGTTGTACTTATCCGCCTGACGCCATACGTTCTCAGACTGCGGCTCAACGCCACCCTTTGCACAGAAAACGCCGACAGCGCTATCGAGTACACGCAGGGAACGCTCAACTTCTACGGTGAAGTCAACGTGTCCGGGGGTATCGATAATGTTGATACGATGCTCAAGAGCACCGGGCATCTTCTTCGCTTCTTTTTCCAAAGTCCAATGGCATGTCGTAGCGGCGGAAGTAATCGTGATACCTCTCTCGGCTTCCTGCTCCATCCAGTCCATGGTCGCAGTACCCTCGTGAGTATCACCAATCTTGTAGTTAACACCGGTGTAGTACAAAATACGCTCGGTCAATGTAGTCTTACCTGCATCGATGTGCGCCATGATACCGATGTTTCTGGTTCTCTCTAACGGATATTCTCTACCAGCCAAGGTTTTTTCCTCCTATTACACGCATCAGAATCTGTAGTGAGCAAATGCCTTGTTTGCATCTGCCATCTTGTGCATGTCTTCTTTTCTCTTTACGGATGCGCCTGTGTTGTTAGCTGCGTCCATAATTTCATTGGCCAATCTCTCTTCCATGGTCTTCTCGCCTCTCTTGCGGGAGAACATGGTAAGCCAGCGAAGGCCCAAAGCCTGTCTACGGTCTGCTTTAACCTCGATCGGCACCTGATAGGTAGCGCCGCCGACTCTCTTAGCCTTAACCTCGAGAACAGGCATGATGTTGTTCATAGCTTCTTCGAATACTTCTACAGCGGGCTTGCCAACCTTGGCTTCCACGCGCTCGAATGCGCCATAAACGATCTTCTGAGCAACTCCTCTTTTACCGTCCAACATGATGTTGTTGATAAGCTTTGTAACAACCTTGTTGCCGTAAATAGGATCTGCTAATACGTCTCTCTTTTGAGTATGTCCTTTACGTGGCACGTATCTTCCCTCCTAACTCATATTTACCGCTTTGCGGTAATAAATTACTCATCGGTACTCACAAAATAATTGTGTTCGCGCTCGGTTCTTGTATCCTAAACCCGCCGCGTATCGCGGCGTCTGCAACCGTCAGGGGTTCTCGTTCGAATGCCGGCACTAATCTTTATTTTGAATTACTTCTTTGCGTCTTTCGGTCTCTTAGCACCGTACTTGGAACGCGCTTGTCTTCTCTTTGCAACACCGGCAGTATCCTGTGTTCCGCGGATGATATGGTATCTGGTACCGGGAAGGTCCTTTACACGACCGCCACGGATCAGAACGACGCTGTGCTCCTGAAGGTTGTGACCTTCGCCGGGGATGTAGCTCGTTACTTCAATACCATTGGAAAGACGAACTCTGGCGATCTTACGAAGTGCAGAGTTAGGCTTCTTCGGGGTAGCTGTCTTAACAGTTGTGCATACGCCTCTCTTCTGAGGAGCGCTGGAGTCTGTCATAACCTTATGCAATGAGTTGTAAGCCTTCTGCAATGCAGGTGCTGTGCTCTTCTTTGCTGCGGTCTGTCTACCCGTCTTAACCAGCTGATTAAATGTAGGCATTCTTTTCACCTCCTGTGGAAAATTTGTAAATCATATATTTGCTGCGATCCCGCACCCGCCTCATGGCCGGTTGTTCCATGCGTTTGCATCCGTTTTTTTCGGGAAAGCCCCGAAAAATGGGCGCAAAAAGGGCGCAAAAAGCCGCATGCCAAATAATTATAGCAATGCGGCTTTGGTTTGTCAAGCGTTTTTATTTTGTTTTCTCTTTCAAAACTCCATCTGCCACGGAGATGGTTCCGTCACATTTGATATCTTTACCGTCCGCGCGGTACGTAACTGTGCCGCCCTGGATGGTCACGGATGTGACCGCCTGGATCGCATCATCGCCCGCGTCGATCTCTACGGTGCCGCTTTCCATAAGGAAGAAGCCCTTATCCGCATCCTCTTCGTTGGAAACCTTGAAGCCGTCCTTAATGGCGTCAACTTTGATGGTTCCATCCTTGATCGTGATGCTGTCGTTACCGCGGATGCCGTTCTTTGCGGCCTTCACGGTAATGTCGCCGCCGCTGATCTTCAGATCATCCTTTGTTGTGATGCCGTTGTTGTAGTTACCGTTTACAATCAGGCTACCCTTACCCTTAATGGTCAGGTCGTCCTTCGAGAACAGGCAGGCGTTCGGTTCCTCGTCGCCGTCCGAAAAATCATAGACCTGCGAGTCGGTCAGGATGTTCGTCGTATCCTTCTTCAGCTCGATGACCACCTTATCCGCGCTCACTGCGTAGAATGCCGGTCCATCCGTGTTAGTGATCTCCACGCCCTTAAACTCGATCTCGACCTTATCGTCCTTCGTCACCTCGACGCGAAGCTGACCGTCCTTCAACGTTCCGCTGACCACGTAGGTTCCGGGCTTCTGGATGATGACCTTCTTACCTTCGGTAAATACACAGTCCTTCGCTCCGCCCTCGACGGTCGTTTTTCCGTCGGCCAATGTGATCACGGCCTTCTCTTCTTTTTCGGCCTTCGTCTCGCTGGGCGCCTTCGTTTCCTTCGGTGCTTCGGTCGTCTTCACTTCCTCCGTCGCCTTTGTATCTTCCGGCTTCGCCTCCGTCGTATCCGCAGGATCCGCCTGTGTCGCCTTCGTGTCATCCGTAGCCATCGTCGTCTGCGGCGCCTCTGTCGTAGGATCTGCAGATTTCGTCGGTCCCGACTCAAGGCCGCAGGCCGTCATGGACAGCGCCAGGCATCCGGCCAGAAGTAATGATTTGTATTTCTTCATATATAGGTAGTACCTCCTATCAAATCTTTAATAACCACGGGTAACATCATACCACAAAAACGCGATCTATACAAGAAGCACATGACATCCTGACGGCCGCGTCTTTAAATTGTGTTCCAAAGCCGCATTTTCCGAGAAAAACTGTGATTATTTTCTGACAATTGAAGAGTTCACAAAAATTTCACAATTTTTATTAGCACTCACCTATTGACAGTGCTAACAATCCGTGCTATAACTATGGTGCAACAAGAGAAAAGGAGCTTTTGAAAAGCCCCGCACAGGCCGCGTAGGATCGCGGCAGAAGGAGGACATTATGTCGAGAAGAAATTATTTGTCTAACGATTTTGCAAAAACCATGTGGGATGACCTGTTCAGCAACGCTTTTTGGCCGATGTCGACGCGCAAGACCGAAACTATGATGAAGACCGATATTAAGGAAGATGAAAACGCCTACAGCGTAATTATGGATCTGCCGGGCTTTAAGAAAGATGAGATCAACGCGGAGCTCAAAAACGGCTACCTGACCGTGACGGCAACTCACAATACGGAAAATGAAACCGAGGACCAGGATAAGCAGTACATCTGCAAGGAGCGCTACAGCGGACACTACAGCCGTAGCTTCTACGTAGGTGACGAACTGAATGAAGACGACATTCAGGGTGCATTCCAGAATGGTGTGCTCACCATTACCATTCCGAAGAAACTGCCTCAGCCTGAGGTTGATACGAAGAAGACCATTACCATTTCATAAAGATTTCCTTCCGAATGAGGACCGGCCGCC
>JAFZZY010000012.1 GCA_017615545.1 Lachnospiraceae bacterium
ATCTGAGTCAGGTCGTTGGTACCGAAGCAGAAGAAATCAGCTTCCTTAGCGATCTCGTCAGCGGTAAGAGCTGCACGAGGGATCTCGATCATGGTACCTACTTCGTACTCAAGCTTAACGCCTGCAGCTGCGATCTCAGCGTCAGCGGTCTCAACAACGATCTTCTTAACGAACTTGAGTTCCTTAACCTCGCATACCAGCGGGATCATGATCTCAGGCTTAACGTTCCATGTAGGATGAGCCTTCTGAACTTCGATAGCGGCACGGATAACAGCCTTGGTCTGCATCTTAGCGATCTCAGGATAGGTAACCGCAAGACGGCAGCCTCTGTGACCCATCATAGGGTTGAACTCGTGGAGGCCGGCAATGATGTTCTTGATAGCCTCTACAGACTTGCCCTGAGCCTTAGCGAGCTTCTCGATGTCCTCTTCCTCGGTAGGAACGAACTCATGAAGCGGCGGATCCAGGAAACGGATGGTAACCGGGTTGCCTTCCAGAGCTTCGTACAGAGCCTTGAAGTCGCCCTGCTGATAAGGAAGGATCTTCTCAAGAGCTGCTTCTCTCTCTTCTACGGTATCGGAGCAGATCATCTCACGGAATGCAGCGATACGGCTCTCTTCGAAGAACATGTGCTCGGTACGGCACAGACCGATACCTTCAGCGCCCAGCTCACGAGCCTTCTTAGCGTCTGCAGGAGTATCTGCGTTTGTACGAACCTTAAGCTTACGATATTTATCAGCCCAAGCCATAACACGGCCGAAGGTTCCTGCGATGGAAGCGTCTACGGTCTTGATCTGGCCCTTGTAGATGTTACCTGTGGTACCGTCGATGGAGATCCAGTCTCCTTCAACGAATGTCTCACCTGCGAGGGTGAACTTCTTATTCTCTTCGTCCATAGCGATGTCGCCGCAACCGGATACACAGCAGGTACCCATACCACGAGCAACAACGGCTGCGTGAGAGGTCATACCACCACGAACCGTCAGGATACCCTGAGCAGCCTTCATACCGGTGATATCCTCGGGAGAGGTCTCAAGACGAACCAGAACGACCTTCTCGCCCTTCTCTTTCCAAACTACTGCATCGTCAGCGGTAAATACTACCTTACCGGTTGCAGCACCCGGAGAAGCACCGAGGCCCTTACCCAGAGGCTTAGCAGCCTTCAGAGCAGCAGCATCGAACTGAGGGTGAAGAAGTGTATCCAGGTTACGAGGATCGATCATAGCAACAGCCTCAGCCTCGGTCTTGTGTCCCTCGTCTACGAGGTCGCAAGCGATCTGAAGAGCAGCCTGAGCGGTTCTCTTACCGTTACGGCACTGCAGCATGTAGAGCTTACGGTTCTCAACGGTGAACTCCATATCCTGCATGTCATGATAGTGGTTTTCAAGTGTCTCACATACCTTGATGAACTCAGCGTATGCTTCAGGGAACTCCTGCTCCATCTGTGCGATCGGCATAGGAGTACGAACACCGGCAACAACGTCCTCGCCCTGTGCGTTCTTAAGGAACTCACCCATGAGCTTCTTCTCACCGGTTGCGGGGTCACGGGTAAATGCAACACCTGTACCGGATTCGTTGTTCAGGTTACCGAATACCATGGGCATTACGTTTACTGCAGTACCCCAGGAATAAGGGATATCGTTATCACGACGATATACGTTTGCACGAGGGTTATCCCAAGAACGGAATACAGCCTCGATAGCGAGCTTCAACTGCTCTACCGGATCGGACGGGAAGTCCTTACCCAGCTGATTCTTATACTCAGCCTTGAACTGCTCAGCGAGCTTCTTCAGGTCAGCTGCGTTCAGGTCAACGTCGAACTGAACACCCTTCTCAGTCTTCATCTCGTCGATGAGCTTCTCAAAGTACTTCTTACCAACTTCCATAACGACATCCGAGAACATCTGGATGAAACGTCTGTAGGAATCGTATACGAAACGCTCAAATGCGGGATCCGGGTTGCCGGCGATCATAGCCGCAACGACCTCATCATTCAAACCAAGATTCAGGATGGTATCCATCATACCGGGCATAGATGCACGCGCACCGGAACGTACGGAAACCAAGAGAGGATTCTTGAGGTCACCGAACTTCTTGCCGTTGAGTTCCTCCATCTTTGCTACATACTCCATGGTCTGACCCATGATCTCATCGTTGATCTTACGACCATCCTCATAGTACTGTGTACAAGCCTCAGTCGTGATCGTGAAGCCCTGCGGAACGGGAAGTCCAATGCCGGTCATCTCAGCCAGGTTTGCACCCTTACCACCGAGAAGATTACGCATGGTCATGTCGCCTTCACTAAACATGTAGACCCACTTTTTTGCCATTTGTTAAAACCTCCTAATCATTCGGCATCTGCCGTAGTTACTTTATTATGTCACTGTGATGACATGGTGTGTATCTTGCTTTAAGACACAACACAAGTGAGCCGCGCAAGAAAGACCGGCGCGAGAAACTCACTGCGATACGTCGATTATATCAACTTTGAGACTTATAGTAAAGGGTTTTTTTCAATTTTTTCGCATTTTCCCCCATTTCCACGGCTTTGCGGGCAATGTTTTCGCGGATTGTCGTCGAAACGCCGAAATCCGCATACCAAAACACCGCCCACACAGCATGTGCGGGCGGCGCCTCTATGCGGAAACGGTCATCGCGCTTCCGGATCAATATTCAAATTTCTTCTCGAAGTATGCCTTCAGGTCGGTGATCGCCACGCGCTCCTGCTCCATGGTGTCACGCTCACGAACGGTTACGCAGCCGTCGGTCTCGCTCTCGAAGTCGTAGGTTACGCAGAACGGAGTACCGATCTCGTCCTGACGACGATAACGCTTACCGATGTTGCCGCGATCGTCGAACTCACAGTTGTAGATCTTCGACAGGTCAGCAAAGATCTTCTCAGCGCCTTCGTTCAGCTTCTTAGAGAGCGGCAGTACGCCGATCTTCACCGGAGCGATCGCCGGGTGGAAGTGCATTACGTTGCGGACATCACCGTCGCCGATGGTCTCCTCGTCGTAAGCAGCGCACAGGAATGCCAGTGTAACGCGATCTGCGCCCAATGACGGCTCGATAACGTACGGGATATACTTCTCCTTCGTCTCATCGTCAAAGTACGCCATATCCTCGCCTGAGGTGTTCTGGTGCTGGGTCAGGTCGTAGTCGGTACGATCTGCGATGCCCCAAAGTTCGCCCCAGCCGAACGGGAACAGGAACTCGAGGTCCGTGGTCGCCTTGCTGTAGAAGCAAAGCTCTTCCGGCGAATGGTCGCGGGCACGCATCTCTTCGTCTTTGATGCCCAGTTCTTTCAGCCAGTTGATGCAGAACTGCTTCCAGTATGCAAACCACTCCAGATCCGTGCCGGGCTTGCAGAAGAACTCGAGTTCCATCTGCTCGAACTCACGGGTACGGAATGTAAAGTTACCGGGTGTGATCTCGTTACGGAAGCTCTTACCGATCTGGCCAATGCCGAACGGAACCTTCTTACGGGATGTACGCTGAACGTTCTTAAAGTTTACAAAGATACCCTGAGCGGTCTCGGGACGCAGGTAAACAACAGCCTTCGCATCCTCGGTAACGCCCTGGAAAGTCTTAAACATAAGGTTGAACTGGCGGATGTCGGTGAAGTCCTTCTTACCGCAAGTCGGGCAGCAAATGCCCTTCTCGTCGATGTAAGCCTTCATCTGCTCGTTCGTCCAGGCATCGACACTACCCTCGATGGTAATGCCGTTTTCTGCCATATAATCCTCGATGAGCTTATCTGCACGGAAACGCTCATGGCAAGCCTTACAATCCATCAACGGATCGGAGAAACCGCCCAGATGGCCGGAAGCCACCCATGTCTGCGGGTTCATCAGGATCGCGCAGTCTACGCCGACATTGTACGGGCTCTCCTGGATGAACTTCTTCCACCATGCCTTCTTGATGTTGTTCTTCAGTTCCACGCCCAGGTTACCATAGTCCCAGGTGTTTGCCAGGCCGCCGTAGATCTCGGAGCCGGGGTATACAAAGCCTCTGCTCTTACAAAGGGCAACGATCTTATCCAATGTCTTTTCCATCTCAGAATCCTCACATTCTTAAATTAATGATACCGGGGGTCACGTCGGTGCCCCCGGTCGTTGTATTAGTAAAAGATTACGTACTGTACGTCATTGCTTTCGTAAAGCTTCACCGAGTTTTTATCCTCGATCTTCAATCCGCTCGACACGTAGTAGACATTACCCTCAAAGAAGAACTGTCCGCTGACGCCGTCCGGAAGCTTTCCGCCGAAATTCACTGCGCAGATGTAGTAGTCTTTGCACATCTCTTTGATCTTCGTCGAAGAGATCGCATTGCCCTCGGTATCTACGAACGCGCCTGCGATGTCGATGTTGAAATCGCCGATCTCGGAAACCTTACCAACTACGAATACCTGCCAGTTTTCGAAGTATTCGTTAAACGATTTGTTGAAGTTGAGGTAATCCTCGGTCCCCTCGTATTTAAACTTCAGGGACAATGTAGTGTCCTTCAGATCGCACTGTGCGAGCGTTACCGACGTTTTGGAGGATGTGGTCGCCGTGTAGTTGTTGATGATCGGCGTGATCATATCCTTCTTGAATTCGTCGATGTTGTAGTACGCCTTGTCGAACTTCGTGTCGGTCTCCAAAGACTCGACCGATCCGTCGCAGTGAACGAAGAGGCTGGTCTCCGTAGCAGAGAACTGATAGTCGCCCTTCGCCGGCATGGTCACGGGCACTGCCGTCGACCCATCCGGATCTGTTACTTTTGTATTATTACTCTCACCGGGCTTATTTGTCGAAGATGTCGATGATCCGTTCGTACTGTCTACAGGTTTCGTATCACCCGGATCCACGATCTTGCAACCACCGAGCGCGGTCAATGCCGCCAGTGAAAGCGCAGCCAGTGTCATCCTGACCTTAAATCTCTTCATACGATCTCCTCCCATCCGCACCGATCGTGCGGATCAGCGACAGTTCTTTTTCTTCCGTAAAAACTGTCGCATGATATTATACACTATTTTGACGCATCATGCAAGTGTGTAAAACAATTTTGTGTTCCCATGCGATTCAGCTCCTCCAGAGAGGGGAACTGGCCGACACGTTTTTCGATGTTGCGCCGCTTGTATGCCTCACAGAATTCCAAGACTTTCGCTTCCACTTCCGGCGAAAGCGTAAATCCAAAGAGTTCCTTCAGAGGCGCAGCGCACACGTAGCGCAGCGTGAACAGCTCTGTCTTACCGAGATAGATCCCGCTGTCGTCCTTCGGCCGGCACTCCTTACAGAGCAGGCCGCCGCGGCTGTGATAGAACCAACCCTCTTCACAAGCCTCGCCGCACTCCATGCATTCATGGATGTACGGCCCGACGCCGCCCAGCACCAGCATGCGCATCTCGAATGCGAACCGCACCAGTTTGCGCGGCATCTTATTCTTTGCGGTCAATGCTTTCAGGGCCAGGTACAGCAGGTTCAAAACATCTGTACTCTCCATCTCCTCCAACACGAAGTAACAGGCGAACTCCATGAAATACGAAGCATAGATATACGCCTCGTAATCCAAAGGCAGGTCTTCAAAAAAGTTGATGGCCTTCGCATCCTGGAGATGATTGCTGTTGCCGTTGATGATCGTGAATTCCGCGAAGCAAAACGGGCGCGTGTAAGCGACCAGACGCGACCGCGGACGGCGACAGCCTCTGGCAAATACCGTTATTCTCCCGCGCTCTTTCGTGATCAGCTCGAGCACCCGGTCATTTTCCCCGACCGGCGTGCTTTTCGCCACCACCCCGGTCACGATCGTCTCAGCATTCATAGATCATTTTCCTTTTAGTTCCTTCGGGTCGTAGCCCAAACTGCTCAGCAGCATCGGGTCGTCCCGCCAGTTCTCGCGCACCTTCACCCACAGTTTCAGGTTGACCTGCATCTCGAGCATCTCTTCGATGTTTTTGCGTGCACCGGAGCCGATCTTCTTCAGCATGGCGCCGCCCTTGCCGATGATGATGCCTTTGTGCGACTCGCGTTCGCAGATGATGGTCGCATCGATGTCGGTGAGTGAGTCATTCCGCTCTTTCATGCGGTCGATTTCCACCGCGATGCCGTGCGGGATCTCGTCCGACAGCAAACGCAGCGCCTGCTCGCGGATCATCTCCGCGGCGATCTGGCGCATGGTCTGGTCCGTCACCGTATCCTCGTCATAGAATACGGGACCGTACGGCAAATGCTCGAAGATCGCCGTCAGAACGTCGTCTACGCCCTTATCCTTCAGCGCGCTGACACAGACTACACCAGCGAAATTCATCAGGCTGTTGTAGGTCGCGAGGACCTGTGTGATCTCTTCTTTTTGGATGGTGTCAGTCTTATTGATCACGAGAAGCACCGGGACCCGCAGTTGCTTCAGGAGCTTTACGATCTCCTGCTCGCCGGCGCCGACGTAAGTCGTCGGCTCGACGAGCCACAGGATGAGGTCGACTTCTTTGATCGTCTTTAAGACGACATCTTCCATATACGTGCCCAGTTTGTTTTTCACCTTATGCATGCCGGGGGTGTCCAGAAATATGATCTGGCCGCGCTCGTCGGTGTAGACGGTGCGGATCCGGTTGCGGGTCGTCTGCGGCTTCTTCGACGTGATCGCGATCTTCTGCCCGATCAGATGGTTCATCAGCGTGGATTTGCCGACGTTCGGGCGTCCGATCAGCGTCACAAAGCCGGACCGGGTCGTTTCGTTTTGATTCTTGTTATCTTCCATGAAAAACCAATCCCTTTCAGGGTCTTATGAGAACATCTGCTCGATCGATGTGAACAGGTCTTTGTCGCGCTCGATCGCCTCGCCGTTACCGATAACGCAGAAGTAGCGCTTGCTGAGCGCCTCGCGGATCGCCGGCGCAGCCTTACGCAGTTGCGCGCTGTCCGTTGCGAGGATCTGGTCACGTATCCGCTGCCACATCTCTTCGTTGACGTCGCTCTCCATACGTCCCATCGCCGCATTGCCCTTATCCAGAGCCGTAAGCGGGCTATCGAAGGAACTGATGGCGCCGATGATGTATTTCAATTCGTCACGCTCGGACAGGTCGATGCTCTCGATGTAGTCCGGGATCTGATCGAATACTTCGTCCGATGCGCGAAGCTGGGGATCACGGTAGGTCGCCATTTCCACCATGCCGCTGAACGACGGGCTGAAGTAGCAGCCGTAAGCGCCGCCAAGCACGCGGATCTTCGTCCAGAGGTACTCGTAGTTCATGATCACGCGGAGCACCTGAAGGTTACCATCGTTGAGTTCCGGATAGTCGGCGCGGTTGTACTTTCCGGCACGCGCTACAAACTGGATCTGCGCCGCCGTCTTGAAGCCCTCGCCCTTCTCGGTCACTTTGCGATCCGGAGTCCAGCTCTTCAGTGTCTCGTTCGGGTCACCCTTCGGCAGTTTTGCGACCGTTTCGGCAAATGCTTCCTCATACGGAGCCGGATCCGGTGAAGTGATGAACAGTTTCAAATGGTTCTGTGTAAAGATCTCCCGGTAGAGTTTCTGCAGATGCTCGATCAGGGCATCCTTCTTCTCATCCCAGTTATCATTGATATCTTTAATGAAGCGGTAGTACGACAGACCGGTCCGCATCTCTTCATTCCAGGAGATGTTGGAGATATTGGCCGATGCGCGGTCCGAAGCGAAACCATCGCCGCCCCACTGGATGTCGGACTCCTTCCGCGCGCAGGCGCGCGCGATCAGGTCGTGGATCCTCTTCTCATCCGTGAACTTCGTGCGGAGCAGAACCTCTTCAACCAGCGCGAGCGTCGGCTTCAGGTTACGCTCCAGCGTCTTAAAGATGATACGCAGGTAGGTCTTGCCATCGCCGCCATAGTAGGAACCGAAATTCCAAGTCTGGGTCATCATATTGCCGGCCACGAGTTTGATCTCGTCGCTCAGTTCACTATAAGTGTAATTCTCCGTATCGAGATCGATCAGGAGCAACGAAAGGATCTCCAGATACTGGATCTCGCTGAGATCGAGGTAGCGCTCATCGAACATGAAGTTCGAATAAACGATGCCGTTCGTCTCCGTCGTGCAGTAACCCAGCGGGCGGGAGGCAAATGTCGTCTCTCCGTAGATGAGCTGCGGGTTCTTCTTATCGATGTCCTCTTTCGAAAGCATCGGGATCATTTCCAGTTCTTCCTTCGTCGAAGGGGTCTCCTGGAATTCCTTCAGTTTCGCGGTCTGCTCGATCAGGGCATCCATCTCAGCGTCCGACAACGTCGCCTTCTTCGCTGCGAGCTTTTCGGCCAATGCAGCGTCGCGCTCTTCATTCAGCCCTTGCTTCGGCAGCAGAGCCAGTACCATACCATTGTTATTCGACAGCAGGTAGGTCTCGATCAACTTCTCGTAGAAATCGCTTTCCGAGAGTTTGCGAAGCTTATCAAAGAGTTCATTGTCCTCGTAAGCGCGGAAAGGAGCGTCATCGTCATAGAGCCAGTCGGACAACATGTTGATGGTGATGTTCAGTCCACGCGGGGTACGACCGTAATCGAGCTCGCGTGCGCGGAACTCGTACGCATTGATCGACGCCAGCAGTTTGCGCTTCGGGATACCGTTTGCAACGAGCTCCTTCAGGGTAGACACGATGACTTCTTCAAACGCGTCGCGCTGGTCAGTCTCCGCGCTCTGTGCGATGACCTCGAAGGTCGGCTGTCTGCGGTACGTTCCGATGCCGCCGTAGCAGTTCGCGCCGATGCCGGCCTTTGCGAGCGCATCGCGCAGGTAAGCGCCGGACGATCTCAGCAGCAGGTCCTCCAAAATGTCCCAGGCTGCCAGCGTCGTGGAGTCATTGATCTCCGGGAATACGCGCGCCCAGCTCAGGTAGGTGTTGTGCTCGATCTTCTCTTCGCGGGTGATGCCATAGTAAGCGTTATCGCGAACGACCTCCTTCAGCGGCTGCTGAAGCGGGATCTCGGAATCCGGGAAAATGCGGTCATATTTCGACAGATACTCTCTGTCCATGTATTCCAGACGCTCCGTGAAATCCAGGTTACCATAGAGGCAAATGTAGGAGTTCGACGGATGATAGAAAACGCTGTGGAACTTCAGGAAGTCCTCGTAGGTCAGGTCCGGGATCGTCTCGGGCAGTCCGCCGGACTCGATACCATAAGTATGGTTCGGGAACAGTCTGCGGTTCGTCTCGTAGCTCAGCCACTCATCCGGCGAGGAAAATGCGCCCTTCATCTCGCTGTAAACAACGCCGTTCAGTGTGAGCGGCGCTTCGCGGTCCGTAAGTTCGTAGCGCCAGCCTTCCTGCAGGAAGAACGCCTTATTCTTGTAGATATTCGGGTGGAACACTGCGTCCATGTAAACGGACATCAGGTTATTCAGGTCCTTCGCGTTGCAGGATGCTACCGGGTAGATCGTTTTATCCGGGTAGGTCATCGCATTCAGGAAGGTGTTGAGGGAACCCTTCGCCAGTTCGATGAAGGGGTCTTTTGCCGGGTATTTCTCCGAGCCGCACAGCGTCGTATGCTCAACGATGTGTGCAACGCCGGTGCTGTCCTTCGGAGGTGTGCGGAAGCCGATGGTGAATACTTTATTATTGTCGTCATTTTCCAAAAGGACCACGCGGGCTCCGTTCTTTTTGTGGCGCAAAATGTAGCCGACGGAATGGATACGCTCCAGGTCCTGCTTTTTCACCAATTCGTACGCTTCAGGGATCGTAAATGCCATAAATCTCTCCTTGTTATTCGTTTTGTATGTATGTCATGCGCGGTAGAGACATCTTTCCGCGCGAAGTTCTCATATGGATATTATATCGAATCCGGCGGGAAATTTCCACCGTTTTTTCATATAGAAATCTCTTTCCATTCGGTCGCAAGACGTTCCTGTGCAGTCCCTCCCGCGAGCACGGTGATGATGGTGTTTTCGACGTGCCGCGTTTCGTGCGGGCACGTGACGATCTCATCATATCTCTCGGAAAATGCGAGCCCCACGCCCTTCATCTTACCGAAAGCTTCCGCCAGGGTCCAGCGTTCGTAGAACCTGCACGTCCTCTCGCGAAGCTGTTGTTCATCTGCCGCGGCCAATGTAGCCTCAAACTCGGGCTCGAACTCCTGCTTCAGCAGTTTTTTCTCCGTCCGCCGCATCTGCGACGCCGAAAGCCTGTGGCCGCCGAGGATCTCCACGTCGACGCCGACCGGACGCTCAACACACAGGGCGCAGATCACGTAGCCGGGTGTATGACTGAGCGAAACGTGGCAGACCTCCGGCCCGCGGTCAGCATTGGCCGATTGATGATCCGAAGCGTAGACCAGAGGTTTTCCTTTCTTCGTACGGATCCGCTCATACTGCGTGATCCCGGCGTCCGCGAGGGCATGGTCCAAGAGGATCTCACCCAGCTCATGCTGTCTGCCGGGCGCGAGCGCAGGTGCAGTCTTGTATATGTATACCTTGACCGGTATCGCTTTTAAATCGATCGTATCTCTCATAATGTTCATTCAAAAAGAAAAGAGGGAGGCCAAAAAAGAGTTTACGTCTTCGTTTGCCTCCCCGACGGGTCCATTTATCCTTCATCTTCTTCCGTCATGTCCTTTTTATATCCGAAACGGGCGAACACCTTCTCAAGTTGCATAACCGCCAGATAGGCAGGTCCGGAAATGCCCCAGATCAGGTAAAAAGCGCCGAAATATGCCAAAAAGTCATACGGGTACCAAATATAAAACAAAATACCCCACGGAAACAGGAAAAACAACCAGCACAGGAGCATACGCCCCGGTGCGATCATCGCAAGAATAAATGAGTTCTTGATGTAGTTTTTCACTTTGTTTTCAAATACGGAAAGCTGTGCAAAAGCAAAGGTCAGGATCATAAGCGCCGCAATGAGGGCTACGGACGCAATACCCATATACAGATAGTAAACTGCGCCGGAGGCCTTCTGGAACGAAAACCAATAATCGACTATAGCGATCGCCATCAGAGGCAGAAATACCAGATTGATGAGCGTAGCCTTGCGGAAATTCTTCCCGAATTCTTTAAAAAAAGTCTTAACGACAGGAACGCCATGGTACCTGCGACGTTTAAACATCGTAGATACCATAGCGGTCGTAGATGCCCCGAACGTAACGATTGGAGCCGCGCACACGAGCCAGAGGATATTCAGTGTGATCAGATCACCCAAGACTCGCATGATAATGCCAAAAGGCGTACTTTCTTTGTACTGAGCCATAATTAACCCTTAACGCCGCCCAAAGCAATACCTGCAATGATGTACTTAGACAGCAGGAAGTAGACTATGAACAGCGGTAGGACGGTCATGGCCAATCCAACGTAGATAGCACCGAACTCTGTCTTGTAGATATCACCTCGAAGGAGGCTGACCATCATAGGCATGGTGTACTTCGTCTTATCACGAAGAAGCAACATCTGAGGCATGAACAACTGGTTCCAGCTGTTAACAAATGCAAAGATAGCCTGTGTAGCCATCGCAGGCTTCATCAGAGGAAGCACGATGGTATGGAAGATACGGATTTCGCCTGCGCCGTCGATACGGGCGGACTGAAGGATCTCCATGGGAAGCGATGGTTTCATGTATTGCCGCATAAAGAATACGGTTCCGGCAGCAGCTACGCTCGGTATGATCAGCGGAATGAAAGATCCGGTCATGTGGATCTTATACATGAACTTATAGAAACCAATACCTGTGAGCTGTGCAGGGATCATCAGGATCGCCATAATGAACGTAAAGAAAGCGTTCTTAAGTTTCCATTCATAGGCAACCAATGCAAAAGCAGTCATCGTCGAGAAATAGATGCCGCAAAGCGTCGATCCGATGGATATGATGAGCGAGTTAACGAAACCTCTCATCGCTTTGAACTCACCCTGCTTCGTGATATAATCGATATTCTGTGCCAAGTGGGTCGAAGGGATCAACGAAACGCCATGCGCCTTGATCTCGGGTGAACTTCTGGTCGCGTTGATAAACATTACCCAGAAAGGGAAAATGCTCAGGAGCGCAAGGAAGATACATACCGCATACGCAACGATCTTAAAGACGATCGCTTTTTTCTTCTTTTTCGGACGATTCTCTTCCTGTATCGATGTTAATTCGGGCTGAACGCCATTATTATCCATGATCAATGTCATCAGAATCCACCTCCCTGCTTAGCAAGCTTTTGCGCACGCTTAAATTCCTTCATGCGTTTCTTATTCTCTTTCTTCTCCTGAGCTTCGTCCTTATCGGTCAACATAATGAATACGAAAGCTGAAAGAACGAGGATGACAAGGAATATCAACATACTAGCAGCAGATGCATTCTTGTAGTTATAGTCACCACTGAAGATCTGATTGTAGATGAAGATCGTATTTGTAAGGGTCGCATTACGGGGTCCACCGTTACCGTCAGTAATAGATTTCGGGATATCGTACATGGTGATACCACCGATCAAAGACGTAACCAGCGTATAGAGCATGATTGGCTTCAGGTTCGGAAGCGTGATATGAATAAATGTCTTAAATTCACTCGCGCCGTCAACGTCTGCCGACTCAAAGATCTCAGGGTTAATACCTAAAACACCGGAGATCAGGATGATCATTGTATAACCATACCACATCCAGAACTGAATGAACGCAACCACGATACGGGCGATCGTCTTATCATTCATAAAGTAGTACGATTTAGAAAGGACTCCGGTCTTGACTAAAACGTCATTTATCGGGCCGATCGGATAGCCGAGCAGTGCGGAGAACAGGAGCGCAACAGATGCCGCTGTGATGATATTGGGCATATAGAAGACAACTTTGAAGAAACCTTGGCCGCGGATCTTGTTACGATGGCGGGTAAACCACGCCGTCAAAAGCAGCGCCAAAAGCATCTGCGGGATAAAGTTCATGATCCATATCGCGAATGTATTAACAAAACCTTCACGGAAGGATGAATTATCCAGGATCCTCTTGTAGTTATCAAAAATGTTGGTGGTCAAAAGAGAGATCTTATCCTGATCCAGGCCGCGGGCGTTTGTAAAACTAAGGAATACCGTATAGACCGTAGGATACAAATGAAAAATAAGATATACAATAACGAAAGGAATGCTGAAGATGTAACCGAACGCATTATGATTGAGCCTTCTGTGTCTTACAGGTGCTTCGGTAGTTACTTCGACAGCAACGTCATTCGCGTTTTCTGTTTCAAGAGACTTCAAGGAGTAGCCCCTCCTTTCTTCTAAAAAGTAAGGGTAAGCAGCCGAAACTGCTTACCCTCACTGGCTGACTGCAACTTATATTCAGTTAGCAGATAATCATTCAACCTTAATGGACTCGAAGGTATTCTTAACCTGCTCCTTGAACCACTTGATTGCTTCTTCCTTGGTGCTCTCACCCTTGGTGTAAGAACGAACAGCATCTCTGAAGAATGTATTGATCTTCTCATCGTACTCGGTGAGGTTGTCGCCCTTAGCGTATGCACAACCTTCGATGAATACAGGGAATGCATCCTGACCAGCCAGGAATTCCATCTTACCATCGGACTTGCCCATTACTACGCTAGAAGCTACAACGTCCTTAGTATCGCTGGGTTCCGGATAATCGAATGTAGCGTTAGCCCACTGATACTGCAGACCAGACTCGGTTGTATCAAGAGTTACCCACTCGATGAGTTCCTTAACGCCTGCCTTAAGCTCTGCGTTGTTAAGAACGTTCTTGTTAGCAACAAGCCATGTGCCGCCCCAGAAGAAACCGATGTTCGGCTTACATACGCCCCAGTGACCAGCGGTATCACCACAGTTGTCATGCAGTGTGTAGTTGATCAACCAAGCGGGACCGTAGAAACCAAGAACCTTCTTGGGACCGATCTCAGCCATATCTGCGAACCAGCCTTCCTGCCAGTCCTGAGTATCGTTGTGGTAATCGTTCTCTTTCAACTTCATGGAGTAGTCGAAGAACTGCTCTCTCTTAGGATCGATGTAAAGCTTGCCGTCTACAACCCAGCCCTTATCGGAGCTGTTCTCGATTGCGTGCCAGATATCGCCGTCGCCGGATACGATAGCATAGCCCTTAGCCTTACACTTCTCAGCGAGTTCGAAGAAGCTATCCCAGTTATTTCCGAGAGCCTTCTGAACTTCTGCAGGATCATCGCTGCCGATAACGTCCTTAGCAACGTCACGGTTGTAAATGAAAGCACCACCGTTTGCCTGATAACCAAGAGCTACGACCTTGCCGTCTCTTCTGGTGATATCAGCGGAGTACTGAGCGATACCAGCATCCTTGATCTTCTGCTCTACGTCGATACCAAGTTCTTCGTATGTGCAAGCATACTTGGAAGCAGAACCTGTGGTGTATTTCTTAACGAAAGCTGCCTCTGCCATGTACATGTTAGGAGCACCGTCATCTGCAAGAGCTGCATCCAGAGCGCTCTGGTAAGCACCGTTATCGGTGGTAACCTGTGTGAACTTCAACTCGTACTTATCAGCAAAGTCCTTATGGGTCTCAACATATTTCTTGAACATGTTGGGAACTTCCTTTGTGAAAGCGTAAACGTTGATCTCAGTCTTCTTGCCAGTGTTGGTAGAGGTGTTGTTTCCGCCGCCAGCAGCTGTGGTTGTCTTGTTGTCGTCCTTGGAGCAACCAAACAGAGAAGTAGCTGCCATAGCTGTAACCATACCAAGAGCTGCAGCCTTTGTTAAATTCTTTTTAACCATTTTTTTCCTCCTTAAATAGTTAAATATTTTTTTCGGGGCTTTGCCTCGAAAATGATGTGGTTCATGATTTCCTTTTGCGCATTTCGGGCCAGTGACCGGATGCTAAGCACCCAAACCCATATTGATAATACCATTTTGTGATATTCGCACAAAAAGAGAACTCAATCCCTCACGCTACATTGTCATTTTACACCATAACCCGTTCTCATGCTCCGCAAATCTTGCGATTTTTCGCCCAAACTTTGCTCTGTTCATGGTTTTTTCACATTTCATTCACATTTGATGATCCTCCGATGTCTGGATCGGGTGCGTGAATGACGAAAAACCCTCCCGTTTTTTGGGCAATCTTAACGACGGGATGTATATTTTTTACAATGATTTACACATTTTACATGCTTATTTATTGCTTTTTCGGGATTTACACTTTTTTCACGATTTCCTTAATCGATTTCGAAACTTTCGTTTCTGTACTCCGACCCGAAAACAACTGCGCGGATCCCGGCCGTAGCTGAAATCCGCGCAAGCAGATGCTTATTTATTTTCCGCTTCGTCCTTCTTACCTTTCGAAAGGCGTGTCAGGATGAAGACACAGATCATAATGATGATGATGGTAACGAAGATGCCGACGAGGCCCTTCCCCATCAGTTCAAAGGACTTTGCGATGACTTCGCTTTTATCCATGGTCGACTCGGCGTTTGCAACTTCGGTCGCAACTTCCGAAACCGCCTCCGGCGCCATATTCATAAGTGTTGAGAATAAGTTCATAGCGCACCTCCTACAGCATACCAAGCACGAGCTTGATGACGATACCGCCGGCTACCGCGCTGGCCACCTGGCCTGCAACATTTGCTCCGGCTGCATGCATGATCACGATGTTTCCGGGTTCCTCTTCCTGAGCCATCTTCTGAACGACACGGGAAGCCATCGGGAAGGCCGAGATACCGGCTGCGCCGACCATCGGGTTGATCTTATTCTTCGAGAAAACGTTCAGCAGTTTCGCGAACATAACGCCGCCGATCGTGTCGAAGATAAACGCGGTCAGGCCGATCGCCATGATCATCAAAGTCTCCACCGTAACGAACGCTTCCGCCTGCATACTAAAGGCGATCGTGATACCGAGGAGCAGCGTGATCAGGTTGGTGAGTGTATTCTGCGCCGTCTCGTTCATGGTTCCGAGAACGCCGCACTCACGGATCAGATTACCGAACATCAAAAAGCCTACCAGGCCGAGCGCTGAAGGGGCGATCAGACCGACAACAAAGGTTACGACGATCGGGAATAAAATGCGCGTGCGCTTGGAAACATTGGCCGCGGTATATGCCATGCGGATCTTACGTTCTTTCTTCGTGGTGATCAGTTTGATGACGGCCGGCTGAATGATCGGAACCAGAGCCATGTAGGAATATGCGCAGACCGCGATGGCTCCGACATATTTGGAATTCAGGACCTGAGATACCAGGATCGAGGTCGGACCATCCGCCGCGCCGATGATACCGATGGATGCCGCGTCCTTCAGATCAAATCCCAGCAGAGCCGCCATCGAGATGGCAAAAAAGATACCGAACTGCGCCGCCGCACCAAACAAGAACATCTTCGGGTTCGAAAGCAGCGGACCGAAATCGATCATAGCACCGATACCGATGAACAACAGAATGGGCATCATTTCGGAAGTATCGATCCCGACATTAAACAGCCAGTCGATGATACCGGCAGCATGTATTTCCTTACCTGTTGCGCTGATAATGGTTTGATCCAAAACCGCCGAGAACGGGAAGTTTACGAGGATCGCACCGAATCCCATAGGAATAAGGAGCGCCGGTTCGTAGCCTTTTTTGATACCCAGCCAGATCAGCAGGGCGCCAACGACAAACATCACACACTGTTCCCAGGTGAGGTTTGTTATACCTTCGATCAAAAAATCCATGTTTTACCTCTTTCTTCGTGCCGGTCAGTCCTGCCGACCGATCACTGTATAAGTATATCGAAGCGGGCGGAAAATGTCCACCTGTATTTTCTTACGAATACCTTACTGTTGCCACGTATTTCCGTCTATTCATGTTCGAAGTCGCCGTCATCGCCGGGGATCTCCACGGGCGGCTGTTCTACGGGTGGCTGTTCCACAGGCGGCTGTTCTACCAGCGGCTGTTCTACCGTCGGCTGCTCGGCAGGCTCCGTCGGAACCTCCTCCGTCGTCTCCGGCTCCGGAAGCGTCACCTCTTCCCGCGCGCTGATGTTGAGAAGCTTCTTATAGTAAGCGATCTTCTCCTTCACCTCAGCCGCTTCCAGCGACTGGTCTTCGATCTCATGGTTCAGGTTGATGATCTCGTCCTCGTACTGCTCCAACAGTTTCTGCTGCTCCGACTTCGGCGCCTGCTCATACTTCGCGAGGGCCTCGTCAAATTCCCGGATCAGCGCTTCCATCGTCTCGTTCTGCTCACGATACTTCGCGAAGTCCTCTTCCAGGTGCGCCAACTGGGCACTCTGCTTACTCAGTTCGTTCATCCGCACTCGCTTCGTCACCCCGACCAAAAGCCAGGCCACGAGCAGCAGGATGATGGTCCCCAGCAGCAAGCGCAGGCCGATCGCCATGCGCCGCCACGCCCTGCGGCGTTTTTCCTTCAGTTGCTTGATACGCAACGCTTTTTGTCTCTCGGTCATTCTCTTCCCTCCTCGATCTCGTTTTGGGAAAGAGACTCGAACTCTTCCGGTAAAACAGACGACTCTGCGGCCAGCTGCTTCAGGTACGCCACGATCTCTTCATCGTGCGCGATCGCAGCCGACTGCTCGGCGATCTGTTGTTTTAACTGTGCGATCTGGGCGGCCAATGCTTCGACACTCTCCTGCACGCGGCCCTCCGCGCGCTCAAGCGCGGCGTACGACAGCGACTCTTCCTGTTTCTTCTTCAACTGTTCATTCAAAGAATCCCAGGCAGACTCGCAGGCAGCCTTCTCCTGCTCGATCTCGGCGATCTTGGCTTCATTGGTCGCGCGCTGATCCGCGATGGAAGACAAACTTCCGACGGTCGACAACACGACAGTCAAAAGCACAAGCGCGATCGCGCCCATAACACCCAATGCTATCTTTTGTGCTTTCATGGTTACCTCATTTTCTCATTTGCATCCCTTCGCGGGTCACCGACGCGTCCCGGTAAATACCGCGCAGGAGGTCGGCGGAAGATCCGCCACGATATAGCCGTCGCGCGTTTCGTATTGCACGCGGCCCACATTATAACCGGAAGTTCCGGTCAGCATAACGCGGCAAATGGCCTCCGGATCGTTTTCCGGTGCGCCCACGCGCCACACAGGTACATACAGCTTCTGCTCGCTCTCGCTGACATTGACCACGACCACGGCGTAGCCGTTCTCGTCGAAACGTCCGTAAGAGATCACGCCCGGCTGGGACGTGAGCAGGATCAGCGAACCGGTCCGCAGACACTGCGTCCGCTTATGAATATTGATGATATAGTGATGGAACTCGATCATCTCGAGGTCCTCGTGTCCCCACGGATAGGTGCGCCGGCTGTCGGGATCCGTCCAGCCTACCTGGCCGGCCTCGTCGCCGTAGTACACGGTCGGGGCGCCCGGCCACGTCATCTGCATCACCACGCCCAGGCGGAAGACCGCCCGGTTGATACCGCGCTCCGCTGCCTCGCTTCCGCGGGAAGAAAGCCGGCCGACCGTGTGGTTCGTGCGCGTCATGAAACGTGAATGGTCGTGGTTCGAGATCTCGTTCATTGCCGCCAAAAGCGACGGTCCGGGCATGCGGCTCATGTGGTGGGTAATGTTACGGAAGAACCAGTCTCCGTTCCCCAGCCGTCCGCCGTCATAGCTATCCGAATGTTTATCCAGTCCGGTCAGAAAATAGGTGACCGGATCCATAAACGCATCGTAATTCATCACGGTATCCCATTCGCCGCCCGAAAGATGGGAAGCGGGATCGCCGTAGTGTTCCGCCAGAATCAGCGTCTGCGGCGCTGCCTCGCGCACGTTCTCGCGGAACTTCCGCCAGAACGCATGGTTGTATTCGTCGGAGTGCCCCAGGTCCGCCGCGACGTCCAGCCGCCAGCCGTCCGCGCAGTAGGGCTCGGAAACCCATTTGCGTCCAATGCGGAGCATCTCCGCTTCGAGTTCGGGCGATGCCTCGTAGTTAAGTTTCGGCAGCGTCCGGTGGCCCCACCAGCCGTTGTACTCACGATTGCACGGCCAGTACGAGTCCTCGTCAAACGAAAAATACGAGTGATAGGGGCTATTGCCCGTGATGAACGCGCCCGGCTCGTACCCCGGACGGTCGCTGTATAAGAACTCCGCATCCATGTAACGGTTGAAGGAGCCGCAGTGATTGAACACGCCGTCGAGGATGATCTTCATGCCACGCGCATGGATCTCACGTACCAATTCCGCGAAATACGCGTCGCTGGCCTCGAGGTTCTCTTTACGCGTCGTGCGGTTGATGTACCGCGTCGCCTCGTGGTTGTCGTAACTGCCCTCCGGCAGCACATCGCCCTCGTCGAAGGGGATGACCGCCAGATGCGGATCGATATGGTCATAGTCCTGCGCGTCGTATTTGTGGTTCGACGGCGAAACGAAGATGGGGTTCAGGTAGATGACCTCCACGCCCAGGTCCTGCAGATAGTCCAGCTTTTGGCGGACACCCTGCAGATCGCCGCCGTAGAAACGGCGCACGTCAAAGCGGCCCGGCAGCGCGTCCCATGCGTCCGCATGGCTGACCTGCCCGCCGATGTAAGCATACTCTCCCGTCTGCACGTCATTGGCCGGATCGCCGTTGCAAAAGCGATCGACGAAGATCTGGTAAATGACCGCGCCCTGCGCCCATTCGGGCACATAGAAGCCGGGAATGATCTGGAAATCGTAATCGGTATTCACAACATCACAAACGCCGAGTTTGTTGAAAAACAGCGTGCCGTCCGCGTAGTCCGCGCGGAAATGATAGGAAAGCGGCG
This sequence comes from Lachnospiraceae bacterium, assembly GCA_017615545.1. GTDB lineage: Bacteria > Bacillota > Clostridia > Lachnospirales > Lachnospiraceae > UBA1201. The sequence continues at coordinate 19,612 of JAFZZY010000012.1, forward strand.
CGTCTGTCAGCCTGCCCGTCTGCGCTTCGTAGTACGCAAAGTGCGAATCCTCCCCCACGCGTTTCATTGGCACATCCTCGCGGCCGTCCATGATAAGTCGGACATCGGGGGTGTCCTCGCGGCCAATGCGGAGTCTGAGCGTCACGTCATCTCCGGCGTTTGGCTGGTACGGCGACCGAAACTGCGCCGTCTCGTCCGCGTGCATGCTCTCGCGGCTGCGCGGCAAAAGGGATCCAGGCATGTGATGTTATCCTCACTAACAGTAATAATGATCGGGTCGAAGTTTATTTTTCGTCCGTAGCCTACGGCTTCGGATGAAAAACCAAACTTCTCCAGTTGCATATCAGCTGCGCTGATATGCAACAAAAAAACCCGGCGGGTTGGGCCGGGTTCGCATTAGATCGTCTGCGCATGCTTTCGCATGCGAAAACCAAATAATGTATTGGGGGGGTTTACGCTATATAGTATAACACAGTTCTCAAGAAAAGTGTGCACAAACTTTCAAGAATTATCTACTGATTTTTTGTGCAAGTTGTACTGTATTTTACTATTTTCGTATGGATTTCTCCCATTTTTCAGGATTCCGATACGAATAAAGCCTCAAACTCCGGCGCCATGATCTTTTCTTTTTCCAGAAGCAGGTTCGCGCAGCTGTGCAGCACGTTCTCGTGCTTCTTTATCAAATCATACGCTTTCGCGTAGCATTCGTCAACGATTCTCTTTACTTCCTCATCGATCTTGCGGGCGGTATCCTCACTGTAAGTGCGGACATGGCCCAGATCGCGTCCAACAACGACCTCATCGTCCTCGCTGAAATGCAGGACGCCGACGGCCTCGGACATACCGAACTCCGTCACCATGCGGCGGGCTATAGCCGTCGCGTGTTTGATATCGTGGGTGGCACCGGTCGTAACATCACCGAAGATAATGTCCTCTGCGATCCGTCCGCCCATGTCGGCGCAAATGTCGTTCAAAAGCTTCGATTTGGAATGGAACATCAGGTCTTCCTTCTCCGGAAGAGGCATGGTGTAACCGGCGGCTCCCGCTCCGGTAGGGATGATGGATACCGTGTGCACCGGTCCTACATTCGGAAGCAGGTGCAACAGGATCGCATGTCCTGCCTCGTGATATGCCGTGATCTTCTTCTCTGTCTCTGCCACGATCCGGGATTTCTTCTCGGTCCCGACCGACATCTTGATGTAAGACTTCTCGATATCTTCCTTTGTAATGAACTTACGTCCGTCTTTTGCAGCAGAGATCGCCGACTCGTTCATAAGGTTCTCCAGGTCTGCACCGGTATAACCGATGGTGCTGCGGGAGAGCTCGGTCAGGTCGACATCGTCCGCCAGAGGCTTATTCTTCGCGTGGACTTTCAGGATCTCCTCACGTCCACGCACATCCGGCTTGGAAACCGCGATGTTCCGGTCGAAACGGCCGGGACGCAGAAGCGCCGGATCCAGGATGTCCAGGCGGTTCGTCGCCGCCATGACGATAATACCTTCATTGATCGTAAAACCATCCATCTCGACGAGCAACTGGTTCAGCGTCTGCTCGCGCTCGTCGTGGCCGCCGCCCATACCGGTACCGCGCCGACGTCCGACCGCATCGATCTCATCGATGAAGACGATACAGGGCGCATGCACCTTCGCCTGCGCAAACAGGTCGCGCACACGGGATGCGCCGACACCGACGAACATTTCCACGAAATCCGAACCGGAGATCGAGAAAAACGGTGTATTGGCCTCGCCGGCAACCGCCTTTGCGAGGAGTGTCTTACCGGTACCGGGTGCACCCACGAGCAGTACGCCCTTCGGGATGCGCGCGCCCAGCGCCAGATATTTCTTCGGATCTTTCAGGAAATCGACGATCTCCTCCAGATCTTCCTTTTCTTCTCTCAAGCCTGCCACATCGGCAAATGTGACCGAATTCTTTCCGGGGATGATCATCTGCGCGCGGCTCTTGCCGAAATCCGACATGTTGCGTCCGCCGCCCGATGCCGCTGCCATGGAATGGTTGAAGAAAACCAGCAGCAGGTACAAAGCAAAGATGATCAAAAGCACCGGCAGGAGCGTCGTCATGAAGTAACTTTCGCGCTCCACATCGCCCAGGGTGACCGTGATGCCGGCTGCTTCCAGCATCCGCACCGTCTCGTTGACGTCGGAGACATTGACCACGATCTTATCCGACGAGTGCGTGGACCGGAAGTAGACCTTACCGGTCGGGATCTCCGGGTTCTGGCTGATCGTGACGCCGGAAATGCTCTCCGGCTCCGTTTTTACCGCCTCGGTCAGGGATGTGTAATTCCATTCGACCGGCCGGTTCTGACTGTACGAGTACCAGATCAGGATGCCTACAAAAACAAAAATGATAAACAGGTAGATCTTATAGCCTGTATTGCCTCTCTGTATCAAATTACTCCTCCGTAAATTCCACTACACCGACGTAGGGAAGGTTTCTGTATTTCTGGTCGTAGTCCAGACCGTAGCCCACGACGAAAGCGTCGGGGATGACAAAACCGGTGTAGTCCACATTCACATCGTGCACCACGCGTCGGTCCGGTTTGTCGAGAAGCGTGCAAAGCCGAAGGCTCTTCGGGTTGCGCGCGCTCAAAAACTTCAAAAGATAAGAAAGCGTCCGGCCGGAGTCGATGATGTCCTCCACCACGATGACGTTGCGTCCCTCGATCGGGTGCGCCAGGTCCTTCGCGATGCGCACGGTGCCACTCGAAACGGTGCCGCCGCCATAGCTCGACACGCACATAAAGTCAAACGTCACCGGCATGGTCAGATGCTTCGCCAGCTCCGTCATAAACATCACGCTGCCCATCAGAATGCAGATCAGGTGCACCGGCTCCCCGGCGTAGTCCGCATTGATCTGCGCGGCGATCTCCTTCACACGTTTCTCCACATCCTCCTCAGGGATCATAACTGAAATATTCTCTTTCATAACTGCTCCTTCAGCCACTCTGCCGTTTCCGCGGGCAATGTTACTTCCGCCACGCGGCGTGTTGTCTCCGTGATCTTATACTCTTCATCGATCCGATAGCCGCAGACCCAGACGATCCGGTCGCCGTCCGCGACCACGGGCCACCGATCGCGCAGTCCTGCGTCGATCTTCGCTTCCATCAATATCCGCGTCAGTTTCTTCTGCTCCCCGCCGGCCCCGATCACCATCCGATCGCCGCTCCTCCGGGTACGCAAACAAAACGACGTAACCATTTTATCATAATCCAGCCATTTCGTATAGACCGAACGCCTGATTTTTTCTTCGTGTTCCTTATAGAAATCCAGTCCGCCGTCGAAAACGCGGATCGAAAGTTCTCCGCCTGCGGCGCCCGTCTCGCCCTCCGGTCCGATCACGAGCCGGTCGAAGCTGCGCCGGGCCTTAAGCCCCTGCGGCAGCACAATCTGCCGCCCCGACTGTCCGTTCAGGAGCCCGCACACATCCTCGATATGTACCGCCTCGATGTTCGTCAGGTCGCCGGCCCTCACGCGGCCGATGCACTCCCGCACCACATAGGCCTGCAGCGCCTCGGGCTGCTCTTTCAGCTCCCCTACAGGAACGCTGATGCTTCCGTTTTCCCACACGGCGTGGGTGTCCGCGAAGCGCGTCGCCTCCTGCAGCATATATTCTTCGATCTGCGCCAGCTGCCCGCGCAGTCTTTTCAGCGTCCGGGACAGGCTCTCCGGCTCCTCGCCGCGGGCCTCCGACATCGCCGGCAACACCCGGTGGCGGATCTTATTTCTCGTGTAATCGGTCAATGCATTGGTCGAGTCGTTTACATAGGCCTGCCCGCAGTCCTGCAGGTAGGTCTCGATCTGCGCACGGCTTACGCACAGCAGCGGGCGAATGACCCACAGATCCCCCGTCTCGGTCTCCATGCACCGCACCGGTTTCATTCCGCACAGGCCCGAAAGGCCGCTGCCCCGAAGCATATTCAGAAGCATGGTCTCGTCCTCATCATCCCGATGATGGGCGACGGCGACGGCAACGTCGGGTGTGCCCCCGGCCTCATCCGTGTTTGTCTGCCCGGAAACCTCCTGAGCGATCACCTGCGCAAACGCCGCATAGCGCGCCCGGCGCGCTGCGAGCTCCTCGCTCTCCTTATTCTCGCGCGCCAGCTCCGGAACGTTCACATGAACGACCTTCAGCGGAATACTCATTTTTTCACACAACGCTTCACAAAATGTCATATCCCGGTCCGCCTCCGCGCCCCGGATGTGATGATGCACATGGATGGCGCGCACTTCGAAATGCTCCGCCGCAGAGAGGGTTTTAAGCACCAAAAGCAGGCAGACCGAGTCCGCCCCGCCGGACAGGCCCACATAGACCCGCCGGAAGCGCGAGAGCATCTGCTGCCGCTTCATGTATTCAGCCACTTCATTTTCCAGCCAAACCATTGCAAACTCCCTCTAAGTAACCATTTGACATCGCCTTCATTATAGCAAAAGCAGGCAGAACACGCAAGCAAAAAGCCCGCCGTTACGGCGGGCTTAGAGGAATCATGGAGCATGAAATGGTACGCAATTTGTGGTATCCCCTTCCCAAAAGTCTTTTGTTGGAATGTGGCAATAACTGATCCCCCACGAGGCTCCTAAATCAACAAATCCGTAACAGCTGTCTCCAATCATAATCATAGGCATGATCTTCTCTCGCGGAACAACGGTTCTCTTCAGAACATCTCCGGTGTTTTCGTCGATCAGCAAATATTCATTTGTTGTTTCTGAGTTATATACGAGCAGATGATCATCCGTACGAACACCTGCAGACACCAACGGAGCTTTTATTTCTCTAAGCGCCTCTCCATTGTATCTAAAAAGTCGGACTCCCCCTCCGGTTGCGCTCAATGCAAAGAAACCATTACAGAACTGCACGGACACGTATTGCTCATCCTTTAGTATTACATTCAGCTTTCCGGTTGATATTTCATAGTCATAAATATCGACCAAGAGATGCCTTTGCTGTTCCTCCTGATACTGTTCGGCAGATAACTCTGCATACTCCTCCGGTACAGTTCCGGTCAATTCTCCGTCCGGTCCCATATAAGGGAGGTCATTATGGGCATATGCGAAATACAGGTGATCCCCTCGAATATCATACTTGAAAATCCGAGAAGTGTAATTCTCACTTGTAAACACTTCCGTATGTTTCCCGTCGGCCAGATCCATTCGAACCAGTCCCGCAGAAAATGTTTCCTTTGCCTCACCTACGACCCACGTGCTCTCCCCATTTTCAAGCGGAACTTCTATAGCATCGTACTGAGTCGAATACGCTGAAAAAAAGGCATCTTTTGAGAAAAAGATTTCTCCAAACATAAACTGTGGCGGAACTGTTCCGATCAACTTTCGGTTTTCCCCCTGCAGATCCGATCGATATATCCCCATATTATTGTAGAAATATAAACGGTCTCCCCGGATCATCACCGGAGCCCCTGATATATTATAGGATATGCATCCCGGATCAACGATCTGTCCGCTAGTATCGCTTTTTGCACTTTCGTGTTCACACCCCGGGGAAAAACAATAGACCCGTTCACTTCCATCTGCTGCAATAAAGAAATGTAAACTTCCCTGATGGTCATGGTATAACATATACTTTTCAGTAATAAAACTATCCCCAAGAAAGAGTGAACATACAAAATCCGGATCCGGATCATAGGTGTCAATATTCATCGTCAAAGAGGGCTCAGCAGAAACCGAAGTGCGGATATTCGCTTCATCGGTGAACTGTATGGAGGGGGCTTGTTCCCCGGTATTTTTGCAGGAGCCTAAAAACAGAGTTGAGATCAAGAGCAAGGCAATACTTCTATTTCTCATCTAACGCCTCCCGAATAACATGTTTTTCAGTTTTTATTTCTGATCCACGCTTCAAACTGCTCATTATATTTGCGAAAAACTTCATCGTACTTTCCGGAGGTGTTAAAGAAATCGTCTAACAGGTTCGGAAAATTCGGGTTGATCCCTTCAAGTACCCCGCGAGGAGCTAAATGCACAGATCTATACATTTCTACCAACCTGTCGTAATAATCCCTCATGATATCATATTCCTTCGGGGTAATGTCCGGCCGGAATCCGGTCACACAGCTCGGAGAACAGCTGTTCAAATAGGAAGTTTTCTCTTTCCAGCCATCAGCATCAGCATCTTCATCACCCCAGCTGATCAAAGAAGCGATCTCCGGATCCGAATAACAAAGACTTAACACCCGAAATGCCAAATCCTTATTCTGTGAAAAAGCCGAAACCCCGTAAGTTCCACCGTTATAACTGAACAACTCCTCTGACAAAACAAACTGAGTAAAGCCATCCACCGGTTGATCCGTGCCGTGGGCAATATACGCAAAAGCATCTGCGGACACTTCCTCCGAAGAATTAATGTCGATCAATAATCCTGCCCGGTAATCCGAATACACCAGTTGCATAACTTCTTTGAAATTCGGTTTCTGCGTCAGATCGACAAACTTCCGTTCATTGATGTCAAAGGTAGCGAGAAAAACATCCTCAACACCCAAAAACTGCTTCATAGTTGCCATTCTCGTGGTTGTCAGAATCGGATGAGAGTCCGGTATACTTTTGCAAATGTCATGCAGCGATTGGTACGAACCATCAAAAGAAGCTTCAAACGCATCTTTATAGAGATCGTTTACATTCAGAGATAACGCGGAAGCATCACCGTATCTCTCATTCGTCCTTCGAGGAATGAAATATATATCGCCATCGATCCTGATCCTCTCCCATTCAACTTCAGCAAATGCATTCAGCAATTGTTTTCCGACATCCGTTTCAAAGTATCCCGTCAGGGGGAGTAGTTCTCTTTTTGCAAACTCTGCGGAATCAAGAAAGCCACGTTCCCAAGCGCCGCTAGGGATAATATCCGGAACAGTCCCTTCTTTCTGTTTCTGCAGCCACGCATCATACTCTTTCCCCATACGATCCATACGCAAAAAAACAATGGTACAGTTGATCCCCTTTTCAAGCAGAAAAGATTGTATGCGATCTTGTGTTTCTTTTTTAAATGCTTGATCATACACCTGATTAGCCCATACGATATGCGGCGTGTCATCATTGTTCGTTATATCCGAATTCGAAAAATCGGTGTCATTCTCGGGCTCGGAAGGCTGTTCTGAAGAGGTCCCGCGGCATGCGGTAATCAACAAAACAAAAAATAAAAACAATAACGTCAGTTGTCTCTTTTTCAATTTTCACTCCTCCGTTTCTATTTATACCCATCAGGTAAGTGCACTCAAGGAAGATACGGGGAAATATCTGTGGTCAAATCCGGATATGGAATAGGTGCCCCGCCATAAGTAGCCACATGTGATGAAACGACTTTGTAATAAAACTGGCGGGCTCCGGTCAAAGTATCACCATACACTTCTCTTGCGCCGTTGCCCGAAGCGTACTGGTAATTTGAGCCGAATGTTTCTGTACTAAAATCAACCCAATAAAATGTAGCCGTTACACTCACCCACGGAGTCGGACTCGAAGTCCATGTTTCTGCACCCGCAGTCTTTTTGTTAATGTCTATTCCGTTCTTAAAGCGAACTTGAATAGGATCCGCACCGGACGGATAAAAGGCTGTCTCATACTTGGCATAATAGTAGTAGTTAGGTATGGCCATTTGTGAAGCTACGATACTAATCCCTTGTACAGTCAAAAGTGCCATCAAAAGTACTATGGGAAAAAGAATTTTCTTTCTCATGTTAATTACCTCCTGATTTGATTTTAATATTGCACGCATTTTTGTTTCGTATCTCAATTGTACCATGTTTATTTTCCCCTGTCAATATTTTTCCCTGTCAAAATTTTTTAAAGCCGCCTCAATCTTGCAATTGAGGCGGCTTTTATCACAATAAGATATTAATCTATTTATCTTCGATCGCGGTTCTTCTGGTAACCTCGACTTTTTCTTCGTAGCACTGGAACATCTTATCCGTGTGCTCCTTATTCATCTTCGGTGTGATCTTGCTGACGATCGGAACGATGATCAGGCCGCCTACCATAGCGATGGCACCTGCATTGATCGGAGAAGCGATGAACTTAAAGAACATATTGGCCACGGTGATGCCGACGCCGAATGCGAACGATGCCCAAACGGAGAGCTGCGTCGTGCCCTTCCAGTACAGGCCGTATACGAACGGTGCGAGGAATGCGCCTGCAAGTGCGCCCCACGAAATACCCATGAGCTGGGCAATGAATGTCGGCGGATCTGCCGCGATCACAACGCTGATCACGATAAAGAATACGACGAAAATACGGATGCAAAGGAGCTGCTTGCGCTCGCTCATCTTCTTAACAATGGTACCGTTGATGAAGTCGAGGGTCAATGTGGAACTGGATGTCAGAACCAGCGATGACAAAGTCGACATAGATGCGGAAAGCACCAGCACGATCACGATACCGATCAGGATATCCGGTAAGGAGGAAAGCATGGACGGGATGATGGCATCAAAAGCAACCGATTTGCTTCCATCAGCAGCAACTTTGTAAATAGCCTCACCGTCAAAGAGACGCGCAAAACCGCCCAGGAAGTAGCAACCGCCTGCGATAACTACCGCAAAGAAGGTGGATACGATCATACCGGTCTTGATGGCCTTCTCGCTCTTGATGGCGTAGAACTTCTGTACCATCTGCGGCAGACCCCAGGTACCGAGGGAAGTCAGGATGACAACGCCCAGCAGGTTCAGCGGGTCGGGTCCGAAGAAGGAGTCGAATACACCGGTCTGTGCGACTGCGAGTGTCTCGCCTTCCGCAGGCTTTACCTCTGACAGTTTGATCAGCGCCTGGCTGAAACCACCCTGGCCGTTCAGAACTGCTGCGATGATCGCGATGATACCGCCGATCATGATAAGTCCCTGAACGAAGTCATTGAGCGCGGTCGCCATATAGCCGCCGAGCAAAACGTACACCGCGGTCAGGACCGCCATGGCGATAACACACCAGATGTACGGGATATCAAATGCCATTCCGAACAGACGGGACAGACCGTTGTAAACGGATGCCGTGTAGGGAATGAGGAATACGAATGCGATAGCCGAAGCCGCGATCTTAAGGGCGTCGCTGTCGAAACGCTTTCCGAAGAAATCGGGCATGGTCTTCGCGGACAGGGCCTGCGTCATGACACGGGTACGACGTCCCAGGATAGCCCAGGCCATCAAACTACCGATCACTGCGTTACCGATACCGATCCAGGTCGATGCGATACCATACTTCCAACCGAACTGTCCGGCGTAACCGACGAACACAACGGCGGAGAAATACGACGTTCCATATGCAAACGCGGAAAGCCACGGGCCCACACTGCGTCCGCCCAGGACGAAATCATTGACATTTTTCGCGTGCTTTCGGGAAATGAATCCGATCAGGATCATGCTCGCGAAAAACACGATAAGGAGCAAAATCTTAACAAACATAGGTGCCTCCCATTCGGCCGGTCCACGATGCCGGCCACTCTTTCTAACCCACTTTTTCACATCAATGCGTTAAATTTTAACGCTTTAATGCGATAAACAATCATAGTATGGCATAGATCCTGACATTTGTCAAGAGGTTTTTATTCTCATGTTTAAAAAACTCGGAGATACAATAAGAAGGCAATGGCAGGCTTAATCTTTTTTCAATTCATTTGTAAACATTTGCAGACAACTGCTTGCATTCTTCGATTATTCATGCTATAATACAGTTAGCAAATACAAAGGAGGTATCATTATGGCTAATACTTTGATCCAATTTCGTGAGGACGAGACAAAGCGTATTAAGGCAAGTCGTATTTGTGAGCAGCTCGGCATTGACCTGATCACATATCTCCGCATCTGCATTGACCGCCTGAATATGGAGGAAGGCATCCCCTTCAGCATGAAACTCGAGAAGCGCCCCGAAAACCCGGGGATCTCTGCGCTCAAACGAGCTGCCAGGATCGCCGAAGAAAATGGCATTTCCGAAATGACCCTGGATGAGATCAACGCTGAAATCGCTGCTGCAAGGAGATGATTGGATGAGATTTTACGCCGTAATCGACACAAATGTTCTCGTTTCTGCCATGCTAAAATGGGAATCGACTCCCGGAAGCATCTTGGAATTGGCACTCGACGGTCCCATCATACCGGTTCTGAATGAAGCGATCCTGACAGAATATAGGGAAGTCCTGCTTCGGCCCAAATTCCATCTTACGCCCGATATAGTAACGGACATCATTAATTCCATCCGTGAAGTTTCCGTCTTTGTTGATGCTGAGCATATCGAGATCGATCTGCCGGATCCAAAAGACCTGGTTTTCTATGAAGTGGTAATGGAAAAACGCAAAGAGACGGATGCATGCCTGGTCACCGGAAACATTAAGCATTTTCCTAGCAAGCCTTTTATCGTTACTCCTCGGGAAATGCTGGATATCATACTGAAAAAGATGGACATGTAACCCTTGTTCACCAAATGATAAACCTAAAAAATCCGCCGGATACCGATCGGTATCCGGCGGTTTATATTAATATATCACTTTCACCAAGTACAGGCCCATGGCGGGTGCTGCGGGTCCGGCGTCGGCGCGGTCCAGTGTCTGGAGCGCGCGGGCTGCGTCGGTTACGGTACGCTCATGCATGCCGACCTCCAGCAACGTTCCGGTCAGGATCCTCACCATGTGGTAGAGGAAGCCGTTCCCGGTAAATATCAGGCGGATGACCTTTCCGCCGACCGGTCGCTCTTCTGCCCAGATCTCGATCGAGTCCACACGGCGCACGGTCGATTTCTTCGAAGCTTTCAGGGAGGAAAATCCCAGATAATCATGCTCGCCGACGAGCAGGTTCGCTGCGGCGCGCATCGCTTCGATGTCCGGTTCGTCCTTCATCTGCAGGGCGCGGTTTCGAAGCCACAGGTCCTCCACCGGTCCGGTCACGATCACATATTCGTAGATCTTCCCGGTCGCCTTCAGCCGTGCATGGAAGCGGTCCTCCGCCTCGTAGCAACGCTGGATGCGGATATCGGTCGGCAGGATGCCGTTCAGTTTTTCGCGGATCCGCTCGGGAGCATCGTCGCAACTCAGGTGCACATTGGCCACCTGACCCAGGGCATGCACGCCTGCATCCGTCCGGCCGGCGCCCGCGAGTTCGAACGCGTCGGGCGCGGTATCCCCCGCCTGCCCGTACAGCTGCCGCAGCGCCTCCTCGATGCGTCCCGAAACGGTCCGCCCCGTGTTGCCCTGCTTCTGCCACCCGCTATAGCGCGTGCCCTCATAGGCGATTTCAAATACGATATTGCGTTTCTTCATAGTTCCGCTTTCTTTTCAGGCTTCTTACGAAGCATTTTCCCGACCTTCTTATCCAGCAGGCTCAAGCCCCAGGCGATCGGGATGGCCAATGCGAACACGACCAGTGTAAACAGTGTCACGTTCTCGATATAGTACACAGGTTTGATGCCTTCTTTTATCATAAAGAAACCAAACATGTGGATGAAGATACCGTGCACGAGGTAGAGTTCCAGGGTGAATTTTCCGAAGAACGAAAGCGCGCGGTTTCCGAGTTTGATCTTCAGGCTGAGCAGATAGTACATCGACACAAAGACGAATGTGTAGAGGATCTGGAAAATGCAGGACACCAGTTCGCAACGGTATCCGTAAACATCGTCGTACGGATGGTGGAATACCGACAGATAGATCCCGCCGGCGTTATTGCCCAAAAACCAAAGGATCGGGAACAGGATCAGCGTGATGACCAGACGGCGCACGTAGTGTTTCTTCGATTTGGCGAGCAGACGATCCTCGTACTTCGCGGCGAGGATGCCGACCAAAAACATATGCGCCGTATTGAACCACCAGGTCCCGTAACCGAACACGATGCAAAACAGGATGTATAAAGCGGTGCCGACGGCAACGACAGCAATACCGATCTTATCTTTCTTAAAAAGGCCGAAGCCGATGTAGAACAAAATGTACAGAAGGATGATGCAGGGAACGAACCAAATGTACGGATGATACGTCGAATGGCCATTGACCGCAAACGGGAAATCATACGCCAGCGAAACGCCGCGCCAAATGCGAAAACCGATGTAGACCGCCGTCGTCAGAACCGTCGGGATCAGGATCGGGATCAGGTGCGCTGGCAGAAAACGCTTGAAAAAATCGGGTTTCGCCTTCGCACTCTTATACAGGCCGAAGCCGGAGCAGAACAGGAACATCGCGACCATCGGGTAGCCGGCGGTCACGAAGATGTCCAGTCCGTGGCGAATGTATCTCGGGTTCAGCCAAGATGCGCAGGTGTCCTGCGAAATGTGGTGAAACACGATGATGACCGCGCAGAAACCCAGGAAATTCTTCGTCTGCGCGAAGGACATGTTCTCCTCATTCCACGTGCCTCGCTTACAAATGTGTGCCCCGAAAAACAAAAGCGCGACCAGGGCTAAATACCATATCACTATCATTGTTCAGTACTCATACGGAGCTTTTTCCGCTTTTCTTCAGGTTGTTTTTCAGGTTATCCAGTGCCTGCAAAATGTGGCGCTTCATCGCCTCTTCCGCTTCGTCGGGGTTCCCGGCGCAGATGGCAGCCACGATCTCGCGGTGCTCCGCCACCGTCTTTACGGAACGTCCCTCCGCCTTCATCGAGAAGCCACGGGCGCGACGCACATAGTTATGGAAACTGGTCAGCATGTTCTGCAGCGGACGCGAGTCGGCCGCCTTATAGATGATACTGTGAAACTCCGTATCCAGCTTCCAGATACGGTCATAATCCTCCTTCTGCAGGTAGAACTCCTGCAGATCCAGGATCTCGTTCAAACGGTTTTTATCCTCTTCGGTGATGTGCAGAGCGCTCCAGCGCGCCGCCAGGCCTTCCATCCGCACGCGGATGGCGTAGATGTCCTCGATATCTTTCTCCGAGATGCCGATGACCACGCAACCTTTATTCGGGACATTTTCCACCAGGCCCTCCAGCTCCAGCTGTCTGAGCGCCTCGCGGATCGGGGTCCTGGACACGCCGAGTTCCTTCGAAAGTTTGATCTCGTTCAGCGCTTCGCCCGGCAGGACTTCACCGTTGATTATTGAATTTTCCAAACTGTTAAACACGCGGATGCGCAAAGAATCTCCATCCATCATAACGGTTTCCCTCAACTTTCTCCGCGGGTGATCAGTCGATGTCAAACGCCTGCGGCAGAACATCGTCCAGATACTTCTGCGCAAAGCGGATCATCTCGTTCTCACTGATGACCGTGATACGTCCGTTCTCGAACTCCTCGTCGATCTCTTTTTTGATGCTCATGACGCCCGGTAGCTTCTTGTCGATCTGCGCGTCGCCCTTGAGGCCGTAGTACTGGTTGTACCAGCAGGCAATGCCGGCCAGGCCCGAGGTGTTGGACACTGCAACGAGCGGCGGACGGTTCAGGATCTTCTCTGTATCGAAGATGTTGTAGATCTCCGGGTTCTTAAGCAAACCGTCGGCGTGGATGCCGGCGCGTGTAACGTTGAAATTCTTTCCGACAAACGGTGTCATCGGCGGGATCTCGTAGCCGGTCTCCCGCTCCATGTAGCGCGCGATCTCCGTGATGACCGTGGGGTCCATTCCGTCGAGGGTTCCGCGCAGGGAAGCATATTCGAATACCATCGCCTCGAGCGGAACATTGCCCGTACGCTCGCCGATACCGAGCATGGAGCAGTTTACCGCGCCCGCGCCATAAAGCCACGCGGTGGAGGCATTGATCACACCCTTATAAAAATCGTTGTGGCCGTGCCACTCGAGCATTTCGCTGGGCACGCCTGCGTAGTGCTGCAGGCCGTAGATGATGCCCGGAACGCTTCTGGGCAATGAAACACCGGGGTAGGACACGCCGTAGCCCATGGTGTCGCACGCGCGGATCTTCACCGGAATGCCGCTCTGGCGGGACAGCTTCATCAGGGCTGTCGCGAACGGAACTACAAAACCGTAGAAGTCTGCACGGGTAATGTCTTCAAAGTGGCAACGCGGGCGCAGGCCAGCCTCGATCGCATCCGAAACGATGCCGAGATATTTATCCATCGCCTGGGCACGGTTCAGGCCCATCTTCTCGAAGATATGATAGTCGGAGCAGCTGACCAGGATACCGGTCTCCTTCACTCCGAGATCCTTTACCAGGTCGAAATCGCTCTTCGTCGCGCGGATCCACGTCGTGATCTCGGGAAATTTATAGCCGAGGTCCATGCACTGCTGCAGCGCTTCGCGGTCCTTTTTCGAGTATACGAAGAACTCGGTCTGGCGGATGATGCCCTTCGGGCCGCCGAGACGGTTCAACATCTTATATAAGTCGACCATCTGCTTCGTCGTGTACGGCTCGCGGGACTGCTGGCCGTCGCGGAACGATGTATCGGTGATGAAGATCTCCTCCGGCATCGCCATAGGCACATGGCGGTAGTTATAGGAAACCTTCGGTACCTCACCGTAAGAAAAGATCTCGCGGAACAACTCCGGTTGATCTACATCATGCAATTCATAATCATAAAGGTCCTGCTCCAGCAGGTTCGTCTTAGGGCTCAAATTGATCGTCTTCGTATCACTCATTCCGTTTGCCTCCAGAAATACTCTCTAACCTCACACAAGGATGCTTGGATTGTATCATTGTATGATTGTATACAATTATACAACCTCATTTTCATATGTCAAGCGGGAAATTTAAATATTTCCTATTTCGGTTTTTCCGCACATTGGATGCAGTCTGCTCCTTCAGAAGATTTGTAATGCATCCTATTTCGGCTATCCTGCTACATTGGATGCATTCCGCTCCTTCGGAAGATCTGCAGTGCATCCTATTTCGGCTATCCTGCTACATTGGATGCAGTCTGCTCCTTCGGAAGATCTGCAGTGCATCCTATTTCGGCTATCCTACTACATTGGATGCATTCCGCTCCTTCAAAAGATCTGCAGTGCATCCTATTTCGGCTATCCTGCTATATTGGATGCATTCCGCTCCTTCAAAAGATCCGCATTGCATCCTATTTCGGCTATCCTGCTATATTGGATGCAGTCTGCTCCTTCGGATGATTTGTAATGCATCCTATTTCGGCTATCCACCTATATTGGATGCGTTCTGCTCCTTCGGATGATCTGCAGTGCGCCCTATTTCGGCTATCCTGCTATATTGGATG